>NZ_QRMJ01000001.1:471946-683829 GCF_003473245.1 Collinsella sp. AM09-41
GCGCCCTTTTGCCTATACGCGGCAGACACACAGCCAAGGCTCACAACCTCTTACTCGGCTGCCTCGCGCAGGGCCGACATCGTGGCCGCATACTGCTGCTGCAGTGCATGCATTCCCTCGCGAGCGCCGTCAACAGTATCGGCACCGCGCAGTGCTTCGGTCACCACGAGCGCCGGCTCGTACAGATTATCGAATCCCAGGTTCTGGCTCACGCCCTTGAGCGTGTGCGCCGCCATAAACGCTTCCCTGGCGTCTCCTGCCGCCATGGCAGCCTCCAGCTTGTCCATGCTCTCGTCATCCAAAAACTTGAGGGCAAAACGGGCAAGCATCTCCTCGCCCATCAGCCGAGTGCAAGCGTCATCATAATTGGCGCCGATCTTCTCATACGCCTCACGCATGGAAATCATGGATTGAAACTCCTTTGGTCAAACTAAATCGTAGGAAGCGCAACGACCTCGGCGGGGCGCGCCAATGTTTCGGCAATTTGGTCTTGCACCTCGAGCAGGCAATCGAGCAGCAGCGGGTTAAAGGTGCCGCACTTACCGTCCAGGATCATCTGGATCGCCTCCTCGTGCGGGATAGCGTCCTTGTATACGCGCACGCTCGTCAGCGCATCGTACACGTCAGCCACCGAAACCACCTGCGCGGAGATGGGGATATCGTCGCCCTTAAGACCGTCGGGATAACCCCTGCCGTCCCAGCGCTCGTGGTGCCAACGCGCAATCTGGTACGCATATTCCAAAAGCGCATTGCCGGCGTGATGGCTGCCCAGCTCGAGCAGCATGTTGGCGCCAATCGTGGTATGCGTCTTCATAATCTCGAATTCCTCGGGCGTAAGGCGTCCGGGCTTGTTGAGAATCGCATCGTCAATCGACATCTTGCCGATATCGTGCAGCGCCGAAGCCAGGGCGATCGTGGAGCGTTCCTCATTGTCGAGGGAGATCGTGCCGCTACGCTGGACCAGATAGCCAAGCAGCAGCTCGGTCAGCTTTTCGATGTTCGTAACGTGCCTACCGCTCTCGCCGTTGCGAAGCTCCATGACGCCGGCCATGATGTCGATGAGCATGCGACTGTTCTTGACGCGCTCGTTGTACTGTTGGGACAGCAGGTTCGTCAGGCGGCGCTGTTTGGCGTACAGGCGGATGGTGTTGCTTACGCGGCGGCGCACGATACGGGAGTCAAACGGGCGGTTGATATAGTCCGAGGCGCCCAGCTCGTACGCGCGCAGAACCGCATCATCGGAATCTTCGCTCGAAATCATGATGACAGGCAGATTATCGATACCCGATCGGCGCGACAGATCGGCCAGCACCTCAAAGCCGCTTATGCCCGGCATCACAATGTCCAGCAGCACGAGCGACAACTCATCGCCATAGCGGTCGACCATGTCGAGCGCCGCACGACCGTTATCGGCCTCGAGGATGCAATGCTCGTCCTTGAGCATCTCGCTGAGAATGGCTCGGTTCATCTCGGAGTCATCGGCGATAAGCACCAAAGGCTTTTCGCTTTGGAAGGCCTCGATGGAATCGGCATCGGTCACGACCGTACCGGCTTTTGCCTTAGCGCGGCTCAGTAACTGAGCAGCGCGGCCAACGCCCTCATCGACCGTCTCGCCATGAATGCGAACGCCACCAACACATGCCGTCAAGCTCACGTACTCATGGCCCGGAATAATCGTGGAATGAACGGCATCGGACACCTGATGCAGGCGACGGGTGAAGTCATCGGAGGGAATATTGGGCATGACAACCACAAACTTGTCGCAGCCATAGCGCACAAGCTCGTCAGTCGAACGGATTCCGCTGCGTATGGCTGTCGCCACAGCACCGAGCGCAAGGTCGCCGGCATGACGGCCACACGTATCGTTGAAGACCCTAAAATCATCAAGGTCGATCACCGCAACGCCGGCATTCACGCGGGTGCTACGGAGCTTTTCCTCGTAATATCGGCGATTGCGCACATTCGTCAGCACGTCGGTGTAGACAAGGTCCTCTTCTGCGGCCTCTTGCTCATCGATCGGACGCACCATCAGCAAGACGTGAGGCTCGCCCTCGACCTTCAAAGGGCGTAGACGGGCGCGGTACTCAGTGCCATCATTGAGCAGTTGCTCCGACACCTCATCGGAGTCTGCCAAAGCCTCAAGACTTGACTGACGCAGACAAGGACACCGATCACCGGCGAGCAGGCAGTTAGGCTCACTCTTAATCTGATCGGCCGACAGCAAACGCACCACGGGGTAGGTCTTCGCGACACGGGCGACCTCGGCGGCAGCCTCCTCGTCGGTTAGATTGACCTCGTGATTATTGAGCATATGGGGCCCTTTCGATAGTTTCGCATGGTAGCGGTGGGTTCCAAATGTTACAAGGGTAACACCTTGCCGATGCAGGTAAGCACGTGAATGCTGCCACATTCTTATGAGTTGGCAGACGGCGCGATTGAAGCCGCAGACGCGAGGTTTTGAGCACGTTTGTTAATACGGCCGAAACGTTTGCGGATGAAGCCTGCTTTGGCTATTGCGGATGCTAGAGCCCCAGGATGCCACGGACAGCCCGGGCAGCCGCTGCCGGGCGATCGCGCAGACCGTTATGCGCGCCCGGGATCGTCACGAGAGGGCAATCGAGATATTCGGCAGCCGCTCGCGTGCCAGCCTCGCGGGGCGTGCCAATCGAGAGCTCGCCTAGGAGCACGGCGGCCACCGTTTTTGACGCGCGAACGCTATCCCAATCGGGAACGCAGGTCATAGTAATCCCGTATTCGTTTGCCATGAAACTGCGGCCGTTGCGCAGGGCATGCTTGGCTTCTGCCTCGGTCGTTCCAGGAGCCTCGGGGTCCAAGTCGCCGAGGGCTCCCAAGAAAAGCCGGAGCGCCCTTGAAACCTTTCCAGCCGCAATCATATCGAGCAAAACCGGAGCTGCGCCCATGCCGACGCCTTCGGCCGACACAGCCGGCTCATGCAGAATCGCACGGGCGACGAGATGGGGTTCAGTGCGAAGAAGCTCCAGCGCCACCAACGTACCGGCGCTGTGCGCAAGCACATTTGTCGGAGCGCCAACGTGTTCGATCACGGCCTGCAGGTCGGCGGCCTGAGCGGCAAGATCATAGCTGCCGTCTGCCGCTTCGCTGCTGCCACCACAGCCGCGGCGGTCGTAGGCAATGACGCGGTAGTCACAGGCGAGCTCGCGGGCGATACCGTCAAAAAAGACGCCGTCAACACAAGCGCCGTGCACGCACACCAAGGCAGGAGTATCAGGCGACACATCCGGGCCGGCATATTCGCGACAGGCAATCGTGGTGCCCGCATTCTCGACCGTAAAATCCATGTTGTGCCCCCATCATCAATGCTCATCCAGTTGCACGTCAGCACGGTTGGATGGACCCGCATTGCTTTACGCCTTGTTAACAGATTAACTGTACCCGACCCGAGGCTTTTCATGGCACGGCATCATGAGCGACGTGAAAAAACGAAACTTGTAAAGCAAGAGCCCACACCTTGCTTTGGAGCCGATGCTATGCTTAGGCACAATTGTCTTGAGGAGCATATGCCTATGTCTACGTTTTTGAATGCCAGCCCCATCTTTGGGCCCGTTCGCAGCCGTCGCCTTGGTCTCTCGCTCGGCGTCAACATGATGCCGGCCAGCGGCAAAATCTGCACGTTCGACTGCATCTACTGCGAGAACGGCCTCAACGCCGAGCGCCCCTGCCATGAGCCGTATAACACGGCTGCCGTGGTACTCGAAGCGCTCGAGGCAAAGCTGCGCGAGATGGCAGCCGAGGGCGAGCCCCCCGATGTAATCACCTTCGCAGGCAACGGCGAGCCCACCGCCGCACCGGAGTTTCCACAGGCCATCGCCGGCGCCGTCGCGCTGCGCGATCAGCTAGCCCCCAACACCAAGATTGCCGTGCTTTCCAACGGCACGCGCGCCGACCAGCCCGCTGTGCACGATGCGCTCATGATGGTCGACGACAACATTCTTAAGCTCGATACCGTCGACCCGGCGTTTATCCAGCTGCTCGACCAGCCCGTTGGCCCCTATGACGTCGAGCACCAGATCGAGACGTTCGCAGGCTTTAACGGTCATGTCATTATCCAGACGATGTTTTTGAGCGGTGAGTACCGGGGCAAGTCTCTCGATAACACCGGCGAGGAGTACGTCGGCCCTTGGCTCGCGGCGCTCGAGCGCATTCGTCCGCAGGAGGCGACCATCTACACGGTCGCGCGCGAGACACCAGTCGCCGGCCTTGCCAAAGCAGCGCCCGAGGTGCTCGACGCCATTGCCGCGCGCGTGCGCGCCCTCGGTATTCCCTGCCAGGTGAGCTACTAGCGCGGCCGCCCGCCAGCAGCTAAATTAGCCCCATCCCAAATGAGCTGGTCTGCGGGTGGGCTATACTAGCTGCGGATGAAAGGAAGTTAGCCATGTATGACAAAGGACCCGTGCCCGGCCGCAACGACGCTTGCTGGTGCGGCAGCGGCAAGAAATACAAGAAATGCCATAGCGCCTTTGATGAGCGCCTCGAGCGCTTGTGGGAAGAAGGCTGGGAGGTTCTGCCTCGCACGCTCTACAAGACTCCCGCCGATATCGAGGGCATCAAGCGCTCGGCAGCCATCAACGTGGGCGTGCTCGATTATGTGGGCGAGCATATCGCCGCAGGCATGACCACCAACCAGATCGACCAGATGATCTACGACTACACCGTCGAGCACGGTGGCACGCCGGCCGACCTCAACTACGAGGGCTACCCCAAGAGCGTGTGCACCTCGATCAATGATGTGGTCTGCCACGGCATTCCCTGCGATACGGACGTGCTGCACGAGGGCGACATCATCAACGTGGACTGTTCCACGATCCTAGACGGCTACTTTAGCGACTCGAGCCGCATGTTCTGCATCGGCGAGGTCTCGGCCGAGCGCCAGCGCCTGGTCGATGTCACCCGCGCCAGCGTGGAAGCGGGTCTGGCGGCCGTCAAGCCATGGCTGCCACTGTCCGTTATGGCCGAGGCCGTGCAAAAGACCGTCGAGGACGCCGGTTTTAGCGTGGTGCGCGAGTACGGCGGACACGGCATCGGTAAGGAGTTCCACGAAGACCCATTTGTGGGCTTTACCACCGAGGCGCCCGATGTGGATACCATCATGGCCCCGGGCATGGTCTTTACCATCGAGCCTATGGTCAATGCCGGAGCGCCCGACATCAAGATTAGCAAGGGCGACGGCTGGTGCGTGCGCACCAAGGACGGCAGCGATTCGGCCCAGTGCGAGGTACAGCTCGTGGTGACCGAGGACGGCTACGAACTGCTCAGCTGGTAGCCGTGGATGCGCCGGGCTACGCGATGGATATGTTAACCATCACGAAGCCCGGCGTTTTTTAGCGTTTTACCTGGTAAAACCTGCCAAAATAAACCTGTCCCTTTTTGGCAGGTCGAGCGGAGAGGACTGTTTGTGAACATCCTGGTTTTGCTGCCCGTCAATGACCGCCATCGCGCAATTCTTGAGTCGAGCGCTCCGGGCGAGGACTTTATCTACACGAGCGCCGACGCCATCACGCGCGAGCAGGTCGCCGACGCCGACGTGATCTTGGGCAACATCGACTCTGACATGCTCACGGCATGCGAGCATCTCCAGCTGCTGCAATTGCAGACCGCCGGCTATGACGACTACCTTGCCGCCGGCACCGTGCCGGCCGACGCCAAACTGTCTTGCTCGGTGGGCGCCTACGGTCAGGCTGTGAGCGAGCACATGTTTGCCATGGTCCTTTCCATGATGAAGCGCCTGCCCGGCTATCACGACTTGCAGCGCGAGCATCGCTGGGAGGATTTGGGGCCGGTCACCTCGCTCAAAAACGCCAATGTGCTGGTGCTGGGCGCGGGCGATGTCGGTGGCCACTTCGCCACGCTCTGCCGCAGCATGGGCGCGCACGTCCGCGGCATCAAGCGCCATCCGCTCGTCTACCCCATTGTGTTTGAGGACATGGACGGCATGGATGCCCTGCCCGAGCGCCTGGCCGAGGCTGACATCGTTGCATCCTTTATGCCGAGCACACCCGAGACCCGCGGCCTGGCGAACGCCGAGTTCTTCGCCGCGATGAAACCGGGTGCCTTCTTTGCCAACGGCGGCCGCGGCGATCTTGTGGTCGCCGACGACTTGGTTGCCGCTCTGGAATCGGGACATCTCGCCGGCGCCGCGGTCGACGTCACCGACCCCGAACCGCTGCCCGCGACAAGCCCCCTGTGGGATGCGCCCAACATGCTCATCACGCCGCACGTCTCCGGCTGGTTCCACCTGGCAGCCACGCTCAACAACGTCGTCGACATCGCCGCGGAGAATCTGCGTCACCTGCAGGCCGGCGAAACTTTACGTTGTTGGATCGAGCACTGATTTGTTCCGGCGTTTTACCAAACGCCGGAACCCCTCGACGCTGCGCCCTTAGGTTCCGCCGTTCTAACGAACGGCGGACCACTCGACGCTGCGAGCCCGCCGTTTGGCCAATCTGCCGTTCAATTTCAAAGGCGCGACCAGAAGGTCAGCGCCTTTTCATTTCACGGCACCTTGGCTCAAACGGCGGGCTCTCGCTGGCGTGCGCTCTACCTGCGGCGTTTCGCTGGCGTCGGCTTCATCTGCAAGCCTTAGCAGTTCCGTCTTGCCGTTGGCGTTGTGGCATTTGCCCAGATAAAACCTGCCAAAATAAACCTGTCCCTTTTTGGTAGGTTTGGTGCAATGGGGTCAGGTTGGCTTGCGCCATACCGGTAGTTCTGTCTGCGACACTCTCGCCAAAGTGATATCAAACATACATCTAGCGTTTTCGACACTTCGCTTATTAGAGCCAGTCCGTCTCCTCGTCATAGCGGTCCGAATAGGCGTTACGCTTGAGTTCTTCAGCACTCGTTGGTCGCGCCTTGGACACGTCGACCCCTGACTCATGGCAAGCGGCGACGAACAGCTGTAAACCCCGATCAATAAGCTGAGCCCCACGCTCGGCCTTCATTTCTTCGGCTCGCATTTAGAGTTCCACGCTTTCGGCGCCGTTGATGGTTAGGTTGCGCTCGTAGAAGGCGGTGAGGGCGCGGATGGCGTACATCACGTCGCGCACGCCGCCGGTCTCGTAGCTCGAGTGCATGGCAAGCTGCGGCAGGCCCACGTCCACGGCATGCATGCTCGCCTGCATGTTCGACAGGTTGCCGAGCGTGGAGCCACCCGCCATATCGCTCTTGTTTGCGAAGGCCTGCGTGGGTACGTCAGTGTCATCGCAGATGGCCTGGAACACCGCGCGACTAAAGGCATCGGTGCAGTAGTGCTGGTTGGCGGCCTCCTTGATGACGATGCCGCCGTTGAGCACAACCTGGTTGCGGGCGTCGCACTTCTCGGCGTGGTTGGGGTGCACGGCATGCGCGTTGTCGCAGCTCACGAGCATCGAAGCGGCAAGCGCACGGTGGTACGACTCGTCGTCAAAGCCCAGCGAGCCGTTAATGCGGCGCAGTGCATCGGCCAAGAACGTCGACATGGCGCCCTGCTTGGTCTCGGAGCCAACCTCCTCATTATCAAAGCAGCAGAAGACCGAAACGTCGTGCGCGTTCTCGGCACCCAAAAATGCCTGCAGCGAGGTGTAGGCGCAGGCCAGGTCGTCGAGCTTGGGCGTCGAGATAAACTCGTCGGCCCAGCCCCAAATGCGCGCATCCTGACGATTGACCAGGAACAGATCGCGGCCCAAAATTTGCTCGGGCTCAACATCCAGCTCGTCGGCGATCAGGGCGTCAAAGTCGCCCTGCTTAAGGTCACCAGCGCTGATGAGAGGGCACAGGTCAACGGCTCGGTTGGGCGCAAAGCCCTCGTTAACGCCACGGTTCATATGGATGGCAAGGCTCGGGATGATGGCGACTTCGCGCTCGGTAGCGAGCAAACGACTCTCGATACGGTCGCCCTCGCGTACCAGCACGCGGCCCGCGAGTGCCAGCGGACGGTCGAACCAGGTGTAGTCGATCATGCCGCCGTAGGCCTCGGTGTTCAGGCGCAGCGTCTCGCCCGCGCCGTCGAGCTCGGGCACGGCCTTAACCTTAAACGTCGGCGAGTCGCTGTGCGACGCCGTCAGCTGAAAATGATAGTCACCGGCAACGCCGTCCTCGCCCCACGTCGCGGCCAGGTCCTCGCCCACTTTAAAGGCAACAACGCTCGAGGTGTTGCGTTGCGTGTAATAACGCCCGCCCGGCTCGATGTCCCACGCCGCGTTCTCGGGCAGGTAGGTAAAACCCGCCTCGTCGAGCTCGGCCATAATGGTCGCCGCCGTATGAAACATGCTGGGGCATGCCTCGATAAAGTCGATAAGGTCGTTAGCGGCCTCGATATCGTCGGCCGTCACATGCGCGCGCTCGGGCGTTTCCTGATCCGTCATGCTCTCCCCTTTCGCTGGGTTGATGGTCCCCTCCAGCATACCCCGCCGCGCCAGTGCTGCACTCTTCATTCCGTGTTTAATCCCGCGCCGCTCGCCAAGTTGAGCCATCATGCCCGTGCACCTTTTGCGACAATTACGCTAACAGGACGAAAGGAGCCGTCATGAAGCCACGTAACATTGCCATCGCCTGCGGTGTCGCGGGAGTCGCCGTCGGCCTTGCCGCTGCCACCGGCATCGTTTATCACAAACAAATCAAGTCCGCCGCGTCACTCAAACGCTTGACTGGCTACGCGGATGGCTATGACCTGTACGCAATCGACATTGCCTACGACTACGATCTTGATTGCATCATCGCCGCTGGCGTGCGCGACGACCAGGCCTACATCGATGCCGTGGTGGCGCAGGTGCTGCCCGGTGTGCCGGCACATGTCCAGGCGCCCCAGTTTGCCTGCAGCGCTTTTGTCGCCGTAGATGCCGAAGGCCGCGTGCGCACCGGTCGCAATTACGACTTTAAGGACGACACCTCAGCGCTGCTGGTGCGTAATCACCCGTGCGACGGCTATGCCTCCATCGGGTTTGCCGCCCTTAACAACCTGGGCGATAACACTCCGCTTGACTCCGTCGGCGGACGCGCTGCGGCGTTGATGGGCCCGTTTGCCCAGCTCGACGGTGTTAACGAGTGCGGCGTGTCCATTGCCGTACTCACCCTGGATTCCAAGCCCTGTGACCAGGACACGCAACGCCCCGTCATCAATACCTCGCTCGCCATCCGTCTGGTGCTCGACCGTGCCGCCACCACGCAAGAAGCTGTCGACCTGCTTTCCGCCTACGACATGCACGCCATGGCAGGACGCGATTACCACTTCTTTATAAACGACGCCGCCGGTGACGCGCGCGTAGTAGAGTGGGATCCGCGCGATCCGGACCGCGCTTTCAAAGCGACTCCTGTAACCCAGGTTACGAACTTCTACGCCTGCTATGGCGACGAAGTGCTGTCCAACCAAAAGAATGGCGAGCTGGGCCATGGTAAAGAGCGCGCCGTCGCAATCGCCGGTGTCCTTGACGCCCATGCCGGCGCCCAAGATGAGGCAGTCGCTTGGAAGGCCCTACGCGCTGCAGCGCAAGAGCCCAATCCGGAAGACATCACCAGCAACACGCAGTGGTCGGTCGTCTTTGACAACACCGAGCCCGCTGCCGCCATCACGCTGCGCCGCCACTGGGGCGACGTCGACGCCTTCGCACTGTAAGGAGCCAGGCCCGTCGACCTTACGCTCGCCTGACGTTGCTTACATTTCTATACGCTTGAGCTAACACGTTTTACCCCCGTATCAACAGTGTGCGGGGGTAAACTTATGCGCATGTTATAACTTGCCCGGAAGGATTCATCATGCTTAGGATCGGTCTTCTTACCAGTGGCGGCGACTGCCAGGCGCTCAACGCTACCATGCGCGGCATTGTCAAAACGCTTATGACCAATAGCGAAGAGCCTATCGAGATCTACGGTTTTGAGGACGGCTACCAGGGCCTTATCTACAGCAGGTTCCGCGTCATGACGCCCGCCGATTTTAGCGGCATCCTCACCCGCGGCGGCACCATCCTGGGCACGAGCCGTACGCCGTTCAAGCGCCTGGATACTCCCGAGGCCGACGGCGTCGAGAAGGTGCCCGCGATGGTCCACACTTATCACAAGTTGCAGCTCGACTGCCTGTTTATGCTGGGCGGCAACGGCTCCACCAAGACCGCCAACCGCCTGCGCGAAGAGGGCCTCAACGTTATCGCCCTGCCCAAGACCATCGATAACGACACCTGGGGCACCGAGTTGACGTTTGGCTTTACGAGCGCCATCGACGTCGCCACCAAGTGCATCGACGACATCCACACTACCGCCTCGAGCCACGGCCGCGTGTTTGTCATCGAGATCATGGGCCACAAGGTTGGCTGGATCCCGCTGTACGCCGGCGTCGCGGGCGGCGCGGATGTCATCTTGATTCCCGAGATTCCCTACGACATGGATAACGTCATCAAGACCATCGAGCATCGCATGGAGACCGGCAGCCGCTTTACCATCGTGGCCGTCGCCGAGGGCGCTATCTCCAAGGAGGACGCGGCGCTGTCCAAGAAGGAGTACAAGAAGAAGCTCGCCGAGCGCACGAGCCCGTCGATCGTCTACGACATCGCCAAGGAGATCGAGGCCAAGACCGGTCGCGAGACCCGCGTCGCCATCCCCGGCCACACGCAGCGCGGCGGTCAGCCCGACGCCCAGGACCGCATCTTTGCGACCCAGTGCGGTGTCGAGGCAGCGCTCGGCTGCCTGCGCGGCGAGTTTGGCTACATGATTGCCCTGCGCGACGGCAAGATGTGCCATATGCCGCTTGAGGATGTCGCCGGCAAGCTCAAGTACGTCGATCCCCAGAGCGATCTGGTGCGCGAGGCCAAAGCGTTGGGCATCAGCTTCGGCGACGAATAGCCTCGGCCGAAATCCATCCCATCGGGCCCTCCGACCCCGCCCGACGTATTTCGATTTGGCTCCTCCCTTGGCTCCGTCAAAGGTCGCCAATCGAAATCGTCGGGCGGGGTCGGAGGGCCCTGCGCTTACATACTCGCCGAGGCTATTCGTCTTCTTGCTGCGGGTGCCTGGTCTGAAATTAAGTTGCGGTGAAATAGTTCCTGCTTAGTCCGCAAATGGCTGAATCCAGAAACTATTCCACCGCAACTTACTGAGTGGGGGCTCTTGGCTGCTACTTGCACTGACATTTGTCCTAAAATGGCTGGTCGTTAGGGGTTGCTACCGGTAGTTGCGGTAGGGTTGGGGCAGATTCTAACTAGAAATGGTGGTCGCTACCGGTTGTTCTCGGCATACTCGGCTCATTCGATTCGACCATCAAACGAAAGGAACCACCATGGATCTTGCGATGGCGCAGCGGCTCGTTGATCGCCGCAAGGCTGCCGGGCTTTCTCAGGAGGCGCTTGCCGCCCAGCTGGGTGTGAGTCGTCAGGCTGTCAGTAAATGGGAGCGCAGCGAGTCCTCACCCGATACCGATAACCTTATTGCGCTCGCCGCGCTGTATGGCGTGTCGCTGGATGAGCTGCTGTATGGGGAGGCGGTGGCTAGCGCTGATGACTCACAGGCTGATGATGAGGCGCAGAACAGCAACGCCGGCACCAAAGCTTCAGATAAGGCTGAAGAGGCTGAGGCTTCTACTGAGCACGCTGATTGCAGCGATAAGCCACTTGTCGATATTTCCCTCGCGCGCGGTATCCACGTCATTGATCCCAATAAAGGCGAGGAAGTCCATGTTGGTTGGAGCGGCATCCATGTGACCAACGAGCGCAAGGGCGAAGAGGTGCATGTGGGGCCGGACGGCGTGCATATCGATACGCTTGAGGACGATGGACATAGCGTACGCACCAATGACGACGGCACCGTCACCATCGACGGCGAGACGTTTTCCAGCTGGAAGGAAGCACACGACAAGCTCGACCATCATGGCAAGCATTTCCACACCAAGGTCGGACGTGCATGGAACAAATTCCCCTTCCCCGCACTTGTCACTCTCGCCTATCTGGTGCTCGGCATTGTCTACGGCACATGGGGCATGGGGCTTTTCCTCGTCTTTCTGGTTCCCGTCTACTACGCGATTGGTGACTTCATCGATCGGCGCCACCTGTCTAAGCTGATCGAGGCCATCTACCCGGCAGCCGCCATCGCTTGGTTCCTCTACATGTGGCTCTGTTTGGGACAGCCCCATCCTGCATGGATCATCCTCATCACGATTCCCGTCATAAAGGCGCTCATGCGCTGGTGCCGCAAACAATGGAAGCACCGCAAACAGGCCTAAACCACCCATTCAGGCCCAATCTCGAAGGCTAAAGAGAGCCTCTCATCCACGCCTGTGAGCGAAAGCCAAATAGAATGAAAGGCAAATGGAAAGCCCGTTTGACGAGCGGAGGACATATGCGCGACGTAGCCGAAAGCGACTGGAAGCTGTTCAAGAAAATGCTTCCTCAATGGCAAGAACGTTATATGGAAAAGCTCATCGGCCAGTATGTTGAGATACTGAACGGCGACAGTGAAGCGTCCAGTAGATTTTGGGCACTAGAAGAGCGCCTCAATAGAGACAAGCTGTCCTCAGGCGTAATTGCAAACGACATTCGCCGCAGCACAATGCACCGCGAGATAGCCAATTTGCTTATCGACAGCGTGATCACCCTTGACGACCTTGACGGTTTTACCGAGGACATTAAGAGCTATGCGCAACACTGGATTGGCCAGTAAGAGCACTGAACGACAGACATCCCCAGCAAAACGGGGCAAACGCCGGGCCACCTAACTTGTACCCGTCTTTTCTGCCTGGTACTCCGCATAGCTCTTTCCCTTGCTGCCCTTGCCGGGAACGACGACGGACAAGCCATTTTCCCGACACAGCTTGTCGCTCATGTTCCGTATGCCGTAATAGCTCCTTTTGTTGGAATTATATTTGCGGTGGTCTACGAAATTTACGGCGCAGAAAATAATGTGATTGTGGACGTGTCCTTTGTCAATGTGCGTCGTGAGTACATATTCATGCTGCCCCTTTGTTACCGCGTCGGCAAGCTGCTTTCCGATTTCATGGGCTTTCTGATAATCGACTTCCCCCGGCTCAAAGGACTGTATCAGATGAAAGGCTAAATTGTTCCCCTTTTGGAGTGCTTGGGACAAGGTATATTCAAATTCAATATCTGCCGTTTCATAGGAGCAGCCGAAAGAGGACACAAGCATTTTTCCGTCCGTCTTGTCCGGGTTTTCGATATAGTCAAGGGCTTTGCTTAGAGTGCTTTTAATAGGCTTAATCTTTGTAACCGCCATATCTCCGCAAGCACCCCCTTTATTTCCTCTATGTCCTCTTGGTATGCGTTCCCCGTCGCGTTTACGCGGCGTGCTATCTGGTTGACGTTGACACCGATTTTCTGTATCTCTGCGGTCATTGCCTTTATATCGGCATGGTCTATCTGAATGATATACCCGTCAATGGCAATCTTCCGCAGATATGCCGCCATGTTCCGGGTGGGTACGAGCTTCATTTTTTCCAGTATTAAATCCCGTTCCGCTTCCGTCACTCTGAATTTGATTTGCACCGTTCTTTTGCGTCCGTTCATGTATTCGCTCCTTTCCTTTCCGTTCCGAGGGTTTGGGACACTTCCCAACAAGCAATTTTCAACCGACGCGCCGCAGCGCGGGAGGGGAAAATACGGAAGTGGGTACCCGCTTCCTATGCTTGCTACGAATGTTTTTATCCTTTAGGCTCTTATCACCTACTACGGAGAAAAAGCGATTTTGCCAAACTTACGCAAAAGAAAAACGCTGCAATCTCAAAAAAAGATTACAACGCTTTCTAAATCCTGTTCAGTTTTAAGTCGGACATTCCTATTCGCCCTCTTTTTCGACTTCGGAAATCTCCTTTGCCGTTGCGGTTACAATCCGTATGCCTGTATCGCTCATACCGTCAAGAAGCGCGTCAAGCTGCCGCCGCTGCGTGTTCTTCTCCGGCGGCGTTTCTAAAAGGAATTGGTCTACGGATATATGGTAACGCTGTATCAGCTCAAAGAATATCTGTAAACTTGGGTGCTGCCCCTTGTTCTCAATGTTCGCAAGGTAGCGCGGCGAGATAAACATTTCGTCGCCTACTTTCTTGCGGCTCTCCTTGCATCCCTCACGCGCTGCCTTTATCGCTGCCCCAAAAGCCTTAAAGTCGTATCGTGGTACTGGTCTTTTTGCCATAGTTATTCACCCTATTACATTTTACTGTTCCCCTTTCTTCTTGGATATGTCTACGTAGTTCTATCAGTTAGCCAAAATAATTCATATATATATATGTTGACAACAAGCTGCTTTTGTATATAATATTATATAAAAGGGGGGGAATGTTTATGTTACATAGCATGCGTATTCGATAAGCATTGAAATCAAAAAAGATTTTCCCATTTTCAATATGGGCTTTTTTGTCATGCTTATTTTGCGTATGCTATACAACAAAACTAACGACGTATAGACATAGTATAAAAACTATGCCTTAATTTTGTTGTAGTATTATATGTATAAATGCCGGTCAATGCTCATGTTGAGAATTGACCGGCATTTTTTTGCGCAAAAGGAGAAATATTATGCTTGAAAAATATTGGATAAAATGTCCAATTTGTAACGGAAAGACGAGGGTTCAAGTATTTTATAATACGGTATTAAGAAATTTTCCTCTTTTCTGCCCTAAATGTAAATTAACGCATATCGTTGATGTTGAAAAACTAGAAATCATAATCAAAAACTCTGAAAAACAAACTTTTTAATTTTGAAAAGGAAGGATATTTAGTTATAAATCACTTGTGATTAGTGATTGTTATTGGTGTTGCCTAGAACGATTCTAAGCACATGTTTAATTTTAAAGTGGGCAATTATCTTTAAAATGTCCTACAATGATTCAATAAAAGCATGGCTGCTAGTGAAACTTGCGACCATGCTTTTAAAAATACTTAATGGGGTCCCGAGCGCTTTAGCTCCTTGGAAGCTGTCAGTAGTATACCTAATAATTTATCTACATTCCCTTTAGTAACGTGTAACTTTCCAAATTTACAAAAGCGACTCATAGAATTATTTCCTCCCGTTAAATAATAGATAACTATTAAAAATAGACAATACTTGCTCATAAGTAACGGTACTTAAATTGTTTACTTTGGCGTGTTTCATTGCTTGATGAAACTGATTTTTAGTAAACAGTTGACGATATTCTCGATTGACCCATTTTGAAACAAAGTACGTATATAGCTTCCAATATTTATCTGGAACATCTGTGGTATGGCGGGTAAGTTTTATTAAGACACTGTTTACTTTTGGTTTAGGATGAAAGCATTCCGCTGGCAGCTTAAGCAATTGCTGAATCGAGACTTGAGTGTGCAAGAGCAACCCTAGTGTTCGGTGAATATCCAAGGTACGCTTGTAGAATCCTTCTTCAACAATCAGATAGATGTCAGACGCATGGCTTTCAAAAACCACTTTTTTAATAATTTGTGTGCTTAAATGGTAAGGAATACTCCCAACAATTTTATACCTCTGTTTGTTAGGGAATTGAAACTGTAGAATATCTTGGTGAATTAGAGTGACACGAGTATTCAGTTTTAATTTTTCTGACGATAAGTTGAATAGATGACTGTCTAATTCAATAGACGTTACCTGTTTACTTATTTTAGCCAGTTTCGTCGTTAAATGCCCTTTTCCTGTTCCAATTTCGTAAACGGTATCGGTTTCTTTTAAATTCAATTGTTTTATTATTTGGTTGAGTACTTTTTCACTCGTTAAAAAGTTTTGAGAATATTTTATATTTTTGTTCATGTAATCACTCCTGAAGTGATTACATCTATAAATAAATACAGAAGTTAAACGATTTGTTTGTAATTTTAGTTATCTGTTTAAAAAGTCATAAGATTAGTCACTGGTAGGAATTAATCTAACGTATTTATTTATCTGTGTAATCACTGTTTTTAGTCTGTTTCAAAACAGTAGATGTTTTATCTACATTACGCATTTGGAATACCAACATGACGAATCCCTCCTTCTTAATTACAAATTTTTAGCATCTAATTTAATTTCAATTCCTATTATACGCAAGTTGGTTGTTCTGTTGGCTGTATTTTTTGTGAGTCCGGACGCAATGGTTTTGTTCGTAATCTAACACCGTCTGAAATTGTGCAGCAGGTTGTATTGATACGTCAAAAAGTAAATCGTATCGTTTTTATGGGAATGGGAGAACCTTTATTCAATTACGACAACTTGATTGCAGCAATCCATATTCTTCGAGATAGAAATGGACTTAACTTTCCAACCGACGGCATTACCGTATCAACAGTTGGTCCAGTTAATCAATTAAAAAAATTGCGCGAAGAACATCTAAAAATTCAGTTGACAATATCTTTACATGCAGCAACACAGGCTGCGAGAAACTGTATCATTCCTCATATGCACATGTACGCTATTGAAGATGTTGTTAAGCAAGCATTGTCCTATTCTCAAAGGCATAATCGAAAAGTGGTATTTGCGTATTTGCTTTTACCAGGTATAAATGACCGTTCCTCAGATATAAGGCAACTTGCAAAATGGTTTAAGGGCAAAAATGTTATGATTAACGTGCTGCAATACAACCCGACGAGTAATTCAAAAATTAGAGCACCACAAAAACAAGAAATGGTTGCGTTCAAACATCAATTAGAGCAAACAGGACTTGAAGTTACCATGAGAGTTTCTCATGGTAGAGAGATTAAAGCAGCTTGTGGACAGTTAGCTAATACATATAATAAAGCCAAAAAACAACAGAAATAATTTAATTAAAAGAGCCAGACGCACAGACGCAGAGCCGATAATATGCAGTTTGAAATACTGCTGTTATCGGCTCTTTTTTGATTTTAATTTGTGCCCCTAATAACCATATTGGAGCAAAATCAGAACTGTTGCTTGTCGTTCTTTGATTTCCGCAGCAGCTTTGAAAAATCAAAGCCGCCGTTTCTTTTTATCTTCTAATGAAATGACGCGGTATCACTGTTGAAATCGGCGGCTAAAGGAGGTAGCCGCCATGAAGCAAAAAGCATATCGACAAAATCCGACAGTTATTGACTTATCAAAAAAAGCCCGCCCACCACCGGGGGAAACTACGCTTATATATATGAACTGTCTAATCATCTGGATACTGCTTACAATGCCTATGCGCCCGTCCGGGCTTTTCGGACGGGCGCATTTTGTACGTTCAAAAAATTTTTGAAGAAATTTCAAAAAATCTTCGGCGTTTTTGAAAAACGCCGTATTGCCCCGCGAAAAGGGGGGAAGCACCACCAACTTTCCAACGAGAAAGGAGGTGAGAATGTGGAACCTAATAGCAGGGAGTTTTACAAACAGTGTGCTTTTCAGAAGTTTTGTAATACGGTATTGCACAATGAAGCTTGCGACACCCATAGAGAACTTCGCAGACACAAGGCAAAGGAAGTGACCTTTTCCGACATGACCTTAGACGAAGCGCGGCAGCTTCATACGTTTGATGAATATTTCAAACGTGAAGCCGCCGAAACCGTCTTTGAGAAAGCCGGGAAGAAAATCACGCCAAAGCTGCTTCTTGAAGCAATCCGTACTTTGCCGGAAGAAAAGCGCAAAGCCATATTGCTGTATTACTTCGAGGGAATGAACGATACCGAGATTGCGGAGCTGTTCAACACGTCGAGAAGCACGATACAGTACAGGCACAAGCTCTTTTGAGAAATTAAGAAAATATCTGGAGGAAAATGCTGATGAATGGGACGAATGGTAACGAACCCGGCTACCCGGAAAATGCCCTTGTTCCTTATCCTGTCATTGTGGCAGCGACAATGGTTGTCCGGCGTTTGCCCAGATAAAACCTGCCAAAATAAACCTATCCCTTTTTGGCAGGTTACTCGGCGCTCTTGAGGGCGCCGACCATGTCGATCTTATTGAGGGTGCGATTGGTAGCGAGGTTGACGATAAACGTAAAGGCAAAGGCAAGCAAAACGGACAGCACGTAGCTCAGAGGCTCGACCTCAACGTCAAAGTACAGCGACGGCATTTGCAAAATGTAGGTAAAGCTCTCGGCCAGCAAGCCGCCCAGCGGTACGCCCAGTGCGGCTCCAATCGCCGTAAGAATCAACGTCTCCTTGTTGACGTAATGGTGCACCTCGCCACGGCGAAAGCCCAGTACCTTGATGGTCGCTAGCTCGCGTTCGCGCTCCGAAATATTCGTATTAGACAGCGTAAACACCACCACAAACGACAGGCACGCCGCCATAAAGGTCACAAGCACCACGACCGAATTGATAATCGTAAAGTTTGCCTCATAGTTTTCCCAATGCTCGGCGGTACTCGACAACGTAATCCAACCATCGCTCTTAAGACGGTTGGTAAACGCAATCTGATCGGTCGACGAACCCTTAAGCAGCGCAAGGATGCCGTTGAGGTGTGCGCTTCGACCGAACGCGCGCTCATAGGTGCCCTGCGTCATGTAAAGCGTGTTGCCCAGATAGTTGAGCGAGATGTCGCTGACTTTGACCTTGGCAACATTGAGCGACGAATCCTGGACGTGCGCCGTATCACCCGGTTTGATCCCCAGCACCAGCTGAGAGCTCTTGCTCAAATACACATCCCCGTCACGCAGGGCGAGCGGTTCTTTGGACTCATCCTCAAGGCGCACGTAATCGCCCAAGTCACCCGTGCGGTCATCGGGCACCACGATGAGCTGCACGGTCTCGCTCTTGCCGCCAAACGTAAAGGTGACGTTGTCGGTCATAATCGGCAGGGTCGAGGTCACCGTCACGTTGGAATCATTGGCCGCACTGCGCTCATCGAGCGCCGCGCACGCCTGCGTAAAGTCGTCGGGGTTGGCGACCGCCAGCAGGTCATAACGCGTGATATGTCCGTACTGCTTGGGCGAAAGCGCGACCGACGTATCACGGATGCCCATACCGCAAATCACAAGCGCCGTACAGCCCGCGATGCCAAAGATGGTCATAAAGGCGCGCTTTTTGTAGCGGAACAGGTTACGCGCTGCCACCTTGTTCAAAAAGCCCATGCGGCGCCAGATAAAGCCGATGTGCTCGAGCAAGATGCGCGAGCCGGCGCGCGGGGCCTTGGGGCGCATGAGCGAGGCTGGGGTCTCGGCCATCTCGTGGCGGCAGGCGATAATCGTGGCGCCCACCACGCCCACGGCAAACAGCGCCACCGACACGAGCGACGACACAATGTCGTACGAAAGCAGCATCTGGGGCAGCGAGTACATGTCGTCGAAGACCGTAAACAGGAACAGCGGCAGGCCCACAAATCCGATGATGTTGCCGAGTACGCCGCCAATCAGACACGCCCACAGCGAGTAGTCCACATATTTGGACAGGATACGCCCGCGCGAATAGCCGAGCGCCTTGTACAGACCAATGAGCGTGCGCTCCTCCTCGACCATACGTGTGGCGGTGGTGAGGCTGATGAGCACGGCGACGATAAAGAAGATGAACGGGAACACCGTGGCGATGGCCTCAATTGACGAGCTATCGCTCTCGACGCTCGAGTAGCTTGCGATATTGCCGCGGTCCTGGATGTACCACGTGCATTCACCCAAATCGGAAAGCTCGGCGCGGGCATCGGCAAACTGCTGGTCGGCGGCGGCGCGGCGCTGGTCCAGGTCGGCTTGCGCCTGCGCACGCTCGTCGCTGCCCTCGGCCATGCGATTGATGTTGTCCTGCTCGATCCCAAAGACCATATTCGCCTGACGCTCAGCCGCGTCCAAGCTCGCCGGTGTGTCGACCGTCAGCTCCTGAGCGCGCGCCTTCTCACGCCCCTCGCGGATCTTCTCAATATTGCCCTTGACCTCATTGATCTTTGCCGAGTAGGCATCCGAATAGGAGTTGAGGCTCTTGGCTCCCTCGACGACCACGTGGACAGCGGAGTAGGAAGAAGATGTCGCGGCATCCTCGCTCACGTAGAACTTGTAGTCCGCAGTCGAAGCAGCGCGAAAGGCGTTGACTGTCGAGTCGGAGCTCACGTCGGTAGGATCGAGAACCTCGGCCGTGATGGTGTAGTCCCCATCGGCAAACTGGTCCTTGGCGCTTTGGTTCGACGAGCTCGCATCGTTGGCGGCAAAACTCACCGTATCGCCGATTTTCTTGCCCGAAGCCTTCAAAAAACGTGAGGTCACTGCCACTTCGCCCGAAGTCTCGGGCAGCTCGCCGCGTACTAGCACCGGTTGGTCAATATTCTCTTTGGAGAGGCTCTGTACGACGACACGCTCGCGCGTCGTACCCACGGCGGTATAGGCGGTCTCGGTATAGATGCCCTCGGCCGTCTCGACGCCATCGACCTCTTGGATCGCGGCAAGATCGTCATCGGTCAGACCATAGGTCGACTGCACGTTGATGTCATAGACATTCTGCTGGTCAAAATAGGCGTCGACCGAATCACACAGGTCCTCGCAGCCCGCCTTAAGGCCGCACATCACGCTCACGCCAAGCGCGGTGATCACAACGATAGACAAGAAGCGTTTGAGGCTGCCGCGAATCGTGCGGTAGATGCCACGGCGAAAAACCGTCGGCACCATATCGTTTGAGCTTTGGGCGGTACGGTAGGTCGTAAAATCCTGCTCGCGCTCCGTGTTCTGCGCGTCGCGGCGTTGACTGTTTTGGCGGTCCTGATTCATGGGCGCTACCACTCGATCGTCTCGATAGGCACAGGATTTTGCTGGACCGTCTCGCTCTCCACGCGGCCGCTCTTAAAGCGGATCAGGCGATCGGCCATGGGCGCCAGCGCAGAGTTGTGGGTGATGATAATGACCGTAATGCCCTGCTTGCGACAGGTGTCCTGCAGCAGCTGCAAGATCTGCTTGCCGGTTTTGTAGTCGAGGGCGCCCGTGGGCTCGTCGCATAGAAGCAGCTTGGGGTTTTTGGCCAGCGCGCGGGCAATGGACACACGCTGCTGCTCGCCGCCCGATAGCTGCGCGGGGAAGTTAGCAAGGCGGTCGCCCAGGCCAACCTGGCAAAGCGTTTGCTCGGCATCGAGCGAATCGGGGCAGATTTGCGCCGCAAGCTCAACATTTTCGAGCGCCGTCAGGTTGGGGACCAGATTGTAGAACTGGAAGACAAAGCCGACGTCGGCGCGGCGGTATTCCACGAGCTGCGCCTCGTTAGCGGAGCTCACATCGCGCCCGTCCACCGTCACGGTGCCGGAAGTCGCCGTATCCATGCCACCCAGAATGTTGAGCGCCGTGGTTTTACCGGCGCCCGAAGCGCCCAAGATAATGGCAAGCTCGCCACGCTCAACGGTAAAGCTCGCGCCGTCGAGCGCGTGGATGCGGGCATCGCCCTCGCCGTATGCCTTGATGACGTCTTTGAATTCGATATAGGCCATCGATTAATTCCCATCTGGTCGGATAACTCTTTAGTATTACCCATTTCCCACCTACCAAAAAGGGACAGGTTTATTTTGGCAGGTTTTATATGGGGAAACGGCAGCTATAGATAGGGCGCCGGGGAGGCCGAGAAATCATCAACGGGGTCAGGCCGACCGCCAAACACAACGCACGCATCTCAATCTGTCAGCCAAATCATTCGAACAGTTGTTCGTTTCTATGATATGATTCAACTATCTAAGCAGGCCAATACGCAGAAAGGCGGCCAACATGGCGTTCGACTTTAAGAAGGAATGCAAGGAGCTCTACAAACCTGCAAGCAAGCCGAGTATCGTAACTGTCCCGCCTATGAGCTACGTTGCCGTTCGCGGAAAGGGTGACCCAAATACCGAAGGTGGCGAGTATCAAAACGCCCTGCCGCTACTTTACGGCATCGCCTATACCGTCAAGATGTCGAAGAAAGGCTCAAAGAGTATCGAGGGCTATTTCGACTTTGTGGTACCGCCGCTCGAGGGTTTCTGGTGGCAAGAGTCCCCGAGCGGCGACATCGATTATGTACGCAAGGACAATTTCAACTTTATCTCGTGCATCCGCCTGCCCGATTTCGTCACCCGAGATGACTTTGGCTGGGCAGTCGCGGAAGCCACGACCAAAAAGAAACTGGACTTTTCCGCCGTCGAACTGCTTAAAGTTGACGAGGGTCTCTGCGTTCAATGTATGCACACCGGGCCCTACGACAACGAACCGGCGACCGTAGACGCTATGCATGAATACACGACCGAGCTGGGCTATGTTCCCGACTTCTCAGACACCCGTTTACATCACGAAATCTATCTCTCCGATCCACGCAAATGCGCACCGGAGAAACTTAAGACCGTGGTTCGTCATCCTATCAAGCGCGCTGAATAGCGTGGGGCGTCATTTCACGCGCTAGGTTTTAAGCCAGCCAACCAGCCGCCTCCTAGGCCGTCCGGTAATTATCTTGACGCGGCCCGTCGCATCTTATAAGTTTGTTTTGCTAAAGCTGGAAAGCCTCTCAACGATGCGCAACTCCAGCTCTTTTTCTATCAAGAGAGCAAGTGTCGGAAAGCAAAATGTCAGAAAGCAGCGCATCGAGCAGGATTAAACGCCTGGTCAACACCTATAGCGGTCTCGTGCTCATGGGCGCCGTCGGAATCCCTATCGGCGTTATCGTTGGCGCCATCTGTGCCCTTTTTGGTCGTGTGCTCCTGGCAATTGGCGCCTTCCGGGACTCGCACGTCGCGTTGCTGCTCCCCTTTCTCGCTCTTGCGGGCCTTGCCATCGTGTTTGCCTACCGCACCTGGGGCAAGGGCACCGACCGCGGCATGAGTCTGGTGTTCGACGTAGGCCACGGACGCGAGGACGCCATCTCCCCACGTTTGGTGCCGCTCATTATGCTGAGCACGTGGGCCACGCATCTCTTTGGCGGCAGCGCGGGACGAGAAGGCGTAGCCGTGCAGATCGGCGCAACCGTCTCGCATTGGATCGGCCGACGTCTACCTTTCCGAGACCCCGGCAACACGTTTTTGCTTATCGGCATGGCCGCCGGCTTTGCCGGACTCTTCCGAACGCCCCTCGCCGCCACGGTCTTTGCGATCGAAGTACTGGTCGCAGGACGCATGGAATACCGCGCGCTGTTTCCCGCGCTTACGGCTTCGCTTGCCGCAAGCATGACCTCCGGCGCTCTGGGACTCGAGAAGTTCGAGGTCGCCATTACCGCCTCGTATGCGCTCGACCTCCCCGGTCTTGGACGACTGGCGCTGTTGGGTATCGCGTTTGGTATGGTAGGTGGAGCTTTTGCCTGGTGCCTTGCCCATGCCAAGACCCTTGCAGCGCGGCTGCTCCCCAGCCCTTACATACGCGTTGCCGTTATGGGCCTTGCGCTGTCGGCGATTCTGTTCGCGCTGTGGCAGGGGCGATACTGCGGCCTTGGCACCAACCTGATATCCGCGGCACTGGGTGACAACGGCGAGGCGTCGATCATGCCTTGGGACTGGGCGCTCAAATTCGTACTCACCATCGCCACGCTTGCCGCAGGATATCAAGGTGGTGAGGTGACGCCGCTGTTCTCCATCGGAGCAAGCCTGGGTGTCGTGATCGCCGGGATTCTCGGCATGCCCATCGAGCTTTGCGCCGCGCTGGGCTACGCAGCCGTCTTTGGCAGCGCCACCAACACGCTACTCGCGCCGATCCTCATTGGCTGCGAGGTCTTCGGTTTCGGTAATCTGCCGGCGTTCTTCATCGTCTGCGTTGTGGCTTATCTGTTCAACATGGACAAATCGATCTACGCCCTGCAGGAGCGGGTGTAGGAAGATGTCCAAGCAGGTGGCCTCAACCGGAAACGGCGTCCCACTCTGAGGCTGTATTCCGGGACACGGTTTCCGCTTGGGAAGCCATTCGGAAAGCGCATCCCGCGTTAAAACGGAATTCCGGGACGTGGTTTCCGTCTGAGCTTCCATTCGAAAAGCGCGTCCCGTTCTTTCACGGCGTCTTGGCTATGCAAAGTGTCCTGGCGTTATTCCTCGTACGCGCCCTCAAGCCGAAGCAGCCACTCCTTGCGGTCGAGGCCGCCGGCATATCCGTTGAGCGATCCGTCGGCTGCCACCACGCGATGGCACGGCACGATAATCGAAATAGGGTTGCGAGCGACCGCAGCCCCCACAGCACGGGGAGACACAACGGGTGCCTCGTTTCCCGGCACACGATGTCGAGCCGCAACACGCTGGGCGATCTCGCCATACGTAACGACCTCGCCACGCGGAATTGAAAGCAGCTCAAACCAAACCTCACGCTGGAACGCCGTACCGATCAAATGCAACGGCGGCGTAAACCGAGGCTCCTGCCCCGCAAAATAAGCATTCAGCCAAGCCCAAGAACGCTCAAGCACCGAAGAAGCCGCGCCATTTGCCGGACTCACCGAAGACATCCCACCGGTACCGGAAACCGCATCGGCGCCTTCAACGTGCTCCGCATCTTCTTTGAGCAGCGTAGAGCCAAAGTGCTCCTGCCCCTCAAACCAAAGCCCCGTCAAACCGCGGCCATCAGCGGCAAGCAAGATTTCGCCCAAAGGCGAAGCAAATGTCGTCGTGACCACCGGCGGCTCCTTTCAAAACTCCGCAACATAATACCGCGAACTGTGCAGACAACCCCGCAGATACGTCCGGACAGACCCGATTGTCCAAGGGAGGGCGTTTTCCCTCTCAATATCAGCCGACACCGAGTCGCAATGCCCAAAACGATGTCCGGCAAAAACGAAGGTGAATGGTTTTCCGAGAAGTGAACGAGTAAAAATAGGGCCCCGAAGCATCCGCATTTTTTGATTGCAAAACAGCAGGATTCATGCGATAAAACCGCAGGAAATGGCGGCCAAAATATGCCGATGCTTCAAGGGTCCAAAATAGGTCGTTCACATCCCGGGAAACCATTCACCTTCGATTCGCACCAACCCCAAAGTCACCCAAGGCAGCAGGCGCGACAGCGCCACAGCTGCCGCACGACCCCAAAGTCCCCGCAGGCAGCAGGCGCAACGCGCCGCAGCTGCCGGCCGCGCCCCAAAGTCCCCCAAGGCGGCAGGCGCAAAGCGCCGAGGCCGCCGCCGGGACCAGGGCCCGCAACAGCCACGCGCCCCCACATCAGCCCAGCGGCCCCAACCAACAACGGCCCCATCGCAGGCCGCTCGCAACAACGTCACCGCAGGCGGGGGCCGGGCTTGGTTTTCAGAACACTCCGCAGACCAGTGCGGCGCCTTGTCCGCGGCTCCGAAGGAGCAGGACAAGGCGCCGCACATGGTCGAGGACGTTCTGAAAACCAAGCCCGGCCCCCGCCGGACAGGTCACACTACTCGCAGAGCAGCTTAGCGATCTGAACGGCGTTGGTTGCCGCGCCCTTACGGATTTGGTCGCCGCAGCACCAGAAGGTGATACCGCGCGCGGCCTCGGGGTTCGAGATGTCGCGACGCACGCGGCCGACCCAAATCAGGTCCTGGTCGGACGTATCCATCGGCATGGGGAAGCGGTCGTGTGCATCCTCGGCGCTCATGTCGTCAACCAGCTTGACGCCGGGAGCGGCAGCCAGCGCAGCACGGGCCTCCTCGACCGTAATGTCGCGCTCAAACTCGAGCGTAATGCTCTCGGAGTGCGAACGCAGCACGGGCACGCGCACGCAGGTGCAGTTCACGCGCAGCTCGGGTAGATGCATGATCTTGCGGCCCTCGTTTTGCAGCTTCATTTCCTCGGAAGTAAAGCCCTCCTCCTTGACGCCGCCAATCTGCGGAATCAGGTTGCTCGCCAACTGGGCGGCAAAAGCGCGCGGCTCGGGAATCTCTTCGCCACGGCCCAGGGCGGCCAGCTGAGCCTCGAGCTCGGCCATACCGGGAGCGCCAGCGCCCGAAGCTGCCTGATACGTGGACACGATCATGCGCTTCACGCCGGCGAGCTGATGCAGCGGCCAGGTGGGAACCAAACCGATGATGGTCGCGCAGTTGGGGTTGGCGATCAGGCCGTGGTGCCACTTAATGTCATCGGCGTTAATCTCGGGCACGACCAGCGGCACCTCGGGATCCAGACGGAAGGCATGGCTGTTGTCGACCACGACGGCGCCGCGCTTGACGGCCTCGGGCAGCAGATCCTTGGCGATATCGTCGCCGGCAGCGCCGAGTACGATGTCGCAGCCCTCAAAGGCCTCGGGGCAAGCCTCTTCGATCACAACCTGCTCGCCGCGGAACTCAACGGTCTTGCCCGCAGAGCGCGCGCTCGCCAGCAGCTTGAGCTTACCGACCGGAAACTCCTGCTCGTTGAGGCACTCGAGCATCTGGGTGCCCACGGCTCCCGTCGCGCCCAAAATAGCAACCGTGTACTGTTTCATGCTTCCCCCTTTAAAGGTTGTGGCTATCGCCCGCACGCCAAGCAGGCCGGATATTCTTGCCCAGTTTATACAAGAACGGGGCGGATACAAAACCCGCCCCGTCGAAACGAAACCGAAACGAAACGCCCAGCAGTAGATTTTTGGGACATCCTAAAAATCTACCGGGATGGAAACTACTTGTGGAGCGCGGCCAGGGCAGGCTCGCCCGGCGCAGGAGCCTCCAGGTCGGAGACCTTCACAATGCCGTTTTCGTCGGAGAAGGCTCGGTAGATGGTCTGAATCGCCAGGTCAAAGTCCTTCTCCTCGACGCCGATGATGATGTTGATCTCATCGCAGCTCTGCGAAATCATGCGCACGCTCACGCCAGCCTGACCGAGCATGCCAAACAGGTGGCCGGAAATACCAGCACGGCCGCGCAGGTTACGGCCGACGGTCGCGATGAGCGCCAAGCCCTCGACAACCTCAATCTCGAGCGGCTCGACCTCCTGCTGAATGTCGCCCACGAGCGAGTACAGCGAATCGTGAACGTCCTGCTCCTGCACCACGGCGCCAAAGCGGTCGACGCCGGTGGGCATGTGCTCGACGGAGACGTCATAGCGCTCGAACACCGAAAGCGCGCGGCGCATAAAGCCGACGCGCGGCTTGGTGCGGTCGCGGGCCACGTTGATGGCGACAAAACCGCGCTTGCCGGTCACGCCGGTAATGATGGGTTCTGCCTCGCCCTCATCAGCCGTCTCGCTAATGATGGTGCCGGGGTCCTGCGGCGCATTGGTGTTCTTGATGACCAGCGGAATACCCGCCTCGCGCACGGGGAACACGGCCTCCTCGTGCAGGACGCTTGCGCCCATGTACGAAAGCTCGCGCAGCTCCTCGTAGGTAACGCGCGCAATGGGCTGAGCCTCGGGAACAATACGCGGATCGGCAGAATAGAAGCCCGAGACGTCGGTCCAGTTCTCGTACAGATCGGCGCCCAGGCACTTGGCCAGAATCGAGCCGGAAATATCGCCGCCGCCACGGTCGAGCAGCTTGATCTGGCCCTCACGCGTCGCGCCGTAGAAACCGGGCATAACAAAGCCGCCCTGCTGGCCGTACTCCTGCACCAGCTCGGAGGTGCGATTCATACTGAGCGTACCATCGTGATGGAACGCCACGACCGTCGCGGCATCCAGGAACGGCAGACCCAGGTACTCGGCCATCAGACGAGCGGTGAAGTACTCGCCACGGCTCACGAGCTCCTCGGTAGAGTAGCCGCCCGAGCGGGCGCGCTCGGCAAAGGCCGCGAACTCCTCGCGGATGGGATAGGTGAGCTCCAGCTCGTCAGCGATATCAAAATAGCGCTGGCCAATGTCCTCGAGCAGTTCCTCGCACGAAACGTGATACTTAACGTGCGCGTTAACCAGGTAGAGCAGGTCGGTCACCTTGGTGTCGCCCTTAAAGCGGCGGCCGCAGGCGGAAACCACCACAAAACGGCGGGCAGGGTCGGCATCGACGATGGCCTTAATCTTCTTGAAGTGTTCGGCGTCGGCGACCGACGAGCCGCCAAACTTGGCAATCTTAATCATGGGCTTGAGGTTACCTTTCTAAAAGCCTCTGCAAACCTGTTTTGCGCGCTCTGATACCATGGTTTCACCGATTGGGACCAAGGCATCCGAGGAGCAGTGTTATATGGGAACTTATCATAGTACACGAGGACGCACTTTATCGTGCTCAAGTAAGGTGGCAATCCGTACCGGCATCGCTCCCGACGGGGGTTTGTTTGTCTCGGACGAGCTCGGCACCCAGCAGGTCGATATCAGCTCGCTTGCAGATAAATCGTACTTTGAAATCGCTCAAGATGTGTTGGGAATGTTACTGAATGATTACACGGCCGAAGAAATTTCGGCGTGTGTCGACGAGGCATATCGCGGCACGTTCGCGAGCGAAGAGGTCACGCCGCTCGTCAAACTCGACGCCGCACCGGGCGCCGACGCCCCGCAAACCTATGTGATGGAGCTCTTTGGCGGCCCCACGAGCGCCTTTAAGGACGTCGCCCTGCAGATGCTCCCCCGCCTGATGGCCCGCACCTCCGCCAAAGACGGCGGCGCCGAGCGCATCATGATCGTCACCGCCACGTCGGGCGACACGGGCAAGGCCGCACTCGCTGGTTTTGCCGATGCTCCGGGCACGGGCATTACCGTCTTTTATCCCGAGGGCAAGGTCAGCCGCGTCCAGAACCTGCAGATGTCCACGCAGGAGGGCGATAACGTCGCCGTCTGCGGCATCCGCGGCAACTTTGACGATGCCCAGAGTGCCGTCAAGCGCATCTTTGCCGATAAGGAGCTTGCCGAGCGTCTTGAGGCCGCCGGCACGGTGCTTTCGAGCGCCAACTCCATCAACGTCGGCCGTCTGGTGCCGCAGGTCGTCTACTACTTTGCCGCCTATGCGCAGCTGCTGCGCGCCGGCGCTATCGAGGCTGGCGACGCCGTAGAGTTCTGTGTGCCCACCGGCAACTTTGGCGATATCTTGGCCGGCTACTACGCCAAGCGCATGGGCCTGCCCGTCGCCAAGCTCATCGTCGCGAGCGACAAGAACAACGTGCTTGCCGACTTCCTGACCACCGGCGTCTACGACCGTAACCGCCCGTTCTTCACGACCATCTCGCCGTCGATGGACATCCTCATCAGCTCTAACCTGGAGCGCATGCTGTACTTCCTGTCCGATGGCGACTGCGAACTCGTTGCCGGCCTTATGGAGCAGTTGGCACAGACCGGTCGCTACGAGGTACCCGCCGAGCTGCTGGCCAAGATTCAGAGCGTCTTTGGCTGCGGCTGGGCCAGCGAGGACGAGGTCCGCGCTGCCATCAAGAGTTGCTGGGACGCCAACGGCTACGTGATCGACCCGCACACCGCTTGCGGCTATCACGTCTTTGAAAAGGTCGCTCCCGCCGAGGGCGCCAAGGCTCGCGTGCTGCTTTCGACCGCCAGCCCCTACAAGTTCCCGCGCGCCTGCTGCGACGCCCTGGGCCTCGACGTTCCCGAGGATGATTTTGAGGCTATGCGTGTACTCGAGCAGGCCACCAACACGGTCGCCCCGGTCCAACTCGCCGAGCTTGAGTCCAAGCCTGTCCGCTTCGAAGACGTCTGCGACGTAGCCGACATGGCCAACTACGTAGAGCAGGCTGCAAAAAAGATGGCTACCAACTAAACCCCATATAAGGCGCCGGCGAAAGCCGGCGCACTTTCTTTTAATTTGGCTCCCCAGCGCGGTGAGGAGACGGCGTAGGTCGGTTTCACGCTTGCTCCGTCGCGAGTTCCGCACGAGCCGAAGGCCACTAAATGTGGCCTTCGTGCGAGCAGGACTGTCCGAGCAGCGGAGCAAGCGTGAAACCGACCCCCAGGAGGACCAACAACAATGATCAAGATCACCGTCCCCGCCACCAGCGCAAACCTAGGCATTGGCTACGACACCCTCGGCATGGCCGTCAGCCTCTACTCGCACTTCACCTTCGAGCGCGCCGACAAGCTCACCATCACGGGCTGCCCCAAGGAGTTCCAAAACGAGAATAACCTGGTCTATGTGAGCTTTGTCGATGCGCTGGCCGCATGGGGCGAGCCGGCCTTCCCCGTTGCCATCGACATCCAGACCGACGTGCCCGTCGCCCGCGGCCTGGGCTCCAGCTCCACCTGCGTCGTCGCCGGCATCATGGCAGCCGCCGCACTGACGGGCCACACCGTCGACCGTGCCGAGCTTGTTCGCATTGCCACCGAAGTCGAGGGGCATCCTGATAACGTCGCTCCCGCCATCCTTGGCGGCGCCGTCTGCTCCTTTACGCCGACCGATTCGCTCCCCCAATGTCTGCGCTACGAGGTGAGCGATCGCTTGCGTTTTATTACCGTGATTCCGCCCTACGAGGTACATACGAGCGAGGCGCGCAAGGTCGTGCCGCAGGAGATTCCACTCTCCACTGCCGTATGGCAAATGGGCCGCATCGCCGGCATGACGCGCGGCCTGGAGACCAGCGACCTTGACCTGATTGCCGCCGCTAATGACGACCGCATTCAGGAGCCCTATCGTCGCCGCCTGATTCCCGACTACAACGCCGTGCGCGACACCTGCCTTAACGGCGGCGCTAAAACCATCTGGATTAGCGGCTCGGGCTCGACCCTCATGGCTGTGACCGACGACACCATCGTGGCAAAGTTCCTGCAGGTCAAGCTGCGCGAGCAGTTCCCCAAGTGCGACACGCATATCCTCACGTGCGACACGGAAGGCGCTCAAATCGAGTACCTGTAGACATCCTCCTCATATACCTGTCCGGGACGGTCGGGATATTCCCTCAAAATCGTCCTCGCGCATGAAGGCCCCTTGTCCTGCTCCTACGGAGCGACGGACAAGGGGCCTTCGCGCTGCGGAATGATTTTGAGGGAATATCCCGACCGTCCCTGCGCCTACCTTGCTGAGGATGTCTACAGGGACCCACGCTTTGAAGGGGCGCCAGGCTGATAGTTGATTTTTATTGGCAGGGGCTCTTGCTGGTAAGGGGCACTCACTAGAGGCAGGCCTCGGCAATGCGGCGCTTAAGCTCGTCGATGCCGGTGCCGGTCTGGGAGCTCGTGATGATCACATTCTCGGCAGGGACGTTGAGCTGCTTTTTGATGGCTGCTGCCTGGCGGGCCTGTTGGGTGCGGCTGAGCTTGTCGGCCTTGGTGAGGCAGACGATAAAGTTGAACTCGTTGCCCTGCAGGTAGTCAATCATGTCGTGATCGAGCTTGCTGGGGTCGTGGCGGATATCCACCAGAGAGACGACCAAGTTAAAGCTGCGCTCGGAGTCAAAGAAATCGCCAATGAGCTCGGCCCAGCGGTCGCGCTCGGCCTTGGAACGACGGGCGAAACCGTAGCCCGGCAGGTCCACAAAATGCACGTCGTCGGCCTCAAAAAAGTTGATGTTGCTCGTCTTGCCCGGCGTGCTCGAAACCTTGACCAGGTTCTTGCGGCCAAAGAGTTTGTTCATGATGGAGGACTTGCCCACGTTGGAGCGGCCGACGAAGCTCACCTCGGGACAGGTTGACTCGGGAATCTGCGAAACCTTGCCGTAGCTGGCGACGAACTTGGCAAGCTGGTAGTTAATTGAATCGGCCATGGACACTCCTTGGTCGTAGGTTCTTACAAAACGGGCGTGCTATTGCGCGGCGGCGATACGACGAACGATGTCAAGCGTGATGCCGCTCGCGGTGCGAGCGTACTCGTCCAGATCGAACTCGCGCTCGCAAAACGCGTCATATGCCTCGTCACAATTATCGCTGATAGCGCGCAGTACCAGGCAATCGACACCATTCTTGGCCGCGATGTGCGCAATTGCCGCGCCCTCCATCTCGACGCAATCGGCATGCGTGGCCTCAATCGCAGCGTTACGCATGGCGTCACCCGTAACAAAGCGATCACCCGTGGCGATAGTGCCACACAGGAACTGCTTGGGGTCCTTCTCCGCAGAAGTCTCATCCGCCGAGGCATCCACAAATCCATGCTCGGCAAGCACGGCGGCGGCAACATCAGCCAACGCCGGTGTCGAGACAAACTCCTCGAGCCCCGGCGCGGACTCGGCGATGAGTGCCGTATCGGTATCCAGATAGCGCAGGCACTTGCCTATAACCACGTCGTTAATATGGAGTTTAGGGTTTAGGCCGCCCGCAATGCCCGAAAACACAACGGCCTGCGGGGCGTATTTGCTGATGAGATGCTGCGTTGCGGCAGCGGCGTTCACGGTCCCCATGCCTGCCGTCGTGGCGACTACTGTCAGACCCGAAAGCCCACCGTTCACAACGGTCAAGCCCGCCTCCTGCGACTCATGCGTGCCACTCAGCTCTTCCTTAATCTGCGCAACCTCTTTTTCGAGTGCGCCTATGATCGCGATGGTTGCCATGCCATCCCCCAAATCCGTGCAAATTGCTTATCCACGGTATGGTACCAGCATTTTGGCTCAACCGTGTCAGCACCAAGCCGTTAGGCCAGTACAGCTCGGGTATCATAAAGGGGCAAAAATGGCTTGTTAGCCGATGGCCGACCTGAGCTCCGCACGGCGCTTTTTCATACCGGCCATAACGGCATTGCGCAGCTCGGGCATGCGCGCGGTATCCATCTGAGGTACGCCCTCAAGCTTATAGGGAATGCCCAGTTGCTCGTACTTGACGACACCCATCGTGTGATACGGCAGCATCTCCAAACCCACCACGTTGTGCCATGGAGCGATCAGGCGACCGAGTGCCTCGCACTCCTCCACCGTGTCGGTAATGCCCGGCACTACCACGTGACGGATAACGACCTTAATCTTGCGACGCGCCAGCTCATCGCCAAACGCCAGAATGCGTGCGGGATCGCAGCCGGTCAGCTTTTTATGCTCAGCCGGATCGGCATGTTTGATGTCGAGCAGCACCATGTCGGTCTCGCTGAGAACGGCATCGAACTTCTCGGGGTGGTTGGGGTCAAACGCATATCCGCAGCTGTCAAGGCAGGTATGCACGCGACCATCTGAATTGTTGTGCATTGCACGGAACAGACCGGCCAAAAACTCGGGCTGGAGGAGCGGCTCGCCACCCGAAACCGTAATTCCGCCGCTGCGATAGAACTCATGGTTACTCTGGAACTCATCCATGAGGTGCTCGACGGTCACCATCGTGCCACCGTTAACAGACCAGGTATCGGGATTGTGGCAATACGCGCAGCGCATGGGGCAGCCCTGAACAAACACCACAAAGCGGATGCCGGGACCGTCGACCGTACCCATCGTCTCAATCGAATGCACGCGGCCCAGGGCAAACGCAGAGTCCTCGGGACGAGCGTCCACACCCTCGAGCGTCATCTCAGCCATTCCCGCTACCTTGCCTCTCATTGGTTTTAGTTACATAAATGTCAGAGCCATTCTAGCCCATACGCATGATGGCAAAACGGTTTAGGGGTCAATTAGGTCGTCCTATTTTACTTCACGCAAAAGCGGCGGGAAGGTTGTCACAACCCGCCCGTCGCCGAGGCAATAGAAATCGATAGACGCCAGGCCTTACGCCTTAAGCGTGAGCACCGCACCGAAGGCGGTCGGGCCGCAATGGCTCGAGATGACACCGCCAACCTGAGTCCAGGTAATATCCTTAAAGCCCAGGTCATGCGCATAGACCTCCATGTCGTCGCGCAGCTCCTGGGAAAGGCCCACCGAATACGCCAGGCCAATGTGCGAGTAGTCGATCTCGCCCTTGGCAACCATGTGGTCAATAAAGGCGCGGGCGCACTTGAGCATAGAGCCGCGGAACTTCTTAGTCGCCACGAACTTGCCGCCCGTCACCTCAATGCAGGGCTTAATCTTGAGCAGATGGGCGCCTAGGAACGCGACGTTGGACAAGCGACCGCCCGCCTTAAGGAAGGCAAGGTCCGTAGGAACAAAGCCCAACAGCACGCGGTCCATGACGGAGTTCGTAAATGCAAAGATCTCGTCGACGGTGGCATCGGGGTGAGCCTCGATGTATTTGGCGGTCTCGACGACAACGAGCGACTGGCCCACCGAGACAAAGCGCGTGTCCATGGAGAACACGTAGTCGCGCCCCTGGGCCGCAATCTTTGAGGACTGATGCGAGCAGGTCGTGGCCTCGGAATACGCGAGATGCAGAATAGTCGCGTCGGGCTGCTCGGCGTGAATGCGGTCGTACACACGGGAGAAATCTGCCGGTGCGCAGCCACTGGTCTTGGGCATCACGCCAAACTCGTTGCAGCGCGAATAAATCTCGAGCGGATCGATCGAGCCGTCCTCGACGGTCTCGTCACCAATCGTGACATGCATGGGCACGCGCACGATGCCGTAGCGTTCGCAGAGCTCTGGCGTCACATCCGAACCAGATTCAACCACGATTACGTACTTGCCCATTCTTATCACGACCCATCTCGACATTGGTTTTTCAATACATGGCACGCGCCGCCGCACTGTTGCACAACGGCGTCCAAGCGCCAAAGAGACGCCGTCCCTTGCACATAACAAAGGACAGCGTCTCCCTGGAAAACTCCGTGCTTGGCTGAGATTTTACACGGTTTATAAATGAGTGTTACTTATCCCGCAAACGGTAGCTATACGCGATAAACGGTAGTTCGCTGCGGCAACTGCAACACATTCCGCCCAGCAAGTCCAATCGTGCCTCACGCATGGTTAATGCGCGAGGCGGTAGAAATCCATCGACGCCGCACTCTCGGCATGCAACCCCATCGCCGGAACCGCCGGCGAATAGGTACGGCTCGTAAGTGCCGCCTCGCCGCCATTTGCAAAAATCTCGACCATCGTAGTGTCCGAAAGCACGCGCAGGTCGCGAAGCTCGCTGAGCTCGATCGACCTCTGGTCGCGCCCATAGCCTTCGTCACCCATGTCGAGGGCAAGCATCCCGTCTGCATAGCGCACAAAGACACCCTTGCGGATTTCGAGCTCGACCATCTTGGCGCCCTCACAGGAAACCACAACATCAAACAGGCGGCCCGGCTCCTCAACGGTTTCACCGCCTGTCGCGCGAACGCAGTCGCCGCGCATCCTCTCAATCTCGTGCGCCGGCTGCTGGCAGAGCTTACCATCGCGCATGCTCAGCTCTCGCGGCACCGTCAACGCGCACTGCCACCCGCGCGCCACCGTCGGGTTTTCTGCCGTCGCGTCGGGGCAACCCGACCATCCGATCATCAAACGCCGGCCTGCAGCATCCTCAAAGGACTGCGGAGCATAGAAATCAAAACCGGCATCGACCATCGGGGGCATGCCCTGCCCGACGATTTTAAAGCTCGGCGCCTCCCAATCGGCCTCGATGGAGAACCACACGCACTGATGCGGATTGCGGTAACGCCATCCATCGGCAGGCACACCCTGCGGACAGCAAACGAGAATAAGCTCACCATCGAGCTCGAACAGATCGGGGCACTCCCACATAAAGCCAAACTTCTCGCCCAGCTCAATACGCGTCGCATAGTTCCAGTCCTCTAGATCGCGCGAGGTATAGACAAGCACGCAGCCGCGATCGTCTTTCGTACGAGCGCCCAGAACCATGTAGTAGATACCGTCGTGCTCAAGGATCTTGGGGTCGCGCACGTGCGTACCGATATCGTCGGGGTAATCGACCGGTCCAACAGCTATGCACTTCTCGCCCAATTCGTCGGGATTCTCGGCAACCATATGAATCTGGTTTTGCTCACGACCCGTCAACACGTAGTCGTAATCATCGCGGTCAAAATGCTTGACGTTGCCGGTATAGAAGTAGTGAATCTTGCCATCGCGTACAAAGGCAGAACCAGAATACGCTCCGTTCGAATCCAAATCGGAATCGGGGAACAGCACGGAGCCATGATTCTCGTACGTCACAAAATCCTTTGTCGTCAGATGGTTCCAAAGCACTGGACCGCCATGCGCAGCATCGAACGGATCGTATTGATGATAGATGTGATACGTATCACCAATCTGAACCAAACCGTTGGGGTCGTTGAGCCAGCCAAGCTCAGGCTCCACATGGAACAGGAGCCTATCGGGGTCGGACGCGATGCGACCAGCCGTCTCATCCTGTCCGGCACGCCACTGCTCATAGTCCGCGCGTGTCACCTTATTTTTTTGATTAAACATCGCCATTGACTTTCTCGTCTATAGGGAAGGACGCTCGACTCGCACGAGCCGAGCGCCCTTCCTCAAATGGACTTATCCGCACATTACGCTGAACGGCTCAACTAGAAGCTGACATCGAAGCCAGCACCAGCGCCCTCTTCATCGGTGGTCGGAACGCCCTTTGCCTTGTTGTAGGCAAAGATCAAGACGATCGGCACGATAAAGGCGATGAGATTACCAGCCACATACCACACGAGAGTCTCGGGCGTAACGATGAGCAGGCCAAGCACACCGGTCAGACCCTGACCGATGGCGCGCACCTCAAAGAACTTCACGAAGGCACCGCCGCAGCCTGCACCGATGCATGCGCAGATGAACGGAATGATCGAATAGCGCATGTTTGCAGCGAAGATAGCGGGCTCGGAGATACCGACCAGCGTCGGAATAAAGGACGACATGCAGATGTTGCGCTCTTTGGAGTGCTTCTTGTGAATGAGGTACATGCCGATGGCGCCGCCGCCCTGGGCGATGATGGAGACCGACCAGATGGCCTGGATGTAGTTGAAGCCAGTCGTGGCAACGAGGTTTGCCTCGATACCCTGGATGAACTGATGCGTACCGGTAACGACGAGCGGCTGCAGGAACGCGGCGAAGACAAAGGCACCAAAGACGCCCATCCTGTTGTACAGGACATCGATTACGCCAGCGAGGACGTCGCCGATCAGGTTGCCGAGCGGGCCGAACACGGTGAACAGGGCAACGTTAGCAAGAATCAGGGTAACGGTCGGGACAAAGACAAACGAGACGACCTCGGGGATGTACTTCTGGGCAATCTTTTCGACCTTGGCCATAAACCAGGCAGTCAGGATTGCAGGGAACACGCCGCCCTGGAAAGCAACCATGGGGATGGAGAGCGGACCGAAGTTCCAGTACTCAGCACCCGTCGGGTCCATAACGAACGTGTTACGGTTCATAAGGCTCGGGTGAACCATGACGATACCGACGAGGATGCCCAGGATCGGGTTACCGCCAAAACGCTTGACCGCGCTGTACATAACCAGGACAGGCAGGTAGTCGAACGTGGTGGCGATAATGGCAAAGAAGCTTGCGAGGTTCTTGAGGAACTCGCTGTGATCGGCGAGGCTGCCCTCCATGCCAAAGAGGCCGTTGGCAACGATCAACGACTTAAGGCCGATGATGATAGCAGCGCCGACGAAGGCGGGAATGATGGGGATAAAGATGTCCGAGAATACCTTGAGGACCGAGAAGAACTTGCCCTTCTTGTCCGCCTCGGCGCCCTTGACCTCGGAAGCGCTAATCTCCTTAACGCCCGTCAGAGCCATAAACTCATCGTAAACCTTGTTGACGGTACCGGTACCGAAGATGATCATGAGCTGGCCGCTGTTGTACAGCACGCCCTTGACGCCATCGATGTTCTCGAGCTCGGCCTTGTTGTATTTGCTCGTATCCTTGAGCACCAGACGCAGACGGGTCACGCAATGCGTGGCGCCCTCGATGTTCTCCAGTCCGCCGACGTTGTCGACGACTTGCTGGGACACTGCCTTGTAGTCCATGTTCCTCTCCATTCCTTTTCTAAATCATAAAACGATTCGTTGCCGCTACAGAGACGCGATCGTTGCGTTTGCGCACTTGAGCGCACCGTCGGTGACGGTAAGCGCCACACCCTGGCCCTGCTTGTTGCAGAAGCGAGCGTTGAGCGCAACGTCATCGACAAAGATGGTCGCGATGTCGTCGTCGACGACCAGACGCACATGGTGAGTGCCCTCGCCCTTAAAGAACAACGGACGCTCGAGGCCCATGTTGTTGACCTGGAACCACGGGTACTGGGGAGCCGGCGTGAACTCGAGCTTGCCCTCGCGCAGGTTGGCGCGGAACTCATAGGCAAGACCGGTCTCGGCGTCCTCGGCGAACTTGACCGAGAAGCCGGCAGCGTTACCGCCGAGCTCAATGTCGGCATCGAGCATATAGGTGGAGCCGGCATCCGCGGCGAGCACCTGCTCGACCTTGCCCGACTCGCAGGAAAGCTCAAAGGTCTCGACTGCCTTAGCCTCGCCAAAGGCGCCAAGCATGCTGTCGGGGAGCTTGGTGCCGAGCGTTCCGTCGGCACGCTGAACGATCTCGAGGGGCATAAAGGTGCCACCCCATAGGTAAGAGCTGGGGTCGCCGCCCTCGTCACGCGTAGGAACCCAACCAAAGAGAACGCGACGCTCGCCATCGAATGCGGTGCGAGCGGCGTAGTACGCGCGGCCGTCGAAGGAGTCGTCAGCGGGGGTAATCCAAGGACCGTTGATGGACTTGGACATGCGGTAACGGGTCTTGTTGCCGTCGCTGTACTCGGAAAAGACGAGGTACCACCAGTCGCCCATCTTAAAGAGATCAGGCATCTCAAACATGGTGTACAGGCCCGGATTCCACCAGTCGCCCTGGAACTCCCAGTTGGTCAGATCCTTGGAGGTGAACTTGACCAGGCGGCCGGTCATCAGACGCTTGTCCTCGCCCACACGCGTGCCGAGGATGAGCATGTACTCTTCGTTCTCCTCATCCCAAAGCACAAAGGGATCGCGCCAGTTGCGGTCATCGTAACCCTCCTGGGGCGGAAGCAGCGTCTCGGCGATGTTCTTCTCCCACTTGACGGCGTCGTCGCTCGTTGCGTGAAGAAGAACCTGCTTCATCAAACGTGCGCGGACCTTATCGCGATTGCAACCAGTGTAGAGCGCATGGTACTTGTCGCCCACCTTAAACACCGTGCCGGCATAAATGTACTGGTCGACTTCCTCGTCGCCGCCGCGCTCAAGGCTCTCGCCAAAGTCCTTGTAGTTGACGAAATCCTTGGTCGTAGCGAGTGCCCAGCCAAACGGCTCTCCGAAAGGTTCGGGGTTACGCGTGTCACGCTGATGATAGAGATAGAACGTGCCGTCCTCGCCGTACGGCATGATGTCGCCTACCCAAATTCCCCCAGGCTGGTAATACACCTTGTGCATCCGAGACTTCCTTTCCCACAAGATACTAACTCGGTACAACTGCAAGATATGTCAATCGTTTTCATATGTCAAACGTTTTCACACTAATACGTCTTTTCGCAGTTCCAGTCGTCGGCAAACGGTTGACATATGGCGGCGAACGGTCATCAGAGGCGTTTGAGGAATTCTTTTGGCACGGGATGAACTACGCGGTTTTGCCCTCAATGAGTTCAACGGGGAGCTTGGTATTCGATTCGGGCTTTTCACCGTTAACAAGAGCGATGATGGATTGCGCCGCGAGCTCTCCGATGCGATCGATATCTTGACGAACGGTTGTTAAGTCAGGCATAAACGTCATAGTGCGGCGGGCGCCATCCGCGCCCACGACCTTAATGTCGTCTGGAGCGCTCAAGCCGCGCTGCTTCATCACGTTGAGACAGATGGCCGCCATCGTATCGTCTCCCGCAAAGATGCCGTCAATATCGGGGTTCTCATCGAGGATCTTCGCAACGACCGCGCCCTTTTCGTCGTCGGGCTTAACGAACTCAACCTCACGGACAAGCGCGGACAAGCCGGCTTGCTCAGCAACATCGAGGTAGGCATCGGTACGCTTATTGGCAGGCATGCGCATGCGGCTATTGCTGCGCAGGCACAGGATACGCCTGCAGCCGTCATCAATCAGACGGCGCGTGGCGAGCTCGCCAATGCCATAGCTGTCACTTGCAATCTGGACAGAGCCCTCGCCAAGATCGCAGTCGATGCCAACCAGGCTCAAGCCCATCTCGGCATATGCCTCGGCACCGATATTGAGGGAGTTGACGATGACGCCGTCGACCATATTGCGGCGGAGCATGTCGATATAGGAACGCTCAAGATCGGGTCGATTGGCGCTGTTGCACAGCAACATCTTAAAGCCATTTTCCGCCAACGTGCGCTCGACCGCCTGCACAACCTGAGCATGGAACGGGCTGCTCACAAAGGGAACGATCATACCGATAAGATTAAGGCGACCGTTGAGCATGGCACGGGCGATATCGTTGGGCGTATAGTTGATGCGCTCCATCGCGGCATGGACCTTATCGCGGGTCTCTTGGCTAATATAGCCGCGATTATTCAGCACGCGAGATACCGTAGTAGGCGAAACCCCCGCCACCGCTGCAACTTCCTTGATGCCAGGCTTAGCAGAATCCTTAGAACGAGCGCCCTCGCGAGCCATAGCACCCTCCCCCATCAACATGTCATACGTTTACATACGAACACAGCATACCCCAACAACAGCGGGAAGACGGTAACAGCACAAGTAAGTAAACGACTCATCCAAATAATTAGGAGAGTTCCGCCTAAAGGGTGACTACACAGGACCCCCGCCGGGCCGCTTTGGGTTACTTTCCAAAACATTTCCGCAGGACGCAAAGGGCTCCGCCGCGCGAAGCGCGCAGCGGAGCCCTTTGCATGTCCGAGGACGTTTTGGAAAGTAACCCAAAGCGGCCCGGCGATCCTGCGGGAGTTAAACCCCTTTAGAACTTGTCGTGGAAGGTACGCGAAATGACCTCGTCCTGCTGCTCCTTGGTGAGCGTGTGGAAGTTCACGGCGTAGCCGGAAACGCGAATGGTCAGCTGCGGGTACTTCTCGGGGTGAGCCTGAGCGTCGAGCAGCGTCTCACGGTTGAAGACGTTGATGTTCAGGTGGTGGCCACCCTTCTCGGCGTAAGCGTCGAGCATGTGGACCAGGTTATCGGCCTGAGTCTCGGAAACTTCAGAAACCTTCATAATGTGTCTCCTTCGATCGATAGGCGCCGGCCGAAACCGGCGCACTAATCAGTAATCGTTATTGTTAGTATAGCACTAACAATAGTTACTCGCCCAGCTGATCAAGGTCGATATCGCCAAAGAACACCTGGTCCTCCTTGCCGAGCGCACCCGGGATGATGGAGAAGGTGTTGGAGATGCCGTCCTGAGCATCGCGGAACGGGAGCTTGGAAACCGAAGACAGCGAAGCGATGGCGCCGTGGCTATCGCGCTTGTGCATGGGGTTAGCACCCGGGGCGAAGGGCTGGCCAGCCTTGCGGCCATCAGGCGTAGAACCGGTCTTCTTGCCGTACACGACGTTGGAGGTGATGGTCAGAACCGAGGTCGTGGGCACGGAGTTGCGGTAGGTGTCGTTCATGCGGATGTACTCCATGAACTGGTGCACAACGTCGTGAGCGATCTGGTCGACGCGGTCGTCGTCGTTACCGTACTTGGGGAACTCGCCCTCGGTCTCGAAGTCGACAATGATGCCGTTCTCGTCGCGGACGGGGTGGACCTTGGCGTACTTGATGGCGGACAGGGAGTCAGCCACGACGGAAAGGCCAGCAATGCCCGTAGCGAACCAGCGGTGCACGTGCTTGTCGTGCAGAGCCATCTGGATGCGCTCGTAGCAATACTTGTCGTGCATGTAGTGGATGATGTTCAGCGAGTTGACGTACACGCCAGCGAGCCACTTCATCATGTCGTTGTACTTGGCCACAACGTCGTCGTAATCGAGCGTATCGCCCTCGACGGCGCGATACTTGGGGCCGACCTGCTTCTTGGAGACCTCGTCAACACCGCCGTTGAGTGCGTACAGCAGGCACTTGGCCAGGTTGGCGCGGGCGCCGAAGAACTGCATCTCCTTGCCGATGCGCATGGAGGACACGCAGCAGGCAATGCCGTAGTCGTCGCCGTGGTAGACGCGCATGAGGTCGTCGTTCTCGTACTGAATCGAGGAGCTGGCGACAGAAGTCTTGGCGCAGAACTTCTTGAAGTTCTCGGGCAGACGGGTCGACCACAGAACGGTCATGTTGGGCTCGGGGCTGGTGCCCATGTTCTCGAGCGTGTGCAGGTAACGGTAGCTCATCTTGGTAACGAGCGTACGGCCGTCAACACCCATGCCGCCGATGGACTCGGTGACCCACTGCGGATCGCCGGTGAACAGGGCCTGGTACTCGGGGGTACGGGCAAACTTGACCATGCGGAGCTTCATGATGAAGTGATCCACGAACTCCTGGATCTGCTCCTCGGTGAAGGTACCGTTGGCAAGGTCGCGCTCAGCGTAGATGTCGATGAACGTGGAGGTGCGGCCGATGGACATAGCGGCGCCGTTCTGCTCCTTAACGGCAGCGAGGTAGGCGAAGTACATCCACTGGATGGCCTCCTGCGTGTTGGTAGCAGGGTTGGAAATGTCGAAACCATAGGTCTCGGCCATCATCTTGAGCTCGCCGAGGGCGCGAATCTGCTCCTGCAGCTCCTCACGATCGCGGATGTTGTCGGCGGTCATGACCGTCGGGGTGGAAGCCTTCTGGGCCTCCTTGTCCTTGATCAGGTAGTCGACACCGTACAGGGCGACACGACGGTAGTCGCCGATGATGCGGCCGCGGCCATAGCCATCGGGCAGACCGGTGATGATGTGAGCCGAGCGGCAAGCACGCATCTCGGGGGTGTAAACATCGAAGACGCCGGCGTTGTGGGTCTTGCGCTCGAAGGTGTAGCGCTCGACAACGTTCTCGTCGACCTTGTAGCCGTGCTGGCTGGCAGCCTGGCAAGCGATGCGGATGCCGCCGTTGACGTGCAGCGCGCGCTTGAGCGGCTTGTCGGTCTGGAGGCCAACGATGGTCTCCTTCTCGCGGTGGGCGTTATCGATGTAGCCAGCGGGGTGGCTCACGATGCCCGTGACGGTCTTGGTGTCCATATCGAGGACGCCGCCCTGCTCACGCTCCTTGAGCAGCAGGTCGAGAACTTCGCCCCACAGCTCCTTGGTACGCTCGGTCGGACCGGCGAGGAACGACTCGTCGCCCTCGTAGGGGGTGTAGTTCTTCTGGATGAAGTCTCGGACGTCAACCTCTCCCGTCCAGATGCCTTCCTTGAAGCCTTCCCATGCCTCCTGCATTGTGTAACCACGCTCCTAGTTACGTGTAATGCGGCGCTCTCTCACACCGCTGCTTATTGAATTCTTGAATTTTCGGCTTGCACTACCGGCTTCTTCCGTTCTTCACCACACGTTGGTGCAGGGAAAAACGTTTGTCCACCTTGGAACTGCAACCCAAACCCAAGATTTCACCCGTTTGAGAAGGATAACATAGCCACCCCCTTCATCAGGGCTGTTATATGTTTCTTTTTTTATACCATTAGGGCGTTTTTAACAAATCCGCAGGAAATGCGATCGCGAACAACTACCGTTCACCGATTTGTTTGGTATTTTTCCTTGCCTTTGTACGACGTTCACTCTAGCTGTTATGCCAGCTTTAGCAGGGTAAAGTGCCTCTGAGTAGGCTTTGGGACATGCCTAGAGATCTACCCCTAACTTTGCTGGTACCGACGGTGCACGGAGGTCGCCTAAAGGTAGTTTTCTAGACATGTCCCAAAAATCTACCGTATAGGGTGCGCGTGCAGGGGTATCATCTTCCACCGAAAATAGTTTCTAGTGTTAGGGGTTTTCGGTGGAAGATACCGATTTCCATGAGCTTGGGCGTCAGCTCTTTACCGAGTTTGGCAGCATGCACCAGCACGTTTCGCGTTTTGTCGACCAGGCGATGAGCGGCGAGATGGCCGTCATGCGCGCTCTCATGCTCGCCGGCGGTTCGCTTACGCCGAGCGAACTCGCCGATCGCGCTTGGGTCTCGAGCGCCCGCATCGCCAACATCCTGCGCGCCCTCGAGGGCAAGGGCTGGGTCGAGCGCGAGCACTCAAAAACCGACCGTCGTCGCGTACACGTCACGGTGACCGACAAAGGCCGACAAGACCTCGAAATCAAACGTCGGGAATTCGAGGACCGCACCGCGGCCTTTCTCGAGCAGCTCGGCGAAACGGATACCCAAGAGATGGTGCGCCTTCTAAGGCGTGCCAACGAAATTATCGACCGCAACCAAGAAAGGAGAGATGCCGAGTGAGGATTCTCAAGCTCTTTAAAAAACATGTCCTGGCGCTGCTCACGGCTATCGTACTTATCGTAATCAGTTGCAATGCCGACCTAGCGCTGCCTACGTATATGAGTGACATCGTCGATGTGGGCGTGCAGCAAGGCGGCATCGCCTCACCCGTGCCCGACACCATTCGCGCCGAATCGCTCGATGACCTCAAGCTCTTTATGGGCGCCAAGGACGCCAAAGCTGTGGATGCCGTGTTTAGCAAGGCGGACAACAACGGCATTCGAACGTACAAGGGCACCGAGGAGGAGCGCGCCGACGGCGGCAAGATTGCCGACATCATGAGCCTGCCCGAGACCGTCGTCCTTTCGCTCAACCAGGGCATCGACGCCAGCTCCATGGGCGACATGATGGGCACGTCCAGCGAAAAAGACAACAGCGCCGCCCAGGACATGCCCACCCCCGAGCAGATGGCGGCGATGACGCCCGAGCAGCTCGCCGAGATGCAGCAGAAGGCCGCAGCGGCACAGAACATGCAAAAGCAGATTGATGCCGACGGCGGCAAGATCACCATGAAGAGCCTGCGTCTGGGCGTTGAAGGTGGCTTGATCGACCAGGGCAAGCTCGTCGAAGGCGCCAACGAAATGGCGGACAAAATGGGCTCCATGTCGGGCTCTATCGTCACGCAGCGCGCCGTGACCTACGTGCAGGACGAGTACAAGGCGCAGGGCATCGACCCCGCCGACGTGCAGAACGCCTACCTGAGCCGCATGGCGACCACGATGTTTGGCCTGTGCCTGATCTCGCTGGTCGCCACCATCCTGACCGGCGCTGTGGCGTCGCGCACCGCCTGCTCCATCGCCCGCGACCTGCGCCGCGAGACCTTCAACAAGGTCATGCACTTCTCGCCGGCCGAGGTGGGCAAGTTTAGCCAGGCCTCGCTCATCACCCGCTGCACCAACGACATTCAGCAGATCCAGATGGCAGCGACTCTGTTCATTCGCATGTGCCTCATGGCGCCTGTCATGGGTATCGTCGCGGTCATGCGCGTCCTGGCCAACCACACCGGCCTGGAGTGGACCATCGCCGTGGCCATCATCGCGGTCTCGGCCGTCGTCGGCGTGCTCATGGGCCTTACCATGCCCAAGTTCAAAAAGATGCAGAGCTTTGTGGACCGCGTGAACCTCACCGCCCGCGAGCTGCTCGACGGCCTTATGCCCATCCGCTCGTTCAACCGCGAGGAGCATGAGCTCGAGCGTTTTGACAAGGCATCGCTCGACCTGATGACCACACAGCTCTACACCAACCGAGCTATGAGCTTTATGATGCCGCTCATGATGCTCGTCATGAACTGCATCACCGTGCTTATCGTCTGGTTTGGCGCGCAGGGTGTGTCCGACGGCGTGATGCAGGTCGGCAACATGATGGCGTTTATCTCCTATACCATGCAGATCGTCATGGCGTTTATGATCCTCACCATGGTTTCGGTTATCCTGCCCCGTGCCGAGGTCGCAGCCGAGCGCGTGGAAGAGGTCATCACTTGCCCCACGAGCATCAACGACCCCGCCTCGCCCAAACTGCCCGCGGCCAGCGCGCCGCACGGCGAGCTGTGCTTCCGCGACGTGAGCTTCCAATACCCCGACGCCCGCGCCGATGTCATCAGCGGCGTGAACTTCACCACGCACGCCGGTCAGATGCTCGGCATCATTGGCTCCACGGGCTCGGGCAAGTCCACGCTCGTGCAGCTGATTCCGCGCCTGTACGACGTCACGGGCGGCAGCATTTCGCTCGACGGCATCGACGTGCGCGACATGACCCTTTCCGAGCTGCGCCGCCGCATTGGTTACATCCCGCAGCAGGGTCGTCTGTTCTCGGGCACCGTTGAGAGCAACCTCAAGTTTGCCGGCAACATGGTGAGCGACGAGGACATGCACCGGGCCGCGCGCATCGCCCAAGCCGAGGACTTTATCGCCGAGCGCGAGGGCGGCTACGACTCCCCCATCAGCCAGGGCGGATCCAATGTCTCGGGCGGCCAGCGCCAGCGTCTGGCCATCGCCCGCGCCCTGGCCAAAAAGCCCGAGGTCGTGGTGTTCGATGACTCGTTTAGCGCCCTCGACTACAAAACAGACGCGCGCCTGCGCGAGGAGCTTGCCAAAAACGTTACCGACGCCGCGCTCGTGGTCGTGGCCCAGCGCATCGCGACCATCATGCACGCCGACCAGATCATCGTGCTCGACGACGGCCACGTGGTGGGCACCGGTACGCACGAGGAGCTGCTGCACAGCTGCCCAGCGTACCTGGAGATCGCACAGTCGCAGCTTTCCGCCGAGGAGCTGGGGCTCACCCAAGAAGAAATTGAAGCCGTCATGGAAGGAGGCGAGCGCTAATGGCAGACAAGACCAAGACTCAGATTCCCAAGCCCACCCGCCGGCGCGGTCCCATGGGCCGCATGGGTGGCATGGGCCGCGGCGAAAAGGCCAAGGACTTTAAGGGTACCATGAGGCAGTTGCTCGGCTATATCGGTCAACACAAGGTTGCCGTGTTTGCCGCCGTCGCCTTTGCCGTGTGCTCGGTCATCTTTAACATTGTGGGACCCAAGGTGCTCGGCCAGGTTACGACCAAACTGTTCGAAGGCCTGGTCTCCAAGGTCAACGGTACCGGCGATGTCGACTTTGCCTGGATCGCCAAGACGCTCGGCTTTTTGCTCTGCCTGTATCTGGCAAGCTCTGTCTGCAGCCTCATCCAAGGCTGGCTTATGACCGGCGTCACGCAAAAGATTTGTTACCGTATGCGCAAGGAAATCGCCGCCAAGATCGCCGTCGTGCCGATGAGCTACTTCAACGGCCACAGCAAGGGCGACGTGCTCAGCCGCATCACCAACGACGTCGATACGCTGGGTCAGAGCCTCAACCAGTCCGTGACGCAGCTCATCACGTCAGTGACGCAGATTATCGGCGTGCTCGTCATGATGCTATCGATCAGCCTGCCACTTACCGGCGTCACCGTGCTCACGCTGCCGGCAGCCGCGATTATCCTAACCGTAATGATTCACTTCTCGCAGCCGTACTTCCGCGAGCAGCAGCAGGTCCTGGGCACCGTCAACGGCATTATCGAGGAGGACTTTGCCGGCCAGAACGTCATTCAGGTGTTCGACCGCGCCGAGGCCTCGATCGAGGAGTTCGACCGTCAAAACGACCGCCTCTTTATTAGTGGCTGGCGCTCGCAGTTCCTGTCGGGCCTGATGATGCCGCTTATGAGCTTGGTGGGCAACATGGGCTACGTGGGCGTCGTCGTGGTGGGCGCGCAGCTCGCGCTGACCGGCAATGCCACGCCTGGCGATATTCAGAGCTTTATCCAGTACGTTCGCAACTTTACGCAGCCCGTGCAGCAGCTGGGCAACGTGAGCAACACGATGCAGTCGATGGCCGCCGCCACCGAGCGTGTCTTTGAGTTCTTGGCCGCGCCCGAGGAGGAGCAGAAGGCCGACGCGCAGATCCCCGAGAAGCGTCCCGGCCACGTGGAGTTCGACCATGTCAAGTTTGGCTACACGCCCGACAAGACCATCATCCACGACTTTAGCTGCGAGGCGCAGCCCGGCCAAACCATTGCCATCGTCGGCCCCACCGGCGCCGGCAAGACCACGCTCATTAAGCTGCTGCAGCGCTTTTACGACGTGGACGGCGGTTCGCTGCGCGTCGAAGGCGTCGACGTGCGCGACTGGGACCGCGCGGCGCTGCGCGGCGAGTTTGCCATGGTGCTGCAGGACACCTGGCTGTTTAACGGCACCATCCGCGAGAACATCCGCTACGGACGCCCCGATGCGACCGACGCCGAGGTCGAGGCCGCCGCACGCGCCGCACGCTGCGACCACTTTATCCATACGCTCGCCGGCGGCTACGACTTTATGATCAATGAGGAGGGCACCAACCTCTCACAGGGCCAGCGCCAACTCGTGACCATCGCCCGCGCCATTTTGGCCGACCGCCCGGCGCTGATTCTAGACGAGGCGACTTCCAACGTGGACACCCGCACCGAGGAGCTCATTCAGCGCGCCATGGATGCGCTGATGCAAGGCCGTACAAGCTTTGTCATCGCGCACCGCCTGTCCACGATCCGTAACGCCGACGTGATCTTGGTGATCCGCGACGGCGACATCGTCGAGAAGGGCACACACGACGAACTGCTCGCCCAGGGCGGCTTCTACGCCGACCTGTACAACTCGCAGTTCGACGAGGCGGCGTAAAACCGGCGGCAAACAACCGCAATACCCAAAGAATGGGGGCGCAGGACAACCAGCGCCCCCATTTTTCGTTCTGCGGCCCTTGGACCGCATCCCCTGGAGCCGAATTGACGGTCCTTTCCAGCCCCTGTGGGCAAAAAATGGCAAATATGAGTACTGTTACCTTTTTAGTAACAGCCAAAACAGCCCCATATGCTGCCCGCACGGCTTGCAAGCGCCCCTAAATTACTCAAATAGTTCTATAGCGGGCTTATATGTGTTAAGGTTAATGAACATATTTTCTGTTATGTCTATTATCTTATGCCGGCAATATGACACTACGATAGCAACAGTACTCATATTTGCCATTTTTTGCCCACAGGGCCTGGAAAAGGCCAACAGGGTAGTCATTGGGGACGTTCTTAAACGACCAGTCAAACAAGAACGTCCCCAACGACTACTTAAAAACGGGAGATTATCCACTCTCATTCTGCGAGCACTCATTTAAGTCTGTCCCCAATGAGTGCCCGGCAGCAACGGGACCGCCGATGTCTTGGCAGAGTCAGCGAAAACCCGCGTAACTAAACCCGCTCCGCGATCTCGTGAATGAGGTAGTCGGTCTTTTCCCAGCCCAGGCACGGATCGGTGATCGACTTGCCAAAGACACCGCCGTCGACCGGCTGGTTGCCGTCCTCAAGGTAGGACTCGATCATAAAGCCCTTGACCAGCCTTGAAATGGCTTCGTTGCGGCGGCAGCTGTCGAGCACCTCCTTGCAAATGCGATACTGCTCCAGTGGACGCTTGCCCGAGTTGTCGTGGTTGCAGTCGATGACCGCTGCCGGATTGGCATAGCCGGCGTGCTCGGTATAGCGCTCGGCCAGGCGCTCGAGGTGCTCGTAGTGGTAGTTGGGGTAGGTGCGCCCATCGAGACCGATGTAGCCACGCATAACGGCGTGCGCGAGCGGATTGCCGTCGCACTCGACCTCCCAGTTGCGGAAGATGAAACTCTGATGCGCCTGAGCGGCGTAGATGGAGTTGAGCATGACGGTGGTGGAGCCGGCAGTGGGGTTCTTCATGCCCACCGGCACCGAAATGCCGCTCGACACCAGACGGTGCTCCTGGTTCTCGACCGAGCGCGCGCCCACAGCGACGTAGCTCAGCAGATCGACAAGGTACTGATAGTTAGAGGGGTAGAGCATCTCGTCGGCGGTAAAGAAGCCGGTCTCCTCGATGACGCGCAGGTGCATGTGGCGAATGGCCTTGACGCCCTCGAGCAGGTCATCGGGCGCCTCGGGGTCGGGATTGTGCAGTAGACCCTTGTAGCCGGTACCCTTGGTGCGCGGCTTGTTGGTGTAGACACGCGGGATGATGATGAGCTTGTCCTTGACCTCCTCGGCGGTTTTGGCCAGGCGGTTCATGTACTCGAGGACCGAATCCTCCCGATCGGCAGAGCATGGGCCGATGATGAGCACCTTGCGCGCGTCCTCGCCGGTAAAGACCTTGGCGACCTCGGCGTCGAATGCCTGCTTCTTAGCGGTAAGCTCGGCGGAAAGCGGCATTTCCTCGCGGATCTCCATGGGGATCGGCAGCCTGCGTTTGAAATCCATGGCCATAGGGGCCTCCTCAATCTATAGAGAGAGCAAAAAGCGTATTGTCGAGTGCTCGGCATTATCCGCTGTCGCACGCTAAAGTGCAAGCACAGCCTACTAAAAAGGGAATGAATCGACACAAGGGCCCGCTCACCACGAGAGTGGATAATCTCCCGTTTTTGGCCCATGTTCGCGCTCAAAGTGGGAGATTATCCACTCTCGTCGGGCAAGCGTCCGAAAATCCTCACTCGTGACCCCTTTTCCTCCGTCCCCGAGGGATCGGGGCTCGCCTGCCGAATGATTGATGCGGCCGCCCTGCGTCCATGTCACACTCAGAGGTGGCCTGACCCAACTTGGAAGGAGCCTTCATGAGCCTTGACAACGTAACCCTGCGCGCCGCCACGCTCGACGACCTGACCGGCATCGCTGCCATCTACAACCAGCTGTGGTGCAACACGCTGCGCAACCGCGGCGACGTCGAAGCTGCCGATTTCTGCGCGCGCTTTAACATCGCTATGCAGCTGCAACGCTCACCTATCGCGCTTGTCGCCGAGGCCGAGGGCCGCATTATCGCCGCCTGCTGCATCGGCATCTTCGAGGACGGCAAGCCGCGCACCAACCCCACGTGGGAGTCCTGCTACAACGAGATGCTCGCCCAGGCAACCGAAATGGCAAAGGCTGCCGACGCCAAGCTCGAGGGCTCGCTCTTCGGCGACAGTCGCGAAAAGGCCACGGCGGATCGCTTTGCCGCCACAGGCAACGAGTATGCCCAGGGCCAGCTCAACCTGATCATCATCGTGCCCGAGTGGCAGGGCAAGGGGCTCGGCCGCGCGCTTATCGACCTTGCGCGCGCCGAGCTCGCCAAGGCAGGCTGCACCAAGTTCTTCCTGATGAGCGACTGCAACTCCGACTGGCAGTTCTACGAGCACCTCAACATGAAGCGCATCCTGGAGGATCACAGTCAAGACACCGGCGACGGTTTTATCGTCTACATGTACGGAGGCGACACGCAGGATTAGCCTGAGTGCCGCCTCATGGGCTTTCTCCAAAACAGCCCAAACCAATCAGCCACGCCAAAAGGGACAGGTTTATTTTGGCAGGTTTTATCTGGGCAAACGCCAACCGCCGTGAGGAGAGCTGCTTGCCCTTGCGGCGGCCTTCTCGCCGAAAAACCAAGTGAGTAGACCTTTTGCAGGAGGCCGAGCACACTCCAAAACGCCACAGCTCTGACCTGCGGTTTTATTTAGCGTTTGTCGCGGTGTGCTCGACAGATCCAAAAAAGCCTACTCACTTGCATCTGAGGCGCACCGGATCGGCAAAAAACCGCCGCGAAAGGGGTCCGATCCTCTTCGCGGCAGTTGTTAATACGCCGAACTTGTTATCGCAAAAGCCAATCACGCGCCGAGACCACGCTACAGTCTTTCGACTCATACGTTGAATCCACGCGGGCCACAACATAGCGCGCATCTTTTGCAATGTCGATCTCATCGCATACAGCCTGTAAATGGCGGGCGTACTTATCGTGATACGTTCTGGATGATTTTATTTCGATAGCCTTGGGCCTCCCTGAGTTTGTGCAGTCGAGCAAATCGATTTCTCGCTTGCCGTCGTCCCTATAGAAATACAACTCGGGATTCTCGCCCACGTTGAGATGGCTCTTCGCCGTTTCGGAAACGATGAGGTTTTCGAAAACTGCCCCCAGATAAGGGCTCTCCAAAAGTTGCTCCAGTGATCCAATTTTGAGCAAGTAGCAGAGCAGCCCCGTGTCGTAAAAATAAAGCTTGGGCGTTTTAGTCAAACGTTTCCTGGCATTTGCATAATAGGGCTGCAGTGAAAACGTCAGGTAGCTCTGCTCCAGGATAGACAACCAGCTTTTAATGGTCGATACGTTCACACCCGTATCTCGAGAAAGCGAAGATATATTAATGAGAGCACCGGCGCTCTGGGCAATTATGGACAGAAACTTATGAAACTCTGCTTTATTGCGCACGTCAAGCAAGCCCACAACATCGCGCTCAACATAGGTATCAATATAGCTGGGGAAATAAACCGAGGACGGCATTCCGGCGGAACGCAGGCGAGGGTATCCCCCTTCGAGCGCAAACAAATCCACTTCCAACTGCCCCTGCTGGCCCCTCTCCGCTTCTCGAAACGAAAATGGCAGCAATTTTAAGATCCCGACTCGCCCGGCAAGAGACTGGCCGATGCTTTTCATCATCAAAAAGTTTTGCGATCCCGTAAGGATGTATTGACCGGCGTCTCCCCGCTCATCCGAAACAACCTGAATCATCGAGAACAAATCCGGGGCGTATTGCGCCTCATCGATGATGAGTCCGCCCTTTCGGTTGCGGATAAAACTCACCGGATCCTCCAAGGCCGCGCGCCTCGTTTGGGGGTCCTCAAGCGTGACATAGGAATAGTCGGGAAAGGCATGCCGAACCAGCGTAGACTTACCGCTCTGCCTAGGCCCCGTCAACGACACAACAGGAAACCAACCCGCCATGCGAATGAGCAACTCATGCAAATCCCTGTTAATGTACTCGGCCATATCAACGCCCCTTATAACGCTGTTACCATAATCGTATAGTATCATTTGCCATAATCTTGCAGTAGCGTTTTCCATAATCTTGTAGTAGTGTTTTCCACAATCTTTTAGTAGCCCAGTTCAAAAACGTTATTTATAGAGCCGAAATCTCAGACCCTAAATAACAATAGCCACCACAATGGGAACTGTCCCCATTGTGGTGGCTTGCAGGCGAGTTGACTTATTCGACTATCGCGGGCCGGCCGTGTCCGAGTCTAGAGCGTGGCAAGTCGCTTGGATTCGCGGACGGCGAGGGCGATGGAGATAAGACCAGTGATGGCGTCAGCCGCCACCAAGGCAAACCAGACACCCTGAACGCCCATCATGTTGCCAAGCAGGTACATAAGCGGCACGGAGCAGATCACGTAGCGGAGCAGACCGGTGAACGTGGCGATACCCACCTTCTCAACCGCCTGGAAGTACATCGACATGGTCATGGCAAGATAGCCCAGGGCCACGGCCAGGATAACGATGCGCGTGGCGTTGGCGGCAACCTCGACGAGCGCCGGATCGCTACCAGCAAAAAAGGCGCAGACCGGCGTTGCGGCCACCCATAGCACAGCAGACACCGCAGCAAGCGTCACGACCTGGTACTTAAGCGTGCAGGAGAGCGTTTCCTTGAGGCGCGCCCACGCCTTGGCGCCGGCGTTGAAGGCGGCAATGGGCTGCAGGCCGTACGAGAAGCACTGGGCGACCATCATGGTAATGTAGAGGATGTAGCCGTTGATCACACCAAAGGCCGCGATGTAGAGCGAACCCATGTCGCCGCCGAGCTGGCCAAGCAACGAGTTGGCAACGGTGTTGAAGATGAACGTGGCAGCTTGCACCAAAAAGAACGGGAAACCAATCTTGATGATCTGGCCGCAGATGGCCATGTCGAGTTTGAGGTCGGCGGCGCTGATCTGGAGCTGCGACTTCTTACCGCCGATGAACCAGAAGATACCGATGGCCCAGATACCGATGGAAAGACCGTAGTACACACCAGCTCCCATAACGCCAAGCTTGAGCACAAACGTGGAAAGCGCAAGCCAGCAGATAGCGACGATGGCAGACACGGTCATGAGGTTGGCCTGGATCTGAACCTTCTCGTCCACACGCATGACGGCGGTGACCATCTGACCAATGACCGTGAGCGGCAGCAGCACGGAGAAGGTGCGCACGCCGGCAACGGTATCGGCCATGATGTCGGGCGTGGCGCCGAAGAATGCGCAGATGGGCTCGGTAAACACAGCCATCACCACAGCAAGCAGCACACTCACAATCGTGGTAAGCCAAAAACCCTGGCTAAACGCCTTGCTGGCGCCCTTAATGTCGCCGGCACCCAAAAGGTTGCCCACCACGGCGGGCACGCCGGTGCCAAACAGGTTGCCAAAGGCCAGGTTAATGTACTCGACCGACATGATGATCGAAACACAGGCCAGGCCGTGTGCACCCAGGCCCCAACCCATCACGAGGCCCTCAAGGACCACCATGATAATCTGGGCGAGCATACCCTGGCCGGTGATGATGGTGTACTTGCGCACCAGGCCGGGAATCGGCTGCGAGGCAAGCTCACGCTCCTCCTCAACAGCGGCGGTCGTTTCTTCTGCCATTGTTCTCCCCTTTCCATGAGAGATTGATGAATGGATGCATGAATGGATGGGCGGCACGCACAGGCTGCGGCACCGCCCAGCGATGCAGCAGCCCCGCTAGGCCTCGTAGACCACCTTGCCGGCAATCATCGTGAGAGACGCCGTGGCCTCGAGGACCTCAGCCGGTTCGCAGTCAAAGAGGTTACGGTCGAGCACACAGATATCAGCCTGTTTGCCGCATGCGAGCGTACCGATGCGATCCTCGGCATGCATGGCGTAGGCGCTGCCGTAGGTGTAGGCGCGCAGGGCCTCGGCCATGGTGATGCGCTCCTGCGGGAACCACCCTTCTGGGTTGGAGCCGTCCTCGAGCATGCGGAAGACCGCGCCGTACACCTCCTCCATGGGCTCCAAGCCCACAACGGGGAAGTCACTGCCCAGGTGCACCACGGCACCGCTGGCAAGCAGGCTATGCAGGGGCCACGAAAGCGCAGCACGCTCGGGGCCCACGGCATCGTCCTTGGCAAGGTCAGCCATATCGAGCAGCATGTGCCACGGCTGCATACCAGGGCATATACCCAGCTCGGCATAGCGCGGCAGATCCTCGGGCTCAACCGTCTCGTTGTGCTCCATGGAGTGGCGGCAACCCCGCTTACCATGCAAGCGCTCGCCCTCCTCAAAGCAATCAAGCACAAAACGCACCGAGCGATCGCCGATCGTATGGACGCGCGTGTCAACGCCCCATTCCTGCGCCCTGACAATGGCGGCACGGATGCGCTCTGGATCCTCCGCGGGCTCACCGCAGGTATCGGGCGCGTTGGAATAGGGTTCAAGCATCCAAGCGGTGTGGTCGGAGCACACGCCATCAAGAAACTGCTTAAAGCCGTGCCACTCGACCTGCGTACCCGAGAAGGCGTATTTCTCCTTGATCTGCTCGAGCGTTAAGGACTCGTTTTCGAACAGATCGGTGTACAGGAACACGCGCAGTGGCAAGTCGCCCTTGGCATTAAGACCTGCCAACACCGCATACGGGTTTTCCATGCTCACAAACGTAGGATTGACCATGCCGACCGTAGTGATTCCCAGGGCATTGGCGCGCCGGGCGGTTTTTGCAAACGACGCGTCAACAACCTCGGGCGCTGGGTCGTAGACCTCGTCCATAAAGAAGACGCCGGCGTTGTTGGAAAACACGCCCGTCAGATTGCCCTCGGCATCCTTAAGGATCTTGCCGCCTGCGGGATCGGGCGTCTGCGAAGTTACTCCCACCTTGTTGATGGCGCAGGTATTGGCACTAAAGGTATGCAGGTCAACCTGCTGCAGAAAGACCGGGCGGTCCGAGATGTACTCATCGATCATCGCGGCTGTGGGCATCTCGGGGACATCCCACTGGAACTGGATAATCTGGCAGCCCAGGATCCACTCGTTATCGGGATGGTCGGCCGCAAACGCCACGACACGTTCCATCGCCATCTCAAAACTGGTGCAGTCGATGAGGTTGACGGCAAAATCGGGGTCGGTCATGAACGCGCCCTGGGCAAAATGCGTGTGCGAGTCAATCAGGCCGGGCATGACGAGCTGGTCGCCAAAGTCGCGCACCTCGGTATCGGGACCGATAAACGGTGCCAGGTGGGCATCGTCACCGCAGGCAACGATTTTATCGCCCCGCACGGCAACGCCGCCCTTAAACGGCTCGAGCCCATCGCCGGTAAAAACGGCGTTGCTCTTGATAACTACATCAGCCTTGTCCATGTGAGCCTCCTCAGGCATCTTTGGTTGCAACGCGGACGCACCGCCCGCGTGGGCACTCGGTTGGGAGCGTAGCGCTCCCGCATCGGCGCGTGCCTACAAGCCGTGCTCGGACGTCTGTCCCACGTCCGCGGCTTCGCGCTACACCCATTGATACACAGGGGCAAATCCATGCCAAGGCCAGGGACCGCAAACGGTCAGTTTAAGCAGGTTTACACGCTTTACCTGCAGGTTTATTGTCTGAGATTATTACCGCGTCATTACGCCCAACGGCGTGCCCGCCCACACGGCAAGACCCGCATGCAAGGAAGAATAGGGCTAGGAACGCCAAAAGGCATCTATGAGGTCATCTCGGTTGGAGACACCGCTTTTAACGTAGATGCGATGCAAGTGCGCCTTGACAGTGCCAGGGCTGATGACCAACTCGCTGGCGATGTTTTGGGCGTCGTTGCCCTTCAGCACCAGCGTGAGCACCTCCTGCTCGCGCCGCGACAGCTTATGGGCATCGGCATAGATCACAACGCGTGATGCTAGATCGTCCCCAGAGCGTGCGCTCTCGGCCGCCACGTCCTCATCGGCACGCGGATGACGGGCATACACGCGCAGGATATGGCTAAACTGGCAAAAGAGTTGGACCGCGCATACCACGAGCAGCACGTTTTCGGAGATATTGCGCTCGGACAGATACCACAAAAAGAGGCTGATGACGGGGTTTTGAGAGTCGGGGCGGCAGAGCAAAATCATGTAGGTGTCCTCGGCGATTACGCAAAACGCAAGAACGAGTGCCACCTTCCAAAAGAGCTTTGAGCGGTCGAGGTCGAGTTTCTCAACACGCGTGGCCCTGTGCCGGTAATGCCAGGCGGCATAGGCAAGACATCCTACATTGCCCAGGTCACGCGTGAGCCAAAAGAGATACTGCTGCACCTCTCCGGCAGCACCGCTGCGAGGCACCAGCACCAATTGCAAGATTGAAAACGGCACGATAGCAAGTCCGAGCATGCGCGACGTCGGTCTTTTGCGCAAGCGCGCAAACATCCACAGTACCACGCAGGCATAGATGGCAATACCGAGCACGCAGCGCAGCAAGGGGTGCTGCAACGGCTCGCTAAAGGTAACAGCGTATTCGTATTTGAGCCGATTGTACTCGTCAAAAAAAATGACCGACATATCGAGCATGTAGAGCAAAAAGCCCGCCGCGGCCACCAGGCTGTCGCGACGGCGCGTCATGAGCCAAACCACCAATGCCACGGCACTGGTCACCAGAGCCACACCCATGATAATCGTGGTGTAGATATAGAACGCGAAACTCATGCCCGCCTCCCCTGTCTAGATGCCGTGAGGATGTTGACAGATTCTTTGCCGCAAGATTAGACTCACCGATTAAACGTACTGTATCGTTTAGATAAACAAGCTGTGTCTCACCGATGAAAGGAGATGCCATGGCGCCTATCGCACCGCTCAAAATACTCGTTGCCCCTGCCGCCAAGGCCATCGTCCACCTGTGCGACTCACTTACCTACAATGACGTCCCCTGTGTCGTCGAAGAGCGTTCGGACAGCTGCCCCTATCTGGGCCACGTCCCCTTCTTTGCGCCTAAGCTCGTTTCCGATCCCGAGCACCGCGAACAGTAATCCAAGATGCACCAAGCGCTGCGCAACTCGCGGCGCTTACTGTTTTGGTGCAAAGTAACCTGACCCCCGTGCACCAACGCCGGGATTGTCGACGCTTCGGCCGCGGCGCGATATGAGGCGCGAAACCTCGCCCAATAACAGGCCAATCACTACGCCCGCGAGAATCGGCAACTTTGCCATCTCGGCAGGTGAGCTGTTGAGCGGCACAATCGTAGCAACAATCGAAAGCACGAGCTCCACCACGGGAATCGCAAGCGCCACCGCGAGCACCTTGCCCTCGAAAGGCGCACGGAACACACGCGAGCGATTATCGTGCTTGCGCAGACGCCAAAACGCTGGGAACATGGGGATATAGCTCATGAGCAGAAAGACGACGTTCATCGAGAAGAAGACCCAAAAGACGTCGGAACCCTCACCCAGCGGAATCTGGAGCAGCAGCACCAGGCTGGCAAAACAGCCGTTAATGAGCGCCGAGCCGTTGGGCATGCCGGTCTTTTTGGACACCAACGCAAAGGGACGCGGCATGTTGCCATGGCGCGCGGCATAGCTCGCTACGTTGTTGACGCCAAAGCTCCAGCAGATCATATTGGCGAACAACGTCACCAAAAAGGCCACGCCCACGACCATCGTCAGCGGGTGGGTGCGCCCCACCATAGCGGCGACTGCGTCCACAATGCCCGAATCGAGTGAAAGCTGCTCGGTGGGAACCGCGGCTCCAATGCCAATGCCACAGATGATGTAGATCGCCGCAATGGCCACGCCACCGGCAATAACCGCCTTGGGGATATCACGCGACGGGTTCTTCATCGTGCTGGCAAAGGTCGCGACCACTTCGAAGCCCATAAAGTTGAACAGGATAATCGATAGGTACGTCAACGAATTGGTGTCGCCCAGATCTGGAATGAAGGTCTTAAACGACATATCGTTGGCAAAGCCGTTATTGCAGGCAAACCAAATGCCGACGATTCCCACCACAGCGGTAATGAGCACCTTGATGACGGCGCCGCCGTCCATGACCCAATCTGCCTCGGCCACCGGCTGCATTGCCATGACCGTGACGCCCCACACAAAGACAATCTCGATGGCGATTCGGATCCCGAGTGAAAACTCGATACCCCACACCGCATTAATGACACTGGGGAACATGCAGGCGATACTTGCCACCCACAGCGGAAAGTTAACCCAGTAGCACCAAGAGCAACGGGCGCCCCAACGGTCGCCCAGGCCCAAGCGAACCCAATCGTACAGGCCGCCCTCGGAATCAAACGCCGTACCCAGCTCGGCCACCACCAGACCATAGGGAAGCAAAAACGTAATGATAAGGAAAATCCACCAGAAGAACTGTACGTTACCCATGGCAGATGCCGGAGCCGCCGCCTCGATGGTAAACACGACGCAGATAACCGAAAGGATGACCTCGATCAGGGAGAACTTTTTACCTGCCATGGCGCGCGCCCCCTACAGCAAAAAGGATGGCATCTGTACCGAAGGCGCAGCCCAAGGTAGGGTTGCAGGCCGCGTCACCGGTGCAGGTGCCATCCCAGAGAGAGGAGAGGATGCATTTGTTGGACCAACGCTCGCGGAACAGGCGCGTGTAGATAACGATACGCTGGTACATAGATACTCCGATCAAAACGGCCGCGTTCACGACCGATAACTTTCGGCAATTGAAGACGCGTCTGACCTGGGAAATTCAAGCGAACAATTGGCCTAACCCGCAAAAAATCCCAGGCCAGACGCGTACTCAATCAAAGAAAAGGGCACTCCGAAGTGGAGGCAACGGAGTGCCCAAAGAAAAACCCAACCGACCAAGACATCGAATAAACCGACCATCAATGCCCCGAGATGGTCCGATTCACCGACCGTCCGATTGATCGGCTGGGTTCCCGAAGCATCACGGCTCGGAAAGTCAGACGTTTACTCGGCGTGCTCAGGTGCGCCAGATTGGCGCGAACGAGGAGCGTAGCGTACTGACGCTACGTAAGCGACGAGTGAACGCCAAGGTGGCGTGCCTGAGTTACGCCGAGGGCTCCTGCTGGGTAATGCAGTGGATGTTGCCGCCACCGAAGACGACCTGCTCGGACTGGACGCCGACGCACTTGTAGACGCCCTCGCCCCAGACCTCGTCGTAGATCTTCTGGAGCGTGTCGACGGCCAGCTGGTCGTTCTCGTCGCCGTACTGCGGGACGATAACGCCGTGGTTGGTGACCAGGTAGTTCATGTAAGAGGCGATCAGCGGCTCGTCGGGGACGCGCGGCTCGGCGTTCTCGTCGGCGTCGATGGTGTCGCAGGAAGCCTGGTCCATGAACAGCGGGTTCACGGGCATGCAGAGCTTGTAGACCTTCATCTTGCGGCCCTTAGCGTCAACGGCGTTGGAGAGGGTCTCGTAGGCAGCGTGGCACTGCTCGTAGAACGGATACTCGGGATCGTCGGTCCAGATGCAGGCCATGACGCCCGGAGCGATGAACGTGGCGACGTCATCGATGTGGCCGTTGGTCTCCTCGGGGTCGATGCCCTCCTTGACCCAGATGACCTTCTCGACACCCAGGTAATCCTTGAGGTGCTCGTCCATATAGGCGCGAAGCTCCTCGCTCCAGGGCTCAAACTTCTTGTGGAACTTGGGCCAGATGGACTCGGGATCCTCTTCCTCCTCCAGAACCGCAGAGCAGGTGCGGCCCGGGGAAAGCAGGCACTGGTCGGTCACGACAAGGGTGCCCTCGCCGTCGACGGTGATGGAGCCGCCCTCGAGGATCATGTCATCGGGACGATAGCGACGGCAGCCGGAGAGCTCAGCCATCTTAAGGGCGATCTGCTCGTCCTTGTCCCACGGGAAATAGAGGCCATCCACAAGGCCACCGTAAGCGTTGAAGTGCCAGTGGTTGGCGCGCTTCTCGCCCTTGCCGTTGATGACGTAGGTGGCGGCGGTGTCGCGGAACCAGGCGTCGTCGGTGGTCATCTCGATAACGGTGACGTTCTCGTCCTCCTCGAAGACGGCCTTGCAGTTGGCATAGTCGACCTGGTTGGCGCACATGGTAACCGGGGTGAACTCGGCGATGGCGCGGGCGATGGCGGCATACTGCTTCTGAGCCGGCTTGGCGCCGTGGGCCCAGGTGTCGGTGCGGTGGGGCCAACCCATCCACACGCGATCCTGCGGGGCGAACTCAGCGGGCATAAAGAAGCCGTCGGCCTTGGGGGTGGACTCGGACTCGGTGATCGTACGCATAAGATTTCCTCCAAATCGAACGATCGCTTGCCGCGGGCGGGTTGCCCGCAGCCTAAAACCAAGAGATGGTAGGCGCCCGTTCCTCGGCAAAGGTCGGGGCGCCCGACGCCGGTTTTCACGGAATCGCACCGGCAAGCGACGACGTAACCAAGTGCGCGGAGACAAAACGCACGAAGGATACGGAAGAGAGATTGGGGTGGGCGGTGGTTACCGGAGCTATCGCTCACACCCACCCCGGGGAATGGTTAGCAAACCTGTCGCTTGGGCACGTCTCCGAAGAGGCTAGAGTGCCCGGAGTCGGGAGCGACAAGCCCGACGAAGCGCACGTTGGTACGCGAGGAGGGTTGGAGCCCCAGAACCGGGTGCTCTAGTTCTCCTCGGCCTCGGCGGCCTCCTCAGCGAGACGCTGAGCTGCCAGCTCGGGAGTGAGGCCCTTGTACTCGGTCTCGCGGCCCTTGGCGCTGACGACGCGGACAACCTCGCCGATGAGCAGAAGCACGATGAAGATAACGATCATCGGGAGCTTGTCGCCAATTTCAGCGGCAGAGAGCGGCACCAGCGTTGCAACGATGGCCAGGATCAGCTCGATGCAAGGGATGGCCAGCATGACCTTCATCATGGCGCCCTTAAACGGGAACGTGAAGATACGCTCGCGGTTGGGGTCGTTCTTGCGAAGGTTGAGGAACGCCGGGAACATCGGGATGTAGGTCAGCAGCAGGAAGACGACGGAGGTGCCGAAGAGCATCCAGAAGACACCGTTGGAGATGGCGTCGATGGGTACGAGCTGCAGGCACAGCACCAGGGAGGCAACGATGGCGTTGACCAGGTTGGCGCCGTTGGGCATGTCGTCATCCGAGATCATCGAGGCGAAGACCTTGGGCATGTTGCCGTGCTCGGCAGCGTAGCGCGCGACGGAGTTGACGCCGAAGGACCAGGCGGCCATGTTGGCGAACAGGGTGATCAGGAAGGCGATGCAGATGACCTTGAAGATCATGGAGTCGCCCACCATGGTCTGGACTGCGACAATCATGCCATAGTCGGGGTCGATGGAATCGGCCGGCACAGCAGCGCCGATGCCAAAGCCAGCGAACAGGTAGATCACGGCGATGGACAGGCCACCGACGATGATAGCCTTGGGGATATCGCGAGCGGGATCGGCCATGTCGTCGGTCATGGTGCAGATGACCTCGAAGCCCATGAAGTTAAAGATGATGATCGACAGGTAGCCGAGAGCGTTGGTGTTGGTGAGCTCGGGCAGGAAGGTGGCAGCGGACATGTCGTTCGCGAAACCGTTCTCCATGGCATACCAAATGCCCAAAGCGCCAACGATAACGGCGACGGCGACCTTGATGATGGCGCCACCGTTAAGGACCCACTCGGAGTCGGCCGCCTTGGAGCGGCCCATGAGGTAGACGATCCACACAAAGGCAAGATCGATACCCATCTTGGCGATCAAGTTGAACTCGACGCCAAAGACCATGCCCAAAATGTCGGGGAACATCGTAGCCAGCGAGGCGATCCACAGCGGGTAGTTGACCCAGTAGTAGTACGAGATGCGGGCGCCCCATTTGTCGCCCAGGCCATCGCGTACCCAGTCGTAAATGCCGCCCTCGCCGTCATAGGTGGTACCGAGCTCGGCGACAACCATGCCGTAGGGAAGCAGGAAGGTCAGGATCAGGAAGATCCACCAGAAGAACTGCTGGTTGCCAATGGCAGCAGCAGGAGCGGCGGCCTCGCAAACGAAGACGACGCAGATGATGGTCGAAATGACCGTCAAGAAGGAAAGCTTTTTCTTTCCGTCGCTCATGATGAGCTCCTTCGCTCAGTCTTGGACAGATCCGAGGCCCTAAGGTATTAAGGCAATTGCTTGGGCCTCGGTGAGCGGGCGACAGGAGACGAGCATCCGCCGCCCGCAAACGTGCTTTTAGAAGCCTTGAGGCTTAGAGCTGCTCGAGAGCCTCGAGAGCGGCGTGGAGCTCAGCCTTGGCGGAGTACTCGACACCCTCGTCGTTGAGCGGGGTGCGCTTGCCCAGGGCGGCAAGGAGAGCACGGATGGAGTGCTTGCGGTTCTCGGCCTCGACCCAGCACAGGGAGCGCTCGGGATCGTCCATGACCTCGTCGACGACCTCCTCGTTGCGGGTGGCCGGCAGGCAGTGCATGAACTTGGAGTTGGGGCCGGCGAAGTTCATCATGTCCATGGTGACCTGATACTTGGGATAGAACACGTCCATGTAGTTCTCGCCCGAGACCTCCTCGTCGTACAGGCCATACCACACGTCGGTGTAGATGAAGTCGGCGCCCTTGATGCACTCGATGTCGTCGGAGATGACGACCGAGCCGCCGGAGACCTTGTAGTTCTCCTCGGCGATGGCCATCATCTGCTTGCCGAACTCGGCGCGCTCCTCGACGGTGCCAACGTGCAGGCCGCCGTCAGGGATCTGGTGGCCCTTAGGTCCAAACTGGACAAACTTCATGCCGACCTTGGAAGCGATGAACATGAGGGAGACGCAGACCTGGGTGGCGTCGCCGATGAAGGCCAGGGTGCAGTCCTCGATCTTCTTGCCCTCGGGGAGGTTCTCGAGCATGGTCATGAGGTCGCCCATCTCCTGCGTGGGATGGTTGAACTCGGACATGCCGTTGATGACGGGCACAGCGGAGCCCTCGGCGAGGCCGACGACGTCCTTGTGACGGTCAACGCGAGCCATCATGATGTCGAGCAGGTCGCCCATAACGCGAGCGGTGTCGCCCAGGGACTCGTGACCACCGAGCTGGATGGTGCCAGGGCCATAGAACTGAGCATGGCCGCCGAGGTCGGTCATAGCGGTCTCGAAGGAAAGACGAGTGCGGGTGGAGACCTGCTGGAAGATCATGCCAAGGCTCTTGTTGCGGAGCAGGTGCGGATAATAACCGTCAACCTTGATGGCCTTCTTCATTGCCAGGCCAAGATCCTCGATAGCCAGGATCTGCTCTTTGGTGAAGTCGTTGGTGTCGATGAAATCCTTAGGCAGTGCCATGTCGATTTCCTTTCCGCCGGTCTTGCCGACTATTACTATGAGGCGCTCATACATCACGCCTCGTGTTGACAAGACCATCATTCACCCGTATGCAATTTTTACCTAGTTTATTCGGGATTAAAGACCGTTCACGGAGTTACACCCCCTCTAAACCAATATAAACCCGCAGGTAGCTGGCTTGCAGGGGGTTGACCATCTAGAACCGCGAACGGTATACGGCTATGCTGTATCTCGGCGCCTAATCCGCAATGAAACGAAGGGTTGAGACGTCTATATCCCACAAGGTATACAGAGCTCGGCCATAGAATAAATGAGATGGGACGGTGACAGATGAACACCCTGATGTTCTTCTATACCCTAGCGATACTCGTGATCTGTATTGTGACGGCGGTGCTTTCGCTTGCCGCCTATGCCTCGTCCCGTCGACGCTTCTTTATCTATGGCAGCGGCGTATTTATCTGCTATGCCATCGAGATGACCGAGATTTTCTTTTTTGAATACACGCTGCAAAACCAGAGTTTTCCGGCCAGCGACTATTACTCAATTACCATGCCTGTGTTGCGGACCTTTGTGGCGACCGCTTCGCAGGCTTTTATTTGGCTCATTGCCATGGATTTGCTCGACAAGCATTCAAAAAAGCAGTTTGTCATTCCCGTCGCAACGTTCTTGCTGAGCGAGCTGCTGATTATCGTCGCTGTCCCCTACGGCCCCATTCATCAATGGCTCTACTACACGATGCGTCAGGTATTCCTTGTTTTCGTGGGGCTATATATCTTTTGGACGGCACGCAAGAGCACACAAGTCGAGCTGAAGGCACGCGTTAACAACCAACAAAAGCACCTGATTATCGGCGCCATTCTGGTCGGATGCATCGTCGCCGAGGATTTCTACAACATTCTGATTGTCCCCATGAGTCTGGCGCCCTCTTGGCTGCAACTATATCTGTCCGAGCGCAACTTTAGCGAAAACGTCTTTGCCTGCTACTTTGCGATTCTGCTGATCATCTACTCCTACCACGTGCTTTCAATCCGCATGCAGGAGGCGCCCGAGGAAAAGAACGTCAGCGATCTTGATCGACACATCGAAGAGCAGATGCCCTTCTATCGCAACGCCTACAAGCTCTCCAACCGTGAGACCGAAGTTATGCGTCTGGTCGTACTGGGCAAATCGAACCAAGAGATCGCTGACGAGCTATTCCTTGCCGTGGGCACCGTCAAGACCCACATCCACAACATCCTGGTCAAAACCGAACAGCAAAACCGCACGACGCTCATCCTCCACTTTTGGAAGCGATAACCTGCCAAAAAGGGACAGGTTTATTTTGGCAGGTTTTATCTGGGTAAACGCAAAAAACCGCCGCGAGGGAGCTACTTTCCCTCGCGGCGGTTTTCTAGCAGTAAAACCAAGTGAGTAGGCTTTTGGCGGGATGCCGAGCACGCCCCAAAACACCACCGCCCTGACCTGCGGTTTTGTTGAGCGTTTGTCGCAATGTGCTCGGCAGATCCAAAAAAGTCTACTCACTTAGTTTTGAGATGCATCAGGCGGGCAAAAAACCGCCGCGAAGGGGGCCCGGCTCCCTTCGCGGCGTTTGTTCGCTGTGGTTATGCGACGGTTTTGCCCGCTTGCTACTCGCTGTAGCGGGTGGCGATGGCAGCTCGCACCATGCCGGTGCTCATGAGGTACGTTACCAGGAAGTAGCCGCCGTAGGCTGCCAGGAAAATCGCACAGGTGAGGCCCACCGTGCCGCCGATGCTCATGTTGCCAAACGTGCTCACCAGCTCGATGATCACCTTGAGCGCCACAAAGGAGTGCGCCAGACCCACTGCCAGCGGGAACAGGAAGAACACCGCTTGCTGTGCCATCACCGAATGGCGAATCTGGCGGTCGTCACAGCCGATCTGCGCCAGCACGCGATGGCTGCGGCTGCCATCTGCCACGTTGGAGAGCTGCTGGATCGACAGAATTGCCGCGCATGCAACGACCAGTACAAAGCCGATGTAGATAGCCAGATAGCTAATCATGCCGTTCATCTGCGCTGCCTGCGTATATAGCTCGGAGCGTGTCATGAAGACTCCCCACGAACCCGGCTCCTTGCCGTCAACGAGCAGGTTGTCGAGCATAGTGTATTTAATGAGCTCATCGGCCTCGGCAACATCCATCCCTCGCTTGTAGTTAACGAGCAGGTTGCTGGCATACGGCTGCAGATTAAGCTGGGACAGCAGCTCATCGGCAACGACCACGGTACCGGGATTGCTACCGAGCCCCGAGTTGGCGATGGCCGCCGTGTCCTTGTCCGACTTATCGGTTGCGGGCTTGAGCTCATGCCCACCCAAGGTGAGGGTATGGCCGCCGGCCATATATTTGGTGTACAGGTCGCCCAGCTCACCGCCCATATCACACGTAAGCACGTACTGGTCGCGGCCAATGCTCACCGGCTCCTCGCCCATCATCTGGCGCAGCTTGTTGTACTGGCTCGCCGGCGTCACAAACAGGCCCATATCATCGGCATTGCTACCCTCGAGCACCTTGGGGAGCTTTTCGCCCATGGCCTTGCACATCTCGCCTGCAGCTACCGAGGGACCCGAGCCGCCAAGCGGGTAACTCAGATACGAATCGATCTGCACATGCTCACCGGCAACATCGGCGATATTGACCTTTTTGCCGGTCTCGTCGTTGTTGTCCGCCGACTTGCGCTCGCCATGCCATGCAGCGTACAAATCGACCGTTGCATCGGCCAGCACCATGCGATCGGCCTCAGACGGATTGACATACTCCTTGTAGTAGTCGAGCGTTTCGGGCGTGTAATAGACATACGTCTGAGACACGTCAACAGGGTTATAGCGCTCCAGGTTTTCGTTCATCACGTTGGCAATCGACATACCGCAGGTCACCGAGGTAATGGCCAAAAACAGAATCATCGCGATGACGCCCATCGAAAAGCACACCGTGTTGACCTTGGCCGCAAGCTGGCGCACGGTAAACATGTTGAGGCCGCGCCAGTACACGCCGCGCAGGCTCTGCAGCAGCTTGATGAGCATGCCCGAGAGTCCCCAGAACAGCGCAAAGGTACCCACTGTAACCATAGCGGTCGTAATGCCAAACTGGCTCATGGCCTCTTGCAGCTTGCTGTCCGTCGCAGTCAGCGGGAACCCATCACGTAGCAGACGGTAATAGGCCACGCCCACAAGCGCCACGCCCACGGCAAAGATGGCAATCGCGATCCAGGGGTTGCGCGTCTTGATGCTCTCGTTGCGACGCTCGGCACCCATGAGCTCAATGAGCCTGGTGCGACGCACGGCGCGAAGGTTCAGCAGTAGCGTGAGCACAAACATCACGAGCATGCAGGCAAGGGTCAGATTGAACGCATGCACCGAGAAGAAGAAGTGAAAATCGGCGATCTGCGTCTTAAAGAGCGAAGCGGTAAAGAATGTCATGAGCTGGGAGAGCCCCACGCCCAGCACAATGCCGGCGACAAACGCGCCGACCGAAACAAATACGGTCTCGAGCGCCATGATCGTGGCGACGCGCCCGCGGCGCATGCCGAGCACCTGGTACAGGCCGAACTCCTTTTTGCGGCGTTTCATAATGAAGTTGTTGGCATACACCATCAAAAAGGCCATGACGCCGGCCAAAAAGTACGTCAGGTAGCCGAGCATGCTGCCCATGAGCTCGGACAGTCCCTCCTCCTTGATGCCGGCAATGTCGACCTGCATCGAGACGGTATTGAAGGCATAGAAGACCGTGACGCCCAGGGTGAGCGTCAGCAAGTAGACAAGGTAATCGCGGCCGGCGCGGCGGACGTTGCCCCAAGCGAGTTTACAGAGCATCGGAGCCCTCACCGCCCATCATGGCAACGACCTCCATAATGCGGTCGAAGAACTCTCGGCGGTCGGTGTCGCCGCGGCGCAGCTCAGTGAAAATCTTGCCGTCGCGGATAAACAGCACACGGCTCGTGTAGCTGGCGGCAAAGCTGTCGTGCGTGACCATGAGCACGGTGGCGCGCAGACGGCGATTGAGCGCCTCCAGGCTCTCGAGCAGCAAGCGGGCGCTCTTGGAATCGAGGGCGCCGGTGGGCTCGTCGGCCATAATCATAGTGGGGTCGGTGACGAGCGCGCGAGCCGCGGCAACGCGCTGTTGCTGACCGCCGGACATCTGGTAGGGATACTTGTCGAGCACCTGACTGATAGACAGACGCGCGGCTACATCCTGCACGCGGGTCGAAATTTCGGCCGAGTTTGTGCGGGCGATGGTGAGCGGCAGGGCAATGTTCTCGCGTGCCGTGAGCGTATCGAGCAGGTTGGAGTCCTGGAAGATAAAGCCGAGCTCCTCGCGGCGGAACTGCGAAAGCTTGGCCTGTTTCATGCGCGTCACGTCCTGGCCGTTGATGCGGATGGTGCCGCTCGTGGCGGCATCGATGGTCGACACGCAGTTGAGCAGCGTCGACTTGCCCGAGCCCGAGGCACCCATGATACCGACGAATTCGCCGCGGTTGACGGTAAAGCTGACGTCGTTGAGCGCGCGGGTCACGTTGCCCAGCGCTCCATATACCTTTTCGAGATGCGCGACCTCCAGTACCGGGGTCGCTGCTTGCATGGTTTGCATACCGAGTCCTTTCTTGCAATTAGTCTACGGCATCTATAGTCGCAAGAAGCCGAGTCGGCTACCATCGATATGGCTTACGCTTGCCTTACCGTTGCGTAAGGTAAGCGTAGTCTGCCACGTGTTGATGTTGAGAGAGGACTCCTGTTGAAGACTGTTCATGTTGCCGCCGGGATCATTCGCAAGGAAGGATCCGACGAGCTACTGGCTGTGCAGCGCGGCTATGGCGACATGCAGGGACTTTGGGAGTTCCCCGGTGGCAAGCTCATGCGCGGTGAGACGCCAGAAGACGCCGTGCGCCGCGAGCTTATGGAAGAGCTACAGGTAAAAGTCACCAACCTGCGTGATTTCTACACCGTTGAGTATGACTACCCCGATTTTCATCTCTCAATGGAGTGTTACTACTGCTCGCTCGCCGATGAATCCGATGAGCCTCAGAAGCACGACCGCCAGCTTGATATCCGCTGGATTCCGCGCACCTCGCTTGCCACGGTGGAATGGATGCCCGCAGACAAGGGGCTCATCGATGCCCTGATTGAGCTGAAGGAAGACCGGCTTGAGGCAAGCTCCGCTGATGACGCCGCGCCCAACACAGCCGACAAACCCACCGCCAAACCCAAGCGCGCACCTAAGCGCCGTAGCAAAAAACGCCCCAAACCAGGTCTGCTCGACGGCATCGATACCTCGGACCTCTCCGCTGACGAGCGCGAACTGGTCCGCCGTCGCGCCGCCATCAAAAAGTCCATGAAGGGCAACAAGCGCGCCAACACCAAGCCTGAGCTGCTCGTACGCCAGCGTCTGCGGGCTGCAGGCCTTACGGGATACCGTCTGGAATGGAAGGTGCCCGGCAAGCCGGATATCGCCTTTCCCGGGCGCAAGATCGCCATCTTCGTCAACGGCTGTTTTTGGCATCGCTGCCCCAAGTGCAATCCCAGCCAGCCCAAGCGTAACGTTGAGTTTTGGGAGGCAAAGTTCCGTCGCAACGTCGAGCGCGACCGCGCTGCCGTGGCAGCACTCACTCAAATGGGCTGGACACCCATAACCATCTGGGAATGCGATCTCAAAAAAGACCGCATCGACGCCACGATGGAAAAGGTCATCGAGCAGGTGCGTGCCGCAGAGCCGCAACGCTAACAGCGAGCATTCACACGCTCCGCACGTCCGCGCCACGTCTACGCCACAAACCTTAGAAAGCCCTTAAGCTCAAAACCTTTCAAGAGTGTTACTCAATAGCCTTGACCTGCGGTTTCATGGTTACACCAAACCAGGTTAAGCCTTTCTTTAGCGCTTCTTTGCGACGGCCGCGGCATAATACTGCCAACGCACGGGACCTAGCAGCAAACCCCGCGCGCAATCTTTTGGTGGACATCGAGGAGGCCGCATAAGCATGTATTCTTCCAATGACGCAGCACAGCAGCCATCCCTAAAACATGCAAACCTTTTCTCCTTCCCCCCGACACAGAGAAACGGTCTCCTCGACTCCCCCACCACAAAAACCAAGCGCTCAGCCGATCAGAGCCTCAACTTACGAGCTTCCTTCGAAAAGCTCCAAGCATCCCTAGACAAGGCGTTCCCCGAACAGGCAAGAGCAATCTAAGCCCATCGCGCTTTATACTGATGCCATGCGAAACATGGATCACATAGAATTGCACCGCGGAGGACGCGAGGAAGCGTTTCCCGAGACCGCCGAAGACTGGCCCTATATTGCCGAACGCGCAGAATTCGCTCGCTATCCGGGCAATTCCGTCCCCTGGCACTGGCATTCCGAAGTTGAGCTTTTCTACATGGAGCAGGGAGCGATTGACTATCGAACGCACGCGGCTCATGAGCACGTACGCTTTGAGGAAGGGTCCGCCGGCTTTATCAACGGCGGCGTTTTGCACAGCACGCTGCAATCACCCAATTCGGCGCCAGCCATTCAAATGCTGCATATCTTTCAGCCGTCGATGCTCGGCGATCCCGCGGGACGTCTCCAAAAGCGCTACATCAACCCATTGCTTCAATGTCGAGGCGTCGATGTGCTCAAATGGTCGCCCACCAATCCCGACGATATGCCCTTTATCGATTTGCTGAAGAGCTCCTTTAGCCACGACCTTCAACAGCCGCAGAACGAGATGGCGCTTCGAAATAGTTTGTCAGAGCTCTGGATTCAGATTAACGCCAAGACCGAACCGCTCTTTTCTTCCGACGGCGCCTCTTGGATGACCAGCCGCGACGTACAGTTCAAGGCAATCCTGGACTTTATCCGCGCAAACTATGCAGCCGCTATAGATGTGCCCCAGATGGCATCTGCAGCCGGCGTAAGCGAAAGAGAGTGTTACCGCATTATCGAAGCTTGCGCAGGAACGACCCCGGCGGCATATCTGCGCGCATACCGCGTAAACCGTGCTTGCGAACTTTTGGCACACACCACGCGAACGGTCCAGACAGTCGCGCGCCAATGCGGCTTTGCGACAGCAAGCCATCTTGGCCAGGTATTTAAAGAACAAATGGGATGCACTCCTTCGAGCTATCGAGCAGCGAGGCAGAATCTCGATAGCACCAGGCAGAAATCCCGCTAGCCCTTCTTCTGTCACTGCATCAAACTTGCAGGCAAACAACAGAGAGGAGCAATCATATGAAGCACTTTGACCATATCGTATTTGACGTTGATGGGACATTGGCAGATACAGAAGAAAGCGTTCTGTCATCGCTTGTCCAGATTGTCCAAGAAGAGACCAGCAAAACGCTTCCCCGACACGAGCTTGACTTTGCCCTCGGCATACCCGGCAAGGATGCCCTTGAGAAACTTGGGATCTACTCGCAGGCAACGTTGGATCGCTGGTGCCAAGTTGCCGCCAGCTTTAAAAGCACCATCAGCGTGTTTCCAGGTTTGCTTGAAGTCATCGCAACACTCGCCGATAGCGGCTGCAAACTTGGCATCGTCTCCTCACGTGCGCGCGACGAATACGCAAAAGAAATTGCACCCCTTGATTTCGATAAGTATTTTGAGCACATCATCCTTGTCGAAGACACAACCGAACATAAACCCGCACCCGCACCCATGCTCGAATATCTCCGACGTGCGGGCGCGAATCCTGGCAACGTCGTCTACGTTGGCGACACCGTCTACGACGAACAATGCGCAACTTCGGCAGGGGTCAGTTTTGCCCGAGCAGCATGGGGATCACACCAAGATATCCCAAACGCCACCTACAACCTCAAAACCCCCAACGACCTACTAACCCTAACAACCAAATAACCCACGCGTCCCACCCTTTCAGCCCCAACACCACAAGGGCGATTGAGCAGGACGGTTTGGGCGGGTCCCCGTACTTAGTTTCCAAAATCATTCCGCAGCGCGAAGGCTTCTTATTATTTTCAGACCTAACACCACAAGGGCGACGACCTCGAGTAGGTCAACCGGGGAGGGACGAGGGGTTAGTTCTCTAATCTTTCCGCAGGAGGCAAAAAGCCTCGCCGCACGAAGTGCGCAGCGAGGCTTTTTGCATGCCCGAGGACGATTGGGGAACTAAGCCCTCGTCCCTCCCCGGGATATGTAGCGAGTCGGAGTGCCCTTGCTGTTACTCTGCTTTGCCCACAGAGTTGAGGTTGGTCATGCGGATCTTAACCAGCTCGGTGATCTCGCGCATGCCCTCCTTGGCCGGCTTCTTGGGATCGAAGCAGGCGGGGTTCTCGGCCATGTAGGCCATGAAGCCCTTGGTGTAGGCCTGACGCAGCTCGGTGGCGTAGTTGACCTTGCAGATGCCGTTCTTCACGGCCTCGGCAACCTGCTCATCGGGCACACCGGAGGTACCGTGCAGAACCAGCGGCACGTCGACGGCGTCGCGGATGGCCTTGACCACGGACTGCTCGATGTGCGGATCGCTCGTGTACACGCCGTGGCTGGTGCCAACGCCAATAGCGAGGGAGGTGCAGCCAGTGCGCTCGACGAACTCCTTGGCCTCGGCCGGATCGGTGTAGGGGCTCTCGCCCTCAACCGCGGGACCGTCGTCCTCCTTGCCGCCGACCTTGCCAAGCTCGGCCTCGACGGGCACGCCCATGGCGCGGCCAGCGTCGGCGACGGACTTGGTCAGGGCAATGTTGTCCTCGAAGGACTCGTGCGAGCCGTCAATCATGACAGAGGTGTAGCCAGTGCGGAAAGCCTGCATGCAGCGGTCATAGCCATCGCCGTGATCGAGGTGCAGAGCGACGGGCACGGAAGCGCGCTCGGCGGCAGCCTTGACCATGCCGTAGAAGTAATCCAGGCCAGCGGTCTTGATGGTGCCCGGGGTGGTCTGCATGATGACGGGGGACTTGGTCTCCTCGGCAGCGGCCAGAACGGCCATAACAAACTCGAGGTTCTCGACGTTGAACGCGCCGACGGCGTAGTGGCCGGCCTGAGCGTCCTTGAGCATCTTTTCGGTGGTAACAAGTGCCATGAGCGTTTGCTCCTCTCCCTCGCCCGCATCTGGACATCGGGCGTAGTTGATCACAAGGCGTTTTACCTTGCGTTTTGCTGCGCCCATTGTATGAAAATCGACGGCGTCGCACGTATGAGATATCACCGGCACACAGGTCAAGACACTCGTTTTTGAAAAGCAAACGGAAGGGATTCGCGCCGGATCCCTCTATACGACATTGCAGTTTTCAAGCGAATCATCTTTCTTTTATAGAAAAGATAAGTAATCGAAAGGTGTTTTCTTACTCAAAAAGAAAATGAACGAAAATGGACTCAACACAATTCCTGCAAATTTCAGACGATGATGGAGCGAATATGGCCCATGCAACAACCCGAGCTTTTGCCGACGAACGTCGCGCCGCCATCATGGAGATGCTCGAACATAACGCCTCGGTGCAGGTAGCAGAAATCGCCCAGACCTTTGGTGTGTCCTCCGTTACCGCCCGTGCGGACCTAGACGCGCTCGCCGAGTCCGGCAAGCTGCGCCGCACGCACGGTGGCGCTGTGTCGCTCCAGAAGCGACTGACCGTATCCACCCAGGATCGCCGTATCAACGTCAATGTTGCCGCCAAGCAGGCCATCGCGCAAAGCGCCATCGGGCTCGTCAATGACGGCGACACGCTGCTCGTCGACTCGGGCACCACGGCGCTCGAGTTTGTCCGGCTCCTCGATCAACGCAACGGCATCACCGTTATCACGGCCGACATCACCATCGCCGATTACATCGACGAGAGCATGCCCTCGGTCGATGTCGTCATGCTGGGCGGGGCACTGCGCAAAGGTCATCGCTATCTGTACGGCCCACTTACTATGCAGGCGCTCCAAATGGTCCATGCCGACCTTGCCGTCATGTGCCCCGGCGCTTTTGTTCCCGGCTGCGGCTTTACGACCGACTTTCCGCAGATGGCCGAGACCAAAACGGCCATGATCGCCGCAGCCCGTCAAAACGTGGCCCTCATGGACGCCAGCAAGGTCAACGGACGCGGCATGTATCGCTTTGCCGAGCTTGTCGATGTCGACACCATCGTGATGGACCGTGATCCCGATGATGCCGTCGCCACCTCAATCACCGAGACCGTCGACGACGCCCGCCCAAATCTCGTCATCGCCGGCGCTTAAACAAAAACCACCACAAAGGTGCCTGTCCCCTTTGTGGTGGTTTGAGCGTTGAAAGTGAACGTATCGCTACTTGGACAGCTCGTCAGCGAGGGCCTCGATCTGGGCGCGCGAAGCGTCGTTGAGCGAACCCAGGACGGTCACCTTATTCTGCGTCAGCGTGATGTCTTTCATGCCCTCGAGCTCCTTGGCCATAACCTTAGCGGCGGCAGGTGCCCAAGAGCCAGCCTCGACGAGCGCCACGGTGCGGTTCTGGTAGGCATGCTCAGCGAGCGTGTGGATAAAGGTGCTCATGAACGGGAAAATCTCGCCCTGATAGGTAATGGAGGCGAGCACCAGGCGGTCGTAGCGGAACGCATCCTCAACGGCCTCGGCCATGTCGTCGCGAGCCAGGTCAAAGACGGAAACCTTCTGGCCGCGAGCCTCAAGCGCAGATGCGAGCTCCTCAACGGCGGCCTTCAGATGGCCGTACACGCTCGCATAGGCAATCGTGATGCCCTCGTCCTCGGGCTGATAGCTCGACCAGGTGTTGTAGGTGTCGAGGTAATAGCCCAGGTTCTCGGTAAGAACAGGGCCGTGGAGCGGGCAGATAACCTGGATGTCCAGATCGGCGGCCTTCTTGAGCACGGCCTGCACAAACTTGCCGAACTTACCCACGATGCCAAAGTAATAACGGCGCGCCTCGCAGGCCCACCCTTCCGGATCCTCGATGTCGTTGGCGCCGAACTTGCCAAAGCCGTCGGCACTAAAGAGCACCTTGTCGGTGGCCTCGTAGGAGAACAGCACCTCGGGCCAGTGCACGTTGGGGGCGCCGACAAAGGTTAGGCTGTGGCCGCCCAAATCGAGCACGTCACCCTCCTTGACAACCATCTTGCGCTCGGGGAAGTCGGTGTCAAAGTAGTTAACCATCATGCGGAAGGCGCCCATGCTTGCCACAATCTGTGCCTGGGGATAGCGCTCCATAAAGGCGGCGATGCCGGCGGAGTGATCGGGCTCCATGTGATGGATGACCAGGTAGTCGGGCGTGCGACCGTCGAGTACAGCCTCGAGGTTACCGAGCCATTCGTCGACAAACCCGCCATCGACTGAATCGGCGACAGCGATCTTTTCGCCCAAGATAACGTAGCTGTTGTATGCCATACCGTTCTCGGACACATCGTACTGGCCCTCGAACAGGTCAATGTCGTGATCGTCGACGCCAACGTAGCGGATATCCTTGGTGATCTCCATCAGGCAAAGCCTCCTAGATAGACAAAAGAGCCCGTTTATCATAGCACTCGGCTGCATCCCAACAGCTATCTGCCGGCATTCTTACCGATTGTTATTAAAATGCGATAAATCGCCGTTTACCAGCACAAACTATGAGCGCGGTATCGCCGTGCTATGTCGAATGATGAGCTGGCCGGGAATACGAATGGCAACGGTTTTGCCCACCGTACCCGCCTCGGGAACCGCATGCTCAAACACCTCGCGCCCACGCTGATGCAAGTCGAATCGAACGGTCGTGAGCTCGTTGTGTGCTACAAAATCATCGAGCGAATCATCGACGCCCACCACGCTCACGTCCTCGGGCACGCGCAAGCCGCTATCGCGCAGCGCGGCGATGGCACCGTTTGCCATTTGGTCGTTTGCCGCGTAAATCGCCGTCATGGTGCGGTCGTGCTCGGCCAGATATCTGCCGGCTTCGTATCCGCTGTTGGCAGACCAATCGCCCTCGAGCGGCGCCTGCGGCTTAATGTGCTTACGCTCGAGTGCATCCTGCCAACCGGCGCGACGAAACCGCTCGTCGACCGAGAACGACGGGCCGCCAATATAGCGAATCTGATCGTGTCCCAGCTCAAACAGGTGATCCATAAGCAATAGCGAGCAGCCGTAATGGTCGGAATCGACTGTGGTCACGCGCGGATGCGCGTACATGGTAACGATGACCGTGCCAATGCCCGGCAACGGATCAAACGTCTCAAAATCGGGTGCCATGCGACTCATGCCGATAATGATGCCGTCCACGGGCAGCGCGGCCATACGACGCGTGGCCTCGGCAAGCGAAAACTCCTCGGTCTTGGACATCTCGACCAGCGTGATGGCGCAATTATGCTCGCGAGCAGCGCTGGCGATGCCGTCGATCATTGAGAGGTTGCCAAACTTGGTGACATCGTTGACGCACAGGCCGACCGAATGGTAACGGCCGTCGCGCAGCGAGCGACCGGCATAACTCGGACGAAAGCCGAGCTCTTGCATAGCGGCCTGCACGCGCTGGCGCGTCTGCTCGTTGACGTTAGGCAAACCGTTGGCGACGCGCGAAACCGTCTGCTGCGAAACGCCAGCAGCGCGGGCGACGTCGGCCATGGAGACCGGACGCGTACCTGTATCGTTGGACGGGCGCCTTGCCACAGGATCACCTTCACCCTTGCGAGATCTGAATAGCGTGAATGCCGGCCTGGGCAGAAACACGCCCTGCACCGAGGCCCGCTATCGTCGGACGCATGTTAACGTACTCTACTTTTTCTATCTGCATCTTTTCTGCTTTATAAGTCCATACGACAGTACCGTTCACGGCTGTATTTCTACCGATTACCAGATTCTCAAAAAGTGACAAGCGATGTGTTATGAGTACGTTAACATAGCCCGTAACGTGCGGTATCGTGGACACTTGGTTCATGCCGCTTCAAGTTGTTAACGTACTCATAACGACGCAAAACTCACCCGTGCGCGCCAAGGAAAGGACTCCCATGACCACCCCCGACGAAAAGACACTCGCCACGCTCACCAAGCTGTTTGAGGAGGAGTTTGGCCCCATCGGCGACCGCCAGGTTCTCTATGTGCACGCGCCCGGCCGCTCCGAGATCAGCGGCAACCACACCGACCACGAGGGTGGCCACGTTATCGCCGGCTCGCTCGATGTCGCCGTTGACGGCATTGCCGTGGCGACCGATTCCAACAAGGTTCGCGTCGCCGACGAGGGTTATCCTACGTTTGAGATCACGCTCGACACGCTGGATATTCAAGAGTCCGAGAAGGGCACGTCCGCAAGCCTCGTGCGCGGTATGGCCCACGAGGTCGCAGGTCTCGGCGTTGAGCCCCAGGGCTTCGACTTTGCCTTTACCTGCTCCGTCCCCTCGGGTGGCGGCCTTTCTAGCTCCGCCGCTGTCGAGGCGGCTTACGGCCGCGCCATGGAGACGCTCTGGGGCGCGCCCGCCATTGAACCCGTCGCACTCGCCCAGATGAGCCAGCGCACCGAGAACAACTACTACGGCAAGCCCTGCGGTCTGATGGACCAAGCTGCCGTGTGCCTGGGCGGCCTCGCCTACATGGACTTTGAGGACCAGGCTCAGCCTAAGACCCAGAAGCTCGAACTCAACTTTGAGGATCACGGCTATGCGCTCGTGCTCGTCAAGGTCGGCGCCGACCATGTGGCAGCCACCGACGACTACGCCGCTGTTCCGCGCGAGATGCAGGACGTCGCCGCCGAGTTTGGCAAGGCACGCCTGTGCGAGGTAAACGTGGCGGACTTTGACGCCAAGCTCCCCGAGCTGCGCGCCAAGCTGGGCGACCGCGCCTGCCTGCGCGCCGTTCATTACTGGTACGAGAACGGCCTGGTCGATAAGCGCTGGGCGGCCCTGAACGCCGGCGACATTGACCAGTTCCTGGTCCTGACGCGTGAGTCCGGCGCCAGCTCCGCCATGTACCTGCAGAATGTTGTTGCCAAACTGGGTGCCGAGCAGCCTTCCATGTACGCGCTTGCTCTTGCCGAGCATGTGCTCGACGGCCGTGGCGCCGTTCGTATCCACGGCGGCGGCTTTGGCGGTACCATCCAGGCCTTCGTGCCGCTCGATCTGGTCGACACCTTCATTGCCAAGATGAACGGCTGGCTGGGCGAGGGCTCTGCCCGTCACTACGCCATCTCTGACAAGGGGGCTTACGCGGCATGGCTGTAATGACTGACGTGCGAGAGGCCGCGCAGAACCTGATCGAGTACGCCATCCACCGATCGATGATCGGCCAGGACGACCGGATCTGGGCATACAACACCATTTTGGAGTGCATCGGCGCCACGGGCCCCGCACTCGACATGGCTTGGGCACTCAAGACCGAGAAGATTTCGCTCTTGCACCCCGATACACTCCCCGACTTTGACCTGGAGGGCACGCTTGCCGCGCTTTCCGAGGCCGCCGTTACCAACGGTGCCGCCGAGGACACGGCGTCAGGCCGCGACCGCATCGCCATGCGCATCATGGGTGCGCTCATGCCGAGGCCTTCGGTTGTAAACGAGGAGTTCAACGGACGTATGGGCGTCAACGAGCCCCGCGCCGCAACCGACTGGTTCTACGGCCTGTGCTGCGACGCCGGCTACGTGCGCCGTGCCGCCATCGCGCGCAACATCAAATGGAGCACCCCCACCAACTGGGGTGACCTGGAGATCACCATCAACCTGTCCAAGCCCGAGAAGGACCCACGCGATATCGCTGCCGCCGGCGCCGCAAAGAACACGGGCGAAAAGTACCCCGCCTGCCAGCTGTGCATCGAAAACGAGGGCTACCCGGGACGCTCCGCCGCAGCCGACGGCGGCGCCCACCCCGCTCGCCAGAACCTACGCGTTATTCCCATTCAGCTTAATGGCGAGCGCTGGGGCTTCCAGTACAGCCCGTACGCCTACTTTAACGAGCACTGCATTGCCATGAGCTCCGAGCATCGTCCGATGCACGTCGACCGCAAGGGCTTGACCTGCCTGCTCGACTTTGTGGACCTGTTCCCGCATTACTTCATCGGCTCCAACGCCGACCTGCCTATCGTGGGCGGCTCGATTCTGTCGCACGACCACTTCCAGGGCGGCGCGCACGAGTTCCCCATGATGCATGCCGCCGAGGTCTCGCAGTTTAGCATGCCCGGTTTTGACCAGGTCACCGGCACTGTGCTGCAGTGGCCGCTCTCGGTGCTGCGCCTGCGCTCGCATGACCGCGCTCAGCTGCTCGACGCTGCCGAGAAGATTATCCTCGCCTGGCGCGAGTGGACCGACGAGTCTGCGGGCGTTATCGCGCACACGGCCGACGGCGTAGCGCACAACACCGTGACGCCCGTCATCCGCCGCGTCGACTCCCGCGGCAACGCCGGCGGCGAGATTTACGAGGCCTACCTGGCGCTTCGCTGCAATATCACGACCGACGAGCATCCGCTGGGCGTTTTCCACCCGCATGCCGAGTATCACCACATTAAGAAGGAGAACATCGGCCTGATCGAGGTTATGGGCCTGGCTATTCTTCCGCCGCGCCTGGTTCCCGAGCTCGGCGCTGTCCGCGAGCACCTGCTGGCAGCCAAAGCCGATACCAGCTACGACCTTGCCGCAGCGCTCGAGGGCGACGACCTTTGCCGCAGCCATGCCGCGTGGGCCGAGGACGTCTATGCCCGCCGCGCCGACGAGCTTACGGCGGACAACGCCATCGACATCCTGCACGAGGAGGTCGGCGTAGTGTTTGGCCACGTGCTCGACAACGCTGGCGTCTTTAAGTGGGACGAAGCCGGCCGCGCCGCCCAGCAGCGCTTTATCGACTCACTGTAATGATCCCTTGGGGACGGAGGAAAACGGACTATTTCGTCTTCAAGACAACGGCGCCCGCCGGCAACATCGCCGACGGGCGCCGTTTTTGAGTGTAGTCATTGGGGACGTTCTTAAACGACTAGTCAAACAAGAACGTCCCCAACAACTAATGACTCGAGCGTGGAAAATCCCCCACTTTGAACTCGTATGGGCACCAAAAGCGGGAGATTATCCACGATCATTCTATTAGGAGTCGCAACCGCTACAACTCTACGACCTCAACGTTGCTGTAGATCTCGTCCCAGCGGTCCATGATCAGGTGGCCGGTCTTGGGATCCATGGCGTTGAGCTTACCGCAGGTATTGGCGGTCTTGAGCACCGTGACGTCGTCGGCACCAGCAGCAATGGCATGCGCAAAACCGGCGATGGTCGAGTCGCCGGAACCCGTTGCGTTCACAGCCGCAATCGCGGGCGTCTTGGCGCGGAACGCGCGACCCTCATGGAAGCCCACCGAACCGGCAGCGCCCATCGAAACGACAACCCAGGGAATACCGGCAAAGCGGCCATCGGCGGCAAGCGCCTCGCGCAGGGCATCGACATCATCGGTCGTAAAGGACGTACCCAGTAGGCCGTTAATCTCGGTCAGGTTGGGCTTTACGAGCTCGGGCTTAGCGTCGGACTCCAGCGCTGCCTCCAGCGATGCACCCGAGGTGTCGAGCAGCACCTTGGCGCCCGCCTCCTCGGCGATCTTGACGAGCTCGGCATAGTAGCCGGCATCGACGCCACGCGGCAGCGAGCCCGAAAGCGTCACAACGTCCGCCTTCGCCGCGAGCTCGGCGAACTTGGCCGTAAAGGCCTCGAGCTCGGCCGGGGCGATCTGCGGGCCGCTCTCCAGCAGCTCGGTCTGATTACCCTCGTGCAGAATATTCAGGCAAATGCGCGTCTCACCGGCGATGGGCACAAAGTCGTTCTTGACGCCGTCGGCATCCATAAGCTCGGCCATATAGGCACCCATGTGGCCGCCAAGCAGACCAGTCGCGAGCACGTCGTCTCCCAGTTGCAGCAGCACACGGCTCACGTTGAGGCCCTTGCCGCCAGCGGTCTTTTCGGGCGTGACGCGGTTAACGTCGTCAATGATCAGCTTGTCGAGCTGATAGCGCGTATCAATCGACGGGTTCATGGTGACGGTCAGAATCATATTGAACTCCTGTTCCGGGGCGGCATGACCCGCCCCAAACATACGATAACTCGTTAAAGGATCTCGATCTCAAAACCGCGAATGACGGTCTCCCCCGGCTTGGCAACCAGGCAGCCACGCTTGTGCTCCAGAATATCGTCCTCATCGGAGCAGGTAGACAGGCCGCCCCACGGTTCCACGGCCACAAAGTCACCCTCGGGCTTGCTCCACACAATCAGGTATGGCATATCGGGGAACGTCAGGCGCACGCCCTTGTCCTCGGTTTTCTTGGTCAGCGTAACCACGCGGCTCTCGAGCACGTCAAAGATGGTCTCCGCGAAGTCGAAGAGTTCGTGGGCAAGCGGCAGGTTCTGGTCGATCATGGGGTTCTTACTGCGATGCTCAACATCAATCAGGCCCGTCGAGGGAACGGCAGTACAGAGCTCGGCGGCCTCACGCTGATCAAAACGAAGCTCATAGTCGTCATAGGACTCGTCCTCGTCGAGCGGGCACTTAAAGCCGGGGTGGCCACCCACAAAGAACGGCATGTCCTCGGTGCCCTCATTGGTCACCTCGTACGACACGGCCACCTTTGCCGCATCGATCGTGTAACGAGCAACGATCTTAAACGGATACGGGTACTGCTCGAGCAGCTCGGCATGGTCGGCAGAGCTTAGGCTCAGTGCAACCATGTTGTCGCTCTGTTCCTCGAGCTTCCACTCCTGTTTGCGCGCAAAGCCGTGGCGGGCGAGCCTAACCTCGCGGCCGCCCATGGTCATTGCGTGACCGTCGCGAAGGCCGCCGCAGATCGGGAAACAAATGGGTGCCTGGCCCGACCAGACCGCCGGGTCACCCTGCCACAGGTACTCACGGCCGTTGGCCGCAATAGAAGTGAACGATCCGCCAGCCGTGCTCAGTGCTACGCGGATAGAACCGTTATCAAGAACAAACTCCATAGGAGCCTTCCCTTTCTTACGACAGCCCGCCAAGTCAGTGGGGCTGATAGAAAACCGGCCCGCGCCCCCTCACAGAAACGCGAGCCGTCAATTGAAAAGCTGCAGAATGCCGGGGGCCGCCAAAACGAAGCACTCAAGCCAAGCAAGCAAACGTGTTATCGGAGCAACTTGCCATACCAGAACGCTTCGCAACAACAGCGGTAACCCCACAGGTCACTCAGACATCAGCGAGAAGCCAGCTGGCGAGGCAAGGTGCCGTGAAGCGAGACGGCATTGACCTTCTGGTCATGCCGTCGAAGCTGAGCGGCAGATTGCCCGCCAGATGGCTTCGCAGCGTCGACCGGTCCGGCGTTTGTTAAAACGCCGGAACCCCCTTAGTCGTGATACTCGCCGCGGTCCCACTTCTCGAGGAACTCGTCAAAGAAGTGCGGGTCAGCCTGAGCCTCGGCGTCGGCCTTATTGCAGGCGTCGATCTTGGCAATCAGGGCGTCGTGCTCGGGAGTCTTCTCGTAGGGCTCCTCCAGGAAGGCAAGCATGATATCGGCCATCAGGAACTCGCCGGTGATCTTGCCGCCAAAGCCCACGATGTTGGCGTTGAGCTCGCGACGGGCATACAGGGCAGAGGTCATGTCGCGAACCAGGGCGCAGCGAGCGCCGGGAACCTTGTTGACGGCGTTGGTGATGCCGATGCCGGTGCCGCACAGGGCCACGCCAAAGTCGGCCTTGCCGCTGGCAACAGCCTCGCCCACGGCCTTACCGTAGATGGGATAGTGCGTACGGGTGTGGCTGTAGGTGCCGCAGTCGAGCACCTTGTAGCCAGCCTGCTCCAGGCGGTCGGCCAGATAGATCTTCTCGTCCGTAACGATATGGTCGCAACCGATTGCGATGGTCTTCTTCATCAGAACGTCCTTTCGTCTGAATTCACAAGTTGAGATAGAAGTTCGAGTTCTCGGTGGCTCTCGTTAGGCCATCTTGTTGAGCATGTCGACACGGATCTGGTGACGGCCGCCGGCGTACTGGGCGCGCAGGAACTCGCGGGCGATCTTCTTGGCGACCTCGGTGCCCACAACGCCCGGGCCCATGGTGACCATGCGCGAGCCGTTGTGCTCGCGGGTCATGTAGGCGGAACGCTCGTCGGAAATGTTGGCGACGACCATGCCCTTGATCTTGACGGCGGCCATATAGGAGCCGACGCCGTACTTATCGAATGCGAAGCCCTGGGAATCCTTGTGCTCCAGCAGGTCCTTGGCAACGGCGGTCGCGGAATCGACAAAGTCCGCAGCAGGGGTCTCGGAATAGTCGACGACCTCGTGACCGTCAGCGATGAGCATCTCCTTGATGGACTCCTTCATCGACATACCGTCGGCATCGGAAGCGATTACAACCCTCATGACATCCTCCTTGAGAGATACGCAGGTGCGTAGTTTCTGTTTGGAAGTGTTGAATCGCGCTCAGGTCCGGGCATCTGAATGTGCGGTTCTTCACTGTTCATGTTTATTTGAACACATTCGAACATAGGTTGCAACCATTATTTGTTTAACTTTGTTCTTTTTTGAACAAATACCGTTTACGGTTGATTGCCGACCGTTTGAGCCCGGCGCAGACGTAGCGACCATGTCTTCAACAAACAAAAGGGCGGCCGAGAACGTGTCTCGGCCGCCCTTCTTACGGTTGATCTTCCAAAGATCGCTTTGCCGCCTACTCAGACTGCCCGCTCTTCTTGGCATGTTTGGACGGAGCGCTCAGAAAACGTCCCGTTAAATAGTTCGCCGGGCCGGAAATATCGATCCCCAGCAGCGTGTGCCCCAGCCACAGAAACGCCGCGAGCACCAGCAATGGAATAACGCACGAAGTCACAATCATCACGATGACGCCTTCGATCAGATCGGTCACCTGTTGCACAATCTCATCGGTCATCTGTTTGGCGCCGTTGGTCACCGACGCGACAAGACCCGAGGCACCGTCGGCAAGCTGCTCAAGCACGTTCTTGGATTCTGTGGACTCGGACTTTTTCTTGCTCGTTTTGGAGCTATTGCCGTCTGCCGCACCCGCAGCGTCGGCCGCCTTTTGCTCGGCCGCTTCGATGCTCACCCGATACGTCTCGTCGACCTTTTGCGACACCCATACGCTTGCAGGCACCAAGGCCATGCCGATCACGGCAACCACCAGCACGCGGGTCGCCACGCGGCGCAGGACAGCGCTCGTGCTCCAGCGTCCGTGAATGCCAAGCGAGACCGCAAAGAGCACCAGCGCAAACGGGATTAAGATGCCCAAGCCAACCGACCACAAAATCGTGAGCAAATATTTCTCTAGGTAGAGCACGGCAAGCACGATGCCCAAGTTACCCGAAAGCTGCGCGAGCTGCTCGGCAACCGGCGTTCCCGTATCACCCGGCAGCGCGGTAATGCCCGCAGACAGCGCCACGCACGAGGTCGTGAGCGCCAAAACGTTGCCCTTCTTTTGGTCGATGACCTCGATGGTGGAGTCCCATGTTTTGGTATCGGCAAAATGCGGACGAGCCACAAAGCCCGACAGCAGCGCCAGTACCACGAGTGCAACGATAAAGCCAATCTGCAGCTTTTTGTTTGCGCACACGACATCGGACAGGCTGGGCTGCAGCTCGGTTACCGTCGTGTGCTCGGTTATCTGGACAGGACGCCCATGAGCCATCTCGTGCGCGTCTCTTTTTTGTATTGACCCGTTATCCGGCATTTGGATGCCTCCTCATTCCGGCCTGTATTGCGGTGGAAAGTATACCCACCCATCGAAAAACCGAACGGGAGGGCGTGCAGAAGCTCCATAACGCTGCTAGTCGAATAGTGCCATTTCAAAACTATGCCGGTTTACTACGATAAAACCGATAGGACCGACCACATTTGCTATTAGCAGAAAATGACAAGCTTTCTACCTGCGGCTTTGATAACGCTGTTCTTTCCATAGTTGAAAGAATGCGATTCATCGTAGTAAACCGGCATAGTTTTGTAACCGACAGACCGAGTCGGCACCGCAGCAAACCTAATGACCCGGTTTCTTCCATCCTCAAAGGATCGAATGCATGGCAGGAGTGTCCCAAACTGCCGGCAGATAAGGAACGTCCCCAAGTGCCGGGTAAACAGAAAAGCCCTGCCGCGGGTAGCGGCAGAGCTTTTGGAAGGGGACTTGGTTGTGAGAGCTCGTTAGGCGAGCTTAGCCTCGAGTGCGGCGATGCGCTTATAGGCATCGATGGTAAAGCGGGTCTGCTTCTCCAGGATCATGGTGGTCATGAGAGTGTCCTGAGCGTGAGCCATGATGAAGGTCATCTCCATCTCGCCGCCGCCGGCCTCCTGCGAAAGCAGCTTGGTCTGCGTGTCGTGGGCGCCGATAAGTGCATCGCTGGCATCCTTGTGCAGCTGCTCGGCCTTCTCAAAATCACCCTCGCGAGCAGCATCGAGCGCTGCAAGCAGATCGGTCTGGGCGTCGCCCGCGTATGCGACAATCTCAAATCCAACCATCGAGATTTCTTCTTTGGTTGCCATATTGCGTTCCTTTCACATATGAACCAACGGAGAGCATCGCGTCCGGGCATACGCGCTGCGCTGTGTATGGCAGGAACATTAACATTCAAACAAAAAAGAACAGCGCAAAACGTAATTTCGAGCTATGAACGGTTGCTTTTCACCCGTGAACGGTTTTTAAACCAATCTGAACATTCTCAAACACAATTAGCGGCAACCCAAACAGGTCCGCACCCTAGCGTATATCGCGCACCGTATCGCCCTCGACGAGCACACCCGGAAACAGCATGTGCTCCACACCGGGTGCAGCGCCCTCGGCGCCGGCAATCTTGTCGACCGCCCACATGCCGACGCGCTTGTTGTCAAAGCGCACCGTAGTCAGGCGACGATCGGGCACGATATCGCCCAAACTATCGTCAACACCCACCACGCTTACGTCCTGGGGCACGTGCTTCCCGCGCGACTCGAGCCCGCGAATGCAGCCGTAGGCCATGGCATCGTTGGAAGCATAAATGGCTGTGCAGTTCGAATCGTCCGCAAGCACCTGGCCGGCGGCATATCCGCTCTGTGCCGTCCAATCGCCACGGACGAGTCGCGGCGGCTCAATACCATGCGCGCGCAATGTCTCGCGCCAGCCCTCCTCGCGACGCATGCCCGAAAGCGAGCGCTCGGGGCACGAGATAAAGTGCACGGTCTTGTGCCCCTGCTCCAGCAGGTACTCGACCACCTGGCGCGAGCAATCGAACTGGTCGTTATCGACTGTTGAACAGAGCGGGTGCTCCAGCATGGTAACGAGCACCGTCTGCATACCGGGCAGCGGCTCGAAGGTGCCAAAGTCCGCCGGCATGCGATTCATGATCACAACCATGCCATCCACCGGCAGCGCGCTCATGCGCGACGATGCGCTCTCGAGGGTATACGGATGCCCGTCTACTTTAGTGAGGGTGATGGCATAGCCATGTTTGTCGGCCGCGGCGGCAAAGCCCTCCATACGGTCGAGGTTGCCGGTGCCGGTAATGTTGAACATGGCGACGCCGACGGTCTTAAACTTGCCGCGGCGCAGCGATCGACCGGCAAAATTGGGGCGATACCCCAGCTCGCGCATGGCGGCGCGCACGCGCTCCTTGGTCTCGAGGCGCACGCTGGGCGAATCGTGCACCGTACGCGAGACTGTCTGCTCCGAGACGCCCGCGAGACGCGCCACGTCCTTAACGGAAACCGATTTTTTAACAGCGGCCATAGGTCGATCTTTCTATGTCAACGATGCCATTGAAGACATCCTGCGCAGTCATTTTGAACACCTTTAAGTATATCCAACGCCTCCCCAACGATACGCTTACCACCCAAAACCTACCGTTCACCGACAATTCTGCTTCCCCGAGCGGCTTTTGTCGCCCAAATGTTAACGTTGCCATTGTGCAAACACAGAGCCACCGGGCGGCTCAAACGTTTACGCGCAAGGAATCGACGGTCCACAGGCACAAGGGCCACCGGTTCGCGTCTTTTTTTGTGCCGCAAAATGGCAACGTCAACATTTTGGCAACCGAACGTCAAAAGCTACCATCGTTGCTAACCCACCGACTCTTAGGAGCATTGCATGGAGCAACTCATCGCCATCATCGAAAAGGGCCAGCCCTTTTTCAACGCGATCGCCCGCAACAAGTACCTCAAGGCGATCCGCGACGGCTTTATCTCCGTCATCCCCATCATCATCTTCTCGTCCATCTTCTGCCTGGTAGCCTCGGTCCCCAACATCTGGGGTTTCTACTGGCCCGATGACATCAACAACGCCCTGTGGAAGTGCTACAACTACTCCATGGGCATTCTGGCCATCGCCTGCGCCGCCACCACGACCAAGCACTTCGCCGACGCCCAGAACCGCGATCTACCCAAGAACAACCAGATCAACTTCATCTCGTGCATGTGCGCAGCCATCATCGGCTTCTTGCTCCTTTCGAGCGACACGATCGCCACGGATGCTGCCAGCGGCTTCAACACCACCTACCTTGGTTCCAAAGGCCTGTTGACCGCCTTTATCGCTGCGTTTGTGACCGGCATCATCTACAAGTTCTTCATTAAGCGCAACATCACCGTCAAGATGCCCGAGCAGGTTCCGCCCAACATCTCGCAGACCTTTAAGGACATCATCCCCTTCTCCGTCTGCATCACCGTCTTTTGGGTCTTTGACATCGTCTTCCGCGCTGCCTTTGGCTTCTGCTTTGCCCAGGGCGTCATCCAGGTGTTCCAGCCCCTGTTCACCGCCGCCGACGGCTATATCGGCCTCGCTGTGATCTACGGCGCTATGAGCCTCTTCTGGTTCGTCGGCGTCCACGGCCCCTCGATCGTCGAGCCCGCCATCGCCGCCGCTCTCGTTGCCAACATGACCGACAACCTGGCTGCATTCCAGGCCGGCGAGCACGCCACCGCCGTCCTGACGCAGGGAGCCCAGTACTTCGTCGTCTGCATGGGCGGCACCGGCGCCACGCTCGTCCTGGTCTTTATGTTCTGCTTCCTGGCCAAGTCCCAGGAGATGCGCGCCGTCGGCAAAGCAGCCATCGTCCCCGTGTGCTTTGCCGTCAACGAGCCGCTGCTGTTCGCCGCGCCTATCGTGCTCAACCCCGTCTTCTTTGTCCCGTTTGTCTTTGCCCCGATCGCCAACATCTGGATCCTCAAGGTCTTTATCGACTTCTTGGGCATGAACGGCTTTATGTACACCCTGCCCTGGACCGTCCCCGGCCCCATCGGCACCATCATGGGCCTGGGCTTCCAGCCGCTCGCCTTTGTGATGCTCGCCATCATCCTAGTCATCGACTTTGCCCTGTACTACCCGTTCTTCCGTGCCTATGACGCCCAGAAGTGCGCCGAGGAGGCCGAGATCTCCCAGGAGGAGCTCGCCGCCAAGAACGCCGAGAAGGCCGCCAAGCTCAACGACGCCTTCCAGGGTAAGGCCGACGCCAAGAGTGTTGCCGCCGGCGCCGCTGCCGAGGTCGTAAAGACCGACGCTGCCCCCGCTGCTGCCGCCACCGAAGCTACGGCCGCCAGCGACCTCAACGGCAAGCGCGTACTCGTGCTCTGCCAGGGCGGCGGCACTTCGGGCCTGCTCGCCAACGCACTGGCCAAGGCCGCCAAGGAGCGCGGCATCGATCTTGAGACCGCCGCCGATGCCTATGGCAACCACGTGGACATGCTTCCCGACTTTGACCTGGTCGTCCTGGCCCCGCAGGCCGCCAGCTACCTGGCCGACCTGCAGAAGGACTGCGAGCGCGTGGGCAACAAGTGCGTCGCCTGCCGCGGTAAGCAATACATCGAGCTCTCCCAGAACGGCGACAAGTCTCTCGCCTTTGTGAGCGAGCAGCTGTCGAAGTAAGTAACGCTTAGGGCCAGCCGACTATCCAAGACCGGCTGGCCCTTCGATTTAAACGATTGGATCATCATGTCCGTTAACCCTGCCAGCGTCACCAACCCGCCCGCGCAGTTTCCCGAGGACTTTGTCTTTGGCGGCGCCACCGCTGCCTACCAGGTAGAAGGCGAGACCCGCACCCACGGAAAGGGCAAGGTCGCCTGGGACGACTTCCTGGAGGCCCAGGGCCGTTTCTCCCCCGACCCCGCCTCCGACTTCTACAACCAGTACCCCGTCGATCTGGAGCTGTGCGAGGAGTTCGGCATCAACGGCATCCGCCTCTCCATCGCCTGGAGCCGTATCTTCCCCGAGGGTACTGGCAAGGTAAACCCCGAGGGCGTGCAGTTCTACCACGATCTCTTTGCCGAGTGCCACAAGCACCACGTTGAGCCGTTTGTCACGCTGCATCACTTTGACACGCCGCTGCCCCTCTTTGAGAAGGGCGACTTCCTCAATCGCGAGACCATCGACGCCTTTGTGGACTTTGCCACCTTCTGCTTTAAGGAATACGCTGACCAGGTGACCTATTGGTTCACCTTTAACGAGATCTGGGCTGACGCCTCCAACACCTACATCGAGGGCACCTTCCCCGGCGGCGTCAAAGCTCATCTGGCCGAGGCCTTCCAGTGCGAGCACAACATGATGCTTGCCCACGCCAAGGCTGTGCTGGCCTTCCACAACGGCGGCTTTAAGGGCAAGATCGGCGTCATTCAGTCGTTGGAGTTCAAGTACCCGCTCAACGAGAACGACCCCGCCGACATCAAGGCCGCCAACAACGAGCACGTGCTGCAAAACCAGTTCCTGCTTGACGCCACCTTCCGCGGCGACTATGCCCCCGACACCCTCGAGTGCGCCAACCGCCTGGCTGCCGTCTCGGGCGGCACCATCGAGATCCTGGACAAGGACCTCGAGATTATGCGCGAGGCCGCGCTCTACAACGACTACCTGGGTGTCAACAACTACCAGTGCCGTTTCCTCAAGGCCTACGACGGCGAGAACGACCTGCACCACAACGGCACGGGCGAGAAGGGCACCGGCCGCTGGCGCGTCAAGGGCATTGGCGAGCATGTGAACAAGCCCGGCATCCCCACCACCGACTGGGACTGGATCATCTATCCCGAGGGTCTGTTCGATCTGCTCGTCTACATTAAACAGCGCTACCCCAACTACAAGCAGATTTTCATTACCGAAAACGGTATGGGCTACAAGGACCCCTACAAGGACGGCTTTGTGGACGACCAGCCGCGCATCGACTACATCGAGCAGCACCTGCGCTGGCTGCTTAAGGCCATGGAGGTGGGCGTCAACGTGGGCGGCTACTTCCTGTGGAGCCTGCAGGACCAGTTCTCCTGGACCAACGGCTACAACAAGCGCTACGGCTTCTTCTACGTAGACTTTGAAACCCAGAAGCGCACGCCCAAGGCAAGCGCCTACTGGTACAAGCACGTGGCGCAGACCCGTCGTCTGGACTAGTGGCTTGCAGTTGGCGTAATTGCCCTGCTCACATAACTTGTCCCCATTTCTCAGCCGGGGGCGGCACGTCACACGGCGCGCCGCCCCCGGCCTTTGTGTTTGGGCGGACCGGGAGCCGTTTGTCTCGATCTGTAACATCTGACCCGCGGTTTCGGCCCCAACTGTTACAGATCGAGATGAACACACAGGGCAATCCTCTCAGTCTCAATCTGTAACATCTAGCTAAGTTTTTGGGTCCTAGTTGTTACAGATCAAGATGAACGCACGAGCCAACCCTCTCAATCTAAATCTGTAACATCTGGCGGGTTATTTCTCCCCTACCTGTTACGGATCGAGATGAATAGATTAGACCTAGCCTAAAAATCTCAACCTGTAACACGTAGCCGAGTTTTTCAGTCCTAACTGTTACAGATCGAGACAAACAGGCCGAGCAAGCTACACCCGTAGGTCTTTCACGCTGGAGCATTCGACCAGCACGCCCGAAACAAGCGTACGGCTTCTGGAGCTCGGGGCTTCTAGGCACGCAACGACCTCGTCGGGCGCACGGACACCCAGTCCGCGGTGACGGAACTTCACCGACATATCCCGAAAACTCGATCCCCGGCTTAGCTTGCGCGCATTATCACAATAAACCCCCAACGATACACGGTCCTGCGGTTCAATGAGCCACAGGACCGCATGCCGTCGATCAGATAAAGATCGTCATATACAGAGGTAGATATATCCTATGCCCTTCAGCCCTGAGCTGTTTTGGGTGAAGAACTATCTCTTCTCCGACTCGTCGTTCGAATCGTCTGCCGAAATCGTCAAGCGAGATTGTTGAATACGATTTGGAAGATTTAACTTCAACAGGAGTGACCCGCGGTTTTCCAGCCGCGTCTTCAAAGCCGCGCGAAACAAGAAAATCAATTTCACGCGTTCTGGGCCGACTCCCCTCTGTTTTGGAAGGCTCCTGCCAGCTGTAATAAAAAAGCGAATGCCCCAGACTCTTAAGCTGCTGCGCCACGATGTTCTCGATTAGCATTCCTTTATTAATTGAAATTCTTCCAAATTGAATGTCTCTATGAACATCCATAAGGTCCGGACCATCATCAAACGCCAAGCTCACGAGCAATCCCGTGTCCGCCATATAGCATTTAAGCGAAGACGCGTCCTCGTGCAGGCGGTAACCCACGCTCGGATCACTGCATAAATAGCAACGGTTAATCAGTCGCGCATCCTCAAGCCAGATTAACGCCGACTCATATGTCTCAAAACGGGACCCCTTCTCCAAGCTGTCAAATTTGAACCGTTTATTTGCCGCAGATAATTGACCCGGAATATCGTCATAAACCGCCCGCGCACGTCTAGCGTCCGAACCTCCAAACTTGGCAATGTCCTCCCTGTACAGTGCGATAATCTGCCGTTTAACCCTGTCGCATCCTCTAAAATCATTCTCTGCCACAAAGGAGTCGACCGACTGAGGCATACCACCGACAAGCATATACTCATCAAATAATCTCATGCACGTCGCATGAACGCCGTCCGGAAGCGCGGTCCGAGATTCGCGCCCTTTACGGATCTCTTCTGCATAAAGATCTTTTCCGGTCGCCCAAAGATACTCCTCAAAATCGAGGGGCTCGAGAGGGATCCTTTCTTCCTCTGACGGTATGACAATGCTATCGACATTCTTTTTGATGGAGACAAGAGAGCCTGTCTCGATGTAATCAAATCTGCCGTCTTCTACAAGATGCTTTATGTATTCGCGCGCGATGGGAAACCGCTGCACTTCATCAAAAATGACCAGCGACTCTCTCGGTTCGAGGGCCTTACCATACTGCAGCTGAAGCATGCGTAAAAAAAGATCGACATCTTCACGATGGTTCAGAAATATATCGAGCGTGGCTTTGCTAGCAGCCGAAAAGTCAATGTACAGATAATCCTTGTATTCATTTTGCGCGAAGCACTTGACGAGCGTCGTTTTGCCAACGCGTCTTGCACCCTCAATAAGCACCGCAGTGCGCCCTTGCGAGCGTTCTTTCCACTCCTGCAGACGATCATATGCCTTCCGTTTAAACATAATCTCACCTCAGCATAATTTACGTGCTAGTTTACAAAAATACCGACCTTCAGATATATCTAATAATACAAAAATACCGAGCTTTAAATGAGCTTATAGCTACAAAAATACCGACCATTGCAATGGTTGAGACATACAGTAATACCGAGCTTTACGCATAACGGATGCTATGCCTCACCGTCTCGATCTGTAACACTAAACCCGGTTTTGGACGTCTACCTGTTACAGATTGAGACAATTCAACGATGCCGACTATTCGATACGGCGTGGTACAATTATGTCCCAATGCGAAGGAGATACCTATGCCCATCTGTGTGCCCGTCCGAGACATGAAGGACACTGCCACATTCACCGCGCTTGTTGAGTCCGAGCACGACGTCACCGTAACCAAGAACGGCTACGAGGCCATGCACTGCATCAGCAGCGACCAATATCGCCTCATGCAAGACGAAATCGCCAAAGCCAAGCTGCTGTCTCGTATAATGCTGGCAGAAAACGAGATATCGCAAGGCGACTATAGCGACTATGACACCTTCGCGACCTCGATACGAGACAAATATGGCCTATAACGTCGTAATACTCAAAAGCGCGCGATATGAGTACGAGAGTATCGTCGGATACCTTGCCCAAATCCTCAAGAATCCGCGCGCAGCGGGCAATTTTGTCACTGAGTTTGAATATCAACTTGATTTGCTTCGCGAGCAGCCGCTCCTACGACCTCTCTCACACATGCAAGAGCTGGCGGCACGTAATTACCGATCGTTTCCCGTCAACAACTACACCTGTCTTTACAAGTTTGAGCGCGAAACAATCTATATCGCCCACGTCTTTCACCAGTCACAGGACTACGCCCGCCTGGTCTAGCACGGCGGCACTCGCTAGCAAATGACTTGCGTGTGCTCCTCGATGGCAGTGCGGTCCTCGGCGGCGATACCCGGCTCACACACCACAGCGTCCAAATTGTCCAGGCGGCAGAAGGTGTAGAAGTCGCGCTTGCCGATCTTGCTGGAGTCGGCGATCAGGTAGCGCGAGTCGGCCTTGCTAAAGGCGAGCTGCTGGATACGGCCCTCGTCCATGTTGGACGTAGACACGTCACCGTCCAAGATGCCGTTGGCGCCGATAAACGCCGCATCGATGCCCAGCGCGCGCAGGGTATCCTCGGCCGTTGGTCCCACAAAAGCGGCGGTGCGGCGACGGTACATACCGCCCACGAGGCACAGCTCGCAGTCTTCGCGCGCCTCGAGCAGGTTAAACACCGAAAGCGAATTGGTCACAATGCGCAGGCGAAACGTCGGCAGCATCGAGGCCATCTGCTCAACCGTGGTGCCCGTGCCCAAAAAGATGGTCGAGCCCTCCTCGATAAGCTCCACAGCACGGCGCGCAATCTGCAGCTTTTCCTCGGCATGCTTAGTGCGCTTTTCGCTGTGCGAATACTCATGGCGCAACATAGCGTGCGGACGGCCCTGTGCACTGCGGGCTCCGCCGTGCACGCGCTCAATCTCGCCTAGGCTCGCAAGTTCTTCGAGGTCGCGGCGAATCGTCATGTCCGAAACGCCCAACGCATCCGAAATCTCTTTGACCGAGACCGTGCCCTGCTCCTCGAGCAGCTGACGAACCTTATCCTGTCGCTCTGCCTTAATCACGATGAATCCTCGCCGTTCTTTGCGCGCATATCATTCAAACAGTAACGAACAAATTGTATCAGACTCGTACGCGTCAAAAATGAACGCCCGCACAGCTCCAATCATCACTTTTTTGAGAAAATTACCCCCAGCTTTAGTGGGGTGTAGTGATAATCTCGCCTGTTCGCGCTACAGTTTGTCGGAAATACCTCGATGTTAGGAACCAAATGATCACTTCCGAGCTTTTCGGCACCGCGCCGTGCGGTACCCCCGTTCATCGTTACACCCTCGACGGGCCCGAGATCTGCGTTCGCATTATGGACTATGGCGCCACGGTGCTTGGTATCGATGTGCCCGACATTCCCGGCAACGTGCGCGATGTGGTGCTGGGCTTCGATAAGCTCGAGGATTACTTTGACAACCCCGCCTGCTTTGGCGCGACCATCGGCCCTGTGGCAAACCGCACCGCTGGCGCCACGATCGCCATCGACGGCACGGACTGGCATATGCCCGCCAACGAGGGCGCCAACAACCTGCACAGCGACCTTGAGCACGGCCTGCACAAACGTGTGTGGGATGTTGAGCTCGACGAGGTCCATAACGCCGTGCGCATGACCACCTCGCTTAAGGATGGCGAGCTGGACCTGCCCGGCAACCGAACCTTTACGGCCGTGTTTACCGTTACGCGCACCGGCGTCTTCCGCATCGATTATGGCTGCGAGAGCGACCGCGCCACCTACGTGTCCATGACCAACCACACGTACTTTAACCTTGCAGGCCATAACGCCGGCATGGACTGCGAACATTTCTTTGTCGCCAACGCCGCCCACTACCTGCCCATTAACGAGCAGAACATCCCCACCGGCGAGATTGCTCCGGTCGAGGGAACACCGTTTGACTTTCGCGAGCTTCGCCCCGTCGCACCCGGCATGGAGGCCGACGACCCGCAGATCAAGCAGGCCCGTGGCTACGATCACTGCCTGTGCATCGATGGCTATCAGTACGGCCGCAACCTGCGCCGCGCGATGCACGTCGAGGAGATGTGGACCGGTCGTGAGATGGACTACTACACCACTGCCCCGGGCGTGCAGCTCTACACCGGCAACTGGCTGGGCGACGAGCACGCCAAGGACGATGCCAACTATGGCTGGGGCGCCGGCTTTGCCCTCGAGGCCGAGATGTACCCCGACACGCCGCACCAGCCTCTGTTCCCGCAGGGCATTGTGGGCCCGGGCCATCCCTACAGCAATGTGATCGAATACCACTTTATGAGGCACTAAGCCCGCAACGCGACATATCGCACAGCAGCGCCCGCCGGCACCACCGCCAGCGGGCGCTTTTTCATCTTTTAGGCTCGTTTTTTCTGTGACTGTATGAGTGACATATCAAAACTATGCCCATTTACTACGTTTAGCCCGGGATGCTCGACCATGCACCGGTTTTTGTTACATTTGTGAGCAGTATACCTGCGGTTTTGTTTATCTCAAATTCGACATGCTCGACGATAGCCAATCAAACGTAGTAAATGGGCATAGTTTTTGACAGGCGGCATCGCGCGCGTCCCTCGCAAGGGCAAAATGATCCGTTTTCCTCCGTCCCCAAGGGATCAGTTGAACAGATTGCCAATGGGGTCGGGGGCGGAACTGGGGAGATAGCGGATTTCTAGCTCTATGCCGAGCTTTTGCAACTCTTTGAAGGCGGCGATGTCCGTATCGTCTACGGCAATGGTAGGCGTTGCAGAGCGCTTGCCCTCCCCTGCCTGCATATGGCCAATGCTGATCTTGGTTATTGGCACACCACCCTTAACCAGCGCGAGCGCATCGGCGGGTGAGGCCACTATGATCAAGATCCATTGACGCGGCGTTGCGGTATGAATGATGTCGATAGTCCTTTGCACCGAGAAAAACCGCGTCCAAACGCCTTCTGGCACCGCCACCCTCATTGGTGCCCATTGGCGCGAATCCGCCGCGATCTCATCGTTGACGATTAGGACAAGGTTGGAACCCACGGCTTCGTTCCACAGCTCAACGTCTTGCCCGTAAATGAAACGGTCATCGATACGCGTAAGAAGAATCTTGGGTTGAGCCATGGCTGCCCCATTCTGTTTGAGACCCATACGAGCGGGACGTCGACCACCAACTCAACAGCAGGTCAAGTAACAAATGGGCACTGCAGACATCACGCCTCTAATATTAGTGCATTTAAAGTGAGAAAAGCCGTCAGAACACTTGCGCGGATGAGCGATGTCCCGTATCATAGACAGCCGTTGACGCCTCAGTTGCGTCACCACATGGCCGCCAGCGTAGCTCAGTTGGTAGAGCACCGCTCTCGTAAAGCGGGGGTCACCGGTTCGAGCCCGGTCGCTGGCTCCATTGCACAAGATAGCCGCCTTCGGGCGGCTTTTTTGTTTTCGATTTTGAGTGCGTGTGTGCCAATCCAAGCATCGCCACGTCAACAGCGGCCCACTCGGTGGACTTCGGGTTTAATGCTTAGGGGCGGGGATTTACCAAAGTGAAATCTTAATGAAAAGAAACCCAGCTGCAACAATTGCCATGATGAGGGCTCGAATTGGCCATATAGATCTAAAATGGTCACAATATACAAATGTCGAGAGACATTGGGGATATAGATGAAAAGAACTAAGGGTTTTCTTTTGTTGGTATTGATGCTGCTCGGACTGTTCTGCCTGAGTGGCCCTTCTTGGGCCAAGGCTGCCTGTCCTGAAGGTGAGCCTCAGCAGTCTTATACGGGCAACCTGCTGATAACTGCTAAGGAGGGCGATGCCGACTCCCAGTCTGGGGTAAATCCCCTTGCCACTTTTGAGGGGGACGGCGGAACGGTCAAGCTTGACCATATTGGTAGCGGGATTTTGAGGTGGCAAGTTCTTCCGGACAAAATTGCGAACGATCCCTTCTCTTTTGCTGGAACGATATATCTATACAAGGTTGTGAGCGGAAAACAAAAATACGTCGATTGCTATCCGACAAACGGGTCTGGAATTGCATTCACCGGCATTTCAGAGCAGATTGATACACATGTACGAAAGGGAACCTATGTGGTGCGTTGGGTTGGAGCTGCTGCAGGTCCGATATGGATTGCGGTCTTGCGCCCCGATGTCCAAATAGGTTTCTCTCTCTAGACGGGAAGTTGCTCATGGACGCCATATATGACGGGGATGACTGGGTCGATCATTATACTTGGCGCCTGGTCAGCTCGAACGACAATGGGGATGTGGTGTTTGATGGACTATGTCCAAAGCATCTCCATCCTTTTGTCTCGTCGTTAATTGAGAGTTCCGCTCGTGTTGCCCCCTACAGCTCGGCATCGCTTCATGATACGGACGTTTTGAAGACCATAAGGGAATCAATTGACGATGGCACGATGAGCGGCCCGCTGTTTTCTCGGCTTGTGGGGCTAGATGAGATTGGCTCGAAACGACTGCTTGCGGGCGAAAAAGTGGAACTCACTTATCGGTCGATGATTTCAATCCTGCGGCTAGCCGATGTTCTTCGCAAATAAATGAGGCTTCCCTATTCAAAAACAGAAAACCCCGCCAAACGTGATTTCCCTAGGGAAAACCCGTTTGGCGGGGTCCTAGCGTGATTTCCCTAGGGGAATCACGCCATCAGACGAACAACTCAGCCGAGCAGCTCGCTACTCCTCCCAGTAGGCGTCGGCAAGCAGCTTAAAGCAGATCTTCTTGATCGGTTGTGCGCCATCGCCCGGGAACTCGAGCGTGGGCATGTGAGGCTCGCCGGCAACGAACAGCGCAAACTTGTCGTCGGCAAGATCGCCGGCGATCGAAGCGTCGGAATCGACCAGATCGTAGTCGTCCTTCTCGTCAAACTCCTGAACCAGCGTCAGGCTGCCCGTGGCGACCTTAAAGGCCTCGCGACCCTCGACGTCGATCTGCAGGTCGTGATAGCGCTGATGCGTCTCATAGTGAGCCTCGGCCTCGGGACGCGTCGTGGGAGCCATGACGTTCGCATAGACCTTGTCGCCCAGAATCGGATGGCTGCCGACCTCGAGCTCTGCCGGGTCGTTCTCCTCGAGCCAGTCGATCAGCACGTCGAGGCCCTTGAGAATTCCGCGGTACTCCTCGATATCGCCCAATGCACCGTAAATCATCTAAATCCCCTCTCGGATCGCTTCTTTGGCGGCTACTCGGCAAACGCGTTACCGACGCTGTTGCCACCCACATACGCCTCGACCAGGGTAAGGTCGGGATTGAACACGACAAACTCGGCGTCGCGCCCCAGCATAATGCTACCGCACTTGTCGTCGGCATGAGCTAGCAAGCAATGCCGGGGCCGACGCCCAGGCTTTTACAGCTCGGTCACGACAACGCCGTTGTAGACCTCGTCCCAACGGTCCATGACCAGATGGCCGGTCATGGGATCCATGGCATTGAGCTTGCCGCAGGTGTTGGCGGTACGCAGCACCGTCTCGTCGTCCGCGCCAGCAGCAATGGCATGCGCGAAGCCAGCGATAGTGGAGTCACCAGAGCCCGTAGCGTTAACGGCAGGGATATCGGGCGTCTTTGCGCGGAACGCACGGCCATTGTGGAAGCCAACGGAGCCGGCAGCGCCCATGGACACGACGACCCAGGGGATATCGGAGAAGCGGGCATCAGAGGCGAGCGCGGCGCGGAGCTCGTCCACATCGTCGGTGGTAAAGCTCGTACCCAAAAGGCCGTTGATCTCGGTCAGGTTAGGCTTGACCAGCTCGGGCTTAATTTCGGACTTAAGGGCGGCCTCGAGCGAAGCGCCCGAGGTATCGAGCAACGCCTTGGCACCGGCGTTCTCGGCAATGCCCGTGATCTTGGCATAGTAGTCTGCCTCGACACCGCGGGGCAGCGAACCCGAGATGGTGACGACGTCGGCCTTGCTCGCAAGCTCGGTAAACTTGGCGGTAAAGGCATCGAGCTCCTCGGGGGCAATTGTCGGGCCGCTCTCGAGCAGCTCGGTCTGGTTGCCGGCATGAAGGATATTGAGGCAGATGCGGGTCTCGCCCTTGATGGGCACAAAGTCGTTGTTAATACCGTTGGCGTCCATGAGCTCAGCCATGTAAGCGCCCATGTGGCCGCCGAGCAGACCGGTTGCCACGACGTCGTCGCCCAGCTGACCCAGCACACGGGCCACGTTGAGGCCCTTGCCGCCGGCGGTCTTTTCGGGCGTCACACGGTTGACGTCGTCGATAACGAGCTCATCGAGCTGATAGCGCGTATCGACAGACGGGTTCATCGTAACGGTGAGGATCATTTTTAGCTCCTTATCTCGCAGGCTCCTAGTGCCTCGCGATACGAGTCGACAAAACGGAATTACAGAATTTCAATCGTGAACGAGCGAACGACGGTCTCCTTAGGCTTGGCGATAAGGCAGCCGCGCTTGTGCTCAAGCACGTCATCCTCATCGGAACAGGTCGAGAGGCCACCCCAGGGCTCAACTGCCACAAAATCGCCCTCGGGCTTACTCCACACAATGAGATACGGGAAACCCTCAAAGCTCAGGCGGACGCCCTTGTCCTCGCCCTTTTTGGAAAGCGTGACCTGACGGCTCTCGAGCACGTCAAAGATGGTCTCCGCAAAATCGAAGAGCTCGTGCGATAGGGGCAGCGTCTTTCCCACCATGGGGTTCTTTGAACGGTTAGCTACATCAATCAATCCGGTCGAGGGTACGGCGGTGCAAAGCTCCGCAGCCTCATCTTTCTCAAAGCGCAGCTCGTAGTCCGTATAGGCCTCGCCGTCGTCGAGCGGGCACCTAAAGCCGGGGTGTCCACCGATAAAGAACGGCATGTCCTCGGTGCCCTCGTTGGTCACCTCATAGGAAACGCGCACGGCAGCGCGCTCGAGCGTATAGCGGGCGACGAGCTTAAACGGGTAGGGATAATCGCTCAGCAGCGCGGCGTTATCCTCCGAAGCCAGGCACATCGCCAGCTCGTTCTCGCTCTGGCTCAGCAGCTTCCACTCCTGTTTGCGCGCAAACCCGTGGCGAGCGAGCTTTACATGATGCCCGGCAAACGTCATGGCGCTACCATCGCGCAGGCCTCCGCAAATCGGAAAGCAGACCGGCGCCTGGCCGGACCACACTGCAGGATCACCCTGCCACAAGTACTCTCGACCTCCGGCCTCAATCGAGGTAAACGAGCCGCCAGCCGTGGAAACCTTAATAGAAATCGAATCGTTGGAAAGAGCGTATTCCATTACCCATCCTTTCGGACAACTGCATTTTGCTCGCAATAACCCGTCTCGGCCCTGACCAAAGGACAAACCCGCACGTTCATCGATGCGTCCGGTATCCCAGCCATGCAACGGGGTACCATACAGACATTGATGCAATTACAGCTGAAAGGCCTTCTTATGCGAACCATCATCCTCTACGCCTCGCGCCATCACGGCAATACGAAAAAGCTCGTGGACGCCATCGTCGAGGCACACCCCGAGATCGATACCCTCGACGTCGAGGCGCTCGGCAAAAACGAGTATCCCAACCTGCACGAATATCATCTGATCGGTGTCGCCACGGGCATCTATTACTCCGAGATCGACAAGGACATGGCACGCGTGCTCACAAACGTGCTGCAGCCGCAGGACAAAGTGTTTGGCCTTATGACCTACGGTGGCAAAAACAAGTGGTACGGCAAGGATATCGATGGCATCTGCCGCATGAGGCAGGCCATCTTTATGGGTGTCTACGGCTGCCCCGGCTTTGATACGTGGGGACCGTTCAAGCTCGCCGGCGGTGTCCAAAAGGGACACCCGACCGCTGAGGAAATTAAGGGCGCCGTCGACTTCTTCGACAAGATCGAAGACGAGTATGGCGACATCATCGTCGAGGAGTACGCCAAGCGCGAGAAGCGCCTAGCCTACGAGAAGGAGCATCCTGCGGGAGGTCTTGTGGCCGGCGTTAAGCGCACGGCAAAGAAGATTGCTAACAAGCTGTAACTGTGAAGGTGCTTTTGAGCGTTTAACCCATACGGCGGGTCCGAGCAGATTCGGGCCCGCCGTCTTTTTCTATCGTTACTCGGTAAAGGCGTTGCCGACGCTCTGGCCGCCGACATACGTCTCGACGAGGGTGAGCTCATGGTCGAACACGACAAAGTCGGCGTCGCGACCCGGCATGATGCTGCCGCACTTATCCTCGATGTGTGCAGAGCGAGCCGGCACCTCGGTTGCCATGCGAATGGCGATATCGGCGCTGGCGATGCCCCAGTCGACGATGTTCTTGACGCCCTGGGCAAGCGTGAGCACCGAGCCGGCAATGCTCTTGCCGTCAGCGAGCCAGCACAGGTTGTCCTTCATGATGACGTCCATGCCACCACTGGTGTAGCTGCCCTCGGGCATGCCGCCGCAACCCAGGCAGTCGGTGATGAGCACCGTGTGCTGCCAGCCCTTTGCCTGCAGCAGTGCCTTGATGGCGGCAGGGTTTACGTGCTTGCCGTCACAGATGATCTCGGCGTAGGTCTCGGGCGTGGACATGGCTGCACCCACGACACCGGGCTCGCGGTGATGCAGCCCGCGCTGGCCGTTATAGGTATGCGTAAAGCAGCTGGCACCGGCGTTGATGGCGGCGATGCACTCATCGTAGGTGGCGTCGGAGTGACCGATGCTGGTCACCACACCCTTGGCGTTCAGAGCAGCCGCATAAGCAGCGGCACCGTCGCGCTCGGCCGCCATGGCGCTCTTAACGATGCGACCGCCCGCAGCCTCCTGCCACTGATCGAAGACCTCCTCGGAGGGGTCGATCAGATAAGCGGGGTTCTGCGCGCCCACGTGCTTCATGGTAAAGAAAGGGCCCTCCAGGTAGATGCCCTGGATACGGGCACCGCAGAAGTCGGGGCCGCGACCCTCGTCCGCCTGGGCGATGGCGGCGCAGGCGTCCTTAATCTGCTCGACGCCATCGGTGAACGTCGTGGGCAGCCAGCTGGTGGTGCCGCGACGGGCGAGCTCGGTCGAGCTGATATCGATGCCCTCGGGATCGTTATCGGTAGTCGAGTGGTTATAGAAGCCATGGATGTGGGTGTCGACCATACCCGGTGCGATCCACGATCCCGTGTAATCCTTAATCTCGCAAGAGGGCTCGTCGGCCTGCCAGGCGCCAAAGACGCCATCCTCGACCATAAGATAGCCGCCCAGTTGCGGGCCTGCCGGCAAGAAGAACTTGTCAGCCTTAATTGCGTACGTGCTCATATGCACTCCTTGCTTCTAAAGCAGTTGACTGTGGTGATGCTTATACCCAGCTCACGTAAAACAAAAAGCGCCCGCCCGCCGTTATGAGCGGACGGGCGCCCTTACAGGGGGACGCGATTAAGCGGTGAAGGGGTGAATCGTCACGCCCTTGACCACGCGGTTGACCGTGCCGGTGGGGCTCGGCGTATCGGGCGTGTTGCCCACGCGCACGGAGTTGAGCAGGCTGATTGCCTGGGCAAACATCACGAACGGCAGAGCAAGGTAACCCTCGGGGAGTGCCTCATAGCCCTTAAAGGTGAAGGACTCACCCTCGTAGACAGTAGCGCCATCCTGCTGAACGGCAACGGTGTGCTGAGCGATCTCGTCGCCACCGATCTCGTTAAGGATGTCGATGTCGTACTGACGGGTGTAGGCGTCGTTGTTGACGAATACGAAGACGAGCGTCTTGTCGTCGACGAAGGACTTGGGTCCGTGACGATAACCCATAGAGGTGTCATAGGAAGTAGCGACCAGACCGTGAGCAAGCTCGAGGATCTTAAGCTGGCTCTCCTGGGCAAGGCCACCGAAGGAGCCGGAGCCAAGGTAGGTCACGCGGTTGAAGTCGCCAGCGAGGTAGTCGGCAACCTCAGACTCGCGAGCGATGACCTCCTCGCCCATCTTGGCGATGGTCTCGACCCACTCGGCCTTCTGCTCGTCGGAAGCCTCGTCAAAGATGAGGGTAGAGAGCAGGGTCATGCAGGTGTAGGAGCCGGTCATGGCGAAGCCCTTGTCGTTGGCGCGCGGGATGAGCAGCGTCAGCGCATTGGGATCATCGGCGGACTCGACGGCGAGCTTGCCCTCGGGCGCGCAGGTGATGTTGAGGAACTTGACGTTGTGGACGAGCTCCTTGGCAACGGCGACGGCGGCAAGGCTCTCGGGGCTGTTGCCGGAGCGGGCAAAGGAAACCACGAGCGTGGGATCCTCGGCGCGCAGGAAGTCGCGCGGGGCGCTCACGATGTCGGTCGTGGCGATGGGCTTAAAGTCGTAGAGATCAGTGTTGCCAGCGCGACGCAGGTACGGGGCGCAGGTATCGCCAACGTAGTCGGACGTACCGGCACCGGTGAAGACAACGGACAGACGGCCCTCGCCCATAGCGCGAGCCTCGGCCAGAAAGGCCTCGATGGCCTCCTTGTTCTCGCGATAGATGTTGAGCGTATCACGCCAAAGCTCGGGCTGCTGAGCAATCTCAGCCGTGGTGATCTGGGCGCCGAGCTCGGTGAGCTCCTCGACACTCTTCTCGAACATTTCTAATACCTCTCTCTAGAAGTAATCCTCTGACGTGCAATTATACACTTCGGTTGGTTATCTGGTAGTAACCAGTTAAATACAAAGAATCATCATATGGAAACGATGCCAACACTAGTCGCTACGCTGGTGGTAAACCTTGTATTTAAACTGATCGGCACGAGCAACCGAGAGCGTATACTCCACAACCTCGTTTGACTCGTTATACGTAGTCCTAACCAAATCGAGCACAGGCGAGCCCTCGACAATTTCCAAAAGGTGGGCATCGGTGGGACGGGCTATGCTCGCATAGAACTCCTCTTCGGCCACACGTATTTTTTGCTGAAAGTCTTGCTCAATCACATCGTAAAGCGGCTTACGCTCCAGCAGCGGTCGCTTTAGGGACAGAAATTGACGAACCGGTAGATAGCTGCGTTCGACCATCATGGGCATGTTGTCGGCAGAACGAAGGCGCTTGAGCTTAAAAATGCGATCACCGATACGCAATCCCATATGCTCGGCCAGATTCTTATCGGCCTCCATCTCGCAAAACTCGAGAATCGTGGTCTCGGGGTCACGACCCATCGCGCGCATCTGCTCGGTAAAGCTGTAGGACTGCATAAGATTGGTTGCCTTTGCCGAACGGTCGGTCACAAAGGTACCGCGACCGTGCTGCCGAACCACCAGTCCTAAACGCTCCAGTTCCTGCAGAGCCAGGCGTACCGTAGTGCGCGAGAGACCATAGCGCTCCGAAAGTTCGCGCTCGGAAGGAATCATGTCACCGGCGCGATATTCATGGTCAATCTTTTCGGTCAGAATATCGACCAGCTGATCGTACAGCGGTTGCTTACGCGCTCCGATCGCCATCCTATCCTCCCTTTTGCTCGAATTCGGCTAACTACCTAGGGTGTTAAGCATTATCTGTCTGCCACACCCGAATCATCAAGAAAACAAAAGCCGCGCGCTCTTTCGAGCACGCGGCTTTTAACATACACATGGCTTAAGGGGTCGGGGTGTGAGCCGCGTAGGGACACACCCCTCAAGCTAGAGCCTTACCAGATGCTCGGCCAGAGACCAAGCGGGCCAGCGCCCAGGATGCCAAGGACGAAGAGCAGGAGAATGCCCTTGGTCGGGGTCCAGCTGTGCTTAGCGAACATGTAGTAAAGCAGCAGCGTAAGCATAAGCGGGACGAGCTTGGGGACGATGGTGTTGAGGGTGTCGGCAACAGAGAAGTTGACCGGATCCTCGGTGACGGTACCGTAGGTAACGGACTCCATGCCGTTGCCCAGATCGGTGACGCCGCACTCGACATCGTTGCCGTCGGCATCGGAAGCGGTGAGGGCGTTGCCGTCCTTATCGGTCATGGCGATGGTACCGGCCTCAGCGGTCTCGGTATCGATGCCCTCCATACCGGTGAAGTTCTCGGCCTCCTTCTCGGAGACGATCACGGTAGTAGCGGAGAGGCCACGGGTGGTGCCATTGGGGATCTGGAGGTTGATCTGGGTGCCACCCATGGTGACGACCAGGCAACCGACGACGAAGACGCCCATGATGGAAGCGGCACGCGTGAAGGCCTGCATGTTGGCGGTCAGAGCGTCAATAGCGCTGGTGCCAAGCTTGTAGGACCAGTTCATGAGCCAGAAGCGCAGAGCGAACTGGACGACGTTGAAGATCACCAGGAAGATGATCGGCGCAGCGGCGTTGCCGTTGATGGCCATGTTGGAGGTGATGCCGGCCGTGATAGGCACGAGCGTCAGCCAGAACAGGGCGTCACCGATACCACCGAGCGGGCCCATTGCGGCGACGCGGACGGCGCGGATCGTGGGGATGTCAACCTTGTTCTGCTCGAGCGAAAGCACGATGCCCATAACAAAGGTGACAAGGAACGGGTGAGTGTTGAAGAACTCCAGGTTGTGGCTCATGGAAGCCGCGAGGTCGTTCTTGTTGGTGTGGATCTTCTCCAGACCGGGGATGATGGAGTAGAGCCAACCGGCGGCCTGCATACGCTCGTAGTTGAACGAGGCCTGCAGGAAGCAGGAGCGCCAGGCCATCTTGTTGAGGGTCTTCTGGTCGAGCTGCGGAGCAGGAGTGAGATCCTCGTAGTGCTCCGGGATCACATACTCATTAGATGCCATCTTCGAAGTCACCTCCGTCAGAAACAGCTGCACCCTTCAGCTCGGTCTGCTGCTGGAAGTCCCAGAAAGCGATGCCGAAGCCGATGAGAGCGAGGATGAGCAGAGCAGGGGTTGCCAGAGAATCGTTGGCAACGGTGATGAGCGCGAGGCCAAAGCCCATGAGGAAGAAGCCCCACATATCGCGGTTCATCATAACCTTGAGCAGGACGGCGAAGCCGACGAAGCGCATCATGCCGCCTGCAGCGGAGAGACCGGTCTGCAGCCAAGTCGGGATGGCGGAAGCGATGGTCTGACCGATGGTGGCGCCAGCGATGAAGAACAGGGTGACGACGACGGCGAAGATCAGGCCGAGCAGAGCCATGGCGAAATAGTTCAGACGCTCGATACCCTTGGTGTCAGCGTTGTGAGCCATGTTGTCCGCAGAGGACATGAGCGGCGACATAAGCGTGAAGACCAGGGTAACGCCGAGCTGACCAAGCAGAGCGAACGGAATGGCAAGGCCGACTGCCGCGTTGGGCTCGAGGCCCGTAGCGATAGCGAGAATGGCTGCCATGATGCCGCCGATGACGGCGTTAGGCGGCTGAGCGCCTCCGATCGGCATGTTGCCGATCGTCATGAGCTGATAAGTACCACCCACGAGAAGACCGGTGTTGAGGTCGCCAAGGATAAGACCGATGACGGCGCCGGTGACGATGGGCTGATAGAGAGACTCGAGGAAGTTGAACTGGTCGATTGCCGCGACGAACGTGACGATGAAGACCAGAGCGACCTGGATGATCGAGTATTCCATCTTGCTCCTCCTTTCAAAATGTATGTACGCACTTTGGATTTCACGTACAGAATGTCAGGGTTTCATTCCTGACAACGTGGATCATGAGGATTACGAGAAGAGCTTGCTCGTGTCCTCAACAGGCGTGCTCGGAACGCGCCTGATCTCCAACTCCACCCCCAATTCCTGCAGCTCTTTAAACGCAGCGACATCCTCGTCGTTAACTGCGACGGAGGTGGCGACTTGGCGCTTTCCTTCCGACATGTGCATGTTGCCGATGTTTACCTTCTTTATAGGCACACCGCCCTTGACGAGCGTAAGCACGTCTTCCGGTGTTTCGGCCACGATGAAGATCTTCTGGCGCGGGCTCGCCTTGCCAATGACGTCGATGGTCTTCTGCAGGGAGAAGAAACGCGTAGCGACGCCGGCGGGAGCGGCCATCTTCATGAGGTTCTGACGCATGGTGTTGGTCGACACATCGTCGTTGGCGACGAGGATGAGGTTGGAGCCCAGGGTGGAGTTCCACTGGGTCGCGACCTGACCATGAACCAGTCGGTTATCGATGCGGGTAAGAAGAATGTTGGGTTCTGCCATGTTGATCAGCTTCCTTTCGTTGATTGCTGACGACAGTTACTTAATCTCCTGAATCGCGTAACGCGAAACATCTACGACGGCACCGGATCGGACTTTGATCTGGACCTTTTCGCCTTCGATGCCTTTGACGGTTCCGTAGATACCGCCGGCGAAAAGAACCTCCTGACCCGGCTTGAGCTCCGTGTGCAGCTCCTTGAAGTACTTCTGCTTCTTCTTCATGTTGATTTGCGACCAGATGGTGTAAATCAAGCCCATGATGACAAGCAGGCCCAAAAGAGCGACCGAGGAACTCAGAACACTGGCTCCGAAATCGGCCATTAGATGCCGTCCTCGTCGCCGAAGATATCCTCTTCCTCGGCACCAGCGACGGAAGCGACCGTCTGGGCGGTGATGCCCGTCTGGCCAACGGTCACGGCCTGCTCGCCAAGCTCGGCGAGCGTAGCGTTGCCGCGGAGGAACAGAAGCTCAATAACCATGGGAAGGTTCGTGCCAGTCAGAATCTCGACGTTGTCGACATCCTGGGCAATCATCATTGCCTGGTTGAACGGGGTACCACCAAGCAGGTCGGTAAAGACGAGCACGCCATCGCACTCCTCGCGCATGGCGGTGATAGCGGCGCGGAGATCCTCACCGTAGGAAGCAGCCTGGTCGCCCTCGAAAGGAACGACGGTAAAAGCGGGCTGATCACCGGCGACCATAGCGATAGCGCTTGCGAGGCCGGGTGCGAACTGTCCATGACCGGTAAGAATAAAGCCAACCATTCAAATTTCCCTTCCGAAGGTGTGTACGATCTGAGTCCGATGTTTTCGGAAGCCAGCGGGCGGACGCCCTTAAAGCTTCTTGGAAAGCGTTCTTTGAAGACCAGTGGTCTCTCAACTGGTAGTAACCACGTGACGTGTTGTTGTCACTATATCATCACAGAAGAGGTCGCTTTCGCTGATTCACGCAGTAAACGTTTTTGCACCGCTCACGGCGATAAATCGACCGTTTACCGCTCGTTAACACTTCTACCTGCGGTTTTGAAATCGTTTCGAAATACTTTGACGAAAGATCGGAACCTTTTCTGTGTCTAAACAACGCAGGGTGGCCAAAAAAGCATGTAGAAAAAATGCAGGTCATTGTGAAGATTTGTGAATTGGTCTTTTTGACTTAATACCAGTTAGAACCAGTTTAGAAATTATCGGTGAACGGTAGTTTTCGACCGCTCAGCGGTTATTTCCAATCGTTTGCAGCTCCTTTTCCATATGAATTAGGGAGACCCGATGAAGCACTTGCGCGGTTGCGGGAAATTTCGATACTCGTCCATCCCCCACGTGCCAAACTCTCACTCCCTAAATATGCCATAAGCTCTCGCTATTCGTCTTACAAACATAACTTACTCTAATCTGTAATTGTTTATCGTTTATCATTAAGTATGTTATAAGATTTAAATATCATCCTAGACATTGGTTGGAGGAGCTATGATCCGCTGGAACGTATCCAAATCGAATGAACCCATCAACCGCGAACAGGCAATAGCCGATCTGAGGAAGCTCGCTCACATCTGCAAATGGGCCACAATCTGCACCGCCGTAGCGCTCGCTCTGGGACTTCTCGCAGTCATTGCAATCGAGCTTCTACTCATATTGCCTAGCCTCTCCCAAGGGTTCTGCCTCCAATCCGTAGAGCTTAATGCCGGCGAAGGGCCATCTCTCGCTCTCGTCGGCGCCAATGAACAGACCCCTCTTATGCTTGTCGCGCACGACGGTCATACTGCCATAGGGAGCGCCATGATGACATGCCTTGCGCTTGCCATTGTGCTAAGCGCATACAGGTTTTTCTCCGCCATTGAAAAGGCGGGCAGGCCCTTTGACCTCGAATGCATCCGCATACTACGTCAAGTAGGACATTTGTTCCTTATTGGCGGCGTTGCTGTGAAGCTTCTTGGTGCCATAGTCACGGGGCTGATACTCTCAGGATTTGGCGGCAACTTTACGGATGCGCTTGGCGGCCAGCACCTCGACCTCTCTATGGTCTTTGCAGGCCTGATTATTAGCCTGATTGCCAGCGTCTTCCAGTACGGGTGTATCCTGCAAATACAAGATGACGAGTTGCTCTAGGGGGAATCCATGATTATTCTGCGGCTCGACCGCATGCTCGCCGAACGCAAGATCTCATCCAAAGAGCTTGCGGAACGCGTGGGCATCTCCCAGGTCAATATGTCGCGCATCAAGACGGGCAAGGTTTCTGCCGTGCGCTTTTCAACTCTTGACGCGATATGCCGGGCACTCGACTGCCAACCGGGCGATGTACTAGAATATATGCCTGACGATGAAGCCGATAACCTCTTTGGACTTAAAGATTAATTGAGATTATTTAACTACCGGTACCTCCGACGTAATAAGCCCGCTAGAACGGATATCGTTCTAGCGGGCTTATTCAGATAGTTCGGCTACGCGATCGGTAAGCTCAGGCAGATCTTACGCAAACAGGCCGTAAATGCTGATGTTGGCCTTGGCGTACAGGCTGTTGGCGTACTCGGTCCACTTGGAGCTGGCGCTCGAAGCCTGCGAAGAATACTGCTGGTAAGCGGTGTAATAGGCGGTCATTGCCTGCTTATAGGTCGCGCTATCGGCCGTAAAGGCATCGTCGGCGAATGCCTTGGCGTAGGTGCCATCGGCGTCCTTCCAGGTGCCCTTCTCGCTATCCCACTCATCGCCGGCAAGGTTGATGATGTAGTCGGCGTAGTCCTTGCTCGCGGTCTCCTCGTTGCCGTCAGCAGGCTCGGTCGGGGCGGTCGGCATGCTTGCGGAGCTATCGCCCACCTTCTTCTTGTAGAGCTTCTGCAGCGTCGCGGACTGACGGACGATCTGCTTGGCCTGGTCCTTGGACACGCCGTACTGCGTGGCCATGGTCTTGTAGTCGGAGGTGCCGATGGAATCCTCGGCGTACTGCTTCATTTCCTTGGAAGAAACGGTAACGCCCTCGTCCTCGGCAGCGTCCAGCAGAATCTGGTTGCGCACGTAGGACAGGATGACGTCAGCAGAAGGAGCGGTGTAGTTGCCATCGCTATCCTTGACGGTGTCGAGGCTGTACTGGCTCTCGATGGCCTCACGCGCGGTGATGTCGCTCTTCTTGCCGTTGTAGCTATAGCTTGCCACGGTCGAATCGAGCTTGTCCTCGGTCAGGGTCGCCGAGCCGACGCCCTTGCCGCCAAAACCACCGTTGCCGATAAAGAAGCCGACCACGGCAGCGATCACGACGGCGACCACAAAGATGGCAATCATCGTCTTCTTGTGCTTGCAAGCGTGGTCGTCCACGTCGGAGTCGTCGTCCTCGTCCTGCTCCTCGGGCATGAGGTTCTCGTCAGCGGCATCCGCGGCAATCTGAGCCTCCAGTCGGGCGTCCTCCTCCTCGGCCGTCGTGCCGGCGGCAATGTGCTCGGCAGACGTACCGGCGACCAGATCGATCTTCTCGTCCTCGTCACCGTCGGGGCCTTCGCCGCGCTCGATGATCTGGATGCCGTCGATCTCGTCCTTCTCGTCCTTCTTTTGAATCAGACCCATATCAATTACTCCTTGTTAGGAAACATAGTCCCCAATAGAATACGCCCGACGAGGCGCCGGGCGTATTGATTCTTAGGTTATACGCAAACACTTAAGTACTATTTAGGCGTTTGCAGCGTGCATACCTTAGGCCAGGTGCGCGATAACGGCATCGGCAAAGGCCTGCGTGCCCACAGCGCCCTCAACGGAGCCGGTCTGGGCACGACGCACGTCACCGGTAACCTGCTCGCCCTCGTCGAGCGTGGCGGAGACGGCGGCACGAATGCGATTGGCAGCATCGTTCTCGCCCAGGTGATCGAGCATCATCGCAGCAGAGAGGATCTCGGCCGTGGGGTTGGCGATATCCTGACCGGCGATATCGGGCGCGGAGCCGTGCGTTGCCTCAAAGATGGCGCAATCGGCACCGATGTTGGAACCCGGAGCCATACCCAGGCCACCAACCAGGCCGGCGCACAGGTCGCTCACGATGTCGCCGTACAGGTTGGGCAGCACCAAGACATCGAAGTCGTTGGGGTTCTGGACCAGGCCCATGCAGGTGGCGTCGACGATCTTGTCGTTGAACTCGATATCGGGATAGTTGGAGGCCACCTCGCGCGCTACGCGCAGGAACAAGCCGTCGGTCGCCTTCATGATGTTGGCCTTATGCACGGCCGTCACCTTTTTGCGGCCGCAGCGGCGGGCATACTCAAAGGCATACTCCACAATGCGGCGGCTCTTGGCGATGGAGATCGGCTTGATCGAGATCGCGGAATCGGCGGCGAAGGTCTTTTGGCCCGAACGCTCGACAAGCTGCGAGAGCTCCTCGACCTCGGCAGCGCCCTCATCGAACTCGATGCCGGCGTAGAGGTCCTCGGTGTTCTCGCGCACGATGACCAGGTCGACGTCGCGGAAGCGCGAGCCGTCGCCCGGCTGCGACAGGCAGGGGCGCACGCAGGCGTACAGGTCGAAGTGCTTGCGCAGGGCGACGTTAACGCTGCGGAAGCCCGTGCCGACCGGCGTGGTGATGGGGCCCTTGATGGCAACCTTGGTCTCGGCGACCGCATCGAGCACATGTTGGGGCAGCGGCGTGCCAAACTCGTCCATGACGCCGGCACCGGCCTCCTGGACGTTCCAGTTGATCTGGACACCGGTGGCCTCGACCACGCGGCGCATGGCCTGCGTAATCTCGGGACCGATACCGTCACCGGGAATCAGGACTACATCGTGCGCCATAATCTGTTACTCCTCGTCTTCGGCGTCGTCAGATTTTTTTACGCTAGCACGCTTCTTCTTTTTGGAGAGATCCAGGCCAAAACGTTTAACAAGCATTTCGCAAATCTCGCTCGAACGGGCCTTGAGATAGCTGCCCTTACCGTTCTCGGCATCGAACTTAAGGCGCAGCGCAAGCTTCTCGGCAACCTCGGCGTCGATCTCGCCCTGACCAAACTCGTACAGGCAACCGAGCATGTCACGATACTCAAGGTCACCGTGGTAGCACTGGATGGCCTCGTCCAGGATGGGCCAAGCCTCGCGCGAACGCTCGACGCTCGTGGCGCCCCACACGCACAGCAGGCGGAAGGCGGCATAGCGCAGCGTGGAGGAAATCTCGTCGAACAGCGCGGTCTCGGCGCCCTCAAAGGCATCGCCCAGCTGCTCGGGGCAGGTGGTGGCGAGCGCCGCCAAGGCATCGAGGGCCTCCCAGCGGGTCTGCGCCTCGGGGCGATCGAGCGCCTCGATCAGCGCGGGCACGCAGGGCACGACGCGCTGCGGATCGCGCTCGGCAAGCAAGTGCAGCACGCGGGCGGCAAACTGGCGGATGCGGCGCGTGGGGCAGCCGAGCTCCTGGACCAGGCGGTCGACGGCGTTCTCGTTCTCCTCTGCCAGCTGAAGCTGTGCCAGCTCCTCGTCGGTGAGCTGTTCGTCTTTGTTTTCTGCCATAGTTACCTCTTCTTACTATTTCTTAGCGTGCTTGTCGGCACCCTTGCTGTCATCGGTGATCGAGATGAGCTGTCGGTCGGCCGCGCCATTGCGACGCGCACGGCGGCGCTCCTCGGCATCGCCCGCGTCGGCGGCGGCACGATGGGCTTTGTTGACGTTAAAGACCTCGTCGTGCTTGCGCCACGGACCGACGGACTCGCCAAAGCTCATCTTAAGGCCGGCGATAAAGCCGCCGAGCCAGCCGATCGGCGCAAACTGCACCAGCGGGAACAGCGAGAACACCCAGGTCAGCAGGACGACTGCCGCCGCTCCTGCAAAGTTGGCGATCCAGTAGTCGCGTTTGGTGATGACGCGCTTTTCGCAGGCCCACTGGCCGCACAAAAAGCCGATGTAGATCGCAAAGAGAAAGAGCACCAGCGCAAGCACCACGAACGTCCAGTTCATGGGCGCTACTCCCCGTGATGGTGGCCGCAGCAGCACTCGTGGCCGTCGTCATGGCCGTGGCCGCCGCAGCACTCGTGGTCCTTGCCGTGATGGTGGCCGCAACCGCACTCATGGTCGTCGCCGTGCTCGCCGCAACCGCAGCCGTCCTCGTGAGCACCGTGCTCTTCGGGACGATACTGCGACCAGTCCAGACCGGCGGCGATGGCGTCGGCCTCCTCCTTATAGAGAACCGTGATGGCCTGGGTGCCCAGCTTGGCACCACCGATGGCGTCGAGCATGTCGTAGAGCGTAAAGGCAACGTCGGCGCCGGGCAGCGCGAGCTCGCGGTCGTCGGCATAGGCGAGCGCCAAGCGCAGGTCCTTAATGAAGTGCTCGACCATAAAGCCGGGCTTGTAGTCGCCATCGAGCGCCTTGGGCGCCAGGCTCTCCATGGCGCCGGACTTGCCGGTGCCGCCCAGGATCATCTGACGGGTCTTCTCCAGATCAAGGCCGCTCAGCTCGGCAAACGCCAGCGCATCGGCCATGCCGACCATGCAGGCGCCCAGCGACACCTGGTTGGCGAGCTTGGCAGCCTGGCCCTTGCCAGCGCCGTCGAAGCAGCAGATGTTGGCCGCGAAGGTGGCAAGGATGTCGCGGACCGGCGCGATGTCGTTCTCGGTAGCGCCCACGATAGCCGTAAGCGTGCCGGCGATAGCACCCGACTCGCCGCCGGTGACGGGGCAGTCAAACGCCATGCGACCAGAAACCTGGGCGGCCTCGGCAATGTCGCGCGCCAGCTCGGGCGAGCTTGTGGTGAGGTCGATCAGGACCGCGCCGGGCTTAGTGCACGCGAGCAGGCCGTCGCCCGCCAGGTAGAGCTCCTCGACCTCGGAGGGATAACCCACCATGGTAAAGACGACGTCGGCGTTCGCCACGGCATCTGCCGGCGTATCGGCCCAAACGGCACCGCGCTCGATAAGCGCGGCGGCCTTGGACTTGGTACGGTTGTTGACCGTGACGGGATAGCCGGCATCCAGGATGTGGCCGGCGATGGGGGCACCCATGATTCCGGTGCCGATAAATGCGACAGAGAGCTTGTTTGCCATGAAACCTTTCCTTTTAGGTTGGGTGTTATTACCAGGTTGAATACTCGGTGCCAGCGTTTGAGCTGTGAGTCGAGGGCGATTACGGACGCGTTACTTGCCTACTGACCGCGCACGCGGCGGGCGATGCGATCGGAAAGCGACGCCTTGTCGGCGCGGTTCTTACCCCAAAACGCGCAGGCCACCATGCCGGGGCCCACGTGCGAGCCAATGGTGGGACCCACGGAGCTGCGAATGATCGTGACGTCGGCGCAGCCCTCCTCCTTGCGGATGGCAGCTTCGAGCCAGTCGCCGTCCTTCTCGGCATCGGCCGTCATAATGGCGATGGGCATGGTGCGATCGGGCACATAGTTCTCGCGGAACGACTTGAGGATGGACTTGAGCGCCTTCTTGCGACCGCGGTTGACGCCGATCAGCGACAGCGAGCCGGCCAGGTCGTAGGACAGCTCGGGTTTGACGTCGAGCTTTGCCGTGAGCTGTGCCGCCGCGGGCGGAATGCGGCCGCCGGCAGCCAGCGCGTCAAAGCTCTCGAGCGTAAAGTAACCGTGGACATAGGTCTTGGCCTCGTTTGCCCAGTCGACCAGCTGCTTGGCGGTCAGTCCCGCCGAACGCTGGCGCACGGCCTCAAGCGCCAAGAGCTCGCCGGTCGCACAGGGCAGAGCGTTGTCGACCACGTACAGCTCAAAGTTGGGATACTCGGCGCGCACGGCGTCCGCCGCCTGGCACGCGGAGTTGTAGCTCGACGACAGCGCCGAGGTAAAGCACAGGTAGACCGTAGGCGTACCCTCTTTGGCGCACTCGGTAAAGAACTCGATATAGCGACCGAGCGACACAGCCGAGGTGGACACGCGGGCACCGGCGCGCATACGGTCGTAGAACTCCTTGGGTGTGATGCTCGACCAGATGTCGTCCGTGCGCTCTTCGCCATCGATAATGAAGGGGAAACCCAGGATATCGACATCGAGGTTCGCGGCGACCTCGGGGCTAAAGTCGCAGCAGGTATCGACGACGATGCGGCAACGGTCCGAATGACCGGCGGATGCGGCCTTGTCCATCAAAGCGACTCCTTACGTAAAAAGGCGGCCACCCGCATGGGATGGCCGCCAGCCGTTAACTCATGCAAGTTAACGTATTTTACTCGTCAAGTGTTTCGATGCGGGGCTTGATGATGCCATATCCACCATTCTTACGGTGATACACCACATTGATAAGGCCGGTCGTCGCGTTCTCGAACACGTAGAAGTCGTGACCGAGCAGATCGGTCTGCACCAGCGCCTGCTCCTCAGTCATCGGAGTGACGTCGATAACCTTCTCGCGGACGAGCAGGTCGTCTTCCTCCTCGGGCAGCAGCAGGTCGGCCAGATCCTCGACGCGCTCGACCGGTGCGACATCCGCGGCGCTGGCACCACCCTGGCGGTTGTCCACGACCTTAGTCTTGAACTTGCGCAGCTGGCGGGTAACCTTATCGGCGGAGAGGTCGATGGCGGCATACATATCTGCGCCGTGCTCGGCAACGCGAATCACAGAGCCGCGGGCACGAACCGTGACCTCGACGATTGCCGGGTTGGGGTTCGAGGGGTTCTTCTCATAACGAAGCACGACGTCGACTGTCATGGGCTCGATATCGAAAACCTTGAGCGCCTCGCCGATCTTCTCATCCACATGCGCACGCAGAGCATCGGTTACCGTCGTCTTGCGTCCAGAAACCTTGATATCCATACGTGGCTCCAATCTGCCTCGGGGACTTACTGTACTGGCTATGTACCCATTGCCGTGCATTTAATCACGCGGATTCCTAAAGACCCGAATAACGATTGCTTAATACCGCATACCGAAGTCTCGCACTTTTCTGTGGCAAAGTGCGCTATGGGAGGGCGTCGGCGACTTTTTATTTGGTCCCGAAAATTGGCTTTGACCTGCTGGTTTTATAGGGATAAAAAAGCCGGGCTCCCCTATTGGGGAAACCCGGCAGTGCGTGTTGAAACCGTGAAGAGGTGTCCTTTCCAACGTATAGGAGACACCACCCCTAGCAATAACTAGCTATTAAGTTTGTTAATGTCGTCGTCAGTGATGGTGCCTTCCTGGCTGGACGATTTGTCCTCGGAGGATGCGGTCTCATTGTTGGAATCGGAGGACTCGCTGCCGGAGGACGTGGTCTCACTGGACTCAGAGTCGCCCGGCTGCACGTTAGCGCCCGAAACCGTCTTAGTGGTGAGGTCGTAGGGAATCTGGCCGTACCAGACGCAGTGAACCGCCTCGAGCGTGCCGTCGACCGTGATGTCGTCGAGGGCATCACTCACGGCACGGCACAGTTCGTCATTGGACGAGAGGCCCGCAACACCAAGCGTCGAGGGCGCCTCGAGCGCACCGACATAGGAGACCTCGCTCATCAGGCGTGCAAGATAGCCGCCGGCTGTGGAGTCGCAGATCACATAGTCGACCTCGCCAGACTCGAGCGCCTCAAAGCACTCGTTGATGTTGGAGTAGGTCTTTTGGTTGGCGGTGATGCTCTGCTTAGCAAGCGCCTCCTGCGAGGCCGAGGACATCTGGACACCCAGAGTAGACGTGTTAAGGGTATCGGTGGAAACGCTTAGCGACCCACCATCGCTGGTTTTACCGAACACGGAAGCGGCATCGTACAGGCAGGTGCCGAGCGAGCTAACGTCCCCGTCCGTGGAGTTGATCTCGCCGATAAAGATATCAGCCTTTTTGTCGCCGAGCGCGGAACCTGCCGAGGACGCATCGACAAAGGCGACCTTAAGGCCCATGCGGCTTGCGAGGGCGCGGGCAGCATCGACTGCATACCCCGTAAGCTCGCCGTCGGCGCCCTGCATTGCCTGCGGCGCATCGGAAGTATCGAGGGCGACCGTCAGGGTTCCGGGAGTGACCAGGGCATCGTCCGACACCGCCGGCGTGACGGTCTCGTACTCGATCTGGTCGATCGTGGGAGTCGTGAACGTAGACAGCGGGTTGAACGCGCATCCGCTCAGGCCCAAAACGGCAATGACCGCTGCGGTCCCAGCACCTAACCGAGCCGCGTGCATCAAGCTGCCCCTCACCATGTCCACTACCCTGCCTTCTGTGTCGTATACGATCCGTGCGTTGCGCGGAATATCGGGTTGTTCCCACCAGCTGACCTGGTATTTGACCCCACACTTGCGCACCGGGGTGTTTGCTCGGGAGGCCGCAGCCACCCTCACGACTGGCCCGCTCGCCCGCGAGGCGGTATTGCCCCAAAGAAAGTAGAACGGACGGTGCGGCTTACATCTAGGACGCGCCATGATCGCGCCGCGCGCACGCGGTCGCTTACGTGGATCCCTTTGACCGCGTCTGTCTTGGACTAGGACGGGCATTTCGTCCGTCCGCAACCACAGCCTGGTAGGAACGTAGCGCATTATAGCTAAGTTCAAGCTAAAGTTTAAGGTTAGGGGCGTCATTCGCATCGCGAGTACAGATTTCGCAGGTCAGGACGGGCTGCACGTGGCCAGATTGAGCTCGTCGCCCCCTATGGGGAGCCTCGAGACGCCCGTTTTAGGGGCCGTGTGCAAAAAACGGCAAATATGAGTACTGTTACCAATTTAGTAGCAGCGATTTTCCACCTCGTGAGCCGGTTTCGAGCTCATTTAGCCCTGCTTAGCGCCTTGATTTCCCACATTTGTTTATTATCTTCGCGATTTTTACCGTTTCTCGATCCGCAAATATCAGATTTTGCTGTTACTAATTTTGTATCAGTACTCATTTTTGCCACTTTTTGCACAGCACCTATAAACAGACCCCCTCTCAAAACCAACATCTATGCTGGCTTAAGCCCAAAACATGCTCGGAGCGTATTCAGCAGCGCGTCTTGCTTCTTCCGACGAGCCTCCACGCGGTTTTGGTACCGCTTGCCCATGCGTTGGTATATGCGCCATGCGAGTGCCTCCATCGCCTCCATGTCGCAGAGCATCTCGTTATTGACCGTTGCGACCTCGATCCCCATAGCTATAAAGCCCGTATTACGCTTTTCGTCGTGAATGCGCCCACCGCGAGACGAATGGCCCAGCTCACCGTTGTATTCCAGGTCAAACCGGGCTGCCTCTTGATACGCATCGCAAACTGCATGAGGCATCCCCGAGATTGCCTGCGCGCGGTCATCGAACTCGATCTTGTAGTCGGTCTTAAAGGGACCGCAGGCAAAACCGCCATAGGAAAACGGAAGCGAAAACAAAGCGAGCATGATGCACTCCATGGGTGAGCGCAGGTTTTCCGAAAGATAGGGACACAGACGCTGCAGTTGTTTGGCCGTGTTCCCCTTGTATACCGCGAGACAATCTGCCAGACGATCGGGCATCAGCACCGGCTCGACTTCAAAGTAGCCCACGTCTGCTGGCTGGTCCTTGTCCTTTGCAAGTTTATTCGTAACAGGCGAGGTGTAGGGAGGCAGATACTTCCCGCGATCGCTCAGTGAAATCTTGGAGCACAGCTCCTGGGCCAGGGCAAACGCCTGGATGCAGCCGACCTCGCGCGCAACGGCAACACAAAGGGCCTCGGGAGATAGGCTGTACACCCCCGGTTCCACCTCTAGAATCGAGCCTGCGGGCAACCTGGAACACACGGACCAGCCTACGCCAGGCATGCGGCGGCGCTGCGCCGCAGATCCCACCAGCAAGCACAGATCTTCTTGCACCTCGCCACTTTTGGCTCCAATTCGCACCAAGTCAGGAAGATAGATATCCTCGGTCGAGGGCGACGACGTGCGCAGCACACGGCGCTCTTCATCGAGATTAAGGTCCTTCCAGCTGATATAGCCCATCTGCCGGCGCTCGGCGCGCATCATGCGCAGCGCTGAAGCGCCTGTTAGGATTACGGAAGCCGCTAGCTGTTCGCCTGTCGGCTCGTTGCGCCGCTCAATCTTCACTGCCACAAAACCACCCCTACCAAACACGTGCGATAGCAAGGCCATCGACTGCCGCAGCGCCGGCACGCTTGAGCTCCGCCGAGGCTGCTGCCATGGTCGCGCCCGTGGTGATAACGTCATCGATAAGCAGTAAGCGGCGGCCGTGCACGTCCTCAACCGTCTCGTACATGCCTTGGGCACGCTCGCGACGCTCCTCACGACCGAGTTCGCGCTGGTCGCCATGCCCGTACTTGACGAGGGCATCGAGCAGGGGAACACCCGACAGCTCGCAAAATGGGCGCGCAATGGCCTCCATATGATCAAAGCCACGCCGCCGAAACGCTGCCGCCGTCGCAGGCACAAACACCACCGCATCCGCACCGGACAGCACACCTCCCAAGCGTTCGGGCGCTACGACCTGGGCATGCAGGGCGGTGTCGTAGAGCAGCTCCGCCAGATACGGCGCCAGGCGTCGCTCGCCCGCGTCCTTGTACGCTTTAATGATGCGCGGCAGCGGATGCGCATAGACGGAGCACGCCAGGCACCGGTCGAGTGCCTCCGCCATTGCCGAGGACGTGCCCTCGACCGAACACTCAGTGCACAGCAAATCCCCAAACGGGGCGCCACATCGGGTGCAGCTATGCCGTGGGTCGATGAGCGTGAGCGCAGCCAGGCAGTCTTGGCAAATAAGCGCACCGGCGCGCTCGCAGCCGGCACATCGTGTTGGCGACAATGCCTCGAGCGCCTCGCGTGCCGCCCGCTCGGCAAACGGTAGCAATCCGTCCGCAAACGGTAGGGCGCCGGCACCTTGCAGGCATCCCAACACATTCAAATGTCTCTTCACGACACAACCCTCCCTACGTTCGATCGCAGGGAGGGTTGTTGATTCAGCGCTATGGTACCCCGACGCGATTGGGGCAAGGCTGGTTAAATCCGCTCGCGGGCGTTATTCGCCGGCAGGCGGTTGTGGTGCAGACGAAGACGGGGCCGAGCCCTCGCCACCATCCTGGCGCGGCTTGCGGGAACGGCGACGGCGACGGCGCTTTTGACCCTGGTCGGCCGAGCCCTCGCCACCGCGATCCTCGCGCGGCTCGCGCTCGTCGCGAGCGGCGCCACGCGAAGCCTTGGCAGCCGCTCCCCCGCCATCTCCGGGACGACGGCGCGTGACCTTGACCTCGCCATCCGAGACCTGATCGGCAACGGAGGGCACTGAGGGCTTCTGCTGCGCGCCCGAGGAATGGCGACGGCGCGAACGCGGCGCGCGCTCCTCCTCGCCACGTGACTTGCCGCCCTTGTCGGCAGGCGCGTCGGAGGCCGAGGCGCCCTTGGAAGCGGCACCAGCCTCGCGAGCAGCTGCGGCGCGGAAGGCGTCCTCGCGCTCCTCGCTCGACAGATGACGGCGACGACGGCGCGTGGGGTTCATGCCACCGCCGCGGTTTTGCTGCTGGGGCTGTTGAACCTCGCGCTCGCGAGCTCCGTTCTTGCCGGCGGCTGCGGCCTCGCCGGCATCGGCAGAGCCCGCACGCTTGCGGCGGCGACGGCCACCGGCGGTATCCTCGACCTCAGGCGCCTCGGCCTTGCTGCGGCCCTTTCCGCGGCCACGGCCCTCGCCCTGCCCCTGACCGGCGCGAGCATCGGATTCAGCATCGCGACGACGGCGCTTGGGCATCGACGTACCGGCCAGACGGTCGGCGCTCGACAGGCCATCGCCCACGTCGACGCCGTTCTCGCGGTCGAGCTCCATAAGCGCCAGACGCATCTCGGGCGACTCGATGCGCTCGAGCACGTCGCGCGTCACGCAGTCGGGGCGGCAGTTGCAGCCCTGCTCGGCGGCCTTCTTTTTGCAGCCCTCCGAGCAGGTCATATCGGCCAGGTTGACCTTAAAGACCTTGCCGTTCTCCAGGCGCAGCACCAGCTGCTCACGCGGCGTGTCATATTCCTGAATACGCGCCTTGCCGAGCGGCGTATCGATGAGCGTCTTCTTTTTGGGCGCACGGCTCTTAAAGTCCTTGTACGCTTCGAACTCATAGCGCAGGCAGCACATCAGGCGGCCGCAAACGCCGCTGATCTTGGAGGAATTGAGCGGCAGGTCCTGCTCTTTTGCCATGCGGATCGAGACGGGCTCAAACTGTCCGCCAAAGCGCGTGCAACAGAGCTCCTGGCCGCACTGGGCATAGCCGCCCACCAGGCGAGTCTCGTCGCGCACGCCGATCTGGCGCATGTCGACGCGAATGTGCAGCGTCGAGGACAGATCCTTGACGAGCTGGCGAAAATCGACGCGCTCCTCGGCCGCAAAGTAGAACACGGCCTTCTCGCCGCCAAACAGGTACTCGACGCCCACCGGCTTCATCTCGAGGTCGAGTTCTTTGACCAGACGGCGGAAATCGACCATGGCCTCGTCGCCCTGGATGGCAAGATCGTCGGCAAGCTGCAGGTCGATGTCGCTCGCCACGCGCAGCACGGGCTTGAGCGGCTGACCGATCTCGTCTTGCGGCACCTCGAAGGGATCGGCCGTAACCAAGCCGATCTCGGTTCCGCGCTCGGTGGAGCAAATGGCATAATCGGCCTCGAGGATATCCAGGTCCTGCGGGTCAAACCACAGGTCGCGCGAGGCGTAGGTAAACTTAACGGGTACGACTAACGGCATTTCAGTGCCTTCCTGATATCGAACAGCATGACCTCGATGGCCAGCTGGGGAGTAACGTTTCTGGCGATGTTGTGCTCGGCGGTTGCGACCGCCTCGAGCGCCTGGGTGGCACCCGCAACATTCGTCGCAGCGGCAAGCCGACCGATCGTGTCACGCACGTCTTCGTTCACCACGTCGGCCGCCTCGTCCTGAAGTGTCAGCAGCACGTCGCGCATGAGCGTCCGCGCGCTCGCCAGCGCTTCCATGATACCCGAACGCTCGCGCGCGTTGAGTTCGCGCTTGTTGCGGTCCTCAAGCTGCTTCAATGCTCCACGCGACAGGTAGTCGGCATTTTGCTCGAGTACCTTTTCCTGCGTGGACTTGACCTCGGCGAGCGGCGCCTTGACGGCGACGATGAGCGACTTGGCGCGACTGAGCACGTCGGCCTCGTCGGCGGCAATGAGTGAGTCGATGGCACGGACCATCTGACGGCGGGCGTCCTGGCGCTCGGCGCTCTTAAGAAACTCGATGCCGCGTGTGGGGCTTCCCGCCACGGCGACCGCCATGCGGCAACGCGCGGGGTCCTGGCCGGTGGCGCGGCTCACGGCCTGCGCGGCGACGGCGGGCGACACCAGCCGAAACGGCACGCACTGGCAGCGGCTCACGATGGTGGGCAGCATCACGTCTGCCGAGGTGCCCAGCAAGATGAACATAACGCCCTCGGGCGGCTCCTCGAGTGTCTTGAGCAGTGCGTTGGCGGTGTTGGCGCGCAGTTGCTCGGCACGGTCGATGATGTAGACCTTGGCCTTGGCGCGAATGGGTGCCAGCGGCACGTCATCGAGCAGCTCGCGGGTCTGGGCAATAAGATAGCCCGTGGCGCTCTCGGGCGTGTAATAGTGCACGTCGGGATGCGTATGCCGAGAGACGCGCACGCAACTGTCGCATGCGCCGCAGCCGTCCTGCTCGCACAGGAAGGCTTGGGCGAGCGCCCACGCGGCATCGAGCTTGCCCGCGCCGGGCGCGCCCAAAAACAGGTAGGCGTGCGATGCACGGCCGCTGGCGACGGCATTGGTCAAAAAGTCGCGCACGCGCTCTTGGGTGTCGAGCTTGGCCAGCAGGCTTGCCTGAGCGGGGGCCATGTTACTCGGCCTCCTTGGCAAGCGCGGCGGCGACAGCATCCTGGGGGATATCGAGACCGTACGCGCGAACCTGCTCGACCGTCTTCTCGAAAACTACCTCGACGGTCGTAGTGGCGTCGATGAGCTTTACGCGGTTTGGCTCCTCGGCAGCAATGGCGCAAAACCCCTCGTAGACACGCTCCTGGAATGCCATGCCCTTAGCCTCCATGCGATCTGCCGCGCCACGGGCTGCCATGCGTAGCGCCGCCTGCTCGGGCGTGATGTGGTAGACGAGTGTGAGCGCCGGGTGCGTTCCCGCGACGGCCAGGTTGTTGGCGTCGCGCACCATCTGGCGATCGAGGCCGTCGGCAAACGCCTGGTAGCAGGTCGTGGAATCGTAGAAGCGATCGCACAGGACCACCTTGCCGGCAGCGAGGGCGGGCGCGATGACCTCGTGCACCAGCTGGGCACGCGCGGCCTCGTAGAGCAACAGCTCGCAGGTATCGCCCATCGCCATATTGGCGGGGTCGAGCAGCAGGGCGCGGATCTTTTCGCTGATGGCGGTGCCGCCCGGTTCGCGCAGGCTCACAACCTGGTGGCCAGCGAGCTCGAGCGCGCGAGCAAGCAGGCGCGCCTGCGTGGACTTGCCGGCACCGTCGACGCCCTCGAGCGTGATAAAGCTATGTTGAGCGGGCTCAAAAGCCATGGACGCAGCCCCTTCCTACAAGGCGCGTAAATGCGGATATATCAACCAAGCCATGATACCCCAGGGACAGGCGCGCCCCAACGATTAGCCGACAGTTAGGGACGTTCCTAAACTGCCGGCAGATAAGGAACGTCCCTAACTGCCGGCTTCTTGGGGCAGTGGGTATAATCGTCGTATTGCATTGAAATGTGGCGAAAGGAGTGGCAATGTCTCGGTATTGCGCCTCGTGCGGCAAGCTTCTTGAAGATAATGCCAAGTTCTGCACCTCGTGCGGTGCACCCGTTGAGCAAACAGCCGCGAGCGATAGCCAGCCCGCTTTTGAGCAGACCGGCTCCCTTGATACGCCGCAAGCCAAGGCGGACGACCCCCTCGCCTATAGCCCCGACCCCGCCGCAAGGACCGAGGCCGTCGAGACCACGCAGCGCATACCCGTCGCGAGCGGCTCGCCCCAACAGCAGCCGGCTCCCGCATACGCGCCCGCTTCGCCACAGACCCCCGCTCCCAAAAAGAGCGGCACCGGGCCGCTTATCGCCGTTATCGTTGTGCTGGTGGCGATCATCATCGCCCTGGTCATCTTCTTTGCGATCAGACCGTTCGACAACGCCGCCACGCAGACGACTGCCGAGGTAGCTAAGCTGCACCATGACGTCGACGACGATGACCTAAAGCCTCTCGGCAATCCCAACAGCCTGTACGACGATGATGACGATGACGACGAGGATGGCGGCGAAGCAACGCTCTCCGAGCAGAACCTCTACCGTCGCCTGAGCGAATACTACGACCTGCTCGAAGATCTCGACAGCCAGGTCCGTGGCTGCGCGCAGAACTTCAACGGCAACTATCTGGAAGAGGATCGAACCACCCGTCAAAATCTCGCCGACGTCGCCGAGCGCACGGAGGACACCATCGAGCAGTATTACGACATCGTCGAGGACCTGGACGTCCCGACGAGCTCCAAGAACTACAGCTCCTGGAAGGATATCATCGCCCTGTACGACGACCTGGATCACCGCATTGACGCAATCTGTGATGCCTGGGAGATCAGCCTGAAATACGCCAAGCCTGCGGACCACAAGAATGAGATCGTGGCGCCGCTGGCGCGCGACAACGTGGCGGGCACCAATGACAATAAGTACCGCCTAGACTTTGAGGAGCGCTATCCCGGCGCTAAGCCTGTCGAGGTGAACTAGTCGCATGCGACGTTCTTAAACGACTAGTCATTAAAGAACGTCCCCAATGACTACCTGAGGCGGCAGTTGGGGACGTTCCTAAACTGCCGGCAGAAAAGGACAGTCCTTGCCAACCCGGACGGCAAACCGGCCAATCGGCAAGGGCTGTCCCCGATCGCTAGTCGTTTAAGAACATCCACGACGACCGGGTGGCAAGGAGTCTCCCCAAGCACCGGCTGGAAAGGAACGTCCCCAGGTGACGGGTCGTGGATAGGCGTGGATTTGGCGCTGATGCGGTCTCAGTCATAGAAAAATCCTCTCCGCCCACAGATAAGCAGACAGAGAGGATGGCACCCGCTGAAATGGATTCGAAATCGAGCGGACTGACCGCCTACTCTTGTTTGGTTCGTTCAATAACCTTTTTGAGAGCCTTTATCAACTTGCAAACGAGATAGATCACCGCAGCGACGATCCCGATCTCAACCAGAACTATTGCCAGGAGGGAAACCTCTCCGCCAATGTTGATCTTGCCCAACACGCCCATATTGAATCACGCTAGATATGTATGCAGCCGAGAGCCATTTATTTCAGCTCCAAGAGTATAAGTCGCAGACGCCATACCGCCTACTCCGGTAAAAAGAAAGCTCCACTTTGTTCGTTTGGAAGAAAAACTCTTACTGAAATTCGATAAGGCACCGCCAACGGAAGATGCTTTATGGCCCCACCACGATGTAATGTTGTAGTTCTTGATTGATATCCAGTACTCAGCATCGAGCACTCCAGTATAGAAATAAACCTTCCAATTCCCATCAGTAGCGTTGTAGTAGCCGTCCCAAATCGGGGCAACATCAGCTTGCTCTTTCTCTATCCCAAAAACACCTGTAGAGCCATCTGACAGCTCGATAGTACGTTCTTGTTTCGGCCCATCATTCAAATCGAAGCATGCGTCGGCGGGCGTCAAATACTCAGAAGCATTTGCGGAGGGCAATAAAATAAATCCGGTGGCGAAAAATAGGACAACCATTGCTAACAACAACTTGGGCATTTTTTTCATCATGTCCTCCTGTCACGTGTCATATGTAACGACAGCCGCGGCAATTTAATTATCGCCTGGTTCTGACAATTTATTTTCCGGCACAGCAACTAATCCGCAAAAGGCGCCATTTTGTCCGTTAGCGGTTTCTTTTTTATCAACAGACGACCAGGTTCCGACAACTATGTATCGGGGGCGCTCTTAAACGGCTGGTCGTTGGGCGCACTCTTTCGCCGCCCGGCAGAAAAGGAACGTCCCTAACTGCCGGATAAAAAACGAGCGAGGATCTTGAGGTCCTCGCTCGTTTTTGTTCTAGGTGATGTTTCGACCGTGCGGCTACTTGTCGGCAGCGGTCTTTTTGGCAGTCGACTTCTTCGCAGTTGACTTCTTCGCGGTCGTCTTCTTGGCGGCAGTGGCTTTCTTAGCCGTCGTCTTTTTGGCCGCCGCTGTCTTCTTCGCCGTGCTCGCCTTGGTTGTGGTCTTGCGGCCGCGGGCGGGCTTCTTCTCCTTGGTCGGGCAGTCCATGTTCACGCAGATGCGCCACGGACCGCGCGCCGTGTTGACCACCACGATGGGGGCGCCGCACTCGGGGCAGGTCTCGCCCGTCGCCTCGAGCTTACCGCGCGCCGGCAGAGGATAGCTCACGCCGCAGTCATCGTAGTTGGTGCAGCGGATAAAGCGCTTGCCGCTCTTCTCGCTCTTGTGCGCGATCAGGTCGCCATGGCGTCCGGCCTCGGCGCACACCTTGCACTCGCCCACCTTAAGGTCAGGCTCGTAGTTGGTGGGGCACGTGGGGTTCACGCAAATCTCGAAGGCCTTCTGGCGGAACGGCTGGCACTTAATGCGCGGCGCGCCGCACTCGGGGCACACGGCCGCCTCGCCCTCGAGCGGGCTCACCTTGACGCCGCTCGGCACCGGATAGGTCACATCGCAGTCGGGCCAGCCCATGCAGCCGATAAAGCTGCCGCGGGTCTTGGCGCTCGTCTTCATAACCAGGTCCTTGCCGCACTTGGGACAAGCGCCCACGCGCGCATCGGCCGTGACGGCGTCGCTGATGGCGTCGCCCAGTTCCTGCGTATGTTTGAGCAGCTCGTCGAGCACGCCGGCCAGCAGCGCGCGCGAGTGCGTCACGACATGTTCTTCGGTGTCCTCGCCGCGCTCCACGCGGGTCATGTCGCCGTCGAGCTCGCTGGTCATATCGGGGCTCGTGATGCGCGGGGCAAACTGCGACAGTGCATCGATAATGGCGATGCCCAGCTGGCTCGGCTCCACGGGATCATTTTTGAGATAGCGCACGGCATACAGGCGCTCGATGATGCTCGCGCGCGTGGACTTGGTGCCCAGGCCGCGCTTTTCCATCTCCTGCACGAGCTTGCCCTGGCTGTAGCGCGCGGGCGGCTCGGTCTGCTTGGCCTCGAGTTTAATGTCGAAAACGTCGACCGTATCGCCCTGCTCCAGCGGCGGCATCTGCTCGTCGCGCTTAAGTCCATACGGATACGCCTCGCGGAAGCCCAGGGTCACGAGCACGTCGCCCGAAGCCACGAACGGCTCGCCGTTGACGTCGAGCTCGAGCTTGGTGTTCTCGATGGTCGCGGGCCCCATGAGCGTTGCCAGGAAGCGGCGGGCGATGAGGTCGTAGAGCTTGCGCTGGCCGCCATCGAGCGTGGACGGATCGCCTTCGCCCGTGGGGTAGATGGGCGGGTGGTCGGTGGTCTCGACTTTGCCGCGCGTGGGCTTCATGGGGCCGGCGAGTACCTTTTTGCACACGGGCGCCAGCGCCGGGTTGATCTTTGCCAGGTCGCTCACCACGGCGCCCAGATCGAGCGTCGCAGGGTACACGGTGTTGTCGACACGCGGATAGCTGATGAGGCCCGCCATGTAGAGGGACTCGGCGATGCGCATGGTACGTGCAGGTGAGATGCCCTCGGCCGCGGCGGCAGCCTGCAGCGAGGTCGTCGCAAACGGCGTGGGCGGCTGCTGCTTGCGGGAGCGCTTGGTCACCGCGGCGACGGTTGCCGTCGTAGCGCCGTCGACGTGGCCGTACGCCGTCTCGGCAGCATCTTTGTCGGTAAAACGTGTCGTCTTGTGCGCAATCTTAAAGCGGTCATCCTCGGCAGCACCCTGAGCGGCACCCATGCCGCGAATCTGCCAATAGTCCTCGGGCACAAACGCCATGCGTTCGCGTTCGCGCTCGACCACCAGAGCGAGCGTCGGCGTCTGCACGCGGCCGGCGGAGCGCACGTTGCCAAAGCCGCCAAACTTGGCGAGCGTCAGGTAGCGCGTGAGCACCGCACCCCAAATGAGGTCGATGTGCTGGCGGCTCTCGCCGGCGTCGGCCAGATTCTGGTCGAGCGAGACAAGATTATCGAAGGCCTGCGTAATCTCGGCCTTGGTAAACGAAGAATACTGGGCGCGGGCGACCGGCAAGTCGGGCGCAACCTCGCGCACCTTGTTGAGGGCGTCCGAACCGATCAGTTCGCCCTCGCGGTCGAAGTCCGTGGCGATGATGACACTGTCGGACTTTTTGGCGAGGTTCTTGAGCGAGCGGATGAGTTCCTTCTCGGCCGGTAGCTTAATGACGGGCGCCCAGGTGAGGTAAGGCAGGCTCTCGAGCTTCCAGCCCTTGATGGAAATGCCGTCGGCAAGGAACGGCTTGCGCTTGGTGTCGTAGGGCGGACGAGCCAGGCCATCGGGCATGTCGGCCGGCAGCATCTCGCCGTCCTCGGTAACCGAATACCAGCCCAGCTTTTTATCGAACAGCACGCTGTCGCAAAAATCGGGCGCGAGGATGTGACCGGCAAGACCGATCGTCACGCACTCCTCGCCTTTCCACTCAAAACGGTAGATGGCGGTGTTGTACACCTTGTCCTTTTTGGGCTTGTCCGTGGACAGCCGCTCGGCGATCTGACGCGCGGCGTCGTTTTTCTCGGCGATGATGAGCTTCAAAAGAGGCTCCTATCTCATATCTCTGCGGCTGCGCCCGCGCTTATGGCGGCCGACTTACGCCCTTGCTTGCTCAATCTGCCCGATGAGCCAATCGCACCAGGCATCCATGCCCTCGCCCTTGCGCGCGCTCACGGCAAACCGCGGCGCCTGCGGATTGAGGTCATCGAGTGTCTTAGTATACCTATCCATGTCAAAATCGAAAGCCGGGGCCACGTCGACCTTGTTGAGCAGCTGCGCGCCGGCGTGCTGGAAGATGCCCGGATACTTGATGGGCTTGTCGTCGCCCTCGGGCACCGAGAGAATCATGATGGACAGGTTCTCGCCCAGGTCAAAGTCGACCGGGCAGACCAGGTTACCCACGTTTTCGATAAAGATGACGTCGATGTTCTCCAGACCGACGGCCTGGTCGAAGGCGTCGACGGCCTCCATGATCATGTTGCCCTCGAGGTGGCACAGGCCGCCCGTGTTGATCTGGATGGCGGGCATGCCGGCTTCCTTCATGGTGATGGCGTCGACATCCGAGGCGATATCGCCCTCGATGACGGCACAGCGCAGGCCGGCTTTGTCACGCAGGCGCTCGTTGGTGCCCAGAATCGTGGTGGTCTTACCCGAGCCGGGGCTCGACAGCACATTGATCACGTAGGTGTTCGTCTGCTCAAATCGCTGACGCAGCTGATCTGCCAGGCGCTCGTTGCGCGACAGAATCGGCGACGCGATATCAATCGTTTTCTCGGCCATACTTAGCGCTCCTTACTTTGGCCCCTTTATACCCCGTTCCCAGGTGGCTGGCGGGCTAATCGTCGGGGGTTTCGATTTCGATACTTGCGATATCGAGCTCGCGGCCGTGCAGTAGGCGCACGTTGGCACCACAACACTGGGGACAGCGACAGTGGAAGCGATCGTGGTCGAAAACCTCGCCGCAGTCCAGACACTCGCTTTGTGGATGGACCTCCTCCACGGCAAGCTCGCAGCCGCGCGTGAGCGGGTCCTCATCGCGAAACGTCTCCCACGCAAAGTCGAGCGCCTCGCGCACGACCTCGGTCATATCCCCGATACGAAGCGTTACCAAAACGGCGCGCGAGGCCCCCGCCCCACGCGCCGCGCGAATCACTGTATCGAGCATGCCGTTGACAATGCCAACCTCGTGCATACCGATTTACTCCTCGTCGTCCGAGAACAGGTCCAGACGGCTCACGAACAGGCCCTCCTTGCCCTCGCGCGCGGTAATGACCACGCGAGCGATGGCAAGCGAAATCTCGTAGAGCGAGAGCAGGGCGCCATACATGAGACCCAGCGTAACGGGCGAGCCGTCGGGCGTAATCACAGCCGAGCCCACGAGCAGGCCAACGTATACGTAACGCCAGGCGCTGCGGAAGGCCGCATAGGACACAATATGGAAGACGGACAGGTAGAAGATGATGAGCGGCAGCTCAAACGCCACACCAAAGCCGATCATAAAGAGCAGCTCCATGTTGACGTAGTTCTCCAGGTCGGGCAGCGCGGTTGCGACGGCCGAGGTCTCGCCGATGAGCCACTCAAAGCCCGCCGGAATAATGACGAAGTAGCAGAAGATGGCGCCCAGGAAGAACAGCACCGTCGAGGCGAGCACCGTGGGTACGACCCATTTGCGCTCGTTGGGGCGCAGTGCCGGCAGGAAAAATGCCAGGATCTGCCAGATGATCATGGGCGTGCACATGACCACGGCCATCTTGATGGCCAGCGAGAAGCGCAGTCCAAAGCCGCCGAGCGTGGTGGTGATGTAGAACTTACCGTCCGGCACAAACGAGCGGATGGGATCCTCGAGGATATCGAGCACCACGGGCGTGGCAAAGTACAGCACGATGGCGGCGGCAAACACCGACACGACCACGATGGTCAGGCGGCGACGGAGCTCTCCCAGGTGATCGAAGAGCGGCATACGCGCAGGTCCGATAGGCATTACTCATCGCCTCCCTTCGGGGCATCGGCGGCAGCAGTCTCGGCAGCGTCCTCGGCCTCGAGCTCGCGAGCGAGCTGGTCGACGACAGCCTTGCGCTTGCGGGGACGGCGGGCGTAGAGGTCAGCCGTCGTGGGCTCTGCCGGCTCGGGCTCGGGCTCTGCAGCAGGCTCGGGCTCGACGGCAGTAGCAGGCTCTGTACCCTCGGCCTCATCAACAGCGCCTTCGCCCTCAGCAGCACCCTCGCTTGCGGCCTTCTCGGCAGCAAGACGGGCGCGACGCTCGGCAAAGGTCTCCTTCTTGGCGGGCGCTGCCGTCTCGGCGGCATCCTCGTCCGCATCGGAATCGTCGTCGGTCGCAGCAGTCTTCTTGGGCTTGACCGGGGCCGACGCGGCCTCGCTCACCGGATCGATAATCTCGGACTGAACAACGGCCGTCATCTTTTCCTGCGTCTCGCGGAACTGACGGATGGCACGGCCGATCGTGCGGCCCATCTGCGGGAGCTTATCCGGGCCAAACAGCAAAAAGCCGAAGACCACGATGATCGCGAGCTCACCCTCTCCAATACCAAACACACATACCTCCAAGGCTCGATGTGAGTCGAGCCCGCACCGCGCCATTCGGCCGGAACTCGTCTATTCATTCGGTCAAGTATAGCGCCCGGACGCCAAAACGTCCGAGCGCATCACAAACATATGCCAAACGGCACGCCCTTTTGGGGGCAAAGATTATGCAGCGGTGATCGAAATCTCCTGGTCGACACCCAACAGCTGAACCACGCGCATCACCGGGGGCTGCACGTTGACGCAGCTAAAACGCTTACCATGATCAGCTGCGTGGTGTGCGGCGCCCACAAGCACGCCAATGCCTGTCGAATCGATGTAGCTCACCTGGGCAAAATCGAGCTCAACGGCCTCAGTGGGCTGCTCGAGCGCCAGGTCGATGGCATTGCGCAGGCTATCGGCGTTAGAGATATCGATCTCACCGGTCACCTTAATGGTGTAGAGCTCTGGCGTGGGGTTGGTGGAAATACCCAAATCCATGTATACGCTCCTTTACGTATCGAAAGTGCGGATAGTACTAGGCGCGGACTTGCGGGGCCCTACGCGTTAGGCGCGCTCGGTACGCGCAAGCTCGGCAGCGACGAGCTTGACAGCCAGCACCAGCACATCGAGCGCAGCCTCCAGGTCCTCGACCGTGGGATAGCTCGGCGCGATGCGGATGTTGGTGTCGCGCGGATCCTTGCCATAAGGCCAGGTGGCACCAGCCGGCGTGAGCTTGACGCCCAGGTCGGCACAAAGCGCGGCGACCTTCTGGGCCGAGCCCTCGGGGCCATCGAAACTCACAAAGTAGCCGCCATGGGGATGAGTCCAAGTGGCGCAACCCGTGTTGCCCAAGCCCTCGGTGAGTTTACGCTCAACGGCCTCAAAGCGCGGGCGCAGGAACTCGGCATGCTTTTTCATGTGCTCCTTGACCGCCTCGATGGTGGGAAGGAAACGCACGTGACGCAGCTGGTTGAGCTTGTCGGCGCTAATAAGACCGGCCTTCAGGCGCTTGGAGAACTCGGCGATGACCGCGGGGCTCGCACCGATAAAGCCGATGCCGGCACCCGGGAAGGTGATCTTGGACGTCGAGGCAAAGGCCACCACGCGGTCCTCGGTGCCCGCCGCGCGGGCAAGATCGAAGATGTTGGCGAGCTCGTCGGTCTCGTCGTACAGGTCGTGCACGCAGTAGGCGTTGTCCCAGAAGATGCGGAAATCGGGCGCGGCCGTGGGCATCTCGACCAGGCGACGCACAGTGTCCTCGCTAAAGGTGATGCCCGTGGGGTTGGAATACTTGGGCACGCACCAGATGCCCTTGATGGAGTCGTCGGTGGCAACCAGGCGCTCAACCTCGTCCATGTCGGGGCCGTTGTCGGTCATCGCGACGGGGACGTTCTCGATGCCCAAGTCGGCGGTGATGCCAAAGTGGCGATCGTAGCCAGGAACGGGGCACAGGAACTTGACCTTCTTGCCGTCGTGCGCTGCCTCGTAAGCCTCCCAAGGGTCGCTGCCGCACGAGCCGCAACGCCAGAACATACCGGCGATATCGTGCTCGATCAGCAGGCTCGATGAGCCCAGTACGAGCGTCTGCTCGGCAGGACAACCCAGGAACTCCCCCGCCAGCTTGCGTGCCGAGGGAATGCCCTCGAAGCAACCGTAGTTGGAGCAGTCGACATTGCCGTCGTGCAGATCGGCATCGGCATTGAGGATATCGAGCATGGGGCGAGAAATGTTCACCTGGGAGGGCGACGGCTTGCCGCGCGCCATGTCGAGCGCCAGGCCCTTGGCCTTGACCTCGGCAACCTCGGCTTTAAGCGCCTCGATGGCGGCATCGAGTTCGGTGGTTTCCATCTTCTGGTAGATCGTCTGCATGGGTGCGACCTTTCGCGAAGCGGTACGTTGCAGTTCGTCTAAGTATAGACCGCCACCGCCGCAACGGTATGAAGCCGTGATAGATTAAGTTCATCGCAATGAATTACGAATCGCCGCGCATGCCGGCGTGGGGCGCCCAAGGAGGCACTATGGAGTACGGATCGTTTCAGGCCGAGGAATTCGGCGACTTGCAGCGCCTGGTCGACGGACTGTTTTACGACCGCCACGCCATCGACCGCCTGGATCTGATCGTACAGGCCGAAATCTTGGACCTGGCGCCCGACCTCATGGAGATCGTGAACCTTTTGCCGCCCGGCTACTACGACCGCCAGTCACTTTGCGACCAGCTCAACTCCGCCTTGGCCGCCCACGGCTGGGGCGCCGTCTACGGAACGGTGGAATAAGCCTCGAGGCCGGCGATTTGGCCCGCTTCCCGACCTTGGCGAGGCTTGTTTTAGGGCTTGTGGCCAAAAAAGGGCAAATATGAGTACTGTTACCTTTTTAGTAGCAGCGATTCTTGGTCGAAATCGGCAAAACTCGACTTGAAACTTCCTAATCACCGTCAGCTAGCGCCAAATTGGAATTCGATGGTCACTCATTAACGTACAGTTCTTATAACTTTGTTCATTATTTTCCGCACCTAAAATGATACGCCGTTTGTGACAGTACTCACAAACGGCGTTTTTTGACCACTGGCGTGTCTGGCAGGCGGCAAGCACCGCCCGAATCCGCATTTTGAACGCGCCCGAATCGGTTCTGGAGCCGGTTTTCGCGCTCTTACTCGTCTTTGGGCGAGAGATGCTTGCAGACCACGCTCATGTAGATCATGCCGAGCACGGCTGCGGTGACCGAACCGGCGAGAATAGCGGCCTTGGCTGCAAGAACCTCAAACTGGGCCGTCGGGAAGGCAAGGCCGCTGATGAGAATCGACATGGTAAAGCCGATACCGCCCAGAATGCCCACGCCGGCAATCATGTGCCAGTTGACATTGTGCGGCAGCTCGCAGGCCTTAAGCTTAACCAGGGCAAACGTCATACCAAAGATGCCGATCGGCTTGCCCAGCAGCATGCCAAAGTACACGCCGAGCGTCACCGGGTCGGTGAGCAGCGTGCTCATGTCCACGCCCACTAAGCGAACCTGAGCGTTTACGAACGCAAAGATCGGCAGGATCACAAAGTTGACCGGCGTGGAGATCAGACGCTCCATGCGGATAAGCGGCGGGGTCACGCGGTGCATGACGCGCTCGACCTTGGTTGTCGAGACGGTAAAGTCATGCTGGCCCAGGATGTGTGCCTCATCATCGTAGCGGTCATCGAGCAGCGGCAGGCACTCGCCCAGCCAATCGGTGAGGCTATCGAGCTTGACGCCACACTTGGCCGGGATGGTAAAGGCCAAGATGACGCCAGCAAGCGTGGCATGTACGCCGCTCTTGAACATGCAGAACCACAGCAGCAGCCCCAGTACCGAATACGGGGCAAGGCGGTAATGCTGCGTCTTGTTGAGCCACACGAGCGCGCAGGTCACAAGCGCGGCGGCGCCCAACCAAAACGGATTGGGGCTCTGACCGTAGAAGATGGCGATGGCGGCGATGGAGATGAGGTCGTCGGCGATGGCGAGCGTCGAGAAGAACACGCGCACGCCGTTGGGCACGCGATTGCCCAAAAGCGACAGCACGCCCAGCGCGAAGGCAATATCGGTTGCCATGGGGATGGCCCAACCGTTGCGGGCGCCGGCATGGTTAAAGATCAGGTAGATGCAGGCGGGAACGACGACGCCGCCCACGGCCGCCAGCATGGGAAGCATGGCCTGACGCGGATTCTTGAGCTCGCCGACCGTCATTTCGTACTTAAGCTCAATGCCCACCAACAAAAAGAAAATCGCCATGAGGAAGTCGTTGACGAAAAGCTCAACGGTGAGGCCAGCCGTCAAATGCCCCAGACCCACATACAGCGGGGTCTCCAAAAAGTGATGGATGGCCTCGTAGGCATCGGTATTGGCGCAAATGACGGCGGCGATGGCGGCGATGACCATAACCGCGGCGGAAATCGTGCCGTTCTCGGCGATGCGCTCCCAGATGTCGTGACGTTCAAAGCGCTTGCGTTCACGAACGTTGAACAGCTGCTCGGGTGCTGCCATGGGCGGCTCCTTTCACGGGAAAGCTCCCGTCTTAAAAAAGCACGGCCCGCCCAAGTGGCGGCGCCGCGCTCTAACGTATTACGCTTGCATCTAGCCTACCCTGCGCGACAAGCACGCAGGCGTGGCCGAAAAGCGGAACCACAGGTTGAACATTATTTGCTCAACGGCACGGGCACGCCTGTCCGGGAGACGACGCGGCGCCGTGCACAAAAAACGACCGGAGCGCGGGGCGTCCGCGATCCGGTCGTGGCGTTCGGTCAACTAAACCTAGCAGGCGGCCATGATGGGGGCAGCGACCTGCTTCTTACGGGAGAGGACGCCCGGCATCCAGACGCCGTCGTACTCATCGGCAATGCCCAGGCCCTTCTGAGCAGCCTCGGTCTCGCCCTCGAGCAGGACCTGCGAGCCCTCCTCCATGATGTCGGTGATGCACAGGACAATGCCGTCGGCGCCCTTCTCGGCGGCGTAGGCGCGCATGGCCTCGCGGATCTCGTCGATCATGCCGAGTGCGCGGCTCTTGTCGACGGTCTCGTACTGGCCAATGAGCAGCTTCTTGCCAGCGGGCTCGAACATCTTGATGTCGTTGCCGACCATCTCGGCTGCAGTGAAGGAGCCGGACGGACGGGTGAGGAAGACCTCCATGCCAAACTTGACCGGGTCGACGCCCACCTGCTCGCCGAGCTTGGCGGCGACGGCGCGGTCGACATCGGTGGTGGTGGGGCTCTTGAGCATGAGCGTGTCGGTCATCATGGCCGAGAGCAGCAGCTTGGCCTGTACGTCGGAAAGCTCAACGCCGAGCACGCCGGCGAGCTTGGTGACGATGGTGCAGCTGGAGCCCCAGGGCAGGCAGATGTAATGCAGCGGGCCGGCGGTCTCGAAGTCGCCGATGCGGTGATGGTCGACGACGCCAAAGACCGTGGCGTCCTTAAGGCCCGCGACGGACTGGGCGGACTCGTTGTGGTCGGTGAGGACGACAAGCTGACCGGCCTCGACGGACTCAATCACGCGGGGCTCGGCAATGCCGGCGTCGGCGAGCAGCTTGGCGGACTCTGCCGGAAGCTGACCAAGGGCGCAGGCCTCGTAGGTGTTGCCGGCATACTCAACCTGGTTGAGCAGCTGGGACAGGACGACGGCGCTCATGATGGCGTCGTTATCGGGGTTCTGGTGACCAAAGACAAGAACGTTTGCCATGGATATCCTCCACTTGATATGTGTACTTGGACGTAGCTATGGTAGCACGCCGATGCCGAGCCTTCGCAGACGGAAGGGCCACGGCATATTTTGGGGCGCAGGCACGGGGGCCAAGGCTGTCCCTTTTGCACCATGTTGGTGCAAAGTAACCTGTCCCCCTTGCACCAGCTATTTGCCGGCGGCGCGCAGGGCTACGTAGGCGGCACCGATGATGCCGGCGTCGTTTCCGAGCGAAGCGACCTTAATGGGCGTCTCGCGCGAGGCGGAAAGCGCGTACTGCTTAAAGTGCTCGCGAACCTTGTCGAGGTAGACATCGGCCGAGGCGGAGGCGCCGCCGCCGATGAGGAACATCTCGGGATCAACCACGTTGGCAATAAGCGCCAGTGCGCGGCCGAGATAGTCGGCCATGGTATCGGCCGCGGCCAGCGCGAGCTTGTCGCCCTCGCGGCAGGCCTGGAACACGTCCTTGGAATCGGAGGGGCCGGTCAGCTCGATGGGCTCGACGCCCGCCTTTTCGCACTCGGCAAGGTAGTTGCTCACCACGCCGGTGGCGCTGGAATACTGCTCCAGATGGCCATGGCCGCCGCAGCCGCAGGTGCGTTCCTCAGCCGGGTTCAGGCACATGTGGCCAATCTCGCCGCCGGCACCCACAACGCCCGACACCACGTCGCCGTTAACGATAACGCCGCCGCCCACGCCGGTACCGATGGTGACCATCACGACGTTCTGCACGCCCTTGGCAGAGCCGAGCCAGGCCTCGCCCATGGCAGCGGCGTTGGCATCGTTCTCGTACTTAACGACCGCGTCGGGGCAGTGCTCCTGGATGGCGATCTTAAGCTCGGGCAGGTTAATGGCAATGTTGGCCTTGACCTTGGCATCGCCCGACGCCGGGATAGGGCACGGAACAGCCAGGCCAATGCCCGCCACAAAGGCACGCGGAATCTGCGCCTTGGCAACCACCTGGTCGATAGCCTCGGTCACCGCGGCAAAGCCCGCAGCGTCAACGATGGGAGGCGTAGGCACGCTGGCCTTGGCAAGCAGGTTACCGTCTTCGTCGAACAGGCCCTCCTTAACCGAAGTGCCGCCGACGTCAATGCCGATATAGTACTGCTTAGGTTCCATGGGAGCCCACCTTTCTCGTTTAAACATTGCCTGTATGGTACCGCTCCCAAGGCAAAAACCTACCAAAAAGGGACAGGTTTGTTTGGTAGGTTTTATCTGGGGAAACACGCGGTACCAGCCAACAGGCCGCGTAAACCTTTGCCAAAAACAACGAGCGCCGAGAGGCGGAGGCTCCCGGCGCCCGTGAAAGGGACTGTATTGTCTGTTGGACTGCACGGTCCATCGCGGCGATAACGCCGACTAGGCCTGAAGCGCCTGCAGCTGCTTGTGGATCTCGATGAGCTCCGTCGCCATGACGCGCATGGTCTCGGTGCCGGCCATCTGGTCCTCGGCATGCAGCAGAATCAACGGGGCCTCGCCGTTACGCTCGCCGTTGGCCTCCTTTTTAAGGAGCCCCATATGGACATCGTGGCCACCGTTATAGGCCTCGTCGCCCTGCTTGATAAGCTCCTCGGCAGCGTCAAAATCGCCCTCCTTGGCCTTTTGCACGGCATTGATGTACATACTCTTGGCGGTACCGACGTAGCTGATGATCTCGAAGCAGGTCATCTGCAACTCGTTCATATCCTCCATATGCTGCACCTAGCCCATCACGCTGACGCAGTGGTCGATGATGCCGGCAGCGTTCATGCGGCCGTAGTCGACCATGTTGATGACCTCGACCGGGAAGCGGCCAGCGGCCTCCTTCTCAAAATCGCCCTTGGTGTAGCCGATCTGCGGGCCAAGCAGCAACATGTCGCACTCGTCCAGGTGATCGTGGGCCTCGTTCATGGGGCGAGCCTCGATCTCAATTTCCAAGCCACGGTTCGCGACCTCGGCCTGCATCTTCTGGACCAGCAGGCTCGTGGACATACCGGCATTGCAGCAGAGCATGATCTTCTTCATGGTTTCCTCCTTATAACTGCGCGGCGCGCAGACGACGACTGGTTTCACTCTTTGCGGCTATTGTTCCCACCCCCCTGCATCTTTACGCAAGGGAGAGAGCTGCGGGCACCGGCACCGCGTACCGGCGCCCGCAAAGGTGAAAGGGACGAACGTTAGGCGTTCTACTCGGCGAGAGCCTCCTGCTTGGCGATTGCCTTCTCGGAAATCTTCATAAAGGGCAGGTAGACGGCCATGCCAATGACAATCTCGAGAGCCTGCCACACGCCGGCGCGCCAGTCAAAGCCCGTAGCGAGCAGGGCATTGATGACGGGAGGCATAGTCCAGGGCACCTGGGCGATGCAGGGGCTGATGATGCCTGCGCAGGTAAGGCCATAGGTGATGCCGATGAACAGATCGGGAAGGAGGACAAACGGAATCATGAGCGGCAGGTTGTACACGATGGGGTAACCGTAGATAACCGGTTCGTTGATGTTGAACAGACCAGGCAGGATAGCCATCTTGGAAACGGTCTCGGAAGCCTTGTTCTTGGAGAACAGGAGCGTGTCGAGCAGAAGCATGAGGGTGCAGCCCGAGCCGCCGATGAGGGCGAAGCTGTTAACGATCTGCATGTTCATGTAGTGATCGGGCTGGATGGTGCCACCGGCGGCAAAGGTAGCCATGTTGTCGACGATGAGCATGGTCAGGATCGGCTCGACGGTAGCGCCAGAGATGGTGGACTGGTGAATACCAACGCAGAACAGCAGGTTAGCAAGGGTGTAGATGAGGATAACAGCCCACGGACCGGCGTTCATGATGCTCTTGAGCGGGTTGGAGATGCACGTGGAGATGATGTCGCACAGATCGGTGCCGGCGCACACGGCGAGCAGGGCTGCGGCAAGAGCGAAGATTGCGAGGTTGAGCAGCATCGGGATCATGACGTTGAAGGAGTTGGAGACCGCGGGAGGCACACCCTCGCCCAGCTTAACCTTGAGCTTCTCGACGCCAGAAATCTTGATGAAGAGCGAGACGGAAAGCAGGGCGATGATAATAGCCGAGAACAGACCGTTGGTGCCGGTGTTGGCAGTCGAAAGGGCGCCCGTGACCTCGGCGGAGGTGATCTTGTCGGTGAGCAGCGGGCTCGTGGCGGCAAGCGTGGCGGTGATCTGCTGCGGCATCATGATGACGAAAGCAGAGATGGCGACGACCACGCAAGCGAGCGGGTTATCGAAACGCTTGTTCTTAGCGAGGCTGTAGCCAATCAATCCGGCCAAGATAATGGCAGAGACGTTGAGGGTGCCCAGCGTAATTGCCGAACCCCACGTCTGAAGATTGGCAAGGCCCGCCGCATCGAGCGGGAACAGAGGGAACACGACGTTGTTAATAAGAACCGCGATACCCGCAAGGATATAGAGCGGCGTGATGGTCGCGAAGGCGTCACGCAGGGAACGCAGGTGAACCTGGTTTCCCACCTTCGCAGAGACCTCGGCAAACTTGTCGAGGAAGCTCTTTCCGTTGTCACTGGCCATGATTGCTCCTAACTTTCAAATCCGGCCTTTTCCTATACGCACGGTGGCCTGTCGCCCTCTGCCACCAGATGTGCCATGTGTTGCGCGCGGCGGCGCACGGTCTGGGCGTTCGCCCGGTCGCTAGTCAACCACGTGGGTCGTGGCGACCTGCTTGAGCCAAGCTGCCGACTTCTTAAGGCGGCGCTTGTAGCCGTCCATAAGGTCGACCTCGACAAAACCGTAACGGTTCTTAAAGGCATTTGCCCAAGACCAGTTATCGATGACGGCCCAATAATGGTATCCGCGGCACTTGGCGCCCTCGGCGATTGCCTTGGCAACCCACTCCAGGTGCTGGCGCACAAAGTCGACGCGGTAGTCATCCTGGATGGTTCCTTCGGCGTCACGGTTCTTGTATTCGTCCATGATGCCGATGCCGTTCTCGGAAACGAACCACTCAAGATCGGGGTAGTTCTTGGCGCAGTCCATGCCAAAGTCGTAGAGGCCCTGCGGGTAGATCTCCCAGCCGCGGCTCTCGTTCATAACGGCGTCGGGCCACACATACTCGTCGGCAAAGTGCGGCAGGCCGTACTGGTCGATCTTGCTCGCCGGCGCCTGAACGCGCGTGGGGTGGTAGTAGTTGCAGCCGAGCCAGTCGACAACACCCTGCTTGAGGATCTCTTGGTCGCCGGCACGGAACGGGAGCTTAACGCCGCCCTCGGCCAGGCTGTCGAGCACGTCGGCGGGAAGCTCACCCTTGGTAATAAGGTCGAGCCACCAGCGATTGCTGATACCGCTGGTCATACGCACGGCCTCAAGGTCTGCCTCGCTGGAGTTCTGCTTGGTGTAGACCGGGGTAAAGCAGTTGATCATGCCGATCTTGGCATCGGCGCGAATAACGCCCTCGTCATAGGCGCGACGATAGTTGGCCACGGCCAGCGCATGTGCCAGCGAGATGTGATACTGCACGGTGCGGGCGCGGCTAAAGTCGTGGAGCTGCGGGAACCACACGCCCTCCTGATAGCGCTGTTCGGGCTCGACGATGGGCTCGTTAAAGGTGAACCAGTACTTAATCTCCTGGCCAAACTCGTGGAAGGCGACGTCGGCGTAATGCGCGTAAGCCTCGACGACCTCACGGCTCTCCCAGCCGCCGCGGTTAAAGAGGTAGGTGGGCATGTCAAAGTGGTACAAGTTGACAAACGGCTCCAGGCCGGCCTCGCGAGAGGCGCGGAACAGCTCGTGATACCACGCGGCGCCCTCCTCGTTAAGGTTGCCGTCGGCATCGAGCAGACGGCTCCACTGGATGGAAGTGCGATAGGTATCCAGGCCCAAGTCCTTCAGAATGCGAAAGTCTTCCTGGTACTTGGTCATAAAGTCGTTACCGGCATAAGAGCCAACGCAGTTGTAGAACGAACCCAGATCCTGGATGGACCAGGTGTCCCACAGGTTCTCGAGCTTGCCGCCCTGGTTCCACTGACCCTCAGTCTGCGGGCCGGACATAGCGGCGCCAAAGAAGAAGTCGCTGGGCAGCTGATACTGAGCCATCAAAGTCCTCGCTTTCGTGTCTTAGAGCTTCCGGTTGGAGACGGGTTTGCTCTGGCAGGTTATCCGGCGCGGGCGCGCACCGGTCATACCGATATCCAACCCGCCAAAACAAAACCGTCCTCAAACAGTACAAGGAAACGCCAATGCATCTCGCTTGTTGTCTATAACCATAGCGCTCTAATTTTCTATGTAAAGCGTCTTTTTCATTTTTCTTTATCGAACTTCTTTCATGAAAGCCATATGGATGCTTTTTAAGTAGGTATACTTTCTAAATATCGACGCAAATATGAAGGGAGGATTGCATGATTCCCAAATACGAGGCGATAGCTGCAGATATCCGTCGAAGCATCGAGGACGGCGCACTTAAACCGGGCGATAAGTTGCCCACCGTCGTTGAGTTCTGTGAGCTCTATGGCGTTTCCAAAATCACCGTCAAACGAGCGATTGAGCAGATCACCGAGGAAGGCCTTATTACCAGCCGGCGCGGATCGGGCACCTACGTCAAGGACACGGCGGGGCTTCCCGGCCAGGTGTTTTTTCAAGGCAAGAACGACCGTGCCCAGGGCTTTTCGTATGAGCACCGCGGGGAAAAGGTGACCTCGGTGGTCTACGATTTCTCGATCGTCAATCCACCGGCAGAGGTTGCGACCCAGCTGGGAATGGCCGAGGATGACTTCGCCTATCACATCGTGCGCGTGCGCCAGGTCGACGAGAAGCCCATCGTCATCGAGTACACCTATATGCCGCTCGAACTGATCCCGGGCCTTAAAAAGAAGGACCTGTACGGATCGGTCTACGGCTTTATCCGCGAGCAATGCGGGCTGAAGATTTCGAGCTTCCATCGCACCATTCGCGCTGTCGCGGCAACTGAGGAAGAGGCTGAGCGCCTGGATACCAAACCCGGCTCTCCCCTGCTCGAACTCAACCAGATTGGCTTCTTGGATAGCGGCACCGCGTTTGAATATTCTATCTCGCACAACGTAGGCGACCGCTTTGAGCTGCACAACGTAACGCTGGCATAAGTTTTTGTAGTCATACGGGCGCTCACTATGGCTCGTTTGGAGTGGGCGGCCGCGCAACACAATGGGGGTATGAACATGTCCGATTTGATTAAACTGACGCCGATCTTCCACGAAAAAATCTGGGGAGGCCGCCAGCTCGAAACCGTATTTGGTTACGACATTCCCGAGGGCCCCATCGGTGAGTGCTGGGCCATCTCGGCCCACCCCAACGGCGACTGCCAGATTGCGGAGGGCCCGTATGCCGGCCACACGCTGTCGTGGCTGTGGTCCGAGCACCGTGAGCTCTTTGGCAACTGCGAGAGCAAGGAGTTCCCGCTGCTCATTAAGATTCTGGACGCCAAGGACGACCTTTCGATCCAGATTCATCCCAACGACGAGTACGCCGCCGAGCACGAAAACGGCAGCCTGGGCAAAACCGAGTGCTGGTACGTGCTGGATTGCGAGCCCGGCGCCACAATCATCGTCGGACAGCGCGCGCATGACCGCGCCGAGGCCGCACAGATGATCGAGGACGGCCGCTGGGATGACATGCTCAACGTGCTGCCAATCCACAAGGGCGACTTTTTCCAGATTGACTCCGGTACTGTGCACGCCATCAAGACCGGCACGCTCATTTTGGAGACGCAGCAGTCGAGCGATGTGACCTATCGCCTGTACGACTACGACCGCCCCGGCACCGACGGCAAGCTGCGCCCGCTGCACATTGAGCAGAGCCTCGACTGCATCGATTTTAATGTCCAGGCTCCGACCGACGGCACCGTGACCGCGCCCGAGGTCGACGGCGTGACCGAGCTCGAGTCCAACCCCTGCTACACCGTCGATCGCGTGCGCGTCAACGGCAGCAAGACCCTCGACCAGCACTGGCCCTTCATGTGTCTGTCGGTCATCGACGGCGAAGGCACCGTCTGCGGCGAGGCAGTCCACAAGGGAAGCCACCTGCTGGCCCCCAGCACCGTCACCTCCATCGACCTCGAAGGCAAAATGGAACTGATCATCTCGCACCTGTAAGCCACCACAACAACCCAAACGCAACAAGGGGCTCCCCCGTCCACATACGGGAGAGCCCCTTGCCTCATTTCATAAACATTTTAGTAACTAATTGAAATGATGCTGAGCAGCATAAAACGTTCAATCATCAAAGGCCAAAGCACAAGGGGCCCCTCGTTCATGTGCGGGAGAGCCCCTACTCATATCCATATATCAGCCCACCCGGCTCTCCAGACCAAAAAGCGAACAGGCAGAGCGACGCTCGCAAGCAACGCTACCCAAGGCCCCGGACAGGCGGCAAGGACAACGTCGATCGCGAGTTCCGCACGCAAAGGAGGCCACTTAATGTGGCCTCCGTCTTGCGCAGGACTGTCCGAGCAGGCGACGTTGTCCTTGGCGCCTGTCCGGGGCCGCCGGGATTACGACAGCTTGACAATCGGTGCAAAGCCCTTCATGAGCTTTTTGGTCTGGCCGGTCTTTTCGAATTGAACCTCGATCATGTCTCCGGCGACCGAGATCACGGTACCGGTGCCAAAGGTCTTGTGGCTCACGGTATCGCCCGCGGCAAAGTCCTGCGACGCGCTGGCGCGATCGACCTTGCGCTCCACCGTCGGCGACACCTTGGACGACGGCTTTTTAGCTCGCGGCGCGCCCGAACCAAAGGTCGAGGCAACACGGCCGGCGTCGGGCGAAACCCCGCGATGGCGCTCGGTGCCATAGGTGCTGCCACCAAAGAAATCGTCGAAGCTCGATCCGCCGCGCGAACCGGAACCGCCGGTCGAGCGCGTATGCGAACCGAACACCTTGCCGCCATACATATCCGAGCCCATGCCCGAGCCAAAGGTGCCGTGACGGTCGCCGCGCTTCTCCCAGCCCGTGCCCTCAAAACCGGCAGAACCGATACCGCTAAACTCGATATCCTCAAACGGAATCTCGTTGAGGAAGCGAGAGCGCGGGTTGGCAGAGGTCGAGCCGTAGGTGCGACGCGTGGCCGCATAGGTCAGGAACAGGCGCTTACGGGCACGCGTGATGGCAACGTAGGCCAGGCGCCGCTCCTCCTCGAGCTTGCCCGGGTCATCGCTGCCGCCAAAGTCGTGCACGTGCGGGAAGATACCCTCCTCCATGCCGGCCACGAACACCGCCGGGAACTCCAGGCCCTTGGCGGAGTGGATGGTCATCATGGTAATGGCATGCGTCTCGCCGGCCAGGGAATCCAAGTCGGAGCGCAGGGCCAGCCACTCCATGAGCGCCGGCAACGCCTTGCAAGTGAGCGGGCCATAGGTGCGCTCGATCTCGTCGGCATGTACAGCACCCGCCGGCAGCTCCGTCGGTGCGGCATAGGCGTTGCCCGCGATGGCGGCGGCCAAGGCATCCTGCGGCGAGAACGCCGGGGCGGCTAGGCTATCGAGCGGATTGGAGCCCGCGGCGTCACGAGCGCCGACAAGTGCCTCAAACGAGGATGCCGGAGCGGACGGCCCCGGCTCGGGCGCGGGCGCACTCACCACGACGGGCTCGGGCTCGGCACTGACAGGCACATCGGCAACACCGGCTGCACGCAGCTCTTCCAAGCTCTCGAGCGTGCCCTCGATATCCTCGTGCGTCTCCTCAAATTCGGCAGCGACGCCCAGGAATTCCTGGATGTTCTCGGCGCGGCTCTCGGACTCCATGGTGCCCTCGGCGCGGAACGCCTGCAGCAGGCCCGTCTTGTCGACAATCATCTCGACGACATCCTTGAGCTCGCCGTCCATGCGACGGCCCTCGCGCACCAGCGCCACAAAACTCGACAGGCCGTTGCGCACCTTGGCACTAAACATGCCCGTCTCGGCTGTTGCGATCTCGCAGGCCTGGAAGAACGAGCAACGGTTGTCGCGCGCCAGCTGCTCAATCTTTTGGATCGAAGTGGAGCCGATGCCGCGGCGCGGCGTGTTGATGACGCGCTTGACGCTCATCTCGTCGGCCGGGTTCACGATCATCTTGAGGTAGGCCATGACATCGCGGATCTCGGCGCGGTCGAAGAATCGCGTGCCGCCGACGATCTTGTAGGGCACGCCCGCGCGCAGGAACATATCTTCGAGGATACGCGACTGGGCGTTGGTGCGGTAGAACACGGCGATATCGTCGTAGCTCGTACCCTTGGCATGCAGCTTCTCGATCTCGCCGGCAATCCAGCGACCCTCGTCGCGCTCGTCGCTTGCCTGGAAAGCCTGAATCTTCTCGCCATCGCCCTCGGCCGTAAACAGGCGCTTGTCCTTGCGCTGCGAGTTGTGGCGAACAACGGCATTGGCGGCGCTCAGGATATGGCCCGTAGAGCGATAGTTCTGCTCCAGCTTGACGGTCTTGCAGTTTTTAAAGTCCTGCTCAAAGTCCAGGATGTTGGTGATGTCGGCGCCACGCCAGCTATAAATGGACTGGTCGTCGTCGCCCACGACCATAAGGTTTTGGTACTTGGCGGCCAGCAGGTTGGCGATCTCGTACTGGACGTGGTTGGTGTCCTGATACTCGTCGACGCTAATGTAGCGGAAGCGCTCTTGATACTTGTCGAGCACCTCGGGGCGGGTGCGCAGCAGCTCGAGCGTGCGCACAAGCAGGTCGTCGAAGTCCATCGCGTTGGCGGCGCGCAGGCGGCGCTCCAGCTCCAAGTAGACCTGCGCGGCCTTTTTGTCATTGGGGCTGTCAGCGGATTTGAGCATGTCCTCGGGCCCGATCATGGCGTTTTTGGCCGAGCTGATCTTGCTGCGGATCATGTTGATGGGGAACTGCTTTTGCTCAATGCCGAGCGCCTGCATAATGTCGCGCACCATGCGCTTTGAGTCGTCGTCATCGTAGATGGTGAACTGACCGGTATAGCCCAGCAGGTCGGCGTCCTCGCGCAGCATGCGCACGCACATGGCATGGAAGGTGCACACCCACATGCCACGAGTGCCGCTTGGGATGAGTGCCGCCAGACGCTCGCGCATCTCGGCAGCGGCCTTGTTGGTAAACGTGATGGCAAGAACCTGCCAAGGCTTAACGCCCAGGTCGCCGAGCATATGAGCGATGCGGAAGGTCAGGACGCGGGTCTTGCCCGAGCCAGCACCGGCAAGGACCAGCAGCGGGCCCTCGGTGGTCAGGACCGCCTCGCGCTGGGCGGGGTTAAGGCTATCGATATCGACGAGCGGCTTGGCAGGTTTGGGCGCCGGAGCCGGGGCGTCGTAGATGTCGAGCGGAACGAGCTCGGGCTCCGGCGCAGCGGGGGCGGTGTATGCATCGAGCGGCACGGGTTCCGGCGCAGGCGGCACGGGTACCGCGGCGTTCTTTTCCCAGGGCAAGGGCTGGGTCATGGGCGACTCCTCATCTGACGGACGGCGCGCCTGCGGGCAGCGCCATAGTTTGAGCCGTACCAGTATACCGAGCCGCGCGGACACCGACGCAAATCACACCACGACTCCGTGCGCCACCGTCAGGCCCGCCCCAGCGGATTTGGCGCAATGGGGTCAGGTTACTTTGCACCAATCTATTGACAATCACGAAACCGCCGATGTCATGGCAGCAGCAGCGAGCGACGGTCAGGGCGAACAAATTGGCATGAAAAGGGGGCGGCATAGACCTTTTGGTCATGCCACCCTCTTTGAATGACAAGCTGTCGCTCTGGCCGCCGCGCAGCGTCGACTAAGTTAAAGGCCGAGCATCGGCTCCAGAACGAAGAAGTATGCGAGCACTACGATGCCCAGGATGATGCGGTAAACACCGAAGCACTTAAAGTCGTGACGGCGGACGAAGCCCATGAGCCACTTGATGGCGATGAGCGAAACCACAAAGGCAACAACGCAGCCCACGCCCAAGATGGCGATCTCGTTGGTGCCGAACGTGCCGCCCTTGATGAAGTACTTGACCAGCTTGAGCGCACTCGCGCCAAACATGACAGGGATGGCTAGGAAGAACGTGAACTTAGACGCCACCGAGCGCGTGCAGCCCAAAAGCAGGCCGCCGATGATGGTAGAACCGGAGCGAGACGTACCGGGCACCAGCGAAAGCACCTGGAAGCAGCCGATACCCAGCGCAGTCTTCCAGCTGAGGTCCTCGAGCGTGGCGATGGAGCCAAAGTCCAGGTTCTCGTCATCGTCCTCATCCTCAGCGGTAGCCGTGGCGGGCGCCGCAAAGTGCGCACCGGCGGGACGTCCACCCGACACCACAGCACGCGAACCAAACGAACCGGCAACGGCCATTTCCTCGCGCTTGTTTGCGCGCCAGTTCTCGATCACGATAAACAGCACGCCGTACACAATGAGCGCCAGCGCCACGACGGGAGCGTTGTAGAAATGCTCCTCCATCCAGTCGTTGAGCGGCAGGCCGATCGCCGCCGCAGGAATGCAACCGAGCACAATCTTGCCCCACAGCACCCAGGTGTCGCGACGGCCCTCCTTGCCCTTGCTGGGCGAGAACGGGTTGAGCTCGTGGAAAAACAGCACGCAGACGGCCAGAATGGCGCCGAGCTGAATCACGACCAGGAACATATTCCAGAACGTCTCGCTCACGTTCATCTTGACGAACTCGTCCACCAAGATCATGTGACCCGTCGACGAAACGGGCAGCCATTCGGTGATGCCCTCGACCAGGCCCATGAAGGCAGATTTTAGAAGCTCGATAATATCCAAAGGGACCCCCTCGTTAGACACCCGCCGGTAGATGTTCTGCGGACGATGCGGGCGATGTCCCATTATCAACCGTTGGCGGTGCGACCGCGCCTACCCTTACCAAAAAACTCGCCCGTTCACAGAATTGCGAGCAGTTAAACCGAAATCCTTGGGTATAACTGCAACAAGATAAAGTGTCCGGCGGTCAACGCACCCGCGCCCGCCCGACGCACGAGCCCCGCGCCCGTGCGATAGACCAAGGAGGAAACCATGAACGAGGGCTACACCAAGGTATTTGTTTCACTCGACGGTACTGAGCAGCAGGATTTTGTGCTCGCACGCGCCATCAAGGTCGCCGCGAACAACGGCGCCAAGCTGATTATCGGCCACGTTATCGATTCCACGGCACTCGAGAGCGCCGGCTCCTATCCGGTCGACCTGGTCAACGGCCTAGAGGAGGCATTTAAGAACTCCATCGCCAAGCAGCTCGAAGAGGCCAAGGCCAATCCCGACATTCCCGAGGTCGAGGTCATGATTCGCGCCGGCCGCATTCGCGAGACGCTCAAGGACGAGATGCTCGACGTGGTTAAGCCCGACCTGGTGCTCTGCGGCGCCCGCGGCCTGTCCTCGATCAAGTATGCGCTGCTGGGTTCAATTTCGACGTTCCTGCTGCGCAATACGGACTGCGACATTTTGGTTGTGAAGTAGCGTTGCTCCCACCGGCCGCGGGGCCTGCGGGGTTTCCACGGGCACGTCCTCGCCGCGTTGCGGCTGCGGGATATGCCCTTAGGAAACCCCTCCCGGCCCCGCGGCCTTCGCAGCCTTACTTCAGCGAGTTGGCTGATAAAAGATGGCGTGCCGCCCCGTTTGGGGTGGCACGTTTTGTTTGGGCGGACGTCTGCCGCGTGCGTTACTCGAAATATTGGAACTTATTCGTTGAAAACGCGAATGTTACGACGAAGCCTTCGCCGGAGTCGGATGCCGCGGTGACATCGATACCCATCTTGGAGCACAGACGCGCAACCAGGTAGAGGCCGATGCCCGTTGCGCGCTTGGTGGTGCGGCCGTTGTCGCCGGTAAAACCTTTCTCGAACACGCGCGGCAGGTCGGCCGCGCTCACGCCGCAGCCGTTGTCCGCGACGGTAAGCTCGATGCGTTCGCTCGCCAGGCCCTCGTCCAGCAACGCGCCCGAAAACACGATCTTTGCGCCGTCCTCGCGCGCATATTTGATGCTGTTCTGAATAAGCTGGCCTAGAATAAACTCGAGCCACTTCTCGTCGGTAAAGACCTCAAAGTCGAGGTTCTCGCACACCGGAGCCACGTGCGCCGCGATAAGCTCGCGCGCGTTGGCTTTAATCGCGCCCGTCACCAAGGTCTTGAGATTCCAGCGACGAATCAGGTAGTCGCGCTCCACGACTTCCGAGCGCGCGTAGTACAGTGCCTGGTCGATATAGCGCTCCACGCGAGCCAGCTCGCGACCCAGGTCATCCACACGCGACAGGTCGTCTTCGCTGCCATCCAGGTTTTCCAAAATCAGATGGGCCGCCGCCAGGGGCAGCTTGGCCTCGTGGACCCAGCTCTCGATATAGTCGCGATAGTCATCGGTCTGACGCCGGCCTTCGGCAACCTCGTCGCATGCCGCCTTGCCCACCCGGCGCAGGACCTCGTACTCGAGCTCGCCCTCGACATAGGTCGGGCATTGCACCATCTCCTGCACCCATGCGGGACTCTCGAGCTCCTCAGCCGCACGCTCCAGCTGGCGCAGAAAACGACGACGGCGCGCGTACTCGATCACGATGCCGAGCATACCAAAGATAAAGGACACGCCGACCGCCACGACCACGATAGAAACGGGTGCGCCGGCGACCGTCAGCACAAAGCAGCTCAGCAGCACGCCGCACGCCCACACGGCGACGGGAAGCAGCGCGTCTTTAAAGAACTTGGCAAACGACATGACCAGCCCCTAGACCGAATAGCCCTGGCCGCGATGCGTGGTCAAATACCCCTTGATGCCGATTTTTTCGAGCGTGGTGCGCAGACGGTTGATGTTGACGGTGAGCGTATTGTCGTCCACAAAGGCGTCGGAGTCCCACAGGTCCTGCATGATGGCCGAGCGCGAAACGATCTTGCCCGCGCGGCTCAGAAGCAGCGAGAGGATACGCAGCTCGTTTTTGGTGAGCTCGGTGCTGGTGCCCGTTTGCGTGTTGGTGACCATGGAGCGTGCGAGGTCGAGCTCCAGTCCCTTGTGGACGAGCGTGCTGCGCTCGCCCGCCGCCGCGGTGCGACGCAGCAAGGCATTGATGCGCGCCACGAGCACACGGGCGCTATAGGGCTTGGGAACAAAGTCGTCCGCGCCGAGCGTCATGGCCATGACCTCGTCGATCTCGGTCGTGCGCGACGTGAGGACGATGATGGGGACCTCGGATTCGCGGCGAACCTCGTGGCAGATATGCTGGCCGTCCTTGACGGGAAGCGTGAGGTCGAGCAGCACCAGATCGGGCGCGGCGGCGAGAATATCGCGCGAGACATGCTCGAACGATTCGCAGGCCTCGATTTCAAACCCGGCGCGGGCAAGGATGTCGATAAGCTCACGACGAATGGGCTCGTCGTCCTCAACGATATAAATCAGCGCCATGGATTCCGCTCCCCTCTTGGTTGTCTTGCCACCATTATGGCTGCGAAACTGCAGGTGCGCGCCACGCACGTCGCCAAGGTGACAGAACTGTTCGCGAGCGGGGGCGTTTTGTCCGCCTCGCACTCGCAGCGGTGGCGGGAACCAAAATGATTCTTTAATCCCCGTCCCAGAATAATCATTTAGCGGCGGGCGCGAAGCTTTTCGTAGCCGTCGGCGAAGAAGGCGACCGTCGCGGCATCAGACTCGGCGGCGTCGGCGTCGGTGGCAGGCACCACGCCGTGCTCGTCGCTTACCAGGAACAAGGCGCCCTTGAGCTGTGCGGGAATGTCTACGCGCGTGACCGGGATGCCCTTGGTCTGGGCCAGCTGCTCGATGAGCGTCGCCGTGCCGCACAGGAACTCGTCCGCCGGCGCCACAAAGGCGAGCTCGCCGTTGTTGACGGCGGCGAGCAGCTCGGGCGCCACACCAGTTTCGTCAGCCTCGGAGCGGGCCTCGGCAGAGCGGGCACGCAGCGCCTTGGCCGACGTATCGGCGAGCGGCTCGTACTCCCCCACCGTCATGGCGGCGTTGCCGTTGATGTCGATCACCAGCATGAGCACGCCGTCGCGTGCGGTGTAGTCGCCTTCGGCAAGCGACCACTCAACGTGCTGTTTGGCCCAGCTGAGCATGTTATGGGTAAGCGGCTCGCCCTGCACCAGGCGCTCGGATAGCGCGCGAATGTGGCGGTTGAGCATGGGCACCTTTTTGTTGGACATGCGCCAACGGCAGACAAGCGCGGGCTTGTCGAGCGTGAACTTCTCGACCGCCTCCTGATTGGCGCAAAAGTCCTCGTACGCACGCTGGTCCTCGGCATTGCCAAACAGCTCGGCATCATCAATCTGGGGCATGGTCATACCTTTCGTGTTAGTCATTCCGTCCTCTTATACCAAAAAGACGGCCCTCCAAACGGAGCGACCGTCTTTTGCAGAGATTATTTTGACGATATGGTCAGGCGACCGATCAACTTAATGGGATAGAACAACATCCCATTAAGGGTTTTCCAAGTGCCCGAGATTGCCCCGAAAGAGGAGCGCCGCGTACTAAATGTACGCAAGCGACGGTTTGAGGGGCAAGGTCGGGTGCTTGGGAAAGCCCTAGTGCCTAAAATGCCTGGCACCCGTGAAGACCATCGCAATACCATGCTCGTTGCAGGCCTGGATGCTCTCGTCGTCGCGCTTGGAGCCGCCGGGCTGGATGATGCAGGTCACGCCGTGTGCAGCAAGCACGTCGACGTTGTCGCGGAACGGGAAGAACGCGTCGCTTGCACAGGCAAAGCCGCCCTTCTCCACGCCCTCGCGCTCGCAGAAGTCCTCGGCGCGCTCGCAGGCAAGCAGCGCAGAGTCAACGCGGTTAGGCTGACCCGGGCCCATGCCAATGCCGGCCTTACCCTTGGAGACCAGGATGGCGTTGGACTTAACGCCCTTGCAGACCTTCCAGGCAAACTCGAGCTCGGCCATCTCGGCGTCGGTGGGCTTGCGGTCGGTGGGGAACGTAAAGGTCGCGGGGTCCTCGGTCACGTGGTCGACCTCCTGCACCAGCATGCCGCCGTCGATGGAGCGCAGCTCCACCTGGGCGCCGTGGTCCACGCCGCCGGTAGCCAGCACGCGCAGGTTGGGGCGCTTGGCCATGCGCTCGAGCGCCTCGGCAGTGTAGCTCGGGGCGATGATGACCTCGACGAACTGCTTGTTCTGATCGGCAAAGTGCTCGACCAGCTCATAGGGAACCTCGCGGTTGCAGGCGATGATGCCGCCGAAGGCGCTCTTGGGATCGCAGGCGAAGGCGCGGTCGTAGGCAGCCGTGATGTCCTCGGCAACGGCAGAACCGCAGGGGTTCTGGTGCTTGAGGATCACGCAGGCCGGCTCGTCGAACTCGCGGACCAGGTTCCAAGCGGCATCGGCATCCAGATAGTTGTTGTAGCTGAGCGGCTTGCCCTGGATCTGCTCGGAGCCAACGAGCGGGAACTGCGAGCTCGCGGTGTTCTCGCAGCCCTCGGCAAAGCGGTAGACCGTAGCCTTCTGCTGAGGATTCTCGCCATAGCGCAGGTCGTCGACCTTCTCCAGCGAGATCTCGAGCTTGGCAGAAGTGTCCGCCACGTCGCTTGCCTGGGCGGCAAGCCAACGGGAGATGGCCGTGTCGTAGGCGGCGGTGGTCTGGTAGACCTTCACCTGCAGGCGACGACGGGTGGAAAGCGTGGTGCAGCCACCGGTCTCGCGCATCTCGGCCAGGACGGCATCATAGTCGGCCGGGTCGGAGATGACGGTAACGCTCGCGGCGTTCTTGGCGGCAGAGCGCAGCATGGAGGGACCACCGATGTCGATGTGCTCGATGGCATCCGCGAAGGTGACCTCGGGGTTAGCGACGGTCTTCTCGAACTCGTACAGGTTGACGACGACCAGGTCGATCAGCTTAATGCCGTGCTGAGCGGCCTCCTGCATGTGCTGCTCGGAATCGCGGCGGGCCAGCAGCGCGCCGTGGACCTTGGGGTGCAGCGTCTTGACGCGGCCGTCCATCATCTCGGGATAGCCCGTGAACTCCTCGATGGGGGTTACGGGAACGCCCGCGTCCTCGATGGCACGAGCCGTGCCGCCCGTAGAGATGATCTCGACGCCAAAGTCGTCAACCAGCGTCCGTGCGAAATCGACGACGCCCGTCTTATCGGTAACCGAGATCAACGCGCGTGCGATCTTCACATCAGATCCCATGCAGTCCTCCTGTCTGGTACGCCGCCGTGCTCTGTGAGTCGGTGATACGTCGATCTGCAGCGCTCGCGCAGCGGCATTGAAAATACTGATTCAATGTAGCGCATCGAGCGCATCGATGCACCCCGCAACGCACGGCTGTGCAGAAAAAGTTTGCGAGCGGAGGGGATGGACACGGCATCGGGCACGGTGAGTTCATGGAACACAGGGGCACCATAATTAGATGCCAATAGCGTGGTAGAACTGTGCTCGATATGTATCCGCAATAGAAAGAGGCACCATGGTCTCGCGGGTTCTCTACCGACCGTTTGACACCGAAGACTTCGACGCCATCGCGCTGATTCTGCAGCAGCTTTGGCATAACAATTCGGATAACGATGAGTACAACCGCCTCGAAGCCGCGTGCGACCTTGCCTACTGCCTTTCTTCCTCGACGTTTTCGCAGGTTGCAGTTATAGATGGCGAGGCACGCGGCATTTCGCTTGCGCGTGCGGGACAGAGCTCCGGCACCGCCGTCAGGGAACATTGGATGGATACTGAGCGTGCACTGCTGTCGCAGATGCGTGAGTTAGAACCCGAATCGTGCGCCGAGTATCTCTCGTTTGTGCGCGCCACTATTCGAACCAACAACCGCCTGCTCGAGAAAAGCCCACTGCCGCATGACAACGAGGTCACGCTGCTCGCCGTCGACCCCGACGTCCACGGCCTGGGCGTGGGATCGGTGCTGCTCGACGCCGCAATCTCGCATCTGTCCTCGTGCGGGGCGACCAGCGCACACCTGTACACCGATTCCAACTGCTCGTGGAAGTTCTACGAGCTGCACGGCTTTAAGCGCACCGCCACGCACCGCGCCAACCGCGAAGAACGCCGCCACGCCATGCCGCGCGAAAGCTTCCTCTACGAACTCGACCTAACAGCCTAGCCCAAGCAGCCACACCTAGTCATTTAAGAACGTCCCCAATGACTGATCCCCAACAACTAGTCATTTAAGTCTGTCCCCAATGAGTGGCCTAGGGGGTTTGTAGATAGCCCTGGTCAAAAAACATCAAATATGAGTACTGTTACCTTTTTAGTAGCAGCGATTTGGGACATTTTTGACGCTTGTAGGCATGACGACCAGCTGCATGAGCTGACGTAGCTCCCCAAATGTTCAATAAAATGGGCTCCTAACGAGAAGTACTCTCATTAGGAGCCCATTATTATGTGCAAACATATGTGACCAACGCAGCAACAGTACTCATATTTGGCATTTTTTGTCCATTGCCCCTTGCGCGAAGGTCCTCAGCGGAAAGTTTGACCCGTTTCGATGCACAAAAATGGGATGAATCTTCCCTGGCAACCGCCCAGAAAGATCCACCCCAAAGCAAGCGCTCGCTAGAACGTTCCGCCGCCGCCTCCGCCGACGCCGCCACCGCCGCCACCGGAAAAGCCGCCACCGCTGCCGCCGCTCGAGCTATCGGAACTCGAAGCCAGCTCGCGGATGGTCTCGTGGTACACATCGTTGAACGAATCGAGCGGGGACTCGTTGCCGTAGTGATGGTAATACCACCAGTAGCAGGGGTAGTTGTCGTAGAAATCGTCACTGTTGCGCAGGTCCGCAGGCACGGCTTCGGCCAGCTGTCGCAGCACTTCTTTCGAAACGCCCAGGGCAACGCCCATCACCAGAAACTTGTTCCACAAGATCAGGTCGCTGGGGACGGCCTCCTTCAGACGCGTAAAGTCCTCGAGCCAATGCTTGAGCGCCTTGCAGCGAGCCGCCACCTCGGCGCCCTCCGGCGTGTAACGGCGGAAGGTGCAGCTCAGGACAAAGCCCACGATCGTGACGGGGATCGAGATCATAGCGGCGCCGACATTGGCGTCCGCAAAGTCGGTATAGAACAGAGAGCCCAAAATGCCAAAGACAATGATGATGCCGAGAACCAGGCCGGCCACCATCGCGATAGTGCCATCCGATGCGATAAACTCGCACTCCTCCAGCTTGCCCTTAACCGTGCTCTGATAGTCCTCGAGCTTGTCGCCAACAGATTCAGTACGCTCGCTGGCATACTCCTCCAGCTCGCTAAACGTGCGCGAACGGACGCCGTCTTTATCGGGCTTAACGCCAGCGAAGAAGACCTTGAGCACGTCGCGATCGATGCCGTCCTTCTTGGCAGCCTTCCAGGCCTCGTCGGTCACTGTGATGCGATACGTCTGCTCCTCTTTTTCGCGACGGAGCAGACCCTTCTTCTTGGTCTCGGTCGCTTCTTCCAGCTTGATCACGCGGTCGTCGGTCAGCTTCATCAGCGTGGCGATATATGCCTGATCGGGCACGTCGTTCCAGCTCATAAGAGTTGCAAGCACCGCGGGATGATCGGCGGAGGGCACATCGCGGAAGTACTCGTCCTGGAAGAGCGGCTTGGGCTTGGGCCTGCGCAGCTTGAGCATCACGATTACACCGGTATAGGCAACCGCCACAACAACACACACCACGGCAATCGCGCTGGCAACCGCACGCGCGTGCTCACGGCGGGCGTTAGCTTCGTCGGCCCATTCCTTCTCTTCGCTCAGGATCGTTGACATGCGCTCTTCGCCCGAAGCGGCAAGCTGCGGCACCCAGTCGCTAGGGAAGGCGATGCGTGCCTCGGCGAATTCGCCCTGGTGCACGCAGGGAATGGTATAGGTGACCATGGGCTCGTCCGCATCGAGCGACACGTCGCCCGTCAGCGGGCCGTGGCCCCATGCGCGGAAGTTATCGCCCTTGACGGCAGCCGTCCCGGCAGCGGCATTTGCAAAGTAGACCTCCATCTCGACGTCATCGGAGTCCGCCGACCAGCCGTCGCCGACGAATTTCCAGTAGAGCTCGGCGGTATCGGCCCAGTTCATAACCGCACCGGTCATGGAATAACTCACGTAGTAGATTGCGCTGTCGCCGCTCTCGTGAGGGCTGAACACCTTAATCTTTACGCCGTCGTCGGACTGTTCCACCGTGTAAACGCCGTCGTCGCCTTTATTTGCGCTGTCGACCTTGTTAAACGCAGTGTCGTCTTCCTCGACGCTCAGCACATTGACGACCACCGAGCCGCCTTGCTGGTTAGAGCCTGTATTGATATCCCAATACACGCCGTTAATGTCATCGTCGAAATCGAACTGGCGTCCCTCGACAACGGTCAGCGAGCCATCGGCCTCAACCGTGGCACCGATATAGGTTTGGCTCATGGAGTAGCCGTCGGCGTGCGCGACGGCAGGCAGCAGCAACAACGCAAGCGCGACGAGTGCGCAGACGGAAGCGAACCGCGCAAACAGGCGGCGCTGCCGACAGGGCTGGGCAACGGGGGCGTTCATAGGCACATCCTTTGTCTGTGGTACCAGTAGCGTCATTGTCCCACGTTTGCGGGTTCATGTGACGAACATCTAAGTCAGCGGAGCGTCAAAACGGGACAAAAGTCACGCCCGCCGCCGGCACCTGGTGACGTTCCCTATCTGCCGGTAATCTGGAACACTCCTTGGCATAGCCCGCTCCGGCAATAGATACCACTTCATAGCTCCATCACAGGTGTAGCGGCTTTGTGTGGGCGCGGCATTCGCTGATTGAGCCGCCAGTTGAGGGGCATAAAGCAGTTGAGCGAAAACGGTTTGCCCCTTTGCCGTCCGCTTGAGGATCATGTCCCCCTTTTCCGCGGAAACCCCGGCAGTTGCGAAGAGCTGCCGGGGTTTCTGTCGTTTGAGGGCTAGATTGATTGACGACGATTAAGGCGCCGAGCCGGTGGTCCGGCACGCGCAACGTGTGGCCGCGGCAACTTGCGAGCATCGACGACGCCTCCCCTCACCTCACCCCGCGCTATACTCGTCCGCATGGATATCAACGCATGCAACATAGCAACGCCCGCCGTGGCCACGTCGACGGCGACCAACAGCAAGCTCGTCCCCGCCCCCGCGCCTGTCGTGGGCCGTTTTGCCCCGTCACCCTCGGGCCGCATGCACCTGGGCAACGTGTTCAGCTGCCTGTGCGCGTGGCTTTCGGCCCGCAGCCAGGGCGGCAGCATCGTGTTACGCATTGAGGACCTGGACGATCGCTGCAAGCGCCCCGAACTTGCCGCTCAATTGATTGACGACCTGGCCTGGCTGGGGCTGGAGTGGGACGAAGGCCCCTACTACCAGCACGACCGCCTGGACTTGTACGAGGACGCCCTGCACCAGTTGCAATACGCCGGCCTCACCTATCCCTGCTTTTGCACACGCGCCGAGCTCCACGCCGCGAGTGCACCGCACGCGAGCGACGGCACGCCCATCTACCGTGGCGCCTGCCGAAGTCTTTCGGCCGAGGAGGTGGCCCGCCGCAGCGCCCTGCGCGCGCCGGCCACACGTCTGCGCGTGCCCACCGTCGACGACCTCGCAGACGACGTGATCGAATTTGTGGATCGCACGTACGGCGCCCAATGCGAAGCACTCGCCACCGAGTGCGGCGACTTTTTGGTGCGCCGCAGCGACGGCGTGTTTGCCTATCAGCTAGCCGTGGTGGTCGACGACGCTGCCATGGGCGTCACCGAGGTCGTGCGCGGATGCGACCTGCTGGGGTCCACGCCGCGCCAGATCTATCTGCAGCACCTGTTGGGACTGCCCACGCCGCACTACGCACATATTCCGCTGCTCATGGCACCGGACGGCCGCCGCCTTTCCAAACGAGACCGCGATCTGGACCTGGGCGAACTCCGCGCCCGCTTTGGCACGCCCGAAGCGCTGCTGGGTTGGCTCGCCGGACAAACAGGCATCGCGCCGGGCACCACGCCGCGCTCTGCCGAGCAGCTGGTCGAGCATTTTAGCTGGGATGTTATCCGCAAGCACAGGGAGAACATTACCGTAACGGCTGAGTAATCAGGCACCCCACCCCTACGCAACATCCCAGGGCTGGAGTTCGTCGCCCAGGCGAACGATGCAGTCGTAGAGCACGGTATGGCGCTCGGCCGGGTTGGCATCCCGATGAAAATGCCCGTAGTACCAGCGCTTGTAGTCCAAGCGGTCCTCCAGCTCATCGAAAAACGCCGTAAGCCGATCAACGGCGGGGCAATTCCAGCCGGGCGCCGGATAAAGCGTGGGCGAAAGCATGCGCGTAGAGCAGGTGTGGGTGACCACGTAGTCGACCTTCCAGCCCACGCCGTCGAGCTTTGTCCGCGCCTCCTCAAAGTTGCGCTCGTCCGGCAGCTCCTGCGGCCACCAGCTGGAATACGGAATGCGGTATTCCTTGTCCACGCTCGTGGCGCCGCCCATGGTAAAGACCGTTGAGCCGTCGAGTTCAAAAACCTCGCCGCGCGTCAGGCGCCGTATGGGCGAGGTGTCCGACAGGCGCTGTGTCAGTCCGCCGTGCCACAACTCCATGGGTCGCTCCGCCCAGTGGTCGAAACGTTCGTGGTTGCCGTCGACGAACAGCACGGTATAGGGGCGCGACTCCAGCCAAGCGATGTCGGCGCACTCCTCGGCAGAGAAATCCCACGGAAGGCCAAAGTCGCCGGCAATGATGAGATAGTCGTCGCTCGTCAGGCTTTCCCCAAGATCCCAATCGCGCAGCTTTTGCATGTCAGCGCCGCCATGGACGTCGCCCGTCACATAGACCGTCATCGGATCACCACTTCCCTCTTATAGGTTTCGAGATCGCGCTCGACCTGCTCGTCGCCCGTGGCGTTGACCCACCACGGCCACTTAACGCAACACACCGGCTCGTCTACCTGTGCAAACCACGACTTGAGCTCCTCCAGGCTCACCGGGGCGTAGCCGTTGGCGTCCACGCCCACGTCGTAGCGCAGCAGCCCCTGCCGAAGGTTGAACTTGTTATACGCGTCGCCACAGCTGTGGATATGCCCGTGCAAATGCCAGCCGCCGTGCGACATACCCTGCCAGTCGACCATGGGATAGTGGCTCAGCACGATTTTCTGACGGTCGATCTTGAGCACGCAAATGGGCGGCTCGACGATAAAAGCATCCGCCACCGCAGGCTGCGTCCAGTCTTTATCGTGGTTGCCGGGCAGCAGATGGATGCGCTTGCATGCAATGCTTTTGCGCAACTCGTAGGCATCTTGGACCGTCATCTTAAAGCTGAAGTCACCCAAAATGTAAAGCTCGTCATCCGCAGCGACCTTGCTATTAATGCTAGCGACCATGGCGTCGTTCATCTGCCCAACAGTCGACCAAGGCCTGTCGGCGAGCCGCAGCATGTTCTCGTGCCCAAAGTGGGTATCGCTGGTAAACCAGATCATGGGGACCTCCTAACGCTCTTGCTCAAAATAGTCACTCGCCGTCTCATCCTGCCCATCGGCACATCGCGCTTCGATCGGCACGATATCTTGGTAGATAAGGCGATGCTTGTCATCGCGCCATTCATCGTCATGGTAATGGCCAAAGAACCAGGTGCGGTAGTCGAGCCGCCCGTCGAGCTCGCCCAAAAAGGCCTGCAGCGAATCGTCGTAGAACTCGCGATTGCACTCCATGCACAGCTCGTCAGCCAAATCGACCGGCGCCTCGTGCGTCACAACATAGTCGACCTTCCAGCCCGCGCGATCGAGCGAGGCGCGACAGTGTTTGATCTCGCGCTCACTCGGCATCTCCTCGGGCCACCACGTCTTTCCCTCCTGACGCCACTGTTTGTCATGGCTCGCGGCGCCACCCATGGCGAGCACCGTGGTCCCCGTGATGTCGAACACCTCGCCGCGCATCAGGTGCAGCACGTGCGGGCGAACCTCGTGAACGAGGCCCCCGTTCCACTCACGCATTGGCAGCCCCGCCAGCAGATGATGGTTCTCGTGATTGCCGTCGACAAAACACGTGGTCCAGGGCTTGGACTCAAACCAGTCGAGCCAGTATTTGTCGGTGTTCGAGCCGCTCCATATAAAGCCAAAGTCGCCGGCAACGATGACAACGTCATCGCGCGTCAGCGTTCGACCCAATGGCCAAACGCGCGACGAGAAGCGACTCGCCCCATACTCGGCAACACCGTGAACGTCTCCGGTAACGAAAATAGACATCAAACAACACCTCCGTGCTGTGCGACTCTGGACAAATCAATGGAAGAAATTGCAGGCCGGGCCGGCATCTGTATCCCTTAGGGCTTACCCTTCGTTCTTCCATCCAAACGGATCAAACACCCAAAAAACTAGATCGAGCACACTGTTGGCGGGCAGCATGTTGGGCAGGGCGTCTTGCCTCGCTTGAGTGCAGCCGCTAATGGTACGCTTGTTTTAATGGCGTTTTGAGGAAGGCTTTTGCACCCCGTAGAACGGTGGTAAATCTTGCCGTTCTTAGTGACGATTACCTTGATTTTTGAGGTATCCACGCTGCGGGGCTCGATGGGCGCAGCCACCTCTTGACGAGCTGGCGCTGTTTTCCAAGGCTTGCCTCTCGAAAAACCAAAATCGCAGAATCGATTGATATAGCTGTCGAAACATCCATCGAACAGCAACCCCGTTGCCAGACCCGCCATGAATCCGCAGGCGATCGCGGCCTCTCCTCTTATTTGCATATATCCCTCCTTAATCAATCTTGAAGAAAAAGGCGGCGCGCGCCGCAGAGCCCATGCCCCTGCGGTGCGCGCCAAAAACAGCGCGCTTCCCTGTCCCTAACGGATCAGCTGGCGGCGCTTATCGGACAGGAATACGCCGGCGGCCACCAGGACCGTGCCGCCGATCACGAAGGTCTCACCCAGCAGCTCGGACGCATCGCCCGTGGCGGGCATCGCCGTCTGCCAAGTCGTGGCCTCGGTCTTTGCCTCCGCATGCTTGGCCTGGTACGTCACTTGCGTGACGGGCTGGGTCTGCTCGCCGTTTCCGCGGTCGGCGGCCTCTTGGCGAGCGATCTCGGCGTTAAGCTCGGCAATAGCCTGGTCGAGCTCGACCTTGGCGGCGGTGTAGTTGGCGAGCGCCTCCAAGTATGCCGGCGCCACGGCATCCGTCGCAGCCACGGCGTCATCGAGTTCGGCCTTGGCGGTCGCGGCACGCTCGGCGGCATCGTGGGCCGCAGCGATCTTGGCGTTAAGTACCTCGTCCGCATCGTCAGTGCTGCCGTTGACAATGGCTTCGGCAATATTGATTCTGCGCAGGCGGGCAACCGCGGCGGCAGAGGCGTCGCGCGCGACAGTCGCATCCACCACGGCATCGTCAGCCTCCACCACGTCATACTCGGCATCGCTCACGGCCATCGCCGCTGCATCGAGCGCGGCATCGGCAGTCGCTTTGTCCCCAGTGGCCTTGGCAAGTGCTGCGGCGGCATTCTTAAGCTGAGAGGCGCGGGCGGCAGCTGCATCAGATTTTGCCTGAGCCGTTGCCACGACGGCGTCGGCATCGCTTGCAGCCCGCTGCGCCATATCGAGCTCCACCTGAGTGGCAGCAGCATCGATGCCTGCCTGATCGGCATCGCCTTGGGTGGCAAGAAGTTCGGCCTCCGCCTCGCGCTGATTGGCACGCGCGCTTTCGAGTGCAGACGACGCCGCATCAAACGCACGCTGAGCAGCGGCGATATCGGCTGAGTACGCCGCTAGCTCATCCTGGGCCGCGGCAAGTGCATCCCGTTTGTCGCCAACACCGGCACGAGCGGCGTCCAGTGCGCGCTTGGCAGCAGCCACCTTGCCCTTGGCAATGTCGAGCTCGCCAGACTTGGCGGCCACGGCGTCCTGCGCTGCCGCAACAGCGGCGTTGGCAGCGCTCAAATCGGCGCGGGCATCGCTGACGGCACGCGCGGCGGCGTCAGCTGCAGCCTGCTTTTGCGCCACGGCAGCCTGGGCCTCCGAGGCCTTGGTTGCCGCGACATCAACGTTAGCGGCAGCGCGCTCAACCTGGGTTTGCTTTGCTGCAACGGCCTGCGATGCTGCACTCACCTTGCTGCCGGCATCGTCGGCAACGCCCTGCGCCACAGCAAGCTCCTTGCGTGCCGCATCCACGCCCTGCTCGGGATTTGCCAACGAGTCACACCACGCATTCAACGCAGCCTCATACTCTGCAACCGTCATCGGATTGAGGTTATACGGCTTATACCATTGACCAGAATATACAAATGTTTGCGCCTGTGTACTCCCGTACAGCGTCCCTCGCGTGCAAACGCCCATGCCCGTCACGGTGTAATCGGGGTTGATCACGTTGATGTAATGTCCGACCGAAGGGTTTGGTCCACCGTGCAGTGCGGCGTAGTTATCAATCTGGGAGCTATGCGCTGTATAGAAATCGTAAGCGGCCTTTCCCGTAAGGCCCGACGCGCCCAGCGAGGCGGCGGCAGCATCAAAGATGGCCTTCTCCTGATCGACCCACTGCTTAAACGGATTGCTTCCGTAGTTCCACGCCACATTCTCGCCCACGTTAAACTGCTGAGCGTGCGCGACCTTCGTATCGGAGAAGTTCGCGTCGGCGATGGCGGTCGCCATCATGGCATATGTCACCTTGAGCTCGCCTAGGCCAACGCTTGCGCGATACTCGTTGCACGCTTTGAGCCACACAACCGCCTGCTTCATATTGGTCAGGCTCGTCGCGTCGACTTCCTCGCCCACCTTGTTGTAGCCAGCGAGTTTGCAGTTGAGGATGATATCCGCCGCATCGTCGGCACCCACACTCTTAAAGAATGCGATGGCACCCTGGCGGTAGTTCTCCGCCGATGCATTCGCCGTTGCCTGAGCGGCATCGAGCTTTGCCTGGGCCTGAGCCACAGCCTGGTCGGCCTGCTGCTTTTGGGCCTTCGCCTGATCGAGCGCCTTGTCGGCAGCGTCTTTCTCGTCCTTGGCCGCCGAAAGCTTGGCCTGGGCATCGGCCAGCTCCGTGAGCGCACTGGCATGATCGGTCTTGGCCTGGTCAAGAGCGGCGTCGGCAGCGGTCTTGGCAGCAGCGGCGGCATCCAGCTTTGACTGGGCATCGGCAGCGGCCTGCTGCTGATCGGCAACTGCCTGCTGAGCAGTCTGAACCTCGCCCTCGGCGGCGGCAACGTCCTGCTCAGCGGCAGCAAGCTCGCTCTCGCACTTCGACTGCGCGGCCTTGGCGGCCGTCAGCGCTTCGGACGCAGCAGCCACCTTTGCCTTGGCGGCCTCGTACTCCGGGCCCGCGGCGCCCTGCTCGGCTCGATCCAGATCGGCCTTGGCCGCGTCATAGCTCGTCTGCGCGGCATCCACGTCCGCATCTGCCGCGGCCTTTGCCTGCTGAGCTGCCGAAAGCTTGCCCTGCGCGTCCTGCTGCTTGGCAGCGGCGGCAGTGGCAGCGTCTTGAGCATTCGAGAGCTTGGCCTGCGCATCAACGACCTGCTGCTTCGCCTGTTCCAGGTCACTCGCAGCCTGCCCTGCGGCAGCCTGGGCGGCAGCTACAGCCTCGGGCGTAGCATCGGATGCAGCAGCCTGTGCGGCCTCAAGCGCAGACTGGGCATCACGGGATGCCCTCTGGGCAGCAGTCAGGGCTTCATCCTTGTCCGCCAGCTCCTTCTTGGCAGCATCGAGCGCAGCCTGAGCGTCCTCAAACGCCTTGACATCCTGATCGGCCTTGTCCTGCGCAGCGCCCAGCTGCTTTTCCAGCTCGGCCGAAGCAGCGGAGGCCGCGCTATCGCTCGCACCGCGGGCCGCGTCATAGGCGCCCCGCGCCTGCTGCTGGTTGACGGCGGCAGCATCGTAGGGAGCGGCAGCCGCTTCCAGATCGGCCTTGGCGGTAGCAGCTTTAGCGCGCGCCGCATCAACTGCAGCCTGCAGGTCGGCGACCTTTTGCGCTGCAGACACGGCACCCGCGCCAGTACCGGCGGCCGCAGCGCTCGTCAGCGGCGACATCACCGCAGCCGTTGCGCCCGCGGCGCCAATGCCATCCGCACCCTGCGCCGCCGCGGTCAGAGGCGACAGCAGCGAGCCGCCCGTCATGGCAATCGTCGCCGCAGCAACCGTCGCCACGCGCCCAGCCGCCCTGGCCTTACCCAAGGCCTTGCCGTTCATGTCCTTGTTCATGTTCTTGCTCATTGCCGATTCCTTCCCACGGTGAGCCGTTGTTTGACACAGATAGTCGATCTAACTTGCCCCGCTAAAAAGAGGTGATAACGGGGTAATTAAATTGAGCGAATTGAATCGTGATGAAACTGATCTCCGCAAAAGCCAAACTCATAGTTCCGCTCGCGCTCAATCTCATCTAAATACTCGAGTTCTTCGCCGCATGGCTTCTCTTCATCTAGAAATACAAGCCCGTTCTCTGCGCGAGAACCGACAGTGCAACCAAGGATAGTCTCGAGATTAATGTAACTACTATTATCGTTGTTAAAGGAGAAACTGCTGGTGCTCATGCTCAAGTCCCGTCTACATAAACTCAAATTGCTGTGCTTGGCCTCTTTTAGAGACCCCATCTCATACGCTATGACTGCAGTATATGCGCTCCGCTTGTATGTTGCAAGAACAATTTTATTTTTCTAACGCATATAACGGATGTTCATTTCTGTAAACCGCCTCGCTCTCCCCCGCCGCTCCCTCACTTGTTTTGTTACATGTGTTGAATACCATCCCGTGCGGACAAAAACTCACGCAGGGCGGCTGAGCGATGGCATCTATGCCGCTTGAGAAAAGAAAGGAAAGAGAAGCAGTCGGCGACTACTCGCACGAAGCGAGCAGCTTCTCAAGATCGCATTCCAACGCCTCGCGCTCCTCAGCGTCGATCACCGCGAGGGCGACACGCATCAGGGACACATCGGCGGCAAGCTCCTTTACCTGGTCGGGACGCTTGCTAAAGTGGTCGTAAATCCGCAGGGCCTCCCCGGCCGCCAGGTACTGCCACTTTTCCAACGAAGGCTTTTCGGACCTGCTCATGGCATCGACCCACTCGCCAAGACCCTGAAAACCGTTGCCCGTAGTCGTGCCGTTCATAACCACATCGAGCGGGCTCAGCAAGCAATCGGGCGATTTTTTGTACACCAATTTGGTGAGCGTAAGCACCTGAGCAAGGTTGCGATACTGTTCCTTGTCGGCATAGAGCACGTCGTTGTAGCAGGCGCACGCCTTAAGCAGCTCGTGGGCGGCAATGCGCTCCGGCCCATCAAACGGAACGCCGCGCAACAACACCCCAGCAAGATCGAATGCCTTGCCGCCCTGCACGATCTTGTCGAGCGCCGAACCGTCCACCAAATCCGCCAGCCAAGCAAACTCAGGCTGATACGGCTTATGCTCGTCCTCGTCCTCATGCTCCATCCAGTCGCTTACCAACGCCAGGGCTTCAATCTCTCTCCCGTTCAGAAAGGGCGAATTCTCCCCCATCTCTTCCTGCAAAAAGCCCCGCGGCTCATGAGAGCGCTCGTACGCAACCGCAAGTTCCCCGTCGCTCACGACCAAGGTCGCACGGGAAATATAGGTATCTTCCCGCATGTCCCTCCAGGCGTACATCATAAGGGGACGCAGTTGACGGAGCATGCCGCGCGCGCCGGCACCTTCCTTAACCGCGCGCTTCGCCGCAAGGCGAGCAGCATCTGCCATCAGCTCCATCTTGGCGCCATTTCCCATCATGTTGTTGTACTTGGGCAGGTACTGTTCATACGCAATCTGGACCAGATCGTCCACGCTCAAGGCGTTAAAGTTAATCACCGAGCCAATGCGCCCGCACAGCTCGGACATAATACCCCAAGTCTCAACATCCTCGATGGTCGCACTGTCTCGCAGCTCGTTTGCCGATTTTGCGGCGGTGCACACGGCGGCATACGAGGATCCGAAGCCGACCGTGGTGCCAGACTTGTCACTCAGGCGCTTGCGCACCAGAGCATCCAAGCCCATAAAGGCGCCGCCCAAAATGCAAACAACCTGATCGAGGTTGAGCGTCTTAATGGCCGCACTCTTGGAGGTATCGCATTCAAACGGCATCTCCCCGCCTTCCAAGAGCTTAAGGAACGACTGCGATGGACTAAAGCTTGATGCAACTTCGCCCCCATCGGGCTCGGCACGAACTGCCTTGTCAAACTCGTCAAAGAGCACCAAACAGATATCGCCGGGATTGGCAGCCTGATAGTCCGCGACCTGCGACAGGCAGTTGCTCATGCTGGCACCGCGCCAGCCCTCGCCCGTCATGGTGGAGACATCGAACACAAACAGCTTGAGCCCCGCGGCATCCGCCACGGCCTTGATGGTGTGGGTCTTTCCCGTGCCAGTGGAGCCCATCACCAAAATGGCAGCGGGCGAAAGAACGTCGCGCGGGTCGGCGCCGCGTGCCAACATCACGCAGCGGTTGACCTCAAAGCTCAGCGCCGTCACAAAGGCCTCCAAGCTTCCTTCGTGGCCAATAACACTCTGACGCGTCTGCTCCACCAGACGCGTAGGCGCAATTCGATTGAGCAAGTCCTGGTAGCGATCGATGTTTCGATACTGCTTCTGAGTCATGGGCGCCTTCCTTTCCATATTGGTTTTCTTTCCTTCGATGTGGGCCGAGCCCTTAAACCACTACAGTGCCAGCGATGTCGCCGACTCCAGATAGATCACGTTGCCCGGCTGGGTAAAGACCGGAATGTGGTAGAGCAGCTGCAAAATGCCCTGCTTGAGCAGCGGAAACAGTGTGGGATGCAACACTTCGTACATCAGGGCACCAGCCATAAGAGCGGTAAGTATGGCAAGCAGCAGAAGCTTTTGAGCGTTAGAGAATACCGACATGGTCGTTCCTTTCTTCATGCGAGATATTTGGATTGCGTTGTGGGTTAGCGACTCATAGCGATGGCAATGCCAATAACCGTGATAACCACGGGGATCGCAAGCGATGCAAACAGAATCCCGGCAAAAAGGCCCACCACCAGCGCGCACACGATGATGACCAGCGTGGTGGGTACAAGCGCAAGCAGAGGAGTAACCACGCAGGCGGATGCAAAGCGAAGCCCGTGGAACTTGTGCTCATCGGGAAATAGAGCGTTAAGGACCCCTTCGACAATTCGCCACTCGACAATCGTTCCGATGGTTAAGACAACCGCCCAAAGCAGGTAATCATTTGCACGGGAATCCGAAGCCATCTTTCCGGTGACGCCAGCCCAACAATCAAATGCCGCGGTATAGCCCAGCAAACAGACGATCGCGCAGACGACGGATGCAAATGCGCCCGCGCTCTCGATTGCACCGAGCAGCTCGCACATGTCGGATTCGCGCCCTCCCGTTAACAGCACGATCCATTTGTGGGCAAGCGCCGCAACAAACGCCGCGCCCAGCACAACCCAGTACACCCTAAACGCCACCAGGCGCCATGAATGGAGCGGGATCACCGTGTTGCTCTCGCTAATCTCGAACATAAACCCGCCGAGCCACGTCGTCAGCAAGCACATCATGTCGATGGCGACCACGTAGAGTACAACCGCAAAGACGGTTTGCAGAATCATGCCGAAAATATTCATCGCCGTTGGCTTCTTGGGGGCGTCCGGCTCGATTCTGTACATGTCGTATCCGTTCATTAACTGTCCTTTCGTTGCTGAAACAACTAGTTGGTTTATCCACTGTAGCTTGATACAACTAGGAGATATGCAAATCTCTTAGTGTTAGTATCTAGCGAAATATTACCCAATGCGTACGGCCTCATACGCACCATTCGATTTTTTTCTTTTTCATTTGAGTGCCCCGTCTGAAAAACGCCGCAACTGCTCTTCTTGTAGACTGAAGGCAATTGAGCCGCGACGGGCCAGTCAGCGAACCGCGCAATATAGGGAATATGCAGGAGGTGCGCATGCTCAAAACTAAAGCAGAATTTGCAACTCTTCGCTTAAACGAAGATCTCAAGCCATATATGAGCCGATATCTATCGGATCTTGTGTCTCATATGGTCGAGAAATATCAGCCTTCGTCGAGAACGAAAAGGCTCATTGAACTGTGCTGTCGCGATTTTGAGTTTTCGAGCGAGCACGTCGATGGCCCCTCGTGGTCTGTTTTGGGGATTGACCTCAAGCGACCTTCGGCCGCCTCGTTTGAGTTTGAGGACCGCGTTTACAACGAAGCAACCGACGAATGGGATTATGTGCCCGCTTGCGTTTGCAAAAACCGAGTCAAAGTCCCGACGTCGACGTTTACTGCCATCGAGGAGAATATCTTTTTATACGACTACGAGCAGGACGCAGCCTCTCACACGTACGAATCAGCACTCATTTACTGCAGGCCCCCCGAGCTACGACCGCTATCCCAATTCCCGGCATCTATCGATGCGGCAAATGCGCGAGTCCTGGATTTCCTCAGAACGCGCTCGAAGCAGCTGCAACGCAGCGCAGGCATCCCCGATCTGCTTTCGGTCACTGAGTGGTACTACATCTTTCTTGCGGCATCCATTGCCTGCTCTCAGTCCCATGCCACGGCCGTCATTCAGATTTCGGACCGTCTGTTCAATCTGGCGCGAGCCGTAGATGGACGTCGCCTTCTTTGTGACCTCGGCCTGCTAAAGAGCATTGTGCTTCTTCCCAACACCATTGCCAAAAAGGCCGAGGGTCGCGCGCTGCTCTTTATTGGCGACGGCGAGCCCAATGATCCGTATTTCCTTTTTGACGGCAGGAGCTTTGACGACAAGCAAATGACCGATGAGATTCTGCACCAGCTCCTCGATTCCGTCGACCGAGCCTACGGCGATCAAAAGAATCCAGTCTATTGGCATCGGCTCGAGGATCAGGGCAACGGCATCTATCCCCTATTACCCAATACAAAGAGCGGATCGTTCGACGAGAGAATGTTCATCCCCCTTGGGTCGCTAGCGCCAATCTACCGCGGCACCGCCCGCAGCGTTGTAACCAAACTGCCCGAATCAGATCCGACAGACAGTTACCAACAGCACGACTGCTACTACCTGTCGCTAAAGCATCTTCATGATGGCGCAATCATTGCCGCAGAAGATGTACTTGAGCGTGTCCCCGATACAGATATCTACGATGTAAGCCGTGTAGACTACGAAGATTTTCGGAAGGCCAAACCGATCGACGCCCGCGAGGCGAGCCTTCTCATATCACGCGTCGGGCCTCCATTCAAGCTTGCCCTCATCACGCCAGGCCACTTTTCTGTCGGTTCTGAGCGCCCCGTGGAGCGCGGTCTTTTGTTTGAGAGCATTGTCCCCTGCGACGCCATGTTCTGCGCTACCTTTGAGGACGAGCTGCTTGCCCAGTTTGTCCTGGCATACCTGTCGTCCGATGAGGGGCAGAAGAAACTGGCGGACACCTCGCACGGAGACGCGCTTGTGCAACTTGCCCCAATGGACCTGCGAAGCATGACCGTGCCTGTTCCCGGGCGAGCGGAGCAGGAGCGCTACGCGCTAGAGTACGAAGCAAAGCAGCGCGCCTACGAGGACGCCCTTAAGCAGGCGGAACATTACGCTGCGAGCAAGGGAACGATGTAGCGACCGAGATTGGCAGACTGTCCGGACTTTTCCGACGGCTTGTCAATCAGGCGCGCCATTCAGCGCGGCGGCTAGAAATTGTCATCGGACTTTGCGCTGGCTTTGGCTGCCTCTTCGCCCGCGATCAGGTCCCTAACCGTTATATGCGCACCGTACGTAGCATCCTCAATCTTTTCCATAACATCAGGGTCGCAAGTTCCCCAAATATCTTTAAGGACTCGAGCCAATCCCCAAGCGGCGCTGAGCAGGACGTCAACATCCTTTAGATCTAAGTGGCTGACCGCAAAGGGACAGTACTCGCGCTCCAGCAGATAGGTGTCAACGGCGCCAATTGCCTCAGCCACGTACCGCTCAAGATCGGGATGGGGATGGAAGGCGCACAGCGCCTTGTGCGGATCGGTCGGCTCAATCCAATACAGCGTTGTCGCATCCTCGCATTTCTCGAGCGGATAACGCTCAACCGCCTTCTCCCAACTTTCATACCAAGGATCGGCATCGCCGTCCGTCATTGACCTGCAAAGATCAATCGCCGCAGAAACAGTCGCACACGAATATCTATAGCTGGCGTCTTTCTTAAACTCATCATTGAGCTCGACATCGCCAGACAGCTCCGCCTCCATGATCAGGAACGGACCATCCTCATCCGTAACGCTCATGGGGTAGTTGTTGCACTCATAGTCCGGATACATTTTGTCTCCAATCAATCGTTCGGACACATTAATGACCAATATCGAAACCGCGCTCGCGCGGAGGGACGTCGTCCTCGCGCCAATCTGCAAGTTTTTCTCATCGCGTGAAAAGAACTTGCGATTTCTGCAAGTTCTTCTCACGCTGCGATAAGAACTCGCATGATCGCCCCGCTACCTGCGCCACGAGGCAGCAAGGATAATGGGAATCCCGGCAAGGCACACCACCAAGGCTACGGCCGCGAACGCAAGCGCGATGGCCACGCTCGCGACGACATAGGCCACGGCAATGAAGGCCAGCGCCAGCAGGCAGGCAAGCAGCTCGGCCACGTAGCACAACACCAGGTTCGAGCTCGCGCGCTTCAGCAGGACGTCGGCAAGGCGGACAAGCTCGACGGCAAAGCCGCTGCCGAAATTACGGCCAGGGCCCTTGGCAAGGAACCACTTGAACAGGCACATCAGGGCGCAGCCCAGCATGATCATGATGGAAACGGTCCATACATTGTGCCCCGACTCAACAAGGTTCTGGTCACCCATCGCGCTGCCGTTGATGAGCCAACTCGTTCCATAGCCCATGAACAGCATCGCCAGCAGCAGGCAGGCGCTTACCGCGGCAAGAGAGCGCGACACGCGCCTGCTGAACACCGGAGCTTTGCAGCTGAGCCCAAACCCCTCGCGAACGCGCCAGACGGCATGGTAGGCAGGGTAGGCCGCGATGAGCACGGCCACGAGCAGCGACGCCCAATCGGATCCGGGTGCCGCTGACGCGTACTCCGCGATCGCAGAAACTGAGCAGTTGGTGTGGAACGACTCGTTCAGAAACAGCGCGACCTCGCCCTTCCAAACACAAAACGGAGCGGCGACGGAGGCGATGCCGGCAACGGCAACCGCAGCAACGACAATAAGCGGTGCGCCCTGCACGAGCTTGACGACCTCGCCCTTGGCGGTGCGGGGTGAAGCTTCAACGGTGCTGGCCGAAATTTGGATAGAAGTGTTCATGATCTTCCTTTCAAAGAAGGCTACGTTCGCAAGCTAATGTAAGAAAACACTGTCTTCGAGGGATTGAACAAGACTGTTGCCCTCAGAGACAAACAAACGTTGCTATCGGCATATTGGCCGCTCGGGTACTTCATCATTACGCATCTGTAATTCATCAAATCGCAGGATCTCATTACGCTCAAGCAGAACAGATTGAATAAGCTCATGGACAGCGGCATTGCGGTAGCACAACGACTCCCACGTGGCCAACAAGCCGTCAACAACTCCCTTGTAAGCAACAGAGGAGTCCTCGAGCTCATAGGCAAGATCAATTGCCTCGTCAACTATCTGCCTCATCTGCAAAAGCGTGCACGTGAGATCCGCCTCACTCGACTCGTCGCAAATATAAATACAATCGGACTCAAGCATCTTTGAATCTCCCTTCGAACAACTGACACCTGCAGAATAGTGAAAAGAGATAAAAAGCAACCCGCAATCTACCGCTATATAGCGGTAGATTGCGGGTTAAACCATAAAGCGCACTTAGCCTTGGGCCAAATTACGACTTAGATTCAAATAGGTCGCATATCTCTTTGGCTTTCGCCAGGGGATACTGCGCGTAGTAGAATACGTCGCCGTTCTTTTCTCCGCACACAAAGACTGCGCCCAGCCCCAAGCCTTTAGCGGACGGAACTTTGCATTGTTGTACGCTCTCTTCGCCTTCATCGAAAAGTCGCAGATACCCTTGTTCCATCAGAATAGTGTTGGCATCTTCAGCCCTAATCCCTGAGCCACCCTCTCTCAGTATTTTCGAAATCGAGGCATAGCCCTTAGCGCTTGCCTGATCCATTGAGTAACAGACCGGCAAACGCTCGGCCCCCGCAAAAGCCGCTTCGTAAGCAATACCCTCTCGCATGATTTCCACACTCTTATGACCAGATTCATCAAGCTGAAAAGCAACGAAAAGGCATCGAAGCGCCAGCCAGACCTCGCCCGCGCTAACCATCTCTTTTCGGTCGGTGTGACAGGCGCTATTACGAAATTCAGTAAATCGACCCAGTGTTTCGCCGAGTGTCCTCCACCAGTCCCCCTTTGACGCCTGCGTCAATTCAGCATTTTCAACTCGAACAGAGGATGCCAGTAGCTCACTCTTTTTTTCAATTAACCTTTTGTATTGACCGAGGTTAAGGCCCTCAAGCTCCTTGAGTGGCTTTCTTGCAACAACATAATCGGGAGCAATGGCCTTCAAGGTCGGCAGCAATTTCAAACGCAAGTATCTCTCCGCCGCACGGCAGAACATTAGCAGGCAAAATGCGCAATCTGAATCGCTATCGGTGCCAACACTGCCAATGCCAAATATCTTGCACAGAAGAAGCCCCTGCTCGATATTCTCAAGCACCCTATTTTTGCCATTTTGGTCGCACTCGCAATCAGCGAATGCGCTTTGAAGAGCTTCGCGCGAAGAAAAGCCTATGATTCGACAGTCTTCTGCATCCAGATTAAAGCTTTTGAACGCTTCGCCCACGTTGTCCAAATAGGAATCGGTGTTTACATCAGGGCACCAAACATCTTTATTGTCATCTTTCTTGTCGTCTTCATTGATATGTTCCTCGTCCGCGCCAGCTGTCTCCCTTGGAAGAGATTCTCCTCGCGGCAGCATATCCTTGGCTGCATTGAGTTCCTCAATAGCGCCGGTTTTCTGGTAATTTTCCCAATGCACAACCCATGCCGTATCGAGAATGCGCTTCATCGTTGCAACGTTCTCGTTAATCTTCCACGCTGCATAGTCGGCAATTACGTAGAGGCGATACTTGGCTCGGCTTGCCGCAACATTCACGATATTTGGGTTTACAAACTTGATTGCGCCCTCACAACTGCGCCTTGTATCACACCCCAAGACAAATACCACTTGATGGGCTTCTTTACCTTGGAACGTATGAACCGTACCAATATTATGCTTTGCGAAATATTGCCATGCATCTTTGTCAGCCACTTCAGTCCTAGCACTTAACAGCCGGTCCTGAAGCCCCCTGACAACGGTTTTAAACGGAGAAATAATATAGAGACTTGGAATAACAATTCCCTCGGACTTGCCCGATTCGCAAGCTTTTTTCTCAGCCGTAGCTACGGCCTTATCAAAAGCGTCCTTGACAATCTCGAACACTCTATCGCCCTGGGCATCAACATAATGATCGCGATTGCCACGTTCAAATCCCGTAACATTGATCCACTGTGAGGACTTTAGATAAAAGCTGTCAGCGAGATCCTTTTTTGGGCTAGCCGTCTCGTTAAGCATGGAGCCCTGATACGAGATCTCATTTGAAATATCGAACATGGGTGATATGCAGCGACGGTGAACCACAAGCGGGCAGCCAATCCATTGATCATCCTCGCCGTTGCTGCGCAGGTGGCCATAGGGGTTAACGGCGTCGGCAAGTCGCTGGACCGAAGCCATATCCCCCTTATAAGGTAGTAATACTTTTTTACCGAGGACAGCGCGGAGCTCCTTAACATCCCCTGTGATCACAGGCTCAATCTGAGAGGGGTCACCGACAATCATTGCACGTCGACTGCGAGCAAGGGCGCCCAAAGCAGCATACGGCACCGCCTGTCCCGCCTCATCTATTATCAGCAGGCCAAATAAAGGGTCTTTCCCAATCTGAATGTCCTCAAACATGCGGCCAATCGACGCAAACGTGGAAGAAATCACTGGGGTAAGCAAACTGAGCGTCTGAAAGAGCGCAGGGGCCATACTCCTTCTATCGGCTTGCGTGAACTCTATTAACTCCTTTTTACCAGAATCGACGCCCTTGTCTTTGGCTCCCCAGTATGTTCGTAGAAGCGCAATGTTATTCCGCATACATTTTGATTCAAGGATGAACTCGCGTGTCACCTGCAATGCATAGAGAAATAGCAGGTTGCGGTCCTTTTTTAGGTCAGGGTCATCGGATGGATTATATAGATGAGTCTTTTTTCGGCTTTCGCTATCCCCCTTTGAGATGCACTCGACAAAATGCCCATTAATCGTCTCAACAGATTCAGCACCATCAACTCTGTTGCGCTTTTGACCTTGGATCTTCACCCACAAAGAGGATAGTTCCTTCTTTTCATTCTCTAGTTTTTCGTATTTGTTCTCGAATTTCGTACGCAGCGCAACAAGCCTCTGGTCCGGTGCGGTTTGCAGCATAAAGGAATCGAGCTTCTCGCGGCTATCGGACAAACGGCCCCTATTGAAGATGCTCCCGATCAGCCCACTGGCCTTTTCTTCCGCATCGCGCAATTCTGCTTCAAGCCTATTCCTTCTCGCCTCATAATCAGCAGTATCCTTCGCAATGTCATCAAGATATTTCCGGACATCACCTGCGGAACTGCCTTCAAAAGGACGAGACAGACATACCGTTTCGGTTGTCAGTTCTTCAACTATCTCTCGCTCGTCCTTTTGACACCTACAATTCAATTGGGACAAATGCTTCTTGCGGTTCAGAAGTTCGCGCTCCCCGGCTGCTTGCTCCTCCATTTTGTTGAATCGATCGGTTATCTTTTTGTATTGAGCAAGAAACAGCTTCTTCGCCTCAGAAAACCGTCCGCCCTTTCCCAGCCCGCCGTTAAACTGCAGCGAAGAAAGCTCGCAATCTCTGAAGTTATTAATATTCCTACGGTTTCCCAGACATGCCGCAACCATAAGCCCAGGATGCGTAGGGTCGCGAAGATTGCCTTTATTGTCAACGAGCGCCGAAGAGAAATAGAGATCATCCACCGGTTTCTGCTCGTTTTTCTTTCCCCAAACAATGTTGGACAAATCTGACTCTAGAAACTCCTTTTTCTCAGATTCGTCAATACCCTCCAAAAAGGCCTTCCCATCAGGAAGCTCTTTGGCGATGTTCTCAACTGCTGCATTGTTTGTCGAGCAGACCAAGATGCTGAGACTTTTTATCGCATCTCCCGTTCTGCCCTCTTTGAAGCGATAAGGATTCTTGGCGTACTTGAGATACCGTTTGCTAAGTTCTACCTCTTCGAAGGCGTCATCGGGCTTGTCATATTCGCACAGCAGACGGGCTTTTTCGACAACGTTAGCCGCAACGATATCCTTGAGCAGGGTTGTTTTTCCCGTGCCCGGAGGACCGTTAACCGACATAACGTCGTTTGCCGGGTATTTGCGTGTCGAACCGCCACGACCAACCGCAAGATTTACCGCCACTTGTTGCATCAAACTCAAGGAGTATTTACTCGGCCAGCGACCGATAGGTGTAGCGCCGGCTCCCAACACTTCAGAAAAGAAGTCTGCACGATCAGCCAGATCTTCATCGTCTTCGCCGTCCAGAAGATCGATCTCTCCGCAGGCAGATTCATTCCTCAAGCCACCTTCAAGGTATGCGGCGACAAGAGACAGCGATCCCTCACGAAGATCGTCGAAAGACCCTGACTTGTTGCACAGCTCATTTATCATGGAAATGTCTTTTGCGAAAAATGAGTGACAGAGTGATTGGTCGAACGTTGGACACGCATCGTCCCCGCTGTCCTTTGGCTTCATTGCTCTATATTCGACAAGCAGCCTTGAACACCACTCGCTGATACGTTTAGCCCCGTCACCGTCGGGAAGGCAGCTGGCTATCCCCTTAATCATTGGCCGGACGCAACTATTGACAATGCCCCTAATGACACCATATGTCAGCTTTGTTCCAACGAGTTCTTGATTGAGCTTCTTGCAAATATCGTCCTGCTCTTTCTCAAAGCTACCGATGGCATTTAGGCTATTCCCGACGTTCCTCTTCAACCACCAAAATAAGGAGGACAACTCGAAGCTGACAAATTGACCATCAGGACTCACACCTAATAGTGCAACCGTCATGCACTCATCCTCTTTTTCGATTTCATTCCCCGGTTTTTCTGCAAGATAAGTCATGACCGCTTCGCGTGGAACGGAGCCCAGGTGACAATAAATCGTTGAGATCGGCCAGTTTTCGCCGTTTGTGACACTATCCGTACGCTCTCTCGCTTCTTCAGAAGGCGTCCTTAGCTCCTGGTCGTCCCGCTCTTCAGGGACAAAGCAGTCATCAAGCATTCCTTTTCTGGGCCTAGGCGGGTCCTTTTTCTCTTCGGGTTGGTCGCCTTGGCTCAAAAAATCAAGCAAATACCAGTAATCTAACGCATCGCCAATTGCTTGCTTTTTCTCAGCAGGGGTCATTTGAATCAGTCCTCGCACTCACATAGATACATTTATGTCCAATAATGTCCACAACGTCATCGCGCAATTTCTTTGGTTGAAGTATCTCAAACACATCGAGCCACTTCATTGCCCATGTTTTCATGCCATCATACGACGCCATAAACGAATACTCTGGATTTGGATGCCCGTCCTGTGTCTCGCGCCGAAACCCATCGTTTCCGGCAAATTCGGCTAAAAGATACTTCTCCTTTGCTTGGTTATGACACCTTACGTGAACCGTAACGATGTCGTCACTAAACATCCTGTTCACGCCAGCACAAGAGAACCTTTTTGCTTCTTCGGCCATCGCCTCAAAATGACCTTTTGCATCGTCCGATGGTCCAGCAATGGTTATATCCCGCAGGCTATCAACTCGAATTGCGTCAAAAGACCTCGCGGCACCCTTGTGGCCCACAAACAGGTAGTAGTAGCCATCGTGCATACATAGATGATATGGCGTATGACTATGCAATCGCCCCTTATCAGAAGTTCGAAAGCGGACTCTCTGCCTTTGGCTAATGGCCTTTTCCAATAACTTCAAATTTGCAAGCGTTGCTTCCATATTTGCAATTCTGCCGCTTTTGAGCAGAGCATTTTCTTGAGCCAAACGATCTTCGATCTGCCGTCTTTCTTCGCCGCACAGTAGGCGAAGAACTGCATGCTCAAGTACGTCGGCTCCACCCACGCCCGTAGAGGCTTCAATGAGACGGCACAGATGCTCAATTTGCGCACTATCAATTTGACGCTCTATGCTGTACAGGCGCTTCGCATTTTTAGGTGCAGATTCCCCATCGCCATTCGTCAGCCGCTCGCCCTTACAAGCCAATCGACTTGCAATCACCGTGTAGAACGGATTCAGACAACTGTTGTCGAGATCGATACTATTCATCTCGGTTAACGGACTGGCGCCCGCATTATTGCAGAGCGAAGGCTTTTTTGATCCAGAATCAACAAGTGCGTTCAATACGCCCTGCACTGTGTCGCGCTTAACTTCATAGCCATAACGGGCTTTAAGCTCCGCCATTATGTCAGAAACGCTCAACCCTTTGCCAAGCCCAGCATCAGTTTCCTCCAATAGGATACGCTCGACATATATCGCCAGCTCCTTTGGATATGCTCGGTGATTTCCCTGGATTTTCGGTTGAACCATAGCCGCCTCCAATCTGAACAATCAACATTTTACTCAGTCGATATGACCAAGAGATTGAAAGTGCCGCTATTTAACGGTGAACGGCGAAGCCATCCATAAAGGGCTCCGCCGTTCACAAATAGATTAGCACAACTCGTATACGACGTAATGACTGTTAGGGCACACTCGCAGCAAACTTGAATCACCTTGATTGGCAACCTCGAGCAGAGCCGAAGGCGACCGAATGCATCCTTGTTTTTATTCATTGGCGAGCTACAATCAACGCAAACCGACCCATCGATATTTCTCTGCAGGCATCGATTGAAATAGAGACAACAATGTTTGATTTAATTAGCGAATTCAATAAAACTGTAGCCGAGCATAATGTCGATTGGGTTGCTAAGGGATTTGCTTTTCGCGACGAAACCATCTATCCAATCGGATATGACACGAAACTGCTCGGAAGAATTTTCGAGATGCTTACCGAGCCGTTGCTCAAGGAGATTGCCGACGACTTCGGGTTTACGCTAACGACCCCAGACAAACAAAACTACTATCCGGACTTTGCACTAACCCCTCAAAACGAAGAGGGGAATCGAATTGCTGTCGATGTCAAATCAACTTATCGAAAGCACCTAAAGAGAGGAGGCATTGCTCCATATAAATTTACACTTGGATCATATGCATCTTTTCTGCGCGATGGGAGGAAGAACATCCTCTATCCCTATAATCAGTTCTGCAAACACTACGTAATCGGATTCGTCTACGACCGAAACGACGAAATAGAGAGCGCACGTCCCTGCTACCCCCTTAACCAATTAAAAGAAATACCCGAACCCTACAGCAATGTTGAATTCTTTATTCAAGAGAAATACCGCATTTCAGACTTCACCACCGGTAGCGGCAATACCGAAAATATCGGAACTATTTCCTCGAATTCAATCAGCCCATTCACTCAGGGTTCAGGGCCTTTTTCAAAGATGGGGAACGATGCATTCGAACTTTATTGGCGAAACTATCCAAAATATACAGCGAAAGAAAAGAGTTACACCGACTTTCAGGGATTCAGAAGATGGGTCGAAACAAACGTTATTGAAATTGATTCAAGCCTACGCGATCGAATTCTCTCCTATGGCGATGTCGTCAACGACAGCCGGGGCGACAGAAAGTAACGGCTATTAGGAGAAAAGTGGACGAAGGAAAGGGAAACACGAGATTAAAGGTGGACTAGGGGACGTTATTCCATCTACTTCTATATCATCATTTCCAGCACATGAACCAAGTAAGAGTTATTTCTTAGGCCTTCACGAGAAGCGCTTCGATCATTGAATTGCGTAAGCTCTGCTTCGAGCCGACGTGATAAAAATGGGAGAATTCAAAGCACTCAAAATCACTCCAACAGTTTTCAATATGCTCATTCACCCTGTACTTATTCTCTTTCCACATGGAAAGATAGACATCCGCCTGAGTCGCATGAGCAGCATCAGCCAGAGCAACAGCTTCAGACTCTGGCCATTCACCCACATAATTTGTATCGCGGCCGATATAAGGAGGGTCGAGATAAACACAGTCGCCTTTTCTTGGCGCCCGCATAATCTCTTTCCAATCGCAAGATTTGAACTCCCAGTCTTTGCCTTCCATGGCAGCCTGCACCCTATCAATCTGATTGCATATCTTAGTTATATACGACCTGGAAAAACGCTCGGGCTTCTTGCAAAATGGAACGTTAAACATCCCGCTCCTATTGAAACGCATAACGCCGTTAAAACAGGACCTATTTAAGAAGATAAAGTCATACGGTGAATGACTTGTATTGAATCTGTCCCTTACCTCGTAGTAGTATTCCGCTCCACCAGTACGCAACATCACAGATTCGCGTTCAAGGTATTCCCGCATAGACTCTGATGTTATTTCATGCCGCTGCACGCTTCTATAAAAATCAATAATGTGTTGATTGCGATCACCGACCACCGCTCTCTGTGGACAAACGTTAAATAGCACAACCCCGCTCCCCAAAAACGGCTCGTACCATATCCCCTGCTGCTTATCCCAGTTTATTGTCTCCTCAATGAAGGGGACTAGCTTCGTTTTAATTCCCTGGCATTTAATGGGGGGAACAATTACCGACATCAAACCTCCGATGCGCCGTCCATGTTCAGACTCAAGGATTTTAGTTTAGACGCTAGCTGGGACACAACACACGTTGCGCACATCAATATCCCTTTCCTCAACCCAAGAATCGGCAGCGAAGCATGGCACGCACCCCCATATCCATCGTTAAGCCAAATAAAGCCAATACTCTTCGAAAATCATTCCTAATAATTAATAACGACCCTCAAATACTAAAAATGTCTCCGGATAACGAGGACGCTTAAGCAACGTCTTAACAACAATCGCTTTCAACTCGGGCTTTCCATACGGACCCCTACCCCTTAAACACCATATCGTTGTGATATTCAATAAACTCAGCTCTTGGGGCGAATCGTTTCGGAAGCGTAATCGGCTCTCCGTTGTAGCGCCACAAGTACTCGTCCTCAGGAGTTTCGTGCTCGACCACGCTAGACACCACTATCTTTAGGTCCTTCGTAATGGTGATTAGTCCCCGGTCGAACGCTTTATCGTGCAATGCGTTCAAAAGCAAGCCGTTGTCGGGCGCGAGTCGCTCCGTCTTTGGATCAGAGACTTTCCAGGGCTTGATATGGCTAGCAACCAACAGAGCCTTGTTCGTTAGCCCCGTCAAGCAGCATCTTGAATCGTAATTGACGAGCAGGGTATTTCGAAAGAACTCCTGGTTCACCCGCATCGAAACAATTGCCTCGCGCTCCTTGCCCTCTGGCAAATCAAAGCCGATCGTCTCTTTCAGCTCATCACTTAGCGGTTCTTTAAAATCGAAACGGTTGAGGAAAACCTCAGTCGCCTCCTCGACAAGCTCATCACCAGCAGAGGAATACTCAGCCCAAACCATCTTGTCCATTTTGCTTGCATGGGTCATTCCAACCTTGCCGCGAGCACGTCGACGCTCATCGAATGATGCAAGGTTCCAGATTTTTAGAGCAACCGCGCCCGGCGTTCTGCCAATGGCCTTAGCTAGCGCCTGGACATCCTCGTTTGTATCATCAACCTTTTTCGATGGTAGGGCGAGGTACAGAAACAGAGCCGCAAGGGTTTCTTCCCTCGACCATTTGCTTCCACGACCAGCCATGATTGCTCCTCGCCCGCGCACCGCTCACGTAATAGGTCCAGGATAATCCCGCGGGGGACCGCGGCCGCCGCCTTTTTCTCATTCGTCGGTGAATGATTGAAACAACGGCACCTCCCTGCGCTCCTCATACCCTCGCTCAAGTTTCTTCCCAAGCTCGGCAGCGCAGCGCTTCGTTTCCTTAGAAAACAGGTCATCGATAGCCCTGTCGATTCGCGTGCAAGTCTGCCGGTGCTCGTTCTTCCAGGGCAGGTTGAGTCCCAAACTCGCATCCCAATAGCCGCCGAGTTTGGCGTTGATCACTTCCTCGGGATACAGCACGTCGCGGCGAATCCCTTCGATCGCCTCGTCCTCGTCCATATCACAGGCTGTCTCGCCCTGCACGAGGCACTTGCGCAGCTCCTTTTGCGCCCGGATGCTGTTCAGCATGCGAACGCACACCACGGCCAAAAAGCGGTAGCGCTCGCACAGGTCCCACTCGCCGCCGAGCCATACGCGATAGCCCAGCATTTCGCTCGCGGACTCATCATCCATCAAGATCAATTCCCACGGACGTACTTTGGCGAGCACATCCTCACCTAGCATTTGAACGCCGCCGCGTGTAAAGATGCACGGCTCCACGTCGTAATAGCCAAAGCCGTGGCCTGCACCACGACGATTGATGACGTGCTTGGGCAGCAGGACGATATTGTCGCTGGGCTCGGGGTCAACCTTGCGCAGCTTTTTGACCTTGCGGCGGGCGCGCTTTAAGCTGCGCTCGTTATCGACACGGCCGCGGCCGTCCGGCTTGCCGCCGTATCGCAGGGCAACCTCGCGCGCCAGGATCTTTGTGTCCGCAGCGCACAGCAGGTCGCTCACGGTGGGCAGGTCTTCCCACTCAATGCCGTCGACATCCCAAATCCTGCTCATGTTCAACCTCTTTCTGGCCGTTAAACTACGCGATCGTTCGCCCCGCTCTATATGCCCACAAGACATGAGCCCCGCTAGAGCGCCTTCTTACTCGGAGCAATCGCCTCGTCCACCAGACCCAACTCCAGAGCGCGCCTGGCGTTGCACCAGCAGTCGCGCTCGGTGAGCTCGTGGAACTCCTGGGCGCTCAGGTTGCCATGCTCGGCCAGCAGCTCGTCCAGCTCGGCGCGCATGGCCGCCGTGTGCTGGGCCACGATCTCGATATCGGTCTGCTGCGCCATGCCCGTGCCGCCCATCAACTGGTGGATGAGCACTTGCGTGTGGCGGTATACCTGGCGGTGGTCGCCGCAGGCCAAGATCACCGCGGCCATCGAGGCCACGACGCCCTCGCCCACCGTGATCACGGGGCAGTCGAGCGACTGCATGGTGTCGATGAGCGCCAGCCCCGCCGTAACGCTACCGCCCGGGCTGTTGATGATGAGGGTGATGGGCTCGGTGGCGCTCTGATGCTCCAACACCAGCATGGACTTAATAAGGCCATTGCAGGTCACATCGTTGACCTCGCCTTCCAGCAGCAGCACGCGGCTGTTAAGCAGCTCACTTGCCATATCGACGGCGGCAACGCGACCGTCCTTGGACTTCTTGATAATGCTAGGCTCACGATACATAACGGACATGGTAATTCCCTTCTAAACGGAATCGGTAAGGAAGTAAAACGAGGCCGCACGGCTAGCGGCCAATGGAAGCCGTGCGGTCAAATAGGCAAGATGGAGCGCGCGAAGCTGCAAGGACTAATCCCTCAGCCACTTGGCCGCATTGGGATGGTCGCCGCAAAAATACTTCTTGGCACGGAAGGGGCGCATGCCGGTTACTTTGACCAGGCAGTCGGTACGCGGCATAAGCCCCACCTCGCCCGGGGTTATCACGCAACCGCGCACATCGACGGCAGTACGCTCGGCGCCCACGTAATTGGTGCCCAGAACCGACTCGCCGCACAGATTGCTTATGTACTCCTGTGTCGCGATGTTGCTGCCGCCGCCCATATAGATCAAGCTGTCGCAGTTATCGAGGATGGTAAGCGCTGCGGATTTGCCGTACGCACCATCGAGCTGACTCAGCGATTGCGCGCACATCAAAAAGCTAATGCCACGGCTGCGCACGGTCGCAATACTCCGCTCAAAATCGGGAATGCGGCCCACGTTGGGAAACTCATCCAGAATAAACTGCACGTGGCGCTGCAAATGCCCGCTGGGGTTGGAATCAGCGCGGCGCTGGGCCAGGTTAAACAGCTGCTTAAGGGCAACGTTCGCAAGCCATGCATTGGTCGAGTCGTTGTCGCTCACCTTAAGATCGATTACGCGCTTGCCCTCGTCGATACGGTCGAGGCGCATCTCGTCTTTCTCAAAGACGCGCATGAGCTGGGGGGTCTTAAGCCGCGAGATGGTCGCGTTAAGCGTGATCAGAATGCTCTTAAGCGTTCTATCGGCTGCCCCGCGAAAATCACGATACTGTTCAACGCCATACAGGTCCGCGTTCGCAGAATCATACTTGCCAAGAAATTCCTTGGACTCCACCTGCTCCACAAGGTGATCCAGCGGAAATCGTCCCTCGCCATCTCCCGTAACCTTGATGAGTGCCGCCAGCTTAAAGACGTTGTTCATCTTAAGATAGCGTCGCGGAGCTGCGGGATCCCCGTCCGGCGCAAATGTGCCGGCAAGGCACTCTAAGAGGAACAGGATTCCAATAATCGCTCGAAGTAGCAGATCGCTCGCATTGTCCCAAAACGGATCGTCCCTAAAGCTACGCCTGTCAGGATCGACCCCCTCCATGATTGACGCCACTGTGGTGGGGATATCCTCGACATCCATCACGTAGCGCAAAGGATCGTACCCGGACGACTGCTCGGGATTGATGGTGTCGAGAACCGTTACCTCGTAGCCGTCCTCCTCGAAGCCCTTCCCCGTACGGCGCAGCAGCTCGCCCTTGGTGTCCGTGACCACATAGCAGCACTCGTGGTGATTGAGCAGGTTGGGCAAAATGAAACTCGCCGTTTTGCCGCTGCCGGTACCGCCAAAGGCAAACACATTGTTGGACACGCTCGTCTCCCAGTGCTTGTCGCCCTCGTAGAAAGCCACCGTGGCACCTTGCGCCAAGATCACATCGCGCTGCTCATCGCCGGATGACAGCGTCTGCATTTCCTCCTTGGTCGCCCACTTCTTGGTCTGATACTCCGTTTGCTGCGCGGCCTCGTAGCCGTACATCTTAATGACCGACATTGCACGGCCCCTTTCTTGTCGATAGTTCTGCGTGATTGCTAGGAAATACGGTCGACGTCTGCGCCCTCCTTGGGGCTCGTCGCACACGGCAACTTGACCGCACCGTCAATCAGACGCTCGGTTTGCGCCACATAGCTCTCGCGCGCCGCGATTGAGACTGACCCGTCGCGCAGATATGCAAGCAATGCATCAATCATCAGCTTGTCGAGCAGGTCATACTCTTTGGCCTGAGCGAAGTTGAGGGTGTAGCGGTCCTGGAGCTCCCGTACCTTAGTTGCCAAATCGATTTCCATCTTTTCCTCCATGCAATAAAAGTTCTCCCGATTGTCCGAAAGAGCCTCAAACGGGCGTTTGACGCATAGCTCAAAGTTGAAACGCGGACTGGTATCGAATACGTGTCTCTGCACCTTGAGATAGCGCTTATAAAACATGACGGCATCGTCCTCGTCCGCCGTAAAACCGCGCGAGCCATCGCGATGCACGTGGTCGCAGGGTCTTTTGTAGTCAATGCTTCGCACAAAGCGAGACAGAATATATCCACCTTGTTCAGACGAGTACTTCATACCTGTCGTAACCTGCTCGAACATGCGCACACCGCTCGACTTAAAGCGCGGATTGCTTCCGTGCTCAAACATGCCAATTAAGATGGCCATGCAGTGCGCGCAGTTATCGCGCTGGGGAAAATACAGCGACAACAAAGCGAGCGACGCTGCGGCCAAAAGCTCGCGGGCCTCGTGCACATCGTCTCGATACTGCTCGGGCACCAGCCCGGGAATATCGGGCGAGTGCTTTTCCAGCACGTCAACGAGTGCCTTGGCCAAGCGCTCGGTATCCTGCTCGCCGCAGTACGGATACGGAAACGGCATCTCTGCCTTCCCGTTCTTTTTGCACATGCTGCGGAGATCTTCGTCGATCGTGTTGAGGAACACCTCGTAAATGCCGTCTTCATTCTTCATGAATGCTTCTTCCTATCCGGTTGCGGATGTTTGTCGATAAGTCTGTTCTATGTTTTAGAATGGTCTGAGGCATGGACGATGACAATCGACCTAACCTGTAGCTTCGTTAGTGAAATCACCCTGCTTGATAGCGCAGTTTACCTAAAGGCTGTGTAGCGATTGCATCAAGCAGTTTGTATTGAGTTGGTTTTGGATTACTTCGAGAATAGCACAGTGCTCTGTTCTCGTCATTAGAAATTATCAAAATTTTCTGCTAATATATAACCCACTAAGAAGAAAGGGCTCTATACATGCGTGAAACAACATCATTGCCACGTCTCACCGCCGCCGCCCTCTCACGCGCGCTTAATCTGGAGCAGGGCAGCCGTCTACTCACCGTCCGTCTGCCTGGCGCCATCGACTGTAAGGCGCTTCGTGAATGTTTCAGCCTGAACAGCAACGGCGTACCCGATATTTGCGAGCTTGAACCCGGCAGGCAGGGCGCGGGCAATGGCGATGCGGCTCCGGTGTTTATCGACGCATCGGGGTATTACCGTACGGGCAAACACGACATCGAAAAAGAATGTATCGCCTTGATCGATTACTTAGAGCCCGGCTACCTCGATTTCTGTGACTGGGGTCCCTTTATTTGGTGTCTGTATGCGCTCGCCCTTTCGAATCGCACTCGCGCAGCCGTAGTGCTGCCCGCCGACCTACTCGATAAAGCCGAGCAGGCGCGCACGATCCTGATACGCGAAGGACTCATCGAGAGCGTCGTGTATTTGCCACTTTCTGAACCCAGGCCCTACATGACAAGCGCGCTTCTCATATTGTCTTCAGGAAATCGCAGCGTTGCATTTCGCAGCGCAATCGAATCCGGGCCGCGTTTTCGATATGTGACAGAAACATCGTATTACTCAGATATCACCTTTTCCATCTCCCCCGACTGGGCCCGCATTGATACCAATACGCCCAGATCAACGCCTATCGAAACGTCCACTTTTGCCACGCGTGAATTGCTGCTGCATCGCGCAGCCCTCTCAAAAGGCAAAATCAGCCTTATCAGCCTCACCCGAAACTACAGGGCTACGCTCGGTGACGCTTTTACGCGAGTAGCTCCATTTATGCCCCGCGAGAGCACCACATCAAACGACATTGATGCAATCGAGGTACGCCGCATCTCATCTCAGGATTTTCAAGATGGCAACCTTCTACCCGCATATGCTGTAGAGAGTGCAAATGGCTCGGATTCCAAAATCGTAAAGGTGAACCCCAGCGTTCTCGATCGATATGAGCTCCGCGCTGGAGATATCGTCATGCCACGCATGCTGGGTCGCTACGGCGCGTCCAACCTGCTCGTCGTCAGCGCCGATGACGCGAAGCAACACCTAGTTGCTTCGCATAACACCACCGTCATTCGCCCGTCGTTCCAAACGATGACCGAAGAGGAGCGCGTAGTGTTTTCGGAGATAATCGTTGGATACCTTACCGAAGGCCATGGGGCACAGCTGATTCAAGCATTAACCGAAGCAGCCAGCATCCGCGCCATCCGCCCTAACGACCTGTTCGAGATCGAAGTCCCGCCAGCGCTCGACCCGCGCACGCGCGAGTACAGCGAATCCATCAATCGCTTTGCCGAGGTCGTAGAAACAAAGAAACAAGCCGAGGCTGCCGTCGCCCAAGCCCAGCGCAACCTCGAAGTCGCAAAAAAGACCATCACCGAAGTGCTCGACCAAATCTGCGAGTAACACATAGGCAGCAGTAACGCCCCAAGCCGGCGGCGGGACCAGCTCCTGCCGCCGGCTTAACTGTCTGGGCTACTCCCATCCCGTAGTCTGGGGATTCCATTTGCGCACATTCTCCGAACGATCGAAGCACGGAGCATACAACCGATTGACGACCTCTTCTGCTCCAGTGATACTCCCCGCGAGATCAAGTACCCCCGCCTGCCTAGCCATCTTTACATACTGCGCAGAACCATTTTGTTTCCACCAGAGAGGCGCCACGAACTCTTCCGGCATTGCCACCTTGCGGACAGACGCTTCTTTCTCGACTCTCTCGATAAGTGTAGCCCCATCGATGAAGCAAGTTTTCGCGTACACCAAGATGTCGACTATATCCTTGATTCGCGAAGAGGCACGGCCCTCATGCATCTCTATCATTGCGAGCAATTTATCTGCAAGGGCGCTCTCCACTCGGCATACTCGATAGTCGCAGACTGGGAGCCCCTCGATATTCAAACGATCGATCGGCGCGAGAACCTCAGGCTCAAGTCCCCGCACTTCATCAATTACCAAGTCAATTGAAATTGGCTGTAGCTTCTTGGTTCCCATAAAGGGGGTGAACCATACCTCAGCACCGCACCGATACTCATCTTCTTCTTTGATCTGCTCTGCACGATCAAAGACAAACGAAACGAAATCCTCCAGATCAATCGAAGCCGCCCGCACCAGATCGGCAACAGCCTCTTCGAGGCTCTCCTCTTGAGCAACCAAGTCAATATCTCTTGTGACACGCGCATCGAGCGTTCGCGCCAGGACGCTTTGACCACCTTTAAGCACAAAACGGCAGTCATCTTCTGAAAAAACGCGACATAGGAAGCAATGAAAGTAGAAACCAACGATTGCCCGATTAGTATCCATTGGTGATTCTCTTGCGGCATTCCTAACAGCCATCTCCAATGCGGCAGGCGTTTTGTACTTCACCATGTCCTCCGTTTCGCATTACCCGTTCAGTACCATCAGCAAAGGCGCCATCAGCTCGCGTCGTTTGGCGGTTTTAGAGTTCTCTTCTACAAGACCTCTCAGCCGCTGTATATCGAGCCCTCGCCCAAGCGCATCGTGATAGGCATCGATGATTAATGAGGGGTCCTCGCAATCGAGGCAAAGATCGACAAGCGTGCGCTCGGGTTTAGTTACCGGCAGGCCGTCGAGCCAGACGATGTCCTGCTCAGCAATCTCGCGCTTTGCAAAAGAAAGGGATTCGTTTCTTGTATTGATGCGCATGGGCGCGGTCATCCTGTAGGGGGACAGATAGAAATCACCCATTTGCTGAAGGTTCGCCGCAGTCGTACCACTCACGGCGATGCCATCCCACTGGCGTTTTCTTTCCCATGCGCAAAGGGAGGGATTGGTGAGCTTCCATAGAGCGTTGAGCTCGTCGGTGTCTCGGCGCTGCGTTCCGGACATCCGGTAGGCGCCGTGGCATATCCGTTCAAGACGCCCTGCGCGGCATGAATGTGCCAGCGCATCTCGAGAGATGCCCATGCGAGCCGCCTGGGCTGTGGTAAACACGCCCTCGCTCTCGGAAAGCTCGCTTATCGCCGTTATGTTGCTAAAGTACTTCATGTTGCAATTGTAGGATATTTTCATACTTTTGCAACGTGATTTTTGATCCATTAGATCCGTTTGCCTTGTTTACCCCATTTCTGACGCCGTTTTGCACCGGCACCCCATCCCCCGCTATTGAGGTCTAATACTTTTCCGCGAAGTGAACGGCTGTTTTTGGACCCCTGAAACATCCGCATTTTTCGGCGGCAAAATCGTGGGATTTCAGCATTGAAACCGCAGGAAGCGGCACCTCTAAAGTGTCGATGCTTCGGGGGTCCGTTTTCACTCATTCACTTCTCGGAAAAGTATTAGACCTCGCTATCAGCTATCCCAAAGATCAGACCGCCCCTCCTTCACGCCACGCAAAACCTGCCTTTTCTGCCCCTGCCCGCCTCCGCACCACCCAAAAACTCATCCAACATTAATCTTGGCTCAAGAATCGCTTAATCTATAACCTGCACTATAGAGTTCGACCAAGAGCGGGGCGGCGCCGCGCAACGCAGGCCGCCGAACGCAACGCTCGCGCCCGGGCAGATCGCCTGGCGTCGCGCCCATCGAACGAAAGGACAGGTCATGGACGACCTCGAAAAAGTTGAAACCATCCGCACCAAGTGCAACGTGAGCTACACCGATGCCAAGGCCGCGCTCGACGCCGCCGACGGCAACGTCCTGGACGCCATCATTTGGCTCGAGTCGCAGGGCAAGACGCAGACCACGTCGGCGCACGCCGCCACCGAGTCCGCGCCAGCCGACGAGCCCTCGGCTGAGATGGTCGCCGCGCAGGTCGCCTACGAAAAGTCGAGCGAAAAGACCGACTTCTCCAAGAAGATGGACAGCGTGTGGGAGTACCTCAAAAAGCTCTTCCGTCTGAGCCTGGACACCAAGTTTATCGCCACGCGCCGCGACGCGATCATCCTCAACATTCCCATCCTGATTCCCATCGTCGCCCTGTTTGCCTGGGGCGCCACGATATGGCTGATGCTGCTTGGCTTGTTCTTTGGCATGCGCTACCGCATCGATAGCGACGGCGACGTGCCCGGCAGCATCAACAACCTGATGGACAGCGCTGCCAATGCCGCGGACGACATCAAGCAAAATCTGAACGACGACAAGTAATCGCAGACGGGGGCACGTATGGCACGGATCCTGATTGTAGAGGACGAGGAGAAAATCGCCCGCTTTGTGACGCTCGAGCTGGAGCACGAGGGCTACCAGGTGGAGCACGCCGCCGATGGCCGCACCGCCGTTGACCTAGCGCTGGAGCGCGACTACGATCTGATTCTGCTCGATGTACTGCTGCCGCAGCTCAACGGCATGGAGGTGCTGCGGCGTGTCCGCAAGCACAAGGATGTGCCGGTGATCATGGTCACCGCGCGCGATGCCGTGATGGACAAGGTGGCCGGGCTCGACGCCGGTGCTGACGATTACCTGACCAAGCCGTTTGCCATTGAGGAGCTGTTCGCACGGATCCGCGTGGCGCTAAAGCGCTCGGAGGCTGTGCGGACGGCTTCGGGCGTTGGCGGCGTTGGGGCGGGCGGTGCGGGCGGGTGCGCCGTTGCGATACCCCCAGCTGGCGACTCGGCCAAGACCTCTGCCTCGCCCTCCCCCACCGCGCTCACCGTGGGCTCGGTTGCGCTCGATCCCGACCGCCGCGAAGTCACGGTCGGCGGCTCGCCCATCGTGCTGACCGCCCGCGAGTTCGATGTCCTCGCCCTGCTTATGACGCATGCCGGCACCGTGCTCACGCGCGAGCGCATTGCGCACGAGGCGCTAGGCTACGACTATGTGGGCGACACCAACAACGTCGACGTGCACATCGCGCACCTGCGTGCCAAGATCGAAGACGCCGGCGGTGCCCGCATCATCCAGACCGTGCGCGGGGTGGGCTATGTCTGCCGCGCGTAACGACGAGGCTAAGCGCGTCACCTCCATCGCCCGCGCCATCAACTGGAGCTATATGTGGCGCCGCTTGGTGAGCTACGTCTGGCTGGATCTGTTACTGCTGCTTGTTGCGGCGGCGATCCTCGTCTATGGCTACAACCAGACGCTGCCCGATGGCGCGTTTACCGCGGGATGGATCCCCAGCGCCAGCGTTCACGGCATGTCACTGACGCCCGCGCGCGGCTGGGACCTGACAACGCTCACCTATACCGTCGAGTTTGCGCGCACCACCAAGACCTTCCCCCTCGCGCAGGACCTCGTCGCGCTATGGCCTCTCTACCTTGTCGTTGTGGGTTGGCAGGTCATCAGCGTGCTCAACATGCTCGGCGGCGCCCGCCGCGTGCGCCGCACTATGGCGCCGCTCAACGACCTGGCCTTGCGTGTGGACGAGCTCGGCCGCATGCAGCTCGCCGGCGGCAAGATGGAAACGCTGGAGCAGGCCATCGAGCGCGCAAGCGTCGACTCGCCGAGCGTCACCACCGGCGACGCCGACCTGGCGAGCATCGAGGTCGCACTCAACCGCCTGCTGCGCCAGATGCAAGAGGCAAAGCTGCAGCAGATGCGCTTTGTCAACGATGCGAGTCACGAGCTGCGCACGCCCATCGCGGTGATTCAGGGTTACGTGAACATGCTCGACCGCTGGGGCAAAGACGACCCGGACGTGCTGGCAGAATCCATCACCTCGCTCAAAGCCGAAAGCGAGCATATGCAGGAGCTCGTGGAGCAGCTGCTGTTTTTGGCACGCGGCGATGCCGGGCGCACGGTCCTGCGGCGTGCGAATACCAACCTGGCCGCACTGGTCGGCGAGGTATGCGAGGAATCGCAGATGATCGATGCCGCGCACACATATCGACTGGCGTACGATGCCGCACTTACCAGCGACCCGCGCTGCGACGCGCCCGTTGACGTGGCGCTCGTGAAGCAGGCTCTGCGCGTGATCGTGCAGAACGCCGCCAAGTATTCGGACGCGGGCACATCCATCTCGTTTGGCGTGACGCCGGATGCGGGCGCGGGCACGATCGACATAAGTGTTGAGGACGAGGGTATCGGCATGAACCAGGAATCCGCAGCTCACGCGTTTGAACGGTTCTATCGCGCCGACAACGCACGCGATGCCGGCGCGCAGGGCTCGGGTCTGGGGCTCGCCATTGCCAAGTGGATCGTCGACAGCCATGGCGGTGTCATCGGCGTGACCTCAGTCGAGGGCGTCGGCAGCCGCTTTACGATTCGCCTGCCGCGGTAGGGGCGTCTCTCACGAATCGAAGGTGAATGCTTTTCCGCGAAGTGAACGACCTATTTTGGACCCCCGAAGCATCCACACTTTTTGACGCCAAAACCGCAGGAAAAACCTTACGAAACCGCAGGAAACGGTGCCTCCAAAGTGTCGATGCTCCAGGGGTCCGATTTCACTCGTTCACTTCGCGGAAAAGCATTCACCTTCGTTTTACGGCAGCCCGTCAGTCACCCTCTCGGCATTAAAAATGGGGTAAGGCCACGTGGCCTTACCCCATTTTTCGTTAGCTATAGCAGCCTGTGCGCTACTCGCGGCACAGGTGCACGGCGAAGCCGGCGAACTCGCGCTTAAAGTACACGAGCTTGGTGCCGCCGTCGGGCAGCAGCACGCGCGACTCCTCGTTGACCTCGAGCCCGCGCTCGGCAAACCACTTCTCGGCCGCATCGATGTCGTTGACGGCAAAGCCGATGTGGCCCTTGGTGCCACGACCGTTCTGCTTCATGACCTCGATCAGCGAATCGTTAAAGTACGAAACCGGGGTCTCGATAACGGGCAGGCCCATCATCGTCGAGAACAGCTCCGCGATCTCCAGGGCATCTGCCGGGTCGGTGGCGTTAATGCCCACATGGGCAACGCGCATGCCAAAGAGCTCGACCGGATTGGCGTTCTGCTCACTCATACAGTCAGCGCCTACTGAGCCATGACGTCGAGGACGGCCTTCTCGGCAGCGACGCGGTTCATGCCGGTCATGAAGGGCACGCCGCTCACGTACGGGCAGGTGAGGCCCTCGGGGGCAACGGTGGTGGCGATCAGCAGGTCGGCGCCCTCGTCGCAAGCGTCCTTGGCCTCAGAGATGGCGCACTGCACGATCTCATACTTGCCGGCATAACCGTTGGCGTCGAGCATGGTAGCGACCTTCTGGGCAACGAGCGTGGAAGTAGCAGCGCCAGCACCGCAAGCCAAAACGATCTTCTTCATAGGTAATGTCTCCCTTCATGGTTTACTTTAGGTAAGTGTACCGCAGCGAGCGATGGCACTTAGCCTCGATGAGCTTTTATGCCAGTTTGCTTGCGCGCTGCGTATAATACATCTAGTACGTGTTGTCATACCGCTCGCTTTATGAGCGACTAAGGACCCTAATATGCCCGATTCCCGCACACTCTGGACCGCCGTCGTTATCATCTGTATCGCCGTGTCGGTGTTCTTTAGCGTCAAAAAACGCACCACGTTTAAACGCCTGCAGCAGCTTATGGCCGCTAAGCAGTGGGACGAGTTCGATCGCTTGCTCGACGACAAACTCACCAGCATGCTGTACCCGCGCTACAACCGCGACTACCTGCGCCTGAACTCCTATCTGCTGCGCGAGGACCACAAGCGCGCCAGCGAGATGTTCGACCTGCTGCTGGGACTCAACCTGCCCAAGATGCAGCGCGTCGACCTGGTCATTAAGGCCTTTAACTACTACGTTGGCCAGGAGGACCGCAAAAAGTCCAAGGAGTTGCTGCACGAGATCAAGGGCTTTGAGGGCGGTCAGGCCGAGGCAGTCGCACACGAATGCCAGCTGATGTACGACACGATGATCCTCAAGCGCCACAACGACATTCCCGAGCTGGAGCGCATGCTCGAAGAGGCCGGCGACGACAAGGTCAAGAGCTGCCGCCTGGAATACCTGCTGGCCCTGCAGTACCAGAACAAGGGCGACGAAGCCAAGTTTGCCGAGTACTTGGAAAAGTCAGGCCAGCACTCGATGGCCGTCAACGCGTAACGGACGGCTTGTGCTAGACTTCTAGTCTCACGGGGGCGTGGCGGAATTGGCATACGCAGGAGACTTAAAATCTCTCGCCGCAAGGATTGTGGGTTCGAGTCCCACCGCCCCTACCATATGGCTTTTACGGGCCCGTGTCCCTTTGAGATGCGGGCTCGTTTCTTTTGGATGCCGGTGGGACTCGAACCCGCGAGGGGGCGAGCGTCAAGCGGACGCGCAGCGTCCGTAGCGAGCCGGCGAGGGCGCCGACAGGCGGCCGAAGCCGGTGCGCATTTGCGCAGCAAATGCGCAGACGTCCCACCGCCCCTACCACGTATTGTCTACGAGCCCGTGTCCCCAAGGGATGCGGGCTCGTTTCTTTTAGGTGCCGTCAACTGCAGAGCAGCTCATTTGGGACAGAGCTTTTTGACTACTTTTAAAGGGTGCTCAGGCTCGGGGTCCAGGCGATGGTGGGGGTCGCGCCGTCGAGAACCTCGTTGATGGTGGCGGCCATGCCGGCGAGCAAGCTGTTCTCGCTTACGGTGAGCGTGTCGTAGCCGCCGACTCGCATGAGCTCGCGAATCACCACGGCGCCTGCCAAGATCACGCCCGCGCGCTTGGGTTGCACGCCCGGCAACGCGGCGATGCCCGCAACATCCAGCGCGGACATGCGCTCGATAGCGGCCGAGACCTGCTCCAGCGACAGCTCGCGTAGGTGCACAAAGCTCGAATCGTACGGTTCCAGCTCGTGGACCAGAGCCACCAGCGTAGTCACCGTGCCGCCCACCGCGACTAAGCGTTCGGCGCGCTCAAAGTCGACAGGCAGGCCCTCAAAATAGGCGGCGAACTGCTCGCCTGCCCACGCGGCAGCGGCAGCAAGCTCGCCATCCGCGGGCGGCAACGCAGAGAAAAAGCGCTCCGTCACGCGACGGCAACCGATGTCCAGCGAGCGCGTTCCCTCCAGCGCAAAGACGCCGCGCTCCGGAGCGTATACGCCCGTCGCGAGTTCCGTGGACCCGCCGCCCGAATCCGCGACGATGATGCGCTCGCCGGCAAAGTCGTGCGCCACGCCAAAAAACGTCAGGCGCGCCTCGACCTCGCCCGGAATCACCTGTGGTTTGAGCCCCAACTCGCGCAGGCCGTCCAGCAGCAGCGCGGCATTGGACGCATCGCGCGCGGCACTCGTGCACGTGGTGCAGACGCACACGGCCCCAAAGGCACGGGCCTCGTCCACAAACATGCGGCACGCAGCGAGCACACGCTCGACAGCCGCCTCGCAGAAGCGCCCCGTCGCGTCCACGCCCTCGCCCAGGTCGGTAATCTCGGTATGCTTGGACGATTCCACAATCGCTCCGCCCTCGACCTGGGCCAACACCAGTCGCGACGACACCGTTCCCAGGTCGATCGCGGCCACCTTATAGCGTTTGCAATTTGTCATTGCGGGCTCCCCTCCGGGCGCTATTTGCCGTTGGACACGACCGTCTGACCCTCGACGCCGTTAAACCCAAACAGCATGTCGAGCGCCTGGATGTACCACGGCGCGTCCTTGCCGACTTCTTCGATTTCCTTGGCCACTTCGCTGGCCTTCTTGGCGTTTGAGGACTTTTTGCTCGACGACGAGTCCGAATCGTCGTCCAAGCCTAGCACGTCAATCTTCTTCTCGCCGGGCATCACCAGGCCCAGGTCCTCGGACGCCGCGTCCTTGATACCCTCCTCCGAGAGCAGCTTGTCGACGCTTTTTTGCAGCTCATCATTGTATTGCTGGCGAATCTCGACCTGCTTGGCCAAGATATCGCTCGAACGCTTTGCCACGTACAGATCGCGCACGGGAAAATACAGGCTCACGAGCACCAGCGCCACCACGATACCGATAAACAGCGGACGCAGAGAGCCATGCGTAAAGTCATAGATCGCCTTGACCACCGCGTTGTCGTTGGCGTAATGCATAAAGTCCGAGCCCGAAAGACGACTCGAGGGTCTGCTCGATTTGTCGTGTGCCTGAGTCGAGAGACGCGATGCATGCGACGAACGCGCCGGGCGCACTGGTCCATCTGCCAAAGTATTTGATTGGGCATTGGGGCGCGAGGTACTTGTCGGGCGCTGCGCGGGGCGGCCGACGCCGGCGTAGGCGGACCCACCGAGCTGCACCGTGCGCGCACGGTGCAGCGACGGCTCGCGCGAACCGGCGGAATAGTACCTGTTGTCGTAAATCTGATCCATGTGCGCCTTGTGCGGTTGAGGTTTGTTTGCGCTAAGTATTCTAGTTATAGCACGAGCGCCCGCACCGCCTTCGCCAGCCTTTGCTCGTCATAAAAAAGGCGCTGAGCCATATAGCCCAGCGCCCACAGCGCTTTGCGGCGTCCAGCCAAGGCGGGGCGGAACCGAGTCAGCCTCCCCCTCGCCAAATTCGCCCGTTTAGCGAATGTTGTAGAACGCGGCCTTGCCGGCGTAGCGCGCGCTGCCCTCGAGCTCGTCCTCGATGCGAATGAGCTGGTTGTACTTGGCGATACGGTCGCTACGGCACGGGGCGCCCGACTTGATCTGGCCGGCGTTGACGCCCACGACCAGGTCGGCGATCGTGGAGTCCTCGGTCTCGCCGGAGCGGTGGCTCACGATGCAGGCGTAACCGGCCTCCTTGGCGGTCTCGATGGCCTCGAGCGACTCGGTGAGCGTGCCGATCTGGTTGACCTTGACCAGGATCGCGTTGGCGGCACCCAGCTCGATGCCCTTCTTGAGGCGCTCGGTGTTGGTGACGAACAGGTCGTCGCCCACCAGCTGCACCTTGTTGCCAATGCGGCGGGTAAGCTCAACCCAACCGTCCCAGTCCTCCTCGGCCATGCCGTCCTCGATGGAGATGATGGGATAGGTGTCGACGAGCTTCTCCCAGTAATCAACCATCTGGGCACTCGTGTACTCCACGCCCTCGCCCTTGAGCTCGTACATGCCGGTTTCGGCGTTGTAGAACTCGGTCGAGGCCGGGTCCATGGCGTACATGAAGTCGACGCCGGGCTTAAAGCCAGCCTTCTCGACGGCCTTGGTAATGTACTCGAACGGCTCGGCATTGGTCTTGAGGTTGGGCGCAAAGCCGCCCTCGTCGCCCACGCCGCCGCCCAGGCCCGCCTCGTGCAGCACGCCCTTGAGGGTGTGGTAGACCTCGGCGCACCAACGCAGGCCCTCGGCAAAGCTCGGGGCGCCCACCGGCATGATCATGAACTCCTGGAAGTCGACGTTATTGTCGGCATGCACGCCGCCGTTGAGGATGTTCATCATGGGCGTGGGCAGCAGATGGGCGTTGACGCCGCCCAGGTACTGGTACAGCGAAAGACCCGCCGACTCGGCAGCGGCGCGGGCGACGGCCAGCGACACGCCCAGGATGGCGTTGGCACCGAGCTTGGTCTTGTTGGGGGTACCGTCCGCGGCAATCAGCGCGGCATCGACGGCGCGCTGGTCGAAGGCGTCGAGGCCCACGACGGCGTTAGCGCACTCGTTATTGACGTGCTCGACGGCCTGCGAAACGCCCTTGCCCAGGTAGCGGCCCTTGTCGCCATCGCGCAGCTCGCATGCCTCAAAGGCGCCGGTCGAAGCGCCCGAAGGCACCATCGCGCGGCCGAAGCTGCCGTCCTCGAGCACGACCTCGACCTCGACGGTGGGGTTGCCGCGGCTGTCGAGTACCTCGCGACCGTAGACATCCAAAATATCGCTCATGTTGTCTCCCTCTCACTTGGAAACGGGTTGAATGCTTGGCGACACGGCTTGCACGCTACAGTGGCGCGCAGGTTCATAAGTTAGCCTTATCGCACTTTTTGCATTATGCCCTAAGTTAGCCAAGGGATACAATCTTTTTGAAAAATAATGGGGGCGATGAGAAAGTCCGTCCCGTCGCCCCCGCAGTCTTACTCCTCTGCCTTTGCGGCATCCCAGAGGTCATTGAGGCCGTGGGTCGAAAGCTCGGCCAGATCCACGTGGGCGTCGGCCGCCATCTGCTCCATCGCGGCCCAGCGGCGGCGGAACTTTGCCGTGCTGGCACGCAGGGCGCTCTCGGCGTCGATTCCCTCCTTGCGCGCAACGTTGACCAGGGCAAAGAGCAGGTCGCCAAACTCCATCTCGCGCTCGGGCGAGCCGGGAGCCTCGGCCTCAAACTCGGCACGCTCCTCAGCGACCTCGTCCCACACGTCCTGGACCGTCTCCCACTCAAAGCCCACGGCAGCCGCCTTGCGCGACACCTTCTGGGCCTGCATCAGCGCCGGCAGGTGCGTGGGCACGCCGTCGAGTAGACCCTCGGGTGCGGCCTCGCCTGCCGCCACGGCCTTGTCCTTGGCAGCCTTCTCGGCAAGTTTGACCTCGTCCCAGATCTTGAGCACCTCGTCGGAGCTCTCGGCATCCGCATCGCCAAACACGTGCGGGTGACGACGGATGAGCTTGGCGTCGATATCGCGCGCCACATCGGCCAGCGAAAACTCGCCGGCATCCGCCGCAATCTGCGCATGCAGTACGACCTGCATGAGCACGTCGCCCAACTCCTCGCGCAGGTGTGCCGCGTCGTCGGCCTCGATGCAGTCGAGCGCCTCGTAGGCTTCCTCGATCATGTTCTTGCCAATGCTGCGGTGCGTCTGCTCGCGGTCCCACGGGCAGCCGTCGGGCTGACGCAGGCGCCAGATGGTCTGCACCAGATGCTGCAGCTCGGCCGACGCGTCTACCAGCGTGGACAGGTCGCGCGAACCCTCGGCATTTTGCTGAGCCATATGCTCGGCCATGGTTAGTCCTCCCCCATGATCACATGGCGGAACGCGCCGCCCTCGTAGACGCCGTAGCTATGTGTGCCGTCCTTGGGGATGCTCACGCTGCCGGGATTGAAGAGCCACAGACCCGGGTGCGCGGCGCTTTCCTCGTTAACCTTGATGTGCGTATGGCCGTAGACGAGCGCGGAGCCCTCGGGCAGCGCGGGCGCGTGGTCAACGCTGTTATGCATGCCGGCGCCAAAGACGTGGCCGTGCGTCAGGAACAGTTCACGTCCGGTCTCGTCGAATAGTGTGGCGTAGTCAGCCATGACGGGGAAGTCGAGGACCATCTGGTCGACCTCGGCGTCGCAGTTGCCGCGCACCGCGATGATGCGGTCGGCCAGGGCGTTGAGCAGCGGAATCACGCGTTTGGGGGCGTAGTCGCGCGGCAGGTCGTTACGCGGGCCGTGGTAGAGCAGGTCGCCCAGCAGCACAATGCGGTCGGGCTGTTCGGATTCGATGGCAGTGCAGAGGCGCTCGGCCCAGTATGCCGAGCCATGGATGTCGGAAGCGATGAGGTATTTCATGGGGAGTCCTTTCGGTGGGGTTAATTGGATTGGCGCGGCACGTCACTCGCCCGCATCACTCAAATCGCAGCGCCGCGCTCTGAGCCGCCTGCATCACGCGCTGGAGCGGCGCGTTGTGCTCGCGGGCAAGACGGGCACAATCCTCGTACTCGGGTGCCGCGCGCTCGCTGCCGTCGGGCAGGGTGGCCACCTTAACGGATACCTCGCCCCAAGGCGTTGTCACCTGCTCGAATCGGCGCGGCAGGCAAACGCGTTCCATCACCTGGCGACGAATGGCGTTGGTCGTGGTCTCCAAAAAGATAATCGTCTGCAGGCGCTCGATATCCTCGTGTGAGCAGATCACCTGCAACTGCCAGCCGGGGCGGCCTTTTTTGCAGTAGAGGGGCAGCCAGTGCACCTCGCGGGCGCCGGCCTCGCGCAGGCGGTCAGCGGCATAGGCGAGTACCTCGGGCGACGCATCATCGATGTCGCACTCCAGCTTGACGATAGTTTCGGGTGCATCGGTCTCGCGAGACAGCGGAGATGTACTTCCACGTTGCATACGGTCCGGATCCTTTCCGCACGGGCTCGTTTTATTCACCCAAACGCTAGCACATCGGACGTGGCGCAAGCGTGACTTTCGTCCGTCGCCGCCCTCGCCCCTATCCAAACATGTACGCCAGCCTCCAAACATGTCATTTTTTGCAGCTTTTGGAGGCTGATGTACATGTTTTGGAGCGGGGCCGCGCACGATCAGAATTGCGCTCGCACTCCGTCCACCACAAAGTTCACTACACTCAACAATTTTGAACTTTCCACGCAGTTCATCGGCCAAAAAATTACCCTCGGCATACTTACAGGCTGCACGATGCTACTCTAGTTGCATTTGGCTAACTAAGCGGCTGCCGAGGACCCCGACCGGCACCGTTACGGCATAGGAGGTTTCATGTTCGAGAAGCGGCTCTTCTCCCTGGTTCCGCAGGCAACGCCCTACATTATGGCAAGCGTCCTGTTTAAGTGGATCGCGCTCATGGCAAACATCACGGTGATGTGGGTGCTTGCGCGCATCTTGGGCGGCATCGTCACGGACGGCCTTTCCGCCGCGCTCGCCGTCGATGCCCTCGCACAGGCGGCCTTGCCGCTCGCCGCCGCCATCATCGCGCGTGCCGCCGCCATCTACCTGGCGCAGCGCACCGGTGACAAGGCCGCGTTCGAGGCCGTCCGCCGCGTGCGCTCGCTCGTCTACGACAAGCTCACCGCACTCGGCCCCTCCTACACCGAGACCGTCCCCACCGCCGAGGCCGTCCAGACCAGCGTCGAGGGCGCCACGCAACTCCAGGTGTACTTTGGCGGTTACCTGCCGCAGCTCTTCTTTGCCGGCTTGGCACCCATCACGCTGTTTGTACTGCTCGTGGGCCAAGCGGGTCTTCCCGCCGCGCTGCTGCTCGCCTGCGTTCCGGTCATCCCCGTCTCCATCATGATGGTCATGCGCAACGCCAAAAAGATCGGTGCCGAGTACTGGGGCAGCTATGTCGATCTTGGCGGCATGTTCCTGGAGGCCGTGCAGGGTCTCACCACCCTTAAGGTCTACCAGGCCGATCGCAGCTGGCACGAGCGCATCAACGCCGAGTCCGAGCGTTTCCGCACAGCGACCATGCGCCTGCTGGTGATGCAGCTGCGCTCCATTTGCGTTATGGACCTGGTCGTCTATATGGGCGCCGCGCTCGGCATTATCGTAGCCGCGCTGCAGCTCGCCACGGGCAAGATTGGCTTTGAGGCTGCCTTCCTCATCGTCTTTCTGTCGCAGGAGTTCTTTTTGCCCATGCGCCGCCTGGGATCGCTGTTCCACACGGCTATGAACGGCATGGCCGCCTCGCGCCGCATGTTTGGCATTTTGGATACGCCCGAGCCCGAGCGCGGCGATGTTGAGCTTGACGGTCGCGGCGATATCGAGCTCGCGGGCGTGAGCCATGCATACGGCAACCGCACGGTGCTGGACAGCGCCAGCGCGACCATTGCGCACGGCTCGCTCGTGGCACTCGTGGGCGAAAGCGGCGGCGGCAAGTCCACGCTCGCGGGGATTATCGCGGGCCGCAAGGGTGCCTACCGTGGCAGCGTTCGCATTGGCGGCGTCGAGCTGCGCGATGCCACGGCCGCCTCACTCATGCGTGCCGTCACCCTGGTGCCCACCAACGGCTACCTGTTTGCCGGCACCCTGCGCGACAACCTGCTGCTCGCCCAGCCCAACGCCACCGACGCCGAGCTTTTGCGCGCGCTCGGCCGCACGCGCGTGGCGGCCTTTGTGCAGGCCAACGGCGGGCTCGACATGGTGATTAACGAGGGCGGCACCAACCTTTCGGGTGGCCAGCGCCAGCGCGTGTGCATGGCACGCGCCCTGCTGCACGACTCGCCGATCTATGTGTTTGACGAGGCGACGAGCAACGTCGATGCCACAAGCGAAGCCGCAATCGGCGAGGTCATTGCATCGCTCGCCGGCGAGCACACCGTAATCGTGGTGGCGCATCGCCTGTCGACAATCGTGGACGCCGATCAGATTCTGGTGCTGGAGCGCGGTCGCATTGCCGAGCGCGGCACCCATGATGAGCTCCTGTCGGACGCGGGCGCCTATGCGCGCATGTGGAACAGCCAGGAGCAGCTCTCGGCATATGCGTATGCGGAGGATGATGCCGAGGATGCCGGCGCGGTTGAGGCTGTTGGCGGCAGTACTGCCCGTACCGATGGCCTCAACGGTGCCGGCTCATCTTCCGCTACCGCGGCGCCTGACTCCGGCCGCGCCCGTCGCTCGGCGCCGTCCATCATATGGCGCATGATGGGGCTCGTCCGACCGCTTGCCGGCTGGCTTGTGCTAGCCGTCGCGCTGGGCAGCATTGGTATGCTCACCGCCGCGTTCGTGCCGGCCTTTGGCGCCCTTGGCCTTATGGCCGCGCTGGGCCGCAACGCCTTGGGGCTTGGTCTGATCGCAGCATGCGCGGCCTGTGCCGCCTGCGGCATCGCACGCGGGCCGCTCCACTACGGCGAGCAGCTCTGCAACCATTACATCGCGTTTCGCCTGCTCGCGCACATTCGCGACCTGGTGTTTGGCGCCCTGCGCCAGCTCGCCCCCGCCAAGCTCGAGGGCCGCGGCAAGGGCGAGCTCGTGAGCCTGGTCACCTCGGATATCGAGCTGCTCGAGGTCTTCTACGCGCACACCATCTCGCCCATTGCCATCGCTCTGGTCTGCACCGTTGTGTTTGAGGGCTTTTTGCTGGCTGTGAGCCCCGAGCTCGCGGGCATCGCGCTCGTGGCCTACGCGGTCCTGGGCGTGCTGCTGCCCCTGACCTCGGCCAAGGCGTGCGGCACCACCGGCCGCCAGAGCCGCGAGGGCGCCGGTAAGCTGGGTGCCTTTGTGCTCGACAGTCTACGCGGCGCGTCCGAGACTATCCAGTTTGCCGGTGGCGCCGATCGCAGCCGTGCCCTGGGCAAGCTGACCGAGCAAGTCGGCGCCGTGGACGCGCGCCTCAAGCGCCGCCAGGCGGCCAGCGAGGCCGTAGCCGATGCGCTTATTCTTGCGGCCAATCTGGTGATGCTCGAGCGTGCGCTGCAGCTGGTTTCTGCGGGAACGATTGATTTTGCCGCGGCGTTTGTCGCCGTCTTTACCTTTGTGTCGTCGTTTGGCTCGGTGATGGCCGTGAGCCGCCTGGGCGCCTCACTGCAGGAGACGCTCGCCTCGGGCGCACGCGTGCTCGATTTGCTCGACGAGCAGCCCCAGTGCGCCGAGGTCGCCGATGGACAGAACGTTGAGTTTGCCGGCGCCGCAGCCGAGCATGTGAGCTTTAGCTATGTGGGCGGCGTGGACGCGGGCGGTGCGGGCGCCACAGAGCAGGTCGCGAACGACACCGCTGCGAGTCTCATCCTCGACGACGTGACCTGCACCTTTGCGCCCGGTACCATGACCTGCATCATGGGGCGCTCGGGTTCGGGCAAGTCGACGCTGCTTAAGCTGCTCATGCGCTTTTGGGACCCCGCAGCCGGCACCATCACGGTGAGCGGCGTCGATGCCCGCCACATCAACACGGCGAGCCTGCGCAGCCACGAGGCCTATATGACCCAGGACACGCATCTGTTCTGCGGCACCGTACGCGAGAACCTGCTGGTCGCGCACGCCAACGCCACCGATGCCGAGCTGCTCGACGCTTGCCGCTCCGCCTCACTCACCACGCTCATCGACCGTCTGCCGCAGGGACTCGACACGCCCGTTGCCGAGCTGGGCGACTCGCTTTCGGGCGGCGAGCGCCAGCGCATCGGCCTTGCGCGCATCTTCCTCAACGACGCACCCTTCATCTTGCTCGACGAACCCACCAGCGCGCTCGATGCTCTCAACGAGGCGTCCGTGATGCAGGCAATCGACGAGCTCAAGCGCCGCGGCAAGACCATTGTGCTCGTGAGCCACCGTGCCAGCACCTGCGCGTTTGCCGATTTCTCGCTTTCGGTCGAGCATGGGAGGCTGAGCTAATGGCGCGCCCAGTCGACACACCGGAGCTAGCACGCAAACGTGAGCGTGAGGCCCAAATGGTGTCGCAGATGATTGCGCTGTGGTGTCGTGGGCATCATGGCGGCGGGCATGTGGTCGAACAGGCTGGCGACGATGAGTCCGTGCGCGTGAAACTCGGCCTTCGAACCATTACGCTCTGCCCCGAATGCGCCGAGCTGCAGAAATACGCCATCGCGCGCATTGAGCACTGCCCGCACATGGGCACCAAGACATTTTGCTCGGCATGTCCTTCGCATTGTTACCGGCCTGCCATGCGCGAGAAGATCCGCGAGGTTATGCGTTGGTCGGGACCGCGTATGATCCGCTATCGCCCCATCACCGCCGTGAGACACGCGATGGTAACAGTGCAGGCCAAACGCGCGGCGGCACGAAGCAAGTAGTCGCCGGCGCCGGCACGCGCCGCCCCGCCTTTCCACTCGATTTCGGCACCCGGCGTGCGCGGCGTGTTGAGAGCTGCACCATTACAATGGAGCGGATTCACCAAATGCAAAGGAGTCGCCATGCCCGCCTGCCCGCTGGTCGATTGCCATACTCATACCTCGTTCTCGGACGGGCACGCCTCGTTCGAGGACAACGTCCGTGCCGCTGCTGCCGCCGGCTGCCGCGTCATGGTCTCGACCGACCACCTTACCCTGCCCGCCAGTATGGATGCTAACTGCGAGGTGCAGGTCGTCGAGGGCGACTTGCCGGCACATCGTTTGGCCTTTGAGGACGCCCGCAAACTCGCCGCGCAGATTGCGCCGGAGCTCACCTTTATCTACGGTTTTGAATGCGATTGGTACGAGGGCTGCGAGCCCTTGGTAGAGCACTGGTCCCAGGGCGCCGTCGTACGTCTGGGCAGCGTGCACTGGATTGGCAACCCGGGCGATATTGCGGCAGGCGCCGCGGGCACGGCAGGGACAGAGGACGTCGCGCGCCCCGATACACCCGATTCCCTTTGCGGTTGGATCGACGACGATACCAACTTGCATGTTTGGGAAAACTTAGGCGTGCGCGGCGTGTGGGAGTGCTACGTCGACGACTGGTGCCGTGCTTGCGAAAGCTCACTCAACTTTGACGCGATGGCCCATCCCGACCTGGTCATGCGCTTTTCGAAGGACGGCTTTGCACCCGACTTTGACCCCGCGCCGTTTTGGGAGCAGATGGCCGAATGCGCCCACGATACGGGTCGCCGCGTTGAGGTCTCGACCGCCGCACCGCGCAAGGGGCTCGACGATTACTACCCCGCGACCGGGCTGTTGCGCCGCTTCGCCCATGCCGAGGTGCCCATCACCTTTGGCTCGGACGCGCACCGCGCCTGCGACATCTGCTGGAACATCCGCGAGGCCCAGGCCCACGCCTACGACTGCGGCTACCGGGCCTTCGATATCCCCCACCCCACCGGCGAATGGGAATCCACGCCCCTCGCCTAACTAGTCGTTTAAGAACGTCCCCAATGACTAGTGGCGGCGGGCGTTGAGTTCGCCGGCCAGTTCGTCGAGGGTGATGCCGTAGCGCTCGAGCGTCACGAGCAGGTGGTAGATCAGGTCGCCGGCCTCGTAGCGGATGTGATCGTGGTCGTTATCCTTGCAGGCCATGATCACCTCGCTCGCCTCCTCGGCAAGCTTCTTGAGAAGCTCGTCCTCGACGTCGGTCAGCAGACGCGCGGTATAGCTCTCCTGCGGCGGCGCATCGCGACGGCCGTGAATCACCTCGGCCAGTCCCGTCAGCGTCTCACCGATGTTTCCCGGCTGCACGTTAGCTGTTCTGACTCCCATGGTTATTTCCTCTCGTTACTGCAGCGTAAAGTAGGTACCGGTCTCATCGAACCGAGGCTTTGCGCCCTTTTTCTCAAAGAACTCGACGATGACGGCATGGGCCTCATTGAGCCTTTCCTTCTCGGCCTCGAGCCAAAGCGACTGCGCCCCGCAGGCATCAGTCAGGTGCACGCGGCATGGCACGCCCGCGCGGAGGAGCTCGGTGTTGCAGTCGGCGACCTCGAACGGCGTCACGACTTTCATCACACTCCCCCTTCCACGCGCTTAAAGAAGCAGGTACGGTTGCCGGTATGGCAGGCCGGGCCCGGTGAGTCCACCTTGACCAGCAGCGTATCGCTATCGCAGTCGGCCCAGAGCTCCTTGACCTCCTGCATGTTGTCACTCGTCGCGCCCTTGTTCCAGAGCTCCTGACGGCTGCGACTCCAAAACCACGTGGTCCCGGTCTTGAGCGTCAGCCCCACCGATTCCTCGTTCATCCAAGCAACCATAAGCACCTCACCGGTGTCATACTGCTGAACCACGCAAGGAATCAGCCCGCGGGCGTCGTACGTAAGTTTTGAAGGATCGGTTATCTCTTCCATTTCTCTCCCCAAATTCAAACTTCGCAGGTCGGCGAGGGTTGTCCAGGTGCCCGAGATTCCGAGCGACAAGCCCGACGACGCGTACTTAAAGTACGCGAGGAGGGTTGGAGCCGGAAGGTCGGGCGCCTGGGCAAGCCGCAGCGCTAGAAGTCCAACCTGACAGGGATGCCTTGAGAGGCCATATATTCTTTGACTTCGCGAATGCTGAAGGTTCCAAAGTGAAAGACGCTGGCCGCCAGCACGGCGTCGGCTTCGCCCTCGATCACGCCCTCGGCAAAATGCTCGAGCGTGCCCACGCCACCGCTCGCGATGACGGGAATCGGCACCGCACGCGCCACGGCGCGGGTGAGTGCCAGGTCAAAGCCGGCCTTGGTGCCGTCGCGGTCCATGCTGGTCAGCAAGATCTCGCCGGCGCCGCGGCGAGCCGCCTCCTCGGCCCACGCCACCGCGTCGATACCCGTGGCATTGCGGCCTCCCGCGGTAAAGACCTCCCACTTGTCGGCATCCGGCTGCCCAGGCAGGCCGACGCGCTTGGCATCGATCGCCACGACCACGGCCTGGCTGCCAAACGCCGCGGCAGCTTGGCTGATCAGCGACGGGTCGCGCACGGCGGCAGAGTTGAGCGATACCTTGTCGGCACCGGCCGCCACCATCGTTCGCATGCCCGCAAGGTCGCGAAAGCCACCGCCCACGGTGTAGGGAATGGCGAGCTCCTCGGCCGCATGCGCCGCCATCTCGATGGTCGTCGCACGGTTGTCGCTCGTGGCAGTGATGTCCAGGAACACGACCTCGTCCGCACCCTCGCGATCGTAGGCACGGGCAAGCTCCACCGGATCGCCCGCATCGCGCAGGCTCACAAAGTTGACGCCCTTGACCACGCGGCCGTCCTTAACGTCCAGGCAGGGAATGACGCGTTTGGTAAGCATGGGCTACTCCTCCCCTCGCGCGGCGGCCAACGCCTGTACCAGCGTAAAGTTGCCCTCGTAGAGCGCACGGCCGGTGATGGCACCTTCAATCGCGCCCTCGCCCACCGCGGCCAGCGCACGGATGTCGTCGAGCGTCGAGATGCCGCCCGAAGCCACGATGGGAAATCCCGCGACCTCGGCCACATGGCGATACGCCGCCACATCGATGCCCGTCTGCATGCCATCGCGCGCGATGTCGGTATACACCAGATGCTTAAAGCCCAGCTCGGAAAGCTGCGCCACGGCATCGTCGAGCGCCACACCCGCTCCGTCGCGCCAGCCATTCACCTTGACCTGGCCGTCGCGCGCGGCAATATCTGCCACTAACAGCTCGCCAAAGCCTTGGGCCGCCACCTCGGCAAAACCCGGCTCGGTCACCAGCACGGTGCCCAGCGCAATGCGGCGTGCGCCGTAGCCTGCCAGCTCGTCGATGCGTACAAGCGAGCGAACGCCGCCGCCCACGTCCACGGACAGACCGTCGATGCCGCAGATGGCCTCGATCGCCGCCGAGTTGGCAGCGCACGCGTCCTCATCCTCGCCAAAGGCAGCGGACAGGTCGACGACGTGCACCCAGCTCGTGCCATGCTCGGCAAACGAGCGGGCAACGGCTATGGGATCGTCGGAATATACCTTGCAGCGGCTGCGGTCGCCGCGCTCCAGGCGCACGACCTTGCCGCCGATCAGATCGATTGCGGGGAACAGGATCATCGGCCGGCCTCCTCGACGATGTTGACGAAGTTCTTAAGGATGCGCTGTCCCAGCGCCGAGGATTTCTCGGGATGGAACTGGCAACCCCACACGTTGCCATGGCGCACGATGCACGGGAAGCTCCGCGTATAGTGCGTGCGCGCCAGCACATCGGCGGCATCGGCGTCGTCGGCCACCGCGTAGCTGTGGGTGAAGTACATGTTGGCACCCTCGGCAAAACCAGCGAGCAGCGGATCGGCCGCGCCGGCAGGCGTCATGTGCACCTGATCCCAGCCCACATGCGGGACCTTCAGACGGCTCGACTCCAGGCGCGTACACGAGCCGCGCATAATGCCCAGACCATCGACCCAGGGGCCACCGGCCTGCTCGGGGGCGTTGCCTTCCGCAGGCACGTCCTCGTCCGCAGGCACGCCCTCGTTGCCGCGCTCAAAAAATAATTGAAGGCCCAGGCAGATGCCGAGCAGCGGAGTTCCAGCAGCAACGGCGTCGAGCACCGCGTCCGCCTCGCCGCTCTGGCGCATAAAGGCGATCGCGTCATAGAACGCGCCCACGCCCGGGATGACCAGGCCGTCGGCGTTGCGGACCTGCTCCGGATCGTCCGACGTGCAGGCGGCGGCACCGGCGCGCTCAAACCCGCGCACGACGCTCGACAAGTTGCCCTTGTGGTAGTCGACCACCACGATCTTCGGTTCGCCCACGCGACCCTCCCTTTTCCCATTCAAAACCTGTCCCTTTTTGGCAGGTTACAGCGAGCCCTTGGTGCTGGGGATGCCCTGCACGCGGGGATCGAGCTCGCAGGCATGACGCATCGTGCGGCCCACGGCCTTAAAGGCGGCCTCGATAATGTGATGCGAGTTGCCGCCCGCCAGCTCGCGCACGTGCAGCGTGAGCTTGGCGTCGCGCGCAAAGGCATAGAAGAACTCGACGGCTAGCTCAGTATCGAAGCTACCCACGCGCTCGGTCGGCACGGGCAGCTCGCAATAGGCCTGGCCGCGACCCGAAATGTCCACGGCGGCCATCACGAGCGTCTCGTCCATGGCAATCGCCGCGTCGGCAAAGCGCGTAATACCCGCCTTGTCGCCCAGCGCGTGGCAAAACGCCTCGCCCAGCACAATGCCCGTGTCCTCGACGGTGTGGTGCGCGTCGACCTCAACGTCGCCCACCGCGTGCACCGTCAGATCGAACAAACCATGGCGGCCAAAGGCGTTGAGCATGTGGTCGAAAAACGGCACGCCGGTCGAGATATCGCACACGCCAGATCCGTCCAGGTCGAGCTTTACGACAATGTCGGTCTCCCCCGTCTTGCGGGTCACCTCGGCATAACGGCCCATCTACATCTCCTCCTTCACCAGCGCGGCAAACGCAACCAGTACCTCGTCGTTTTCCTGTGGGGTGCCCACGGTAATGCGCAGGCAGTCCGCGAGCCCCGGCGCGTAGCTAAAGTCGCGCACTAAAATTGAATACTCGTCGCGCAGACGCTCGCGCACGCGCGTGGCATGCGGCGTGCGCACGAGCACAAAGTTCGCCGCGCTCGGCCATACCTCCACGGGCAGGCCCTCGGCAGCCATTGCGCGCAGGGCGCACAGCTCGCGCTCGCGCTCGGATGCGACCTGTGCCACCACGGGCGCGTACGCATCGCGGGCACGCACGCAGGCAAGTGCTGCCGCCTGGCTCAGCACATTGACCGAATAGATCTGGCGAATCGCCGCGAACACGTCGATGACTTCGGGTGCCGCGATCACGTAACCCAGACGCGTACCGGCAGCGCCAAACGCCTTGGACAACGTATGCAGAATCACCAGGTTGGGATGTTCGGCGATAAGTCCCTGCGCCGTGGTGGCCGCGCCAAACGAATCGTCGGCAAACTCAACGTAGGCCTCGTCGACCATGACCATGCCGGGGCACGCATCGCACAGCGCCGCGACAAAGTCGAGCGGTGCCACGTCGCCCGTGGGGTTATTGGGCGAGGTCACGATGGCCAGGTTGCACTCGGGTGCCGCCGCAAGCACGGCTGCCTGGTCGAGCTCAAAGGTCGCCGGGTCGCGCCACACATCGCGCACCTCGGTCTGGCACAGAGACGCAAAGAAGGCATACTCGCTAAAGCACGGCGGGCAGTTGAGCAGGGTCCTCCCCGCGCCACCAAACGCCAGCAGATAGTTATAGAGCAGCTCGTCGCCGCCGTTTCCCACGCAGATGCTCTCGCGCGTCACGCCATGCCAGGCAGCAAGCTCGTCGCGCAGGTCGTTCGACATGGGATCGGGATAGCGGTTGAGCGGTGTGGCAGCCAGGGCCGCATCAACCGCCTCGCGCACGCCGACGGGCACGGGATAGGTGTTCTCGTTGGCCGAAAGATTGATGCGCGTGGGCGTAAAGTTAGGATTGTAGGGCTCAATGCCGGCCAGATAGGGCTGGACGAGCTCCTTCATGCGCGGCGTGAGTTCGGCCATATTAGACCTCCTCGCCGGTCACGCCGGCAACATCCGCGCTTGCAGCCGCCAGGTTCACTCCCTCGGCAACCGTCTCCACGGCGTCGCCCGGCCAGGCAACCTTGGTCAGGTCGGCCGCGGCGAGCGACTCGGCGCTCACGGCACCCTCGCCCTGCTCCAACATGCGGCGACGCAGTGCGGCCGAAAGCGCGTGTGCCCACAGCCCCTCGGCCTCGGCTAGACGCTGTGTGGCGGGAGCGTCCGAGAGCAGGCCCTCGGGTGTATAGCAAATGACACTCGAGCGCTTGACGAACTCTTCGACCGAAAGCGGGTTAGAGAACATGGCCGTGCCGCCGGTCGGCAACGTGTGGTTGGGGCCAGCGACGTAATCGCCGAGCGGCTCGGAGCTCCAAGCGCCCACAAAGATGGCGCCGGCGTTGCGAATGCCGCCGAGCAGGCCCATCGCATCCTTGCAGTGCAGCTCAAGGTGCTCGGGCGCCACGGTGTTCACGGCCTCGACGGCGGCAGCCATGTCGGCGGCTACCACGATGGCGCCTTCGTTATCGAGCGAGGCGCGTGTGATCTCGGCGCGCGGGGACTGCGCCACCAGAATGTCGACACCCGCCTCGACCTCGCGCGCAAACTGCTCGTCGCAGGTCACCAGATAGCAGGCCGCCAGCGGATCGTGCTCGGCCTGGGCCATCAGGTCGGCCGCGACTACCATGGGCTTGGCCGTGGTATCGGCCAACACGCAAACCTCGGAGGGACCGGCGACCATATCGATACCCACATCACCCGAGACAATCTGCTTGGCAGCGGCGACAAAGGCGTTACCCGGGCCGGTAATCTTGTCGACACGCGGAATGGTCTCAGTACCGTACGCCAGCGCGGCCACGGCCTGGGCGCCGCCCACCATATAGATCTCGTCCACGCCGCCGAGCTTGGCGGCCGCGAGCGTATACGGGCTAATCAGTCCATCCTTTTGCGGCGGGGTTACCATGACCACGCGTTTGACGCCGGCCACCTTGGCGGGAATGGCGTTCATGAGCACGGTGGAGGGGTACTGCGCGCGACCGCCCGGCACGTAGATACCGGCCGCAGCAAGCGGGGTCACCTTAACGCCGAGCATCGTGCCGTCCGGGCGCGTGGTAAACCAGCTCTGCTCGACCTCGCGCTGGTGGAACTCGCGAATCTGGCGTGCAGCCTTTTCGAGCGCCGCGACAAAAGCGGGATCGAGGCCTTCGAGCGCGGCATCGATCTGCTCTTGCGGAAGACGGAAGCTCTGCAGCTCAACACCGTCAAAACGCTGGCAGTAATCGCGCACCGCGGCATCGCCGTTGGCACACACGTTGGCCACGATATCGCGGGCGGCGTCGACGATGTTTTGCGGCAGCACGCCCTTGCGGTTGAGCTGGTTGGTAACGAGGCGCTCACCGGGAGCAAGCTTGATGGTCTTCATTTCGGTATCCCCTATCGGTCGAGGTTGTGTTCGAAAAACGAGAGGCCGGACGGCGGCACCAGTCGGCCCGCAGCCCGGACGTTGGGGCGCCCGTGCGTGCTCGCGCTATTGTGCCGAGCCCGCAACGGGCTCAAAATGCTTGTCCTTCACGGCTGCCGCCAAGCGATCTGCCAGATTGCGTACGCGCGGATCCAGACGTGCGGCACCCGGATTGACAAAGAAGCGGGCCGTGCAGTCCATGATGCAACCAGTAATAACGAGGTCGTTATCGCGCAGCGTGGCGCCCGTGGCGGTAATATCCACGATGCGATCGGTCATGCCGACGATGGGGCCCAGCTCGATGTTGCCGTGCAGCGAAACGATGTCGGCGTTCACGCCGCGCTCGGCATACCAGGCGCTCGCGATGCGCGGATACTTGGTGGCCACGCGAAGCGACCCGCGACGGGCATAGTTGCGCTCAGCCTGACCAGCGCGCCACGCGGGCTCCGCTTCAATGAAAGTGCACAGGCCGTAACCCAGATCGACCAGCTGAAGCAGGTTGAGGTCTGCCTCGATAAGCGAGTCCCAACCGCAGATGCCGCAATCGGCACCGCCGCAGCCCACAAAGGCGGGCGCATCGCTGGGACGCACGATGACAAACTCGATATCGCCGACCGTGCCCTCGCCGGCACGCGTGTCGCGGCCGCGCACGATCAGGTGACGGCCGGGATCGCGCAGCTCCGAGACATCCAAGCCCGCGGCCTCGAGCACGTCGAGCGTGTCGGCCTTGAGCGAGCCCTTGGGCACGGCGATGCGTAGCGGGCCCTCGGCGCCACGGCCCACGGCGTGGTCGCCATCGGGGGCGGCGTCCTCGGCCGAGGTGCGCGCGGCCTCCAGACGCTCGAGCGAAAAGGCGAAACCCGCCGCCGGCACCTCGATGCCGTCGCCAAATGCGCCGGTAAAGATGGAGTCGTAGCGGCCGCCCGAACCGACCGGGTCAGGCAGGCCGCCGGCATAGGCCTTAAAGACCAGGCCCGTGTAGTAATCGAAAGAGTTCATGATGGAGAAGTCGAACGACAGCACCTGGGCGTCCTCGGGAGCCAGACCATCAACCAGGGCACGCATCTCGCGCGTCAGCGGCGCGACGATGCCCGCCGCCGCCAGCAGCGCGTCGACGCGGTCGAATACCTCGGCGCCGCCGTGCAAGCGCGGCAGCTCGCTAATGGCGGCCTTGACGGCCTCGGGCTCGGCGCTTGCCGCCACACGGGCATCGAGGCCCACAAAGTCGTTGGCGTGCACGCAACGCAATGCCTCGGCAGCCAGCTCGCGATCCTCACAGGCCGCGAGTAGTTCCTTAAACGGACGCACGCTGCCCGCGATAATGCGCGCATCGGGCAGCGCCAGCTTGCGCATAGCCTCCGCCACCAGCGAGACAATCTCGACATCGCCCGCGGCATCGCCCGCACCGATAAGCTCAAAGCCCAGCTGCGTAAACTGACGCGAGCCGCCGGCATTGCGCTGGCACTCGCGAACCACCGGCGCCTCGTAGCGAAGGCGCAGCGGCAGATCGGCCGCGCGCATGCGGGTCGAAACCAAGCGCACGATTGGCAGCGTGTTGTCGGGACGGACCACCAGCAGGCGACCGTCGTCATCAAAGAGCTTAAACGGGGTGTCCGCAATGCGGCCGCCCTCCTCGAGAGAGCCCTTGTCCTCGAGCAGCGGCGTCTCGACCGGAAGGTAATGATGCTCCCTGAAGCAGCCCTTCACCGTCAGCGCAATCTCCTCGCGCGCCTGAGCCTCCTCGGGCAATATGTCCCGGAATCCCCACGGTGTGGCCGTCATCTGGTGAGCCTCCTCACGCTGTGTTTCACATAGAGCAGAAGACCGGCATAGCTCCGCCGGTCTTCTGGGTACTTTAGCATACTAGAGTGCTTGCGGGGAGAATCGTCTCTCACGGCTCACAGCGTATTCATTTGGAAACATTGGAACGGATTGCCCGCGGCCCGCCTCTACAGCGAAGGGCATCGACAGTCCATCCGAAAAAACGTCCGAGCTCCCGCTCGCTCAGCGGAAGAGTTTACAGACGAGGGCCGGGGAGGCGTGCTTTGTTTTGAGAAGTGGGCTCCGCGAACTTCTCAAAA
>NZ_QRMJ01000010.1:0-39879 GCF_003473245.1 Collinsella sp. AM09-41
GGCCTTGCTCCGGGAAGTTCGCGAAGCCCACTTCCCGGAGCAAGGCCGCCCAGCCGGGCAAGGCCCCAGCGCGAGACCGTCCCGGATGCTATTCGTTGTCGCCGGCAGTAAGCTGCGTTGCGGAGAGCGCGCCGTCGGCTGCTGTTGCGGCTGCGGCGTCGGGCCAGACCCAGTCGGTGAAGGCCGGGTGATCGTAGCCCTCATCGCACGCGAACTCGAAGGCCTCGGTGCGGAATGCCTCCCACTTATCAATCTGCTCCGCAAACTTATCGGCGTCGACCAGGCGCAGCACGTCGGCGGCCAGTGCCCAGCGGTCCATGTTGTTCAGGCGCAGCATGTCGAACGGCGTTGTCGTGGAGCCTTTCTCCTCGTAGCCGTGGACGCGGAAGGCATCGTGGCCGGGGCGGTTCCAAATCAGACGGCGAATCGTGCCGGCATAAGCGTGGAACGCGAAGAGGACGGGCTTCTCGCCGCAGCCGAACAGCTCAGCCCAGCGCTCGTCGCTGAGAGCCTGGTCGTTCTCGCAGACGTTCTGGATCTTGAGCAGATCGACCACGTTGACGAACCATACCTTGATGCCCAGCTCGCGCAGCATGTCGGTTGCAGCCAGAGCCTCGAGCGTCGGCACGTCGCCGCAGGTGGCGACCACGACATCGGCCTCGGCGAGCGAATCGGCGGTCGATGCCCACTCCCAGGTCGCAACGCCCTCGGCGAGCTCCGCCTTGGCCTCGTCGACCGTCTGGAAGGTCGGAGCAGGCTGCTTGCCGCAGAAGATGGCGTTGACGCAGTCGGTGGACTGGTAGACGCGCTCGGCAACGGCAAGGGCCATGTTGGCGTCGGCCGGATAGTAGGCATTCACGATGTGCGTGTCGTTGGCCTTGTTGAGCAGCAGGTCGATAAAGCCGGGGTCCTGGTGCGAGAAGCCGTTGTGGTCCTGACGCCAGACATGGCTCGACAGCAAAATGTTGAGGCCGCTAATGGGAGCACGCCACGGAATCTCGCGCTTGGTGGCCTCGAGCCACTTGCAGTGCTGGTTGACCATGGAATCGACCACGTGGACAAAGCTCTCGTAGGAGCTCCACACGCCGGAGCGGCCGGTAAGCACGTAGGCCTCGAGGAAGCCCTCGCACTGGTGCTCGGACAGCTGCTCGACAACCTTACCGGAGCCGGCGAGCAGCTCATCGTTGGCATCGTCCTCATAGAAGCCGGCATCCCACTGCTTCTTGGTCACCTTGTAGGCAGCCTGCAGGCGGTTGGACGCGGTCTCGTCGGGACCGAAGATGCGGAAATCGTCCATGTTCTTGGCCAGAACATCGGCAGTGTACTCGCCAAAGACGCGGGCGGCCTCGGTGGAGCCCCAGCCATGGCCCTTCTCGGCAACGGGGATCTCATGGGCGTGGATATCGGGCAGCTCGAGCTCGCGACGGACCTTGCCGCCGTTCGCGTTGGGGTTGGCGCCAATGCGCAGCTCGCCGGTCGGCATAAAGGCCGTCACCTCGGGGCGCACCTGGCCCTCGGGCGTAAAGAGTTCCTCGGGCTTGTAGGAGCGCAGCCACTCGCGCAGTACGCGGAAATGCTCGTGGGTGTCCTTGGCGCTCGCCAGCGGCACCTGATGGGCGCGCCAGGAGTCCTCGGTCTTCTTGCCGTCGATGTGCTTGGGGCAGGTCCAACCCTTGGGAGTACGGAACACAATCATGGGGTAGGCAGGGCGGGCCACGGTCTCGCCTGCGGCGGCCTGGGCCTGCGCGGTGGCCTTGATGTCGCAGATCTCGTCAAAGACCTGCTCAAACAAGGCAGCGAAACGCGCATGGATGCTCGCGTGGCTCTCGTCGTCAAAGCCGGCGACAAAGAAGTGCGGCTTGTAGCCCATGCCCTCAAAGAACTTGGTGAGCTCCTCGTCGGACACGCGGGCGAGGATGGTGGGGTTGGCGATCTTGTAGCCGTTGAGGTGCAGGATTGGCAGGACGATGCCGTCGGTTGCCGGGTTCACGAGCTTGTTGGACTGCCAAGAGGTGGCAAGCGGACCGGTCTCGGACTCACCGTCGCCCACCACGGCCACGGCCAGCAGGCTCGGGTTGTCCATGACGGCGCCGTAGGCGTGGCTGAGCGTGTAGCCGAGCTCGCCGCCCTCGTGGATGGAGCCGGGCGTCTCGGGCGCAAAGTGGCTCGGGATGCCGCCGGGATAAGAGAACTGGCGGAAGAACTTCTGCAGACCAGCCTCGTCGTTGGTGATGTCGGGGCGGATCTCACGGTAGGTGCCATCGAGCAGCGACTGGGCGGTGCCGGCAGGGCCACCGTGACCAGGGCCCATCAAGAAGATAGCATTCTGGTTGTGGTCGGCGATCAGTCGATTGACGTGACCGAACAGGAAGTTGATGCCGGGCGTGGTGCCCCAGTGGCCAACCAGGCGGTGCTTAACGTCCGGACGACCGAAGTCGCGCACCTCACCGGTTTTCTCGCCGACAAAGTCGGGGCGCATTAGCGGGTTAGAGCGAAGGTAGATCTGACCGACGGACAGATAGTTCGATGCGCGCCAATACAGGTCGACGCCCTCGAGCTCGGAAGCCGGCACCTCGTGGCCCAGCTTTTGCCACGGCGTCCCCAGTGTTTTAGCCATTGTTTATGTCCCTTCGCTGTGCGGTCACCCTCCAATACGGCAACCTTTCGTTGGGACCAGTATATTTGCTAAAACGTTTTATCATGGTGAAAAAACGTTTTACCACCCTTATCAATCCCATCGATTAGCAAAACGCGACATTCACCTGCGGCGTTGATTGTCACAGGTGCTCCACATTCGGTCTCTGCAAATTGGTAAACGTGTTTAGTTGTGTTTAGTAAGCTCGAGCACGCTGTCCTTAACGATAAGCTCCGGCTCCAGAACGACCTCTTCGGCACGCCTGCCGCCCCTACCGGCAAGACGCTTGGACATGCAGCCAAAAGCATGCTCCGCAAGGACACCAGGGTCCTGCTCAATCGCGGTCAGCGCCGGCTCAAAGAGAACGTCGGCCGCCGAGTTGTCATAGCTCACCACCGAGATATCGCCCGGGATGCTCTTCCCCATCTCGTGTAAGCGCTTGAGCAAACCGAGGGCAATGTTATCTGAGCTTGCGAACACGGCAGTGGCGTCAGTTGCGAGCACTGCCTCCGAGGCCTCGTATGCGCTCGGAATGTAGTACTCGCTCTCAAACTCCAAACGCGCGTCGATCGGCAGGCCAACCTCGCGCAGCGCGCGCTCATAGCCGGCAAGTCGCTTGCGACCCGTATTGGAACGGCGGGCATTAACCAGGCAGGCAATACGGCGGTGGCCTTGCTCGATCAGATAGCGGGTGGCCATATAGCCGCCCATCTCGTGGTCGAACATCACCTTGTCGCACTCGAGCCCCTCAATGGCACGGTCGACCATTACGGCCGGGATGGGCAGGTGGCTGACTTCTTCGCGCAGGGCGCGATCATCGGAGAACTCGTCACCCACCACCAGGAAGACGCCATCAACGCCGCGCGTCACCAGCTGGCGCAGCAGCTCCAGATCGTCATCGGCGCTTCCGCCCGAGCTGGTAATGAAGAGCGCATAGCCGTCCTCGCGGCAGCGCTTTTCCAGGCTACCGGCGAGCGAGGCAAAAAAGCGGCTCTCGATGTTAGGGACGATAAGGCCCAGCGTGCGCGACTCGCGCATGACCAGGCTGCGCGCAATCTGGTTGGGAACATAGTGGTTGCGCGCCGCGACCTCTTTGATGAGCTTGCGGTTTTCTTCCGAGATGCGACAGGGCCGATTATTGAGAACAAGCGAGACCGACGAGGGGGAAAGCCCCACCTCCTGGGCGATCTGCTTGAGGGTGATTTTGTTGGCCATCTCGCTCCTTCCGGGTTTACGCGCAATCTCTTGAAAGTATAGCGACTACCCCTCTACCTCGGTGATAAACACTTTACCAATCCGGTGGACGGCTGTTTTATCGCCGCCAGCGCACCAAATCCGTCCGGGTGGGGTATATTGCAATCGATTGATGACAACGACCACCAAAAGGCGGATATTCGTATGCACGAGAACGATTTTTTTAACGAGGACCTGCTGTGCGCGCTCGCTGGCGTTGCCGGCGAGGACAACGTGCTGATGAGCGAGCCCATGCGCGAGCACACCACGTTTAAGATCGGTGGCCCGGCCGATGTCTTTGTCACGCCCGATACCGAGCAGGGCCTCGTTGCCACGCTTGACACCTGCTATCGCTGCGATCTGCCGCTCACCATCGTGGGCAACGGTTCCGACCTGCTCGTCGGCGACAAGGGCATCCGCGGCGTCGTCGTGGCGCTGGGCGAGGGCCTCTCCGACATTACGGTCGACGGCACGCACGTCACGGCGGCAGCCGGCGCCCTGCTTTCCGATGTCGCCGCGGCAGCAGCCGAGGCCGGCCTCACCGGCATGGAGCCCATCTCGGGCATCCCCGGATCGGTCGGCGGCGCCTGCTACATGAACGCCGGTGCCTATGGTGCCTGCATGGCCGATGTGCTGGAGTCTGTGCGCGTCTACAAGCCCGCCCGCATGCTCGACGACGGCACCCGCGGCAGCGGCAACATCATCGAATTCGATGTCGATGAGCTTCACCTGGGCTATCGCAAGAGCCGCATTGCCGATGACGGCTTCATCGTGCTTTCGGCCACTTTTAACCTCGCCCCGGGCAACGCCGCGATGATCAATGCCGACATGGACGACTACCACCAGCGCCGCGAGGACAAGCAGCCGCTCGACATGCCAAGCGCCGGCTCCACCTTCAAGCGCCCCGAGGGCTACTTTGCCGGCAAGCTCATCATGGACGCCGGCCTGCGAGGACACGCCATCGGCGGCGCGCAGGTGAGCGAAAAGCACTGCGGCTTCATCGTCAACGCCGACCACGCCACCGCAGCCGACGTCGACGAACTCATCCGCGACATCCAAGCCAAAGTCAAAGACCAATTCGGAGTAGACCTAGAACCCGAAGTCCATCGAGTCGGCGAATTCCTTTAAAACAAAGAAGGCCCCGAAAGGGGCCTTCGCTTTCTTTACATCAGACACCGCCATGGTTTGTGGCTCTGGACCCGAGTTGGCCCCGCGCCCGCAATATATTTGATTGATCGCGAGTTCCGCACGCAAAGAAGGCCACTTAATGTGGCCTTCGTCTTGCGCAGGACTGCCCGAGCAGGCAATCAAATATATTGCGGGCGCGGGGCCCAACCAGTCTAGGACTGTCCGAGCAGGCAACCTAATGCCTTTCGGGCAGCCACGGACCAACTTACTTCAAACCGCAGTTACGACAGCACCACGCCGCCGAGCCAGCCCCAACGCACGCCAGAGCCCGTACCGTAGAACGAGATAAACGAATCAAGCGACTTAGACGTAATGGCGCCCTCGTTGCTCATAACGATGCCGCCGCCAACGTAGATACCCACATGACCGTAGATAAGGCCCGGAGCACCCGTGCCGCTGTGCGAGGAATCGGCCATGATCATGCCCACCTGCAGCGCCGAGCGGTCGGAGCTATAGCACCAGGCGTTGAACATGTCACACGCGTTGCCGCCAAAATAGCCCACGCCGGCATTGCGGAAGACATTGGTAACCCACGCCGCGCACCAGTTCTGACCCGGCGAAGGCGTGGAGTAGCACGCGTTGACGACGGCCTGCTGCTTGCCCGAGCCGGCATTCTGCTGCGGAGTTCCGGGCGCATACGATCCACCGCCCGAGCTCGAACCACCCGAGTAGGAATTGTTCTTGTTCGCGGCGGCCGCGGCAGCGGCGGCCTTCCTAGCGGCCTCCTCGGCCTGGGCGGCAGCGAGAATCTCGGAATCGCGCTGAGCCATGAGCTCCTTGACGTCGTCGGAAAGACCGTTCAGCACGGTCTGGACTTCTTGCTGCTTGGCCTGCATATCCTGCATCTGAGCCGTCTGCTGGTCCTTGAGTTTCTCCAGGTTGGCCTTTTGTGCTTCGAGCTCGGTCTTCTGCGCGTCGAGCTCAGCCTGAATCGTCTGGATATCCTCGATGGCATCGCGGTCGCTCTTGTTGATCTTCTCAACGTAATGCGCGTTGGCGACGAGTTCCTCAAACGAGCCAGAGGCCAGCAGCAGCGACAGGATGTTCGTACCGCCGGACTTGTAGCTGGCGGCCACGCGATCGGAAAGGTCGTTGCGCTTCTTCTTGAGCTCGGCCTTCTTTTCATCGATCTGGGCCTGCGTGTCGTCAATCTTGCCCTGGACATTCTCGATGTCGTTGAGGGTCTGGGCATTCTTGTTGGCGAGCGCCGCGTACTCATTGGCAATGCTGTCGAGCTGAGCCTGGACCTCGTCGAGCTGGGCCTGGGCGGCATTCAGTTTGTCGGTGGTTTCTTGACTGGCCTCAGCCGCATGGGCGCGGGCGGGCAGGCCAAAAAGAACAGCCGCAGAAGCGGCGCCGAACAGGGCCTTAAGGGCAGTGCGGCGCGAGAGCTCCTGGGAAAGGATGGAATCGCTGTTTGGTGACATATGTACTCCGTTACATGCTTATTTATATGTCGCTCAACTCATACATATTAGCGTACATATGGCGCGTCCCAACGATTTCCACGAACGGCAGGAAACTACAAGGTCGGCGGCTCGTAAGCAATTGTCAAATTTGAGGTAACAATTGAGCAAGCTCTTATATGAGTACGTTAACATAATCCTCTGCTTTTCCTACAGTGCACCATTTGGGCGTCCCCGCCTGCGCTATACTCCCCTCTAGAAGTGTTCCTGATTCGATAGGAGACTACATGTCCAAAGCACTCGACCCCAAAGACACCTGCGTCCTCGTTACCGGTGGCGCCGGCTTTATCGGCTCGCACACCGTCGTTCAGCTGCTCGAGGGTGGCTACCAGGTCGTCATCGTCGATGATCTCTCCAACTCCAGCGCCGTCGCCGTCGACCGCGTCAAGACCATCGTGGGCGACGAGGCCGCCAAGAACCTCACCTTCTACGAGGCCAACGTGCTCGACCGCGATGCGATGAACAAGATCTTCGATACCCACCAGATCGACCGCGTCATCCACTTCGCCGGCTTTAAGGCCGTTGGCGAGTCGGTGAGCAAGCCCGTCGAGTACTACCACAACAATATCGAGAACACCCTGGTGCTCATCGATGTCATGCGCAACCACGGCTGTAAGTCCATCATCTTCTCGAGCTCTTCGACCGTCTACGGCGATCCGGACAATCCGCCCGTCACCGAGGAAGACCCCAAGAAGCCCGCGACCAACCCCTATGGTTGGACCAAGTGGATGATTGAGCAGATCCTCATGGACGTCCACACCGCCGACCCCGAGTGGGACGTCGTGCTGCTCCGTTATTTCAATCCCATCGGTGCCCATCCGTCGGGCCTGATCGGCGAGGACCCCAAGGGCATCCCCAACAACCTGGTGCCCTACGTCGCCCAGGTCGCCGTCGGTAAGCTCGAGGCCGTTCAGGTCTTTGGCAACGACTACCCCACCCCCGACGGCACCGGCGTGCGCGACTACATCCACGTGTGCGACCTGGCATCCGGTCACGTTGCCGCCCTCAACTGGATGAACGGCAAGACCGGCGTCGAGATCTTTAACCTGGGCACCGGCACCGGCACCTCGGTACTCGAGGTCGTCGCCGCCTTCTCCAAGGCCTGCGGCAAGGAGCTGCCCTACGTGATTCGCGAGCGCCGTGCCGGCGATATCGCCGCCAACTGGTGCGATGCCTCCAAGGCCGAACGCATGATGGGCTGGAAGGCCCAGTACGACATCGCGGACATGTGCCGCGACAGCTGGAATTGGCAGAGCCATAACCCCAACGGCTTCGCCGACGCCGAGTAGCCACTCCCCCGTGCTAGGTTTTGTGGCATGCCTCAAAACCTAGCACGCGACATGCTCGGCACATGCCGCTTCCTGCATGGGTAGATTTCTAGACATGTCCCAAAAATCTACTGGCCCCGGCCTCCAATGTGAGGTCGGGGCTTTTTAGGAACTCGTTCTCGAGCTCGAGCTCGCGCATGCACTTGCGGCCGCCGCGACCGGGTGGTTGGTCAGCTCCTTCTTCCTGACCGTCACCCATCTTCCCAGGGTCTTCTCGTTGATGCCGAGGTCGGCTGCCACTTGGGCGATGGGCTTCCCCGACGCGGCGGCGAAGTCTGCGGCCTCGGCGCGGTACCCCGCTGTGTAGGAGGGCCCGTCTGCCATGACTGACACTCCTTTCTTTTTGGCGCTGAAACGATTATCGCCGCTCAACGCCATTCCTCTAAGTCAAGTGTCCTTGAATACGATACAGTTCAAATGGACGAGGAGAATCTGGCGCTCCTCTCGATGAGCCCGGAGAGGTCCCTGGTCGTCACCTTCCCCCGCGCGAACGCGAAGCGGACGGCGGCGAGCCATGTCCTCACCGCGCGTTCCATTTAGGGAGTCCTCGAGAAGTCGATCTCTCTGTGCGATAATCGAGCTATTGAGTCTCGCGAGTTTAGAGCTGGTGATATGCATTGAAAATCAAGATGAAAAACATCGGCAGGGTCGCTGAGGCCGATATCGAGATTAATGGTATTGCCGTGATCGCCGGGGAGAACGGGACGGGGAAAAGCACGGTTGGAAAAGCGCTTTATGCGGCCTTCAACAGCATGTCCGATTCGGAGAACAAAATCGACCGCATGAGGCGCAATAGTGTTGAGCGCGCCATCAGGAAGGCATATGTGGGAAGCCCTCTCGACTCCACGTCTCGCCACAGGCGAACTGCTGGAAGAATGAATAGTTTCATCGACAGGGTTTTTTCGGGCGAGTGCACGAGGGACGAGCTTATTGATGAGATAAAGGAGTATTACGGGGAGGAGATCTCCCGTGAGATCGAATCCGATTTCACGAATGGCGTAGCAGGAGTTGCCGATCAGATTATCGAGATCATGGATATCTCCGATGATGAGGTATTTCGTGCGATTGCGACAAACAGGTTCCGAAGCGAGTTCAACGGCCAGATCAATTCGGTTTTCGGCGAAGAGCCCGGGAAGGTCGAACTCCAGATAAAGGACGCATCTACGGTTTTCTCGGTTGCAAGTGACGAGGTGGCGGAGGTGCACGATAGGAGGGTTTTGCGATTCAGGGCGCATTATCTGGACGACCCGTTCCTGATCGATTCTCTCGGAGGACCCTACGGCCCCGCTTTTCGGTTCAAGCCCCTCCTTGGACACCAGGAGGAGCTGCGGCAAGATTTGATTCAGGCGACCATCCGTAACGATGACAGCGAGTCCTCGCTGTTCGAAGAGATCGCGAAGGAGCGACACCTGAAGGTTCTCATGGACAAGGTTTCCTCCTTATGTCCGGGGCATTTCGAGAGGAGCGAAAGTCGCGGTCACCTTACGTATCTCGAAGAGGGCTTCGCTCGGGGGTTGGAGCCTGGGAACCTTTCTGCTGGCTTGAAGACGTTCGCCATCATGAAGGTGCTCTTGAAGTCCGGCGCGCTAGATGCCGGAGGGACTATTATCCTCGATGAACCCGAGATTCATCTTCATCCTGCATGGCAGCTGGCCTTCGCCGAGATAATCGTGCTGCTCCAGAAAGAGCTCGGGATGCACGTCTTAATGAGCACCCATAGTCCATATTTCCTGAATGCGATCGAAGTGTATTCTAAGAAGCACGCTGTTGATGGATTGTGCTCATATTATCTTGCGGAGACCTGCACTGATGGACGCTCTCGCTTTGCCGATATAACCGGCTCGACTGAGGTCGCCTACGAGAAGCTGGCGGCTCCTTTTGATACGCTTGAGAGGGAGGAGTACGGCCTTGAGTAGCGACCTGTGCGCCTCCTGCCCTCATCCGAACTCTCCCGCGGTGCCAGATGGCAGCGATGGTTGCTCCCGTTGCAGGACCTGTATCCTAAGGGACTGCACGTCGACCATCTCCAAAACATCCAGAGACGGGAGCGTCTCTCTTGTGGATGACGATTTGCCTGTTGTCAATTTTGACTCTGTTAAAGAATGCTACTGCAAGAAGGTCAATAGGTGGATGCAACTCCCGCGCTCCGCCGATGCGCTGTATTGCGATCGGGAAACGTTATATCTAGTCGAATTTAAAAACGGCAGTCTGAAGGAGACGCTGGGGAAGAGGCTCAATCCCAAGGATGACGAAGAGCTTGGTATCAATCTTGGCCAAAGGGACGCCCTCATCGAGAAGTGCAAGGACAGCGTTTTGATCTGCTCGGACCTGTGGGGAAAGAGGACGAGATGGTTTCGCGAGCACTGCGTCTTTGTTTTGGTATACAACGAGGACAAGAACAAGACCGCGTTGAAGCGGGTTGCCAGCTCGATTAGGAAAAAAGCGCGTTTTGGGCTTCCTGACAAATTGAAAGGTTTTTGCGTGAAGGATGTCTTGACGCTAACCGAAAAGGAGTTTTCGACATCGCTCCTTTCAACTTGGCGAGACGCAGAAGAAATCGCGGAGGTCGACGCGTAGGAGACCGAAAAGCATCCGGTGGCTATTTGCTCCCGATATCGATCGTTCGTCTGCAGTCGGTTTTCTTTCCGCTGCGCCCGCCAGTTTGCGATGAGTCGCGCACCGTGTGAAGCTCAACACGGATGAAATACAAATATAATCCCCCCCTTGCACTGTGTTGATAAATATTGCTCGTCGAACTCATCTGAACTGGGCTTTCTTGCATAGAACTGCCTGAACCTGAGCGTTTTCGGGTATCGCATTGCCCGATCGAGCACCATCGCGACCTTCTCAAGCTTGTCCTCGGGCGGACTCATAGCCACAGCCCCGCATGTCGTCCCGGTTGGAGCCGGGATGAGCCCTCAGGAAGCACTGCATGAAGTAGCGCATCCGGTTCACGGGCCCCAGCGGGTTCTGGCCGTCGGGAACGCCCTTGAGCAGCTTCGCGTTGTAGTGCTGGCTCTTCAGTGACAGATTGTTGACGGGAGCCGTGTGGCGCCCGGCTCCATGTCGTGGATGAGCGTGGAGCCGGGCGCCACACGGCTCCCGAACGTCGCCAAGGTCTTCGCCCTGCTTGTCTTGCCAAGGCCCTCCCGGATGAAGATTGAATTGCCTGGCTCATCGCAGCCGAGCGCGACACGGCCTCTACCCGAGACCATCATCTCTACACATAGCCCATCATTCGACAAGAACGCGCAGTTTGTCCTGCATAGGCGCATGGTGTCCCCCTCCGCCGCAAGAGGTGAGCAAAAGAGAGGCTCCCCTCGCCACTACCGGACAAAGGGACCTCTCTGGGGAAACACGCTATAAAACCTTCTTGCCGGGCGGTCGAGTACAGCACCGACGGCGTACCCGTGGAGACCTACCCAGAGCCCACGCCATTTCAAGTTTCTTGGTCTTCAACGCCACAATCCGATAATCATCCAGCCGTCGAAATGACCTCGTCACAGGCGGCAAGCATCTCCTCGTCATGAGTGACAACGATTACAATATGGTCTCTCTTAATTTCATGAAGCAATTTGATCAGCGCGCCTCGACTCTTCGCATCAAGTGCTGAGGTCGGTTCATCAAAAAGCATAACGTCCGGCGATTTCAACAGCTGTCTCACAATTGCAATCTTTTGCTTCTCGCCGCCGGACACCCCTCCTTTCCCGCCGTCAAGCATCGCCGTTGCCCCGTTCTCCACAGAAGCAACCATTTCGTCTAGCCCCAATATGACAAGCATCCGATTCAGCTTATCCATCTCGTAATCATCAGAAAGCAGCGTAAGATTATCGAGAATCGTCCCCTCAACGATAGGGGGTTCTTGCTCCGTAATGCTGACTCGACACCGCCGCAATGCATATCGATCGATGCAACGCTGTGACACCCCGTTGTAGCGAACGGCCCCTTCTGTGTCATCTGGATATAGCCCCAATATCACTGACAGCAGCGAGCTCTTCCCCGAACCATTCGGCCCCGAGATTCCATATAGCCGACCCCTGGAAAACGCGAGCCCCTCAATGCTTAACGCGACCCTTTCCGCCCCTGGATAACGTAGCTTGATGTTCTCTAGACGGATTTCCTCAATCGGACCAAGCGCCAATTTGCCATTCGCTTCCACCGGGACATCCCAAATTCTTTTCAGCCGCTCATAGCATACGCGATTAGTCTGGTAATCCCTTCCCCAGCCCAACAAATACTGTACCGCTGAGCTTAAGTTCGAATAATATCCAACAGCAGTCACGAGAAAACCAGGCAACAGTCTCCCGCCCATCACTTCAACCGCGCCCACAGCAAGAAGACATCCTTGAGCGGCGGAAGCGACCAACGCGTTGCCAAAGGTAAATCTAGACCCTACTTCCTGATTTGCTCTCATCGTTGGATAGAGCCCATTAAAAGCTTCGACCAGTACAGCGCGGGACCTATCGAACAAAGCATGTTTGCGGATGAAATCAACTTTCTCCAACTGATCTTGTAGACAGGAAAAAAACCTCGCGCTCTGCTCTTGTACGTCAAAACTTCTCTCAAACAGCCTTGCGCGTGAAACCGCATAAAAAGCGGCACTCGCTGCCGCAAGAACAAGGCAGACCACACTCAACTTGATATTCAGGCTACCGAGAACAAACAGGGCGGACAAAAGGGTGATAACGTTGCTTGAAACCCCCACAACCGAGTTGATTACGAAGATGACAAGGTCATTAGCGTCGTGATTGATTTGCTGGTTATAATACGACGCGTTGAAGCCCTCGAAGAATGCCTGGGGAAGGTGCTTCACGTGCTCAAGCGTATCCGCATTTAAGCCGAACCCCGCATGCGACTGAAGGTTGATGTACAGCATCTCTGAGCAATACACTAGTCCCGCTCGAACCGCTTGGACCGCAACCAAAATAAGGCAACAAACGAGAACGGCGGCAAGATCGGCGCTGGCCGGCATCGCCAATCGGTTTACCACTATGCCGGTAAGAAAGGGACCCGCAAGCGCAAGCAGCCCGACCAAAACTGTTACGACAAGATAGGCGTAGAATCGACCGCCCAGTATATATTTTCTACAGAGATTAAGCATCAGCCTCATTTTGCCCCGCACCCCGTTTTGCCGTATTCATCATCTGGGAGAGCAGCATTTTTTGCTCGGCATCATACCGGAAGGAAACGCAACGTTTCCCCTCACCGTTTAAGGCGTGGTTGGGGCACCCTCCCATGCACATGGGAAAAGCAAAGCACTCTTGGCATTCCGGGTCATCCGGCTCATATGCCATCCAGTTAATCATGTTCTTGCTCAACATTGGCGGCTCGAAAATAGTTCCGACCCTCCGCTCCTTCATTCCAATGTCATCCCAGCACTTATACAAATCTCCGACGGGATCAACCACGTACGAGTTGATTCCAACGGCGCAACATATCCCGAAATTCGTCCCACCAAAAGGTTGAACTTTGAAGCCCCGCGCAATTGCCCTTTTATAAAACTCAGTCTCCTCATACGAGAACTCTTTTACAGTAAAGCAGTGGCTGTCGTTCGCACATACCTGATTGATATCGTCAACAGGGGCTAAATAGAAGTGAACCTTATTCATCAGGCCATTTAGCTCGAGATAATCCAATAGCTCTTGAGCGGCCTCGATGTTGGTCTTGTCGACGTTGCTCCTTATCGAAATATCGATGATGTCGGCACACTCTTTGACGTTCTTGAGAATACGTTCGTATGTAGGGCTTCCGTCGTGAAGAATCCTTCTCGAATCGTGATCCGACTTCGATCCATCTATAGTCACTTGCGCGCTCGTCACACCACATGCCGCGAGCCTCCTTGCAACATCAGGCGTCAGCAGATAGCCATTTGTCACTATCGATGCGGAATATTCACACGTTGGCCCCACGACATCTTTCAGATCCGACGTAATCCGTTCGATCATCTTCATTCCGAGCAGAGGCTCGCCGCCGTACCATCCAACTGAGAGACTTGCGATACCAGGATAGTAATCTTTCACGAACTTGGAGAGCTGTGTCAAAACCTCCTCGCCCATCGTCGTGTACGCCTGTCCCTTTTCATAGCAGTAGGGACAGCAAAAGTTGCAAGCCATCGTTGGCGCAATGGTAAGGGACAGAGCAGTATTCGCAAAGCGCGCGGCGCGACTTTGCAACCTGATCTCCCCAAGCTCGTCCCTCTCCTCATTGACTAGGATGCCTCCCCTTATCAGCTCCGCGACAAGATCATCGGCATCCCGAACGTCCCCTTCTTGAATCCTTTTGAATTTCTGCGCGTATTCCGGATTTAACGACAGGATGCCGCCGGTTCGCGCATTCATGATAAGAAGACTTCCGTTATGTTCATGCACCACATTAAATTGCGACAGTTTCACTTCGCACCATCTCCATTTCCAACCAAATCCATATCGACCCTCAGACGCTGCGCATACGCCAGCGCACTACCTTCTTCGATAAAAACTGCACGAAAGCAGCAATAGACATGCGAGCGACACGATGACCGCATGGCCGCATGCAGCCATCAGGACCGTCCCGCCGGCAGCCCCGCACGCCCTCATCCAATAAGCCATGTGAACCGGGGGTAAAACGGTTGGGAAACTCATCGCGATAACAAGGCCCGCGAACGTTGCGACCAGCAAGGCTCCCGACACAAGAGATCTGATCCTGAACACCTCATATGCAACCGCAACCATCAGCGTATAAGCGGCGTCTATAACGATATTCGACAGGAGTGCCGAGGTCACATTACCAACCGTAAGGCTGTCTAGACCGCTTCCGGAGCACACGGCAAAGACCGCAGCGACACCGAGAGTAAACACGATGTAGGGGCACAGCGTATACACTTCGCAAGCCAATGTCTTTGCCGCAAACAGCTGCCAGCTGCGGAAGCCCCGAGCAATCGAAACTCCCCTTGCCGACACGCTCGTCGCATCACCGAATAGCGTCCCCGCCACAACAACAGAGACGATTGGGAAGAACACCGTATGCGCCATGGAGACGACACTTAGCCAGGAAGAGATACCCGTTGGCCCAACCCCTATCGAGAAAAGATAGCCCGGATCGGCGGAAAAGCCAAAGAACTGGCCCTCTCCCCCTGCGGAGACCCATGCGCCGGACCCGGCAAACACATAAATCCCCGCGATGCCCAAATACATCAGCGCTATTATCACGGCGAGTTTCATTCTCCTTGCGCGGAACAGTTCCGCCCTGACCGACATCCCAAGATTCATCGAACCGCCGTCCTTACAAATAGCGAGACGAGCGCAACTCCAACCGACACAAGCACAGTGCCGCCCGCATACAGCAAAACCTGAATTACACCAACATTCTGCATACTCAGGGAACATAGGTTCATCAGGTAATACACGGGCGAGAGCATGAGCAGCAAGCTGGGCTGACCGCTTCCGTATGTACTTGGGAACCACACCATCACAAATGTCGAAACCGCTATTGCAACGACGCTGCTCGCCACCACACTCCTCGTGAGCAAATACAGGGCGAAGGTAGCGGCGTACATCGAAATGAGCAGCAGCGCGATCATCAGCGCAATCGATACAAATTGGGCAAACCCTGAGCACGAGGCCCCAACGTCCCATTGGGCCATCTTGGTTAAATACAGCGCAGTCGTAGAAAGAAGATACACGGCACCGACCAGAGTGCAGTTCACCAACAGCTTCGTGATCACAATCGCCGCCTGCGACACCCCTCGCGATCTCGATACGGCGTAAGCCACGGATTCAAAGTCTCTCGACGTAGCGTAAACCGCGTAGAGAATCGTCACCGGAATCCAGACCACTGTAGACGCAAAAGACGTCCGGGCAACAGAGCCCAAAACGTCCCCTGCATCCACTAGGTTTCCAATAAAACCTATAGCCCCTCCAAGCGTATACGGGTCATCACCGGCGACCATGATCAGCACCTCAGACGAAGTCGCAGCCGCAACCACATACAGCACAGCCGCAAGCGCAATCATCAGAGCGGTCGCCGGGTGCCTGGCGAGCAACCATACCTCGCTCCGAAAAGCTGAGATGAACTCGCGTTTCATCACAGCTCGCTCTCTCGACCGATGAGCTCCGAATAAAACTCCTCAAGGCTCTTCCTATGAGAATACGCCTCCGCAACCCTCACACCTGCGGTCGAGAGCGCTTCGATTGCAATGCCCCGCCCTTCCTTTTTCTCCTCATAGCGCATAAGGACGCTGCCGTCCGGCAGAAAAGAATGTGAGGTCTCATCTCCGAGAACCGATCTCGTTCGCTCCAGATCGTCCACATGCAACACGAAACCACCGCGGCATGACTTTTCCAGCTGAGGTGCGGTCATCCTTCGAATGAGGCGACCATGACTTATGAAGAGGTAATCAGTTGCCAGCTTGTGCATCTCCTCAAGATTGTGGCTGGATACGAGAATCGTTTTACCTTGATCTTTGTTAAGATGCGTAAGGATTTTTCTTACTTCGACTATCCCCATCGGATCCAGGCCGTTTGTCGGCTCGTCCAGGATCAACAGCTCCGGATCGCCCAGCAACGCTATGGCCAGATCGAGACGCCTCCTCATTCCCATTGAGAAGTTCTTCACTTTCTTCCCGCCGGCCTCCCCCAAACCGACGGTTGATAACACACCGTCGATGGAACGATCGGTGGGAAGCCCCCACTCAATACAGCGAACGACCAAGTTGTCTCGCGCGGTCAGATTAGGATACGAAGCATTGAGGTCGGGCATATAACCCAGCCTTTCCCTGCAGCTCCGTATTTCACGTCTCCCGGTTTGCCCAAACATCGAGATCGTTCCTGACGATGGCTCCGAAAGCCCCGTGATCAATCGAATTAACGTGCTCTTGCCGGCACCATTCTCCCCAATGAGTGCACACAGCTCGCCTTCCATTAAAGAGAACGAGACTGATTTAACCGCTTCAAACCCGCCATATCTCTTGGATATGGCACGCAATTCAACTGGGACTTCCCGCATGGACGACATCCTCCCCGTCAATAAAAAGGGACGACATGGCAATTGTGCGGGGTTATAGGTAACGTCGGTTCGCCCCCCATATTGCAATGCCACATCGCCCCTCAGGCGCTGCTGGCCAAAATATCTTTGAACAGTCTGTGCACGCCGTACGGCGTGCACTATCCGCTAAAAGCGGATAGTGCACTCCTGTGAAGAACACTTGGTGCTGCAGCTGCCGTGCGCGTAAAAGAAGCAATTGCTGCACATGGGCTCAGCCCCGGCTGACGGCTCGTTAATCCAATCCATCTCTCCCTCCTTTCCTTGCATACCGAATTGATAATGTTATTCTAATTCGATATGTATCATATTTCAATATAAGCTTATTAATATATTACACAAGGTAAGCACCCCCCTGCATCCAGCACAGGAAATGACTCTCTCGTTCCCCAGTGACGCGGCGAGAAATACAGGCCACTGCAGGACGTTGAATGAACAGCCCGTGAAAACCGTTGTTTTCACGGGCTGCACCTGCTCAATACTTTTTTATTCTCCAGCCTCAGTCGTCTCTAAGATCGACCACGTAAACATGATCTGACTCCAGGACCGGGTCATCACCCGTCGCGGTCGCCCTGCTCAGCGCGTTGCGGGCGCGCCGCGTCGCCAGTTCCTCAAGTTCTCTTTCGTTGACGCGCTTAATAAGATCGCCAGGCTGGCAATCAAGCTCTACGCAAATATCCAGCAATGTCTTTAACCTAATTGCCTTCACCTTGCCATTTCGTATTTTTGAGATACTTGCCGGTGTGTGCCCGGTCGCCCGAATGATATCCGTACTCGTCTTTCCGCGTCGAAGCAATAAGCTTTCAAGCTCAATAATCAGATAGTCCATGCCGCCCCTCACACCAAATCCTCGGTCTGGTCTTGAAGCAGAGCTCCGTAGCGCCATATCGCAGAAATCGAGAAGCAGCAAACGGCCCCCAGCACAGCACCAATATCTATGGGCAGGGCCAGGTTTTCAAACATCGAATAGGCGTTCCCCAGCAAGTCGAAGGGGCCAATCACTATCGAAAGAAACCCCGGAGAAAACAAGAGGTCACCTATTGCCGCTGCAACAAACAGCCACCCGATAATCGAGATTCTTCGAGCATGCGAAAGGGTAAAGGGCGATTCGCCATGAGCCATGTCCATGCTGATTCCCCGCAGGGTCCATGTGGCCCCTCCGGAAATCAGAAGATACATCAAAGGAACCACTACGGAAACCGTCTTTGATGGATCATATAGGTTTCCTTGAGCAGCCATAAGCCCAATGGAAATAACCACCACCACCGAACAGCAACACACCGCTATAAACAGCGCCGTAAACAGAATCCCAAGCCTTCTTCCGAGAGTCATCATCTTCTGGATGGACTTATCGATCTTCTGGGCGCTATTCACCACAGCTCCTCCTAAAGCAATCAGAGGTCTTCTTACTTACTGTTTTTCCTACATTGTAACGAACTCGATAAGAAGAGGGTCGCTTCACGCCGCGCAATCCCGAACTCCAAGCGTTTCTCATCAGCATTGCCCATCTTTCGAGTCGAAATTCAAATCCAGTTTCTTATCGCATGCTGAAATCAACCCGAACTGGATGTGACTGGAAAACAGCGCGCTGCGTCGGTCGCGCTTTCCCGAGCGACTCTGGCACAACAGACGATATGAGTTGAACATTGGGGCCTCTCCCCTTGCAGCTCTCTCGTGGGTCGGGCGACAATGGTCGTACCATCAACCGCGGCCGCGCGCTGCGGGCCCTCGGCCTCGGCTGCGTCGTCGGGGCGGTCCCGAAGATGCACCGGCCCGCGGCCGACCGCGGCCGCAAGAACGACCGCCGCGACGCCGAGTGGCTGGCACGCATGCTGGCGCGCCGCAACGTCGTCGAGGTGTGGGTCCCCGACGAGCGCCCTCGAGGACGCGCGCGACGACCTGCAACACGCCAAGCAGCGGATGTCGAAGTTCCTGCTGCGCCACGGCCTCGTCTTCGACGAGACGACGCCGGCCGGCAGGCGCAGGGGCGCCTGGACGGGGGCCTACTGGGACTGGACGGAGTCCCTCTCCTTCGACGAGCCCGACGACGCCGCGGCCTACGAGCACTACATGGACGGAAATGACCTGGTAGAGAACCCTCGCACCGTCTACGTCGCAGGGGACGTAGACGAACTCGTCGAGCACGAGCAGCCTCGCGGGCGACACGTCGTTCAACAGTTTCGACAGCGTTCCCTTGCGCTTCGCGTTGCCGAGCTCGAGAACCAGCTGCGCGGTCTGCCAGAACCTGACCGACATGTCCGCGGCGACCGCGCGCATCGTGAGGGCGACTGCCATGCGCGTCTTGCCGCGCCTGGACTTACCGAAGAAGACGAGGTCTTCGCGCGATTGTTTGTGTCAACGGCCAACTGAATGTGAACCCTTCTTGCATTGTTGCAACCTGGCTGGCAGCCGGTCTTTAATGACGACGACCATTGTCGCCCGACCCACAAAAGAGCCGCAAGGGGAGGAGCTCCCAATGTTCAACTCATATCGTCTATGGCGCACTACCATTCACCGAAAGTCGGCAACTTTTTCATTCTCTCTATACATGTTTAAACAACATGTTCTACAATAGGGACAATAGCAATGGAAACTCGGGACGAGCCGTCTATCCATCTACGGCGCAGCCCCTTATTCAAAAGGACGGTGAGTGCATCCATGGAGCGTGCAAGCGGCGTTCTGATGCCCGTTTCGTCATTGCCCGGACCTTACGGTATCGGCGGCTTTGGCTGGAACGCCTATGACTTTGTCGATTTCCTCGCCTCGTGCAAACAACATTACTGGCAGATTCTCCCCCTTACGACAACGAGCTATGGCGACTCGCCCTATCAGTCGTTCTCGGCCCGTGCGGGCAACCCCAATTTCATCGACTTTGCCGAGCTTATCGAGGCCGGCTATCTGGAGCAGTGCGATATCGACGGCGTGTACCTGGGCTCCGACCCCAGCAATGTCGACTATGGTGCCATCTTTGGTGGCCGTCGTCAGATTCTCGACCGCGCCGCCGAGCGCTTTGCCGCCGACAAGCCGGCCGACTTCGACGACTTTGTCCAAGCAAACGAAGACTGGCTCATCCCCTACTGCGAGTTCATGACCGTCAAGGAGGAGTGCGGTCTCAAGGCCTTTTGGGAGTGGCCCGCAGAGCTCCGTACCCGCGGCGAGGCTTCTGCCAAGGTCTGCGCCGCCCATCCCGCGCGCATGCTCTACCACCAGATGACGCAGTACTTCTTCAATCGTCAGTGGAGCCGCCTCAAGGCCTATGCCAACGAGCGCGATATCCTCATCATCGGCGACCTGCCCATCTATGTCTCGCGCGACTCCGTCGAGATGTGGGCCACGCCCGAGCTCTTTAAGATCGACGCCGCCGGTAATCCTGTGAGTGTCGCCGGCACGCCGCCCGACCAGTTCTCGGCCACCGGCCAGTACTGGGGCAATCCCATCTACGACTGGGACGCCATGGAAGCCGACGGTTTCTCCTGGTGGGAGGGCCGTATCCGCGCCGCCCTCGACATGTACGATGTCATCCGCCTGGATCACTTCCGCGGCTTCGAGGCCTATTGGGAGGTGCCGTTCTCCTCACCCGATTCGTCCTACGGTTCGTGGACGCAGGGCCCCGGCCTCAAGTTCTTCAAGACGCTCGAGGAAAAGCTCGGCACGCTGCCCATCATCGCCGAAGACCTGGGCTTCCTCACCCCCGGCGTCATCGACATGCGCGACAACTCGGGCTTCCCCGGCATGAAGATCTTGCAGTTCGCCTTTGAGGGCACCAACTCGTACTACCTGCCGCACAACTACATTGCCAACACCGTCGCCTATGTGGGCACACACGACAACGAGACGGCGCGCGGTTGGTTTGAGGGAACGGCCACCCCGCGTCAGCGCGAGCAGGCGGCCCTGTACACCCACCAGCAGGCAGGCGAGCCCATGGCCGATGCACTCAACCGCGCCATCGCCGCCAGCGTAAGCGATACCTGCATCTACACCATGCAGGACCTGCTCAACCTGGGCAACGAGGCGCGCATCAACACTCCCGCCACCATGGGCGGCAACTGGACCTGGCGCATGCTCGATGGCGCCATCACCCGCGAGCTCGAGCACAAGCTCACCGGCTGGACCGAGACCTACTTCCGCATCCCGTCGGAAGACGAAATTGAGCTTCCCCAATAGGAGCCACCGCGCCCGACCCCACCCCATCGTGCGGACGCGTCCGTTTTCCCCGCGCGAGGCCACTCCAATCCCTCGCGCGGGCTTCTTTTGAATTTCTGACATGTAATCAACCCATCACAGGAGGAAACATGCCCCGTATCAATCTTGCGGATCTTGCCGAGCAGTCCTTTGGCACCTCGCTCGAGCAGCTCGATGACCGTCGTATTTATAAGCTGCTGGCCAAGCTCGTGCAGGAGCGCTCTGCCGCCTGTCCTCTCAACAACGGCAAGAAAAAGCTCTACTACATCTCTGCCGAGTTTTTGATCGGCAAGCTGCTCATCAACAATATGATCGACCTTGGCATCTATGACGAGGTTAAGGACCAGCTCACCGCCGCGGGCCACGACCTCAACAAGATCGAGGAGTTCGAGGTCGAACCGTCGCTCGGCAACGGCGGCCTGGGCCGTCTGGCCGCATGCTTCCTGGATTCCATCGCCACGCTGGGCTTGACCGGCGATGGCGTGGGCCTCAACTACCATTACGGCCTGTTCCGCCAGCGCTTTGTCGACAACCAGCAGAAGGCCGTCCCCGACGAGTGGCTCGGTGAGCAGGACATCCTAGTCGACGACGACCGCTCCTACACCGTCGAGTTCGGTGATTTTGCCGTTACTTCCAAGCTCGTCAACATCGATGTACCCGGTTATGGCCAGCCCACCAAGAACCGCCTACGCCTGTTCGACCTGGCAAGTGTCGACGACGGCCTGGTCCCCGGCAGCTCCATCGACTTCGACAAGACCGAGATCGCCAAGAACCTCACCTTGTTCCTCTATCCGGATGATTCCGACGAGCAGGGCCGCCTGCTTCGCATCTACCAGGAATACTTCATGGTGAGCAACGCCGCCCAGCTCCTGATCGACGAGGCCATCGAGCGCGGCAGCAACTTGCACGACCTGGCCGACTACGCCGTAGTCCAGATCAATGACACGCACCCCACCATGGTCATTCCCGAGCTCATTCGCCTGCTCACCACCGAGCACGACATCGAGTTTGACGAGGCCGTGACCATCGTACGGTCCATGGTCGCCTACACTAACCACACGATTCTTGCCGAGGCCCTCGAGAAGTGGCCGCTCGCCAGCCTGCAAAAGGTCTCCCCTGCCATCGCCGACATTATCGTCAAGCTCGATGAGATCGCCAAGGCCGAGCACGACGACCCACGCGTCGCCATCATCGACGAATACGACACCGTCCACATGGCCCACATGGACATCCACTTTGGCTTCTCCATCAACGGCGTCGCCGCGCTGCACACCAAGATCCTGGAGGATACCGAGCTTCATCCGTTCTACGAGATCTACCCCGAGAAGTTCTCCAACAAGACCAACGGCATCACCTTCCGCCGTTGGATCCATGGCGCCAACCCCGCGCTCGCCAGCCTGCTCGACGATGTGATCGGCACCGATTGGCGCAGCACCGGCGACCTGAGTAAGCTTGCCGAGTTCGTTGACGACAAAGATGTTCTTGAGCGCCTGGCCGCCACCAAGGCCGAGGCCAAGGCCATCATGCGCCAGTTCATGGCGCTCGAGCAGGGCGTGACCATTCCCTCCAACGCCATCATCGACGTCCAGGTCAAGCGCATCCACGAGTACAAGCGCCAGCAGATGCTCGCGCTCTACATCATCTGGAAGTACCTCGATATCAAGAACGGCAACAGACCTAAGCATCCCGTCACCATCATCTTTGGCGGCAAGGCGGCCCCTGCCTACACTATCGCCCAAGACATCATTCACCTGATCCTGACGCTGTCCCAGTGGATTGCAAACGACCCCGACGTGGCTCCCTACCTGCAGGTTGTCATGATCGAGAACTACAACGTCACCGCTGCCGAGCGCGTGATCCCCGCTGCTGACATCTCCGAGCAGATCAGCCTGGCCTCCAAGGAGGCGAGCGGCACCTCCAACATGAAGTTCATGCTCAACGGCGCTTTGACCCTGTGCACGCTCGACGGTGCCAACGTGGAGATTGCCGAGCTTGTCGGCGACGAGAACATCTATACCTTTGGCGCCTCGTCCAAGCAGGTCGAGCAGCTCTACGCCGACGGCACCTATGACGCCGGCGCGCTCTACCGCAAGCCCGGCATCAAGCTGCTGGTGGACTTCATCACCAACCCCGCCTTTATGGCGACCGGCAACGCCGAGCGCCTGCAGCGCCTGCACGACGACATCATGGGCAAGGACTGGTTTATGGCTCTACTCGACATTGAGGAGTACATCCAGACCAAGGAGCGCGTGCTGGCCGACTACGAGGACCAGGACGCTTGGATGCGCAAGGCGCTGATCAACATCGCCAACGCCGGCACCTTCTCGTCCGACCGCACGATCTCCCAGTACAACGACGAGATCTGGCACCTGAGCTAATTCGGTTTCATCGCCCATCCTCTTGAAAACGGAGCCACGGCAACGCGGCTCCGTTTTTTGTGCTCGCACGTTACCCTGTGATCCGACTCGGCCAAACAATCTCGATCCATAACAACTACTCAACCAAAACGGTCCCAGCTGTTACAGATTGAGACATACCGGCCCCTCCCCTTGGGTTTATCTCAATCTGTAACATCTAGCAGGTGAAATTCGCCTTTGGTGTTACAGATTTAGATGAAATGGTTAGCTCAGCGGAACCGTCTCGATCTGTAACATCTAACGTCCGAAATCGGCCCTATCCGTTACAGATCGAGACAAACGACCGGTCAGGCAGTCCCAACACAAAGAAAGGCTCCCCTCTCGCCCAGTGGACGGGAGGGGAGCCTTATATGTGACCGCGGCAAAAGGATGGCAATACCGCAGTCGCCCAAAGGAAGGGCCTGGTTGCACCGGGCCTAGATAAGGTTCTTGCCAGAGACCTTATCGAAGAGGTGGGTCGCGTTCTTCTCAAACTTGAACCAGATGGGGTCGCCCGCCTTGAGCGCACCCTTGGCCTCGAGGTCGACAACGGGAATGATCAGGACGAACTGGCCATCGGGAGCGGTCACGTGGACATGCTCGGTCGAACCCATGAGCTCGGTCACCTCGACGGTACCCTGGAGCGCGCCCTCCTCGTCCTTGTCGGCAAGCAGAATCTGCTCGGGACGCACGCCGGCCGTGATCTCCTTCACGTCGCCGCCGTCCCAGTTGAGAGCAAGCTGAGCGCAGGTCTCGGGGGCGAGCGCCACGTTCATATCCTCGGTCTTGACGGTAAAGCCGTTGCCCGAGCGCACCAGCTGGGCATCGAAGAAGTTCATCTGCGGCACGCCGATAAAGCCGGCGACGAAGATGTTCGCGGGATGGTTGAAGACCTCCTGCGGGGTGGCGATCTGCTGGACGACGCCGTCCTTCATGACCACGATACGGTCACCGAGGGTCATGGCCTCGGTCTGGTCATGAGTGACGTAGATGAACGTGCCCTTGATCTCGTGGCGCAGCTTGATGAGCTCGGCACGCATCTGGTTACGCAGCTTGGCGTCCAGGTTGGACAGCGGCTCGTCCATCAGGAAGACCTTAGGATCACGCACGATGGCGCGGCCGATGGCGACGCGCTGACGCTGACCGCCGGAGAGCGCCTTAGGCTTACGGTCGAGGTACTCGGTAATACCCAGGATCTCGGCAGCGGAGCGAACCTTACGGTCGATCTCGTCCTTGGGGACCTTCTTGAGCTCGAGCGTAAACGCCATGTTCTCGTACACCGTCATATTGGGGTACAGAGCATAGCTCTGGAACACCATGGCGATGTCGCGGTCCTTGGGAGCGACGTCGTTGACGCGCTTGCCATCGATGAGCACATCGCCCGAGGTGATGTCCTCCAGGCCGGCGACCATGCGCATCGTCGTGGACTTACCACAGCCAGAAGGGCCAACGAGGACGATAAACTCCTGGTCATGCACGGTGAGGTTAAAGTCCTCCACCGCGAGCACGCCGTCCTCGGTAACCTTGAGGTTGTGCTTCTTCTCCTCGGTCTTCTTCTTTTTGCCAAAGAAGCCCTTCTTTTTGGACTCGTTGTTGGGATACACCTTCTGAACATGTTTGAGAACGATCTCGGCCATGTCTCTACCTTTCGATACGCGGCGCCACGCTGAGGGGCGCCGCCAAAACTTGCAAAACAGTTACGGCATCAGCCCTTGACGGCACCTGCCACAACGCCGTCAATGATGTACTTCTGGCAGAAGATGTACATGATGACGATGGGGATGACGACCATCATGATGCATGCCATCATGGGGCCGAGCTCGACGTGGCCATAGCCGCCACGGAAGTACTGGATCAAGATAGGAATGGTCTTGTACTTGGTGGAGTCGAGCGTAAGGTAGGGCAGCAGATAGTCGTTCCAGACCCACATGGTCTCAAGGATGCCGACCGAAAGATAGGTGGGCTTCATAATGGGAAGGACGATCTTAAAGAACACCTGGACCGGGTTGCAGCCGTCGATCATGGCCGCTTCCTCAATCTCGAGCGGGATGTTCTTGACGAAGCCGGCGAACATAAAGACCGCGAGGCCCGCGCCAAAACCAAGGTAGATGAAGCAGATGTTAAACGGCGTGTTAAAGCCGATGCGGTCCGCGAGGTTGGACAGCGTGAACATGAGCATCTGGAACGGTACGACCATCGAGAAGACGAACAGGTAATAGAAGAAGTTCGAGATCTTGCTGTTGACGCGCACCACGTACCAAGCGCACATGGAGCAGCACACCAGAATCAGCACGACCGACGTGACCGTGATGATGAGCGAGTACATAAACGCCGAGGCAAAGCCCTGCTCGTTCAGAGCGTGCACGTAGTTTGCGAGGCCGTTGAACGTCTCGGGCGTGAGCAGATCGAACGCCGTGGTGGTGCTGATTGCGGTCGCTTTCTTAAAGGAATTGAGCGCAATCATGAACACGGGGTAGATCCATGCGAGCGACAGAATCGTAAAGAAGATCGAGAGCGCGCGGTTGATAGCCTTATCGCGTTTCATTACTGCTGCACCTCCTTGGACCTCGTGGCCTTAAGCTGGATCATAGAAATAGCGACAACCAGGATGCAGAAGATAACTGCCTTGGCCTGACCGATGCCCTGCCATGCGATGCCAGCACGCGAATAGAACGTGTTGTAGATGTTCAGGGCGAGCATCTCGGTGGAGTGCGCCGGGGCGCCACCGGTAAGGGCGAGGTTCTGGTCGAACAGCTTAAAGCCGTTGGTGATGGACAGGAACAGGCAGATGGTGATGGTCGGCATCAGGTTGGGGATCTTAACCTTCCAAAACGTCTGCCATGCCGTAGCGCCATCGACCTTGGCGGCCTCGATGTAGTCAGACGGGATGGACTGCAGACCGGCGATGTAGATGATCATCATGTAGCCGACCTGCTGCCACAGGGTCAGGATGATAAGGCCCCAGAAGCCAGCAGCAGAGTTAAGGGCGATGAGCTGGGCGCCCACGTTGGAGAGCAGGCAGTTGATCAGAATCTGCCAAATGTAGCCCAGCACGATGCCGCCGATCAGGTTAGGCATAAAGAAGATCGTACGGAAGATGTTGGTGCCCTTGAGCGCTTTGCGGGTGAGCGCCTGCGCGATGGCCAGCGCGATCACGTTGATGAGCACCGTCGACAGGAAGGCAAACGCCACGGTAAAGAAGAACGACGTGGAGAACTGCGGATCGGACAGCGCGCGCACGTAGTTCTCGATACCGACAAAGTGCGCGTTATTGATGGTAATAAACTGGCAGAACGAGAGATAGAAACCCTGGATAAAGGGAATCACGAACCCGATCATAAACGCCAGGCACGTGGGCAGCATAAAGAGCGGCCACCAGCGCTTGAGTGCTTTGCCCATAGAAGGGTCCTTTCAATATGCAGGGGGCGGGCAAACCTACGTCTGCCCGCCCCCTGTCGCTAATCAGATAGCTTGGGCAGCAACTGCTTACTCGGAAGCAGCCTTCTCGGTCTTCCAGCCATCGACGAAGGCGTTCTTGACGCCGTCCCACTTGGTGTTGTCGGCAGCATAAGCGATGAGAGCCTGCTTGAGGTTCTTCTTCCACTCCTCGGAGGGGATGTAAACGAAGTCCCAAGCGACGGTCTTCTTGCCGTCCTTGGCCATAGCAACGGCCTGCTGCGAGAAGACGTTGGTGGTCTCCTTAGCGCTCTTGAACGGGGCGGTCAGACCCATCTTGTCAGCGATGATGCTGGTGGCGGTGTCAGAAGTGACGCACCAATACATGAAGTCCTCGGTGGCCTTCTGGGCATCCTCGGAAGCCTGGGAGCTGACGCACCAGTAGTTCTCGCCGCCGGAGCACAGGCCCTGGTTCTCCTCGCCGTCGACGCCGATGTAGATCGGCAGCATGCCGAGCTGGTCGTCGGTCATACCGGCCTTGGTGAGGTCGGCGTAGGCCCAAGAGCCGTTCTGGTAGAAGACGGCCTTGCCGGTTGCGAACTCGTTGGTGGCGTCGTCACCGGTCTTGGAGGCGAGCTGCGAAGGATCGCAGGTGGAGTCGGTGATATACAGGTCGAAGATCTGCTTAAAGTTGTCGAGATACTCGCCCTTGATCTCGTCGTCCTCCTGATTGTGCTCCTTCTCGAACTCGTAGTAGAGCGGGAGGTTGGCGAGGTGCGTGGTGTAGCGCCAGCTGGAGGAGTCATCCATGCCGGCGGAAGTGAAGGCACCGTCAACGCCGAGCTCGTCCTTGCGGGCCTGGATGTCATCGGCGCAAGCCTTCAGCTTGTCGAAGGAGTTGATGTCCTCGGCCTTGTAGCCGGCCTTCTCGAGGAGCTCCTTGTTGTAGATGATGCCGTAGCTCTCCTGAACCCAGTCGATACCCAGATCCTTGCCGTCGGACTGCAGCGCCAGGGAGTCGTCGATGAGCTCGCCGCGGAGCTTGGTGTCGGAAAGATCGGCGCAGTAGTCCTTCCAGTTCTTAAGGCCGGTGGGGCCGTTGACCTGGAACAGCGTCGGAGCGGAGCTCTTGGACATCTCGGACTTGAGCTTCTCCTCGTAGGTGTTGGAGGCGGCGGTCACGATCTTGACCTCGACGCCCTTCTCCTTCTTGTACGCCTTGGCGATCTCCTTCCACTCCTTGTCGACCTCAGGCTTAAATTGGAGGAAGTAGACCTCGGCAGCGTCACCAGAAGCAGAGGAGCCGGAGCCGGCAGAACCACCACAGCCCACGAGACCCAGACCAAGAACCGCAGCCGCGGAGCCAGCGAAGCCCAGGAACTGCCTTCTGCTCATTTCGTTCTTCATTACAATCCACCCTTTCACACCGTGGCGGCACCCTTTGCCGCCGCCTTCGGAGATTGGCTCGGGGACTTTGCCCCTTTTGCTGATTTGTACAATACGCTATTTGGCTAGTTGTTTGAACAAGTATTACTAGAGCGGTAGAAAAACTTCGGTGAACGGTAATTTCAACTTGATACTTGACAAGTTTTGTATAAACAATTACTTGTTATCGAATGCAGAGAAAACGCCCGGTCAAGCCGATGCATCGTCGGTTTGACCGGGCGTTTTCTCTTTGAGGACATGAGTCTCGTCAGGCTGCGAGCTAGCCGGCTATCGCTTGGAGTTGACGCGGTAGTGGAAGATCTCGGGATGCGTGCGGGCATGCGTCACCTCAAATAAGATGCCGTCCGAGGTGTACGACTGGCTCTCCATAACGGCGACGCAGTTGTACTTGCCAAGGTCCAAGTAGCTGCAGTCCTCATCGTTGGCAAGCTCGACGCTCACCGTACGGCGGCTCGCCATCACTTTGACGCCACGCTTGTGCTCCAGATAGTCGTAGATAGAGCTTGCCGCAATCTCGGGGGTCAGGCCCTTGGCGATCGACTCCAAAAAGTAGCCGTGGTCCACCTGGCGCGCGCTGCCGTTGAGGCTTCGGACACGCACGACGCGAATCAGCTCCTCGCCCACCTTAAAGCCAAGGCGGCGCGACAGTTGCTCAGTGCAAATCAAATGTTCAAAAGACTTGACCTCGGTCGATGCGACGGCATTGTTGCGTTTTGCGAACTCGCCAAACGACTCAACCTCTTCGAGTGCGCCCAGCATGTCGGTTTCGCCCTTAAGCCAAATAACGCGCACGCCCTTGCCGTGTATAGGCTGCACAAACATCTGGTCGGCCAGCATGCTCAAGGCGCGTCGAACGGTATTGCGCGTGCAGCCAAACTCCGCGGTCAGCTCGGCTTCGGTTGGCAGCATCTCCTGAAACGCATAGGTCCCGTTAATGATGCGCGAACGGATCTCGCGGTAGATTCCTTCGTAAATCGCTTTTGGCATAACTTCACCTCTAATGAATATGTATGGCTAGGCACGATAGCATTTCTTAAAGTTGTTTAAACCGATTATCGGTAAAGTACGGATTATTTACCGTCGACGGTTCCCCCGAAACCCAAATCGGACCGAATCAAAACCGTCAATGCGGCAAGCAGCCAGTCCTCTACAATGAGTTCATTGTTTAAACGTTCTTGCTCGCACAGCATGTTGCATCCGGAAGGCATATTATGCTGCAGAAAATCCAACGCTTTGGCGGGGCAATGTTCGCGCCCGCCATGCTGTTTTCTATATCAGGCCTCATGGTCGGCATCTCCGCCCTCGCAACGACCGTGGATATCGTCGGCGACCTCGCCGTATACGGAACCCCCTGGTACGTTTTCTGGACTATCATTCAGCGCGGCTCGTGGACGGTCTTTAAGCGCCTTCCACTCCTTTTTGCCGTAGCGCTGCCCATCGGCCTTGCCCAAAAGCAACCGGCACGCTGCTGCCTCGAGGCGCTCGTAGCCTATTTTGCCTACTGTTTCTTTTTGAGCGAGATCATTAAGCTGAGCGGCGACAACCTTGGACTTAAGTACCCGTCGTCTTTAACCCCCGCCAGCGGCATCACCGTCATCGACGGCATCAAGACGCTCGACACCGGCATTATCGGCCCGCTGGCGGTGTCGGCAACCGTCGTTGCCATCCATGACCGCTTCTACGATGCCAAGGTTCCCGATTGGCTCGGCACGTTCTCGGGTTCCTCGCTCGTCTACCTCATCAGCTTTTTTGCCGTGTTTGCCCTTGCCGCCATCTCGGCCGCCATCGTGCCCTTCGCATACGCTGTGACCGAAACGCTGCGCCACGCACTTGCGGGCGTCGGCCCCTTCGGCGTGGGCATCTTTGTGTTTTTGGAGCGAGCGCTCGAGCCCATGGGGCTGCACCATCTGCTCTATATGCCCATCTATTACGACAATCTGGTCATTCACGACGGTATTTACGCCACGTGGACCAACCTGCTCCCCATTCTCTCCCATAGCACGCGCCCTTTAAATGAACTTGCGCCCTGGGCAGGTTTTACCGCCACCGGCTGGGGCAAGCTCTTTGGCCTTCCCGCCATCGCGGCAGCATTCTATTTCACCGCCAAACCCGAACGCCGCGCCGGCCTTAAGGTCATCCTTTTGCCCGCCATCGTCGCCTCGGTGGTCTGCGGCGTCACCGAGCCGCTCGAGTTTCTCTTTATGTTCACCTATCCCGGACTCTTTTTGCTCTACGCCGTCCTGTCCTCCTGCCTTGCCATGACCATGAACTTCTTTGGCATCGTCGGCATCTTCTCGGGCGGTCTCATGGAAATGACGGCCTTCAACTTCATCCCACTCATGCGAATGCATGCCGGCTCCTACCTTTTGGCGCTCGGTATCGGTCTTGCCTTTAGCCTCATCTTTTTTGTTAGTTTTCGAGCACTCATCTTGGTCTATGACCTTAAGACGCCGGGCCGCGAGGATCATGTCTCCAATCGCGCGGCAATCGATCGTTTAACGGGAAGCGGCTTTGCCAAAGAGCAATCTCCCAATGGCGAGGTCAGTATTCAATCCGATCAAGATCACGTCCTCGCTGAGCGGGTAATTCAGCTTTTAGGTGGCGTTGGCAATATCGTGGGCGCAACCAACTGCGCCACGCGCCTGCGCGTCGAGGTCGCAGACCCTTCCATCGTTGCAGATAATGCGTCGTTTGTCGCGGTGGGCGCCAAGGGCCTCATCATTACGGGCAAGACCGCCCAGGTGATTATTGGCATCTCCGTTCCCCGCGTTAAAGAGCATTTTGACCAGATCATGGGCCTCGAGCCGGGATTTGTGTCCACCACCTCGGCCTCCCCTGCCGCCAGCGCAGCCCATAAGCGCGGCGATATCTGCTTCTTCGATATCGACGGAACACTCGCCTGGCAAGACCCTCGAGTGGCACAAGAGCTTCCCGAGAGCGAGCGAGACCTCTCCCCCTATCCCAATGAAGCGGTCTCGCAAGCCATCCGTGATTTTGTCGCCAAGGGCAATATGGCGTTTATCTGCACAGGGCGCACGCTGAGCTGCATCCATCCAAAGCTGCTCGAGCTGCCCTGGACCGGCATCGTCTGCCTCGCGGGTGGCTATGTCGAACTTGAGGGACACGTGATTCGCGATTTGGCGATGACGCCCGGCATGCTGCAGCGCCTTGCTCCCATTCTTGAGCAATCGGACGAAGTGATTCGTTTTGAGGGACTCAATGGCGTCGTTCGCATGAGTGCCGATGCGCCCGACGCTCCGGGATACGCCCGCACCGTGGGCGATGCAATTACGCAGCTGCAACATTACAGCGCCTACAAGATCTTAATGTCCACGTCGCTTGCCAACCGCATCGCTCAGGATCAAGCGTTTGAGCCGCTGCTCTGCTTTAACGAGCTCGAGCTCGAAGTGACCGAGATTTCGCCTCGCGAATGCACCAAGCGCGAGGGTATCCAGTCCGTACTCGACGCCCTCGATCCCCACCACGGAACCGTATACGGCATCGGCGACGCCAGCAATGACGTCTCGCTGATGAACGCCGTCGATGTCGGTATCGCCATGGGCAATGCGCCGGACTTCCTCAAGGAAAAGGCCGACTATGTCACCGACAGCATCGACCACGACGGCGTCGTCACCGCGCTCGAACACTTTGGGCTTATCTAGCCAAGCCCCTACCGCACTTGCGGCCGCATGGACCAATCGTCTTCAACCGCCGCGCTCGACGCCCTAATGTGGCAATATGTTGTCTGCATAATGCAACGATGCAACCTATCAAAGAATGCGAGAACCCGTGTCCAGTCCGTTTACCAGCTTTTTAGCCCAGCACTTTGACCAGATTAACGACTATCTGGCCACGTTCTTTGACGGACAGGCGACTTCCGCCGATATCGAGCGCTACCTGTATACCCCGCTCTCGGCATTTACGGCAAACGCTGGCAAGCGCCACCGCCCGCTCATCTGCATGCTCGCCGCCACTGCGGTAGGCGGCAGCTTTGAGAGCGCCCGCAGCGCAGCGGCGGCCATCGAGCACTTTCAGTCGGGCGCACTCATCCACGACGACATCGCCGACAACGGGCAGATTCGTCGCGGCAAGCCCTGCATGCACCTTACCGAGGGCACCGGTCTTGCCATCAACTGCGGTGACCTGGCGCTCACCATGGTCACCAAGACGGTTCTCGACGACCCCACACTCAACGCAGACGTGAAGCTTCACGTGCTCCACGAGCTTACCGAGATGATCGTCCGTACCATCGAGGGCCAAGCGCTCGACCTGGGCTGGGTCCGCGACGAGCGCTTTGACATTTCGGTCGACGATTATCTGGACATGGCGACGCACAAGACCGCGTACTACAGCGGAGCGACGCCGCTTGCCGCCGGAGCCATTATCGGCGGCGGCAGCGAAGAGCAGATTGAGGCACTGCGCGCCTTTGGGCTGCACACGGGCCTTGCCTTCCAGATTCAAGACGACCTGCTCAACTTGATCGGCACCAAGGAGGCCGCCAACAAGGACTTCCGCACCGATATCACCGAGGGCAAGCGCACCCTCGTTGCCGTGCATGCCCTGTCAGACAAGCGCTATCACGACGAGATCGAGGCAATCCTTTCCTCGGGCACCGAGGACCCTGCGCAGCTCGCACGCGCCGTGGAGATCTTCCAGGAGACCGGCTCCATCGATTACGCCCACACCTATGCGCTCGACCTGACCGCTAAGGCCAAGGCCGCTATCGAAGGCGTCGAGCTCGACCCGCATGCGCGCGAGCTCTTCCTCTCAATGGCAGATTTCTTTGTGGAGCGTCTTAACTAGCGGGGGTCATAAAACCTGTGGGCAGCGAGTTTGGGTACAAGTTGCTACACTATTGAGTGCATGTTTATAAATTGTCTCGCGTTGTCTATCCGACACACGCTCAAAATAGTACGAATGGTACGCCGAAAGGGGTTCGTTCATGGAACCTATTACCACGGGCATGCAGGGAGCAGCCGTCGAGGACGTCCAGTCCCGCCTTCTGCAGCTCGGCTATACAATCGATGACGCCGAGGTTGTCGACAAGCGCTTTGGCACCACCACCGAGCAGGCCGTCAGCACCTTCAGGCTCGACAGCGGCCTTGCTGCCGGTCATGCCGTCGATATCCCCTGTTGGAGCGCCCTGGTCGACGCCTCGTATAAGCTGGGCGACCGCACCCTGTATCTGCGCATGCCCAATTTCCATGGCGCCGATGTGCAGGCCCTGCAGCGCGCTCTCAACGTTTTGGGCTTTGCCTGTGGCGAAGACGACGGCTACTTTGGTCCGCATACCGAGGCCGCCCTGCAGCAGTTCCAGGAAAATGTCGGCCTGTTTGCCGACGGCATGGCCTTCCAGGACACCTACGCCTACATCAACCGCCTGCACCATGTGTGGGAGGGCAAGCCCTCGGTCACCGAAGCCGAGTCCCGCATCGGTTTTGCTCGCGCCGCCAACGTGCTCGAGCGCTTCCAGATCGCCGTTATCGGTGAGGACCCCATCGCACGCAGCGTTGCTTCGCGCATGTGGAACATCGCCACGGCAACGACCGACAACAGCGGCATGATGCTCTGCGACTCCGAGGTCCCAACTGACGTTGACCTGGTGCTCGAGATCGCAAGCGACGAGCTGCCCGCCGATGCCGCGCCACGCGCCACGATTGCCCTCGCCGAGTGCCACAACCTGGCCCAGCGCATCCGCACCGCCAATGTCGCCGCGCAGCAGAAGCCGGCTCGCATTCGCATTGAGCTCACGGGCATGACGCGCTACAACGGCACCTTCACGGCCAGCGACGCGCAGACGCTCGCCGTACGCCTACTCGATGGCGTTTGCGATGCCCTCGCAGATTAGGTAAACTAGACGAGTTGCTTTTGGGCAACACCACACATTGGGACGTAGTTCAACGGTAGAACTCCGGTTTTTGGTGCCGGCTGTTGGGGGTTCGAATCCCTCCGTCCCAGCCATTAAAACTGAGCGCCCTAAGCCCATAACGGCCCAGGGCGCTTTCTTGTGGGCAAGCGGAGGAATTCGAGCCCGCAAGGGTGCGGAGCTGAGGAAACGCGAAGCGTTTTCCAGCGCAGCACGCAAGGAGCGAAGCGACGCAGCGGGGCGCGGTCGCCGACCAGGCGGACGCGGAATCCCTCCGTCCCACACCAGCCAAGAGCCCCTCACGTCAAGCAAATCGAGCCAACGCCGCCAAGCGGAGGAATCCGAACCCGCAAGGATGCGGAGCGACGCAGCGGGGCGCGGCCGCCGCAGGCAGACGCGGTGCCGGCACTTGGGGACGCTCCTAAGTGCCGGCATTATAGGAACGTCCCCAAGTGCCGGCTCGGGACTATTTTCGAGGACCCTCCGAAGGACTGTGGCCAAAAAACGGCAAATATGAGTACTGTCACCGTTGTAGCTACATTATTTTCGTTAATAAAAGAAGATCTTAATGAGATTTATTCGCATCAAGGTCTTCCTTTAATGAACACTTGAGGAGATACGGCAGCTTATCTGCTCGATCGACACGTCAAATCACCTTAAATGTGGTCAAAATTACTGCTACTAAAAGAGTATCAGTACTCATATTTGATGTTTTTTGGCCACGGCTCTTTATAGACACCCTGCACAGCGACGGTGGTAGATTTCGGAACGTGTCCGTCAGCCCCGTTCCGAAAAGCGAGCCGCATGCAACGGCCAAGCCACGACAGGCCCCGGGAGAGCGGGGACACCGGCTTAGGCTTATCGCGAGTTCCGCACGAACAGGAGGCCACTTAATGTGGCCTCCGTCGTGAGCAGGACTGTAGAGCAGGAAACCTAAGCCGGTGTCCCCGCTCTCCCGGGGCCGGCGGAATTTAGTTGTTCAGCATGCGGTCGAAGCTTCCCGAGTCGCCATCCCGATAGTCGGCGGTCATCAGAATCTCCTGCGGAATGCGCCCGCCCTCGCGCAGCACATTGCGGAACTGCACGCGCGTGACCATGGGCAGATCCTTGATCGTCGCCGCCAAGTTCTGCGGCACGCCCTGGTTGGCAGCCGCGGGCTCGCACTCGCCGCCGGCCTTCACGCGACGCTTATGCTCGGCGAGCATGGCGCGGTACATGCCGGCATGCAGGCGAATCTCAACCACATTGGCATTGCGAGCCTGCTCGACGATGCGCGCGCCCTCGCGGTCGATATCGCCCACGTAGTAGACGTAGTTAAAGCGATAGCCGATCTCAGCCAGATAATCGTCCAGGGCATGCGAGACGCTCGCCTTGCATCCGCCGCCAAAAATCACGCCGCCCACCTTGATGCCAAAGAGCTTAGCGTGCTTGCGGCCGCGCAGGAGCTTGACGATCTCGTCATAGGTGTCCAGGTTCTCGACCATAATGAACGGCTTATCGGCGCCCAGCGTAAAGAAACCCGTAAAGTGCACGGGGCGGTTGGGGGCGACCTTAATCGCCTGCATGCTGATGCCCTTTTCGGTCATACGCCGAATTAGACGCTCGCCGTGCTTGCCGTCAAAAGCCTTCTCGTCGTTAAAAATCTGGTAGGCACGCTGGCGGCGCGAGGCAACCGGCGTATCGGCACCTCGGTTTTGCTCGATCCAAGCCTGGATGATTGCGATTTCCTCGGCAATCTTGCGGTTGGACATCTCGTTGTGCTGAGTGCGCTGCGGAGCCTTTTTGCCGTCCTTGCCCTCGACCTTTACGATCTGTGTCTGCTGCTCCTTGATCTTAGAGAGCGCCGTAGGCGTAGGGACAACTTTGAGCAGCTGCCTGCCTAAAACGCGGGCAAGGGCAAACGCCGATACCTCGCCGTGGACGGCCGACTCGGGCTGCTGGGCAGCAGCATCTGCTGCGGCAGACTCCGGCTTCTTCTGAGACCTGCGCTTAGAATCGCCTTGGGAATTGCGCTCGCGCTTCGGCATAGACGCCTGCTTCTGCGGACGATCGGACTTGCTCTCCTTCGCCGGCTGGCGCTTAGGCTGCCCCGAAGAAACCTCGGCCTTCGCATCCTCGTCCTGCGGCGTGGTCTTCTCGGCTGCAGTCTCGGCATGGGAACTGCGACCCCCGCGATGGCGACGGCGGCGAGGCCTGCTCGACGCGCCCTGCTCCGTCTGCCCATCAGTAGGCTGCTCGCCCTTGGCCTCGGCAGCAACCTCAAGCTGCGGCTCAACAGGCTTCTGCTCGCGAGCCGCCGGCTCAACGGTTTTCTCGGTTTGTTCGGCCTTCTCGGCCTGAGCGGTCGGAGCCGGCTCGCCCTTCTCCTGACGCCTTACGGGATACGCGCGCCTCGCAAAACCACGCCCGGGACGGCATGAACCCGGAGCCTTCTTGGCAGACTCCTCAACATCGTCTGCAGCCTCGGAAGGCTCTTCAACCTCATGCGCGACATCCTGCTGCGCAGCCTTAAAGTGGGCACCACGGCGACGCTGGGGCTCCTGGGCCTCCACGGGCTTTTGCTCCTTCGCGGGCCTCTGCGACTCGGCAGCAACCTCGTTCTCAACAGCCTCGGCATCCGTCTCACCCTTTTGAGCAACGGCACGACGGAAGCGCTCCTGCTGGGCGCGGCGCTGCGCATCGCGCTTGCCGCCCCCGCCAAAACCGCCGCGGCCCGCCTTAGCCGTAAAGGCGCGAACGACGTCCTCGTCAAGCAGCTCGTCGGTATCGACGTGCTCGCGTTGAGCCGTTGCCGCCACAGCAGGCATCTCGGCAACATCCTCGACGATCTCTTCGGCGGCCTCGGCAGGCTGCTCCTGGTCATCGCAAATCTCGGCATGAATGGTATAGAACGCCGGGCGCCCGTTAATGCCGCTGCCCTCGATCTTGGTAACGATCTTCGCCGCGATGAGCTCATCGCGCATCGCCTTGGTGTCACATTCCTTGTCGACGGAGCGGAAAATCTGCGCCAGCGCGCTCGACTTGATCTTGAGTGCCTTGCGGCAGAGCAGGTCGTAGGCAACCAGCTTGGCACGCTCAGCAGAAAGCGACGTCTGGCTGCTCAAACGCTCAGCCAGAGCATCGACATTGTTTTGGTTATCGGAATATACCGTCTTGGCCACGGGGCCCCTTTCATATGTACGCATATACGTCTATATGGTACAACGCGCGCCCCTACCCACGCAAAACAACTGCGAGAACACTCAGGCGCCGCTCGCTTTTACATGAAAAAAGGCCGGGCCCGCGTAGTTGCGGACCCGACCCTTCCGAGTCATATAGATGTGACGTTCGCGTCGTTAGGTCGATTAAGCCTCGACGGTTGCGGCGTCGGCGGGAGCCTCGGCAGCAGCGGCGCGACCATACTCGGCCTTGCCCATCTCGGACCACTCGGGCTCCTCGTCGGGCATGGAGCCGGCCTCCTTGCCGAAGAACTCCTTGAGGCAGTTGACGGCAACGATGAGGCCCAGGACCATCAGCAGGATGGCAAAGACGAGCTGCAGGCCCTTGGTGGCGGCGACGGAGACGGCGGCCGTGGTGGCGGTAGCCGGGATAGTGCCGAAGAAGCCGTAGGCCTGGACGGCGGCCATGCAGCCCATGGCGCTCTGGACCAGCGAGGTGAAGGTGCAGCAGAGCAGGAAGGCGACGGGCACGTAGAGCATCCAGCCCTTGCGGCCAGTGCACTTGCAGAACACGGCGAGGGTGATCATGGTCATACCGCCGAGCAGCTGGTTGGAAGCACCAAAGAGCGGCCAGATGTTGGCATAACCGCCAAAGGCGAGGGCGAGACCGGGAAGCAGGGTGACGACCGTGGCGAACCAGGGGTTGCCGAGAACCTTCATGTAGCCGGCCTTGGACTCGATGGCGAGGGCGTCGTTGGTCTGGGCAAAGAACTCGGAGAAGGACGTACGGGCGATGCGGGCGACAGCGTCGAGCGAGGTCAGGGCCAGCGCGGAGACGTTCATGGTCATGAAGACGGTGGCGAGCGTGCCGTCAACGCCGAAGGCCTGCATACCGCGGGAGATGCCAGCGGCGAAGACCTGGAACGGGGTGGAAGCGACACCGGCGTTGAGGGCGCCAGTACCGGCGGTGTTCATGTCGGAGAACATGATGCCGGCGACGATGATGGCAAGGATGCCGACGAAGGACTCGACGATCATGGCACCATAACCGACCTTGACGGCGTCCTGCTCCTTCTCGACCTGCTTAGAGGAGGTACCGGAAGAAACGAGGCTGTGGAAACCGGAGAGAGCGCCGCAGGCAACAGAGACAAACAGGACAGGGAACATCATGCCCGAGGCATTGCTAAAGCCGGTGAAGACCGGGGCGGTAATGGTGGCCTGACCGTTAACGCCCAGGACAACGATGCCGAGGACAGCGCAGGCGATCATGACGATCATCATGATCGAGGTGAGGTAGTCGCGCGGGGTCTTGAGCATCTGGATGGGCATGGCGCCAGCGAAGACCAGGTAGACCATGACGACGGCGAACCACTGGAACTTATCCAGGTAGACCGGGAACTGCATACCGACGGCGAACATGAGAACCATGAGGACCACGCCGGTGACGAACTCGGCGGCACCGGTGAGGTTGAACTTCTTCTGGGCCCAACCAAAGGCGATAGCGACGAAGGTGAACAGGATGGAGATGGTGCCAGCGCAGCCAGCGGCATAGGACTTGGTGAAGTCGATGGCACCGGTAGCGGCGCCAGAAGCGTCAACGGCCGGGGTGAACATGAACGTCTTGCAGACCATGTCGGTGAAGGCGGCGATGACGATGATGCAGAACAGCCAGCAGAACAGCAGGAACAGGCGACGGCCGGTCTTGCCGATGTACTTCTCGATGAGCTGAGCGAGCGACTTGCCGTTGTTCTTCATCGAAGCGTACAGAGCACCAAAGTCGTGGACGGCGCCAAAGAAGATGCCGCCGACGAGGACCCAGAGCACGACGGGCAGCCAGCCAAAGGCCATGGCGACGATCGTACCCGTGACAGGGCCAGCACCGCAGATCGAGCTGAACTGATGCGAGAACGCGGTAAAGGCGGAGACGGGCGAGAAGCTCTTGCCGTCCTTCATGCGCTTGGCCGGCGTGAGGGCCTCTTTGTCAACGCCCCACTTGTTGGCCAGCCAGCGGCCGTAGCCCAGATAGCCGCAGGCGAGCACCGCCGCGGCCACAACCATGAGCAAAACTCCGTTCATTACATTTCCTCCTCTAAAAAGAACTTCTCAGACATAAAAAATGAGGGCCGTCGGTTGCGCTCGACGACCCTCATCTTCATCAGCCGCCCGTTATCGTACGGGCTAGCTATATGTGCTAACCCGCATCAGATAATTACTACGCTGATAATGTTTAGCTGATGCGTGAACATGTCTAAAAAATCCTCTTCAATCATGATGTGAACGATCCGTGCGGTTCACATCCCCCAGTGGTTGAAAAGGAGTATGTAACTTTAGTTACCTAAAGTCAACGCAAATTTGTAATGAATTTTCAACTTTTTTTGAAATTCTCGGTATAAAACGCCACTGACCTCGGACTTTACCCAACAAAAGTTTTTGCATGAGAGATGCCCCTCGGGAGCGAGCGGGCGTATACAAGGTTTCCTGCTCTACAGTCCTGCTCGCACGGAGAGCACATTAAGTGCTCTCCGGCTCGTGCGGAACTCGCGATAAACCTTGTATACGCCCGCTCG
>NZ_QRMJ01000010.1:39909-47209 GCF_003473245.1 Collinsella sp. AM09-41
CCCGAGGGGCTCCCATCCCAAATGCGGAGCAAAGCTCCGCATGCCATCTTTTCTTTCAGCTAAAGCACGCCGGAAATTCGACGCTGGCTTGTTAGCCTTGCTGGACGTTGTCGACACCGATCCAGCTCAGAAGCTATATCGATACAGAAAGGTCCCCGGCGCTGCCCGGGCGCCAACGGCCGCATATGAACTTTATCGCAAGTTCCGCACGAACAGGAGGCCACTTAATGTGGCCTCCGTCGTGAGCAGGACTGTAGAGCAGGAAAGTTCATATGCGGCCGTTGGCGCCCGGGCAGCGCCGGGGACCGCACCCGTACGACTACAGCGTCATGTTCGGATCGGCATCGACGTCGAACGGCGAGATTTCTCCTCGGTCGAATTTACGGCGGGCAACCTCTGCGATCATGGCGGCGTTGTCGGTGCACGCCGAAAGCGGTGGCACCGTTACGCGGATCCCCTGACGCCCAAGCTTCTTGATCATCATCTCGCGCAGATGCGGATTAGCCGAGACGCCGCCGCCGATGCAGTATTCCTTGCATCCGGTGGCATGCAGGGCGTTTTTGGCCTTCTTGTACTGAACGTCAAAGACGGCTGCCTCAAACGAAGCCGCCAGATCGGGCAGGTGAATCGTGCGCCCGGCCTTGGTCTCCTGCTCGATGTAGAGCGTCACGGCCGTTTTAAGACCCGAAAGCGAGAAACGATAGTCTCCCCTGCTGTTAAGCGCGCGAGGAAAATCGATCGCGCGGGGGTTGCCCGTCTCGGCCAGCTTGGAGATGATGGGGCCACCGGGATAGCCCAGACCCAACGCCTTGGCTACCTTGTCGAAGGCCTCGCCCACAGCATCGTCGAGTGTCTCACCAAGTACCTCGTAGTCGCCCCATGCCTTCACGTGCACGAGCATGGTATGACCGCCCGAGACGAGCGTGAAGATAAACGGCGGCCTGAGATCGGGCTGCGCCAGCAGGTTGGCGAACAGATGGCCCTCCAGATGGTTGACGCACACGAGTGGCTTGCCGGCGGCATAGGCAAAGCCCTTGGCGAAGGCGACGCCCACTACCAGAGCACCCACCAGGCCCGGACCCTGCGTCACGCCAACAGCGGCGAGTTCGCTCGGCGCGATGGCTCCACCCTCAAGACCAAGCGATGCTGCGGCATCCTCGAGCGCCGCATCCACGACACTCACAATCACCTCAACGTGTTTGCGCGAGGCGATCTCGGGCACCACGCCGCCAAAGCGGGCGTGAAAATCAATCTGTGTCGACACCTGGTTGGCCAGCATATTGCCATCCGCATCGATAATCGCCACGGCCGTCTCGTCGCAGGAGCTCTCGATAGCGAGCACTAGGCGGCGGCGCTCAATTTCGGCACGCTCCCCCTCGGAGCGCCCAGGCGCAGGCAGCGGCCATACGCGCTGCTCTGCCGCCGTCGGCTCGGGCGAAGCATTATCGACCGGAAGCACCAGGGGCAGCGGAGCCGTCATGACGATGGCGTCCTTGCCGGCACCATAGTAGCCGCGGCGACGGCCAGCCTCGGTAAAGCCCAGAGCGTTATAAAGCGCGGTCGCTCCCTCGTTACCGTCCTCGACCTCGAGCGAAGCCGTAGTGCAGCCGAGCATCTGGGCATCATAGCTCACGTGCGACAGCAGCTTGCGGGCAATGCCCTCACGGCGATGTGCCGGGTCGACGGCGACATCCAGAATCTGCACATCACCGTCCACGACCATACCGCCGGCAAGGCCCAGCAGCTTGCCGTCGTCGTGTGCCACCCACCAACTACGCGGCGCAGCGACGTCCTCGCCCAGTTCGGACAGGAACATGCCCGGCGTCCATGCCTCGTGTCCGGCACCTTCAAAGCAGGCAGCCTCCAGCGCGCTTGCGCCCTCGGCATCCGCCGCGCCCATGGGACGGAACTGCAGATGACGACCGGCGAGCTCATCGGCAACACCCGTAATTTCGCTCTGCGCACTCTCGGCAAGACCAAGACGCTTGCGCTCGTTTTCCTCGGCATCCGAAAGGCGCGTGTAAATCGGCAGGACGCGGGCCGGATCGCCGTCACCCGCAGCGTGCGCGAGCAGCAAGCCCTCGCCCGAAGGCCACCACAGGTCGCGCTCCACGCAGCGGGCGGCCTCGTCCTCACCCAGCAGCTTGCCATAGCGCACTAGACCGTCACCGGTCAGCTGAACCTGGCCCCAGTCCGCTGCTTGGCGCCACTCATCGAGCGCCACGGCGGCCTTGACCACGTGTTCGCGCTCAAATTGACGCTCGGGACCCTCATCGACCAGCATATACAGCGCCGGATATACCTCACCGCGCATAGCATCGGCCAAGATACCAAGCTTGCCGCGCACGCCAGCCTTCCACGCCGTCCAAGCGCAAGCGTCGAGCGTCGACACGCCCAGCAGCGGAACATTGGCACCACGCGCGAGGCCCTTGGCAGTGGAGATGCCGATGCGCACACCCGTAAAGGACCCCGGGCCGCGGCCGACCACATAGCAACCAACATCGCTGCGATCCAGACCGGCTTGAGCCAGCACGCCATCAACGGTATTCACGAGCTCAACGTTGGCGTGACGGCGACACATGTGGTCGCCACTCACGAGCTTCGTCTCACCCGTCTGCCCATCAATCCAGCTTGCCGCGCAGGCAAGCATGTCAGTCGAGGTATCGAGCGCCACCACCAGCGCGTTGTCGTTATGCAAGCTCATCTTGTACAGCCTTATCAATCAAATGGGAAAGCTCCATTGCGCGGTCACCGTGCGCCTCAAGCGTTATCGTTCGCACGTCGCTGTCGCCCTCATCACGCCTGAGCGTCACCGAAAGATACTCATCCGTCAGCTCGTCCTGGAATTGTTCGCCCCATTCCAGCAGGCAAGCACCCTCATAGCCCAGCACATCGAAAATGCCCGTATCCTCGAGCTCGTAGGCATGCTCCAGGCGGTATAGATCAAAGTGAAACAGCGGAATACGACCTTGATCGTGAACGGCCATGAGCGCAAACGTAGGGCTCGTAACCATATGCCCATCGCCCAGCCCGCGCGAGACGCCCTTGGTAAAGTGAGTTTTGCCCACTCCCAGGCCACCGGTCAGGATGAGCACATCGCCGTCCTCAAGGCACGGTGCAATTAGCTCGCCAAAGTACTCCGTATCGGCAGCGCAAGTCGTTTTGTAAGTACCTACCCCCAGGCGCTCCAGGGACATATATGCTCCTTATTATTCCGAGGCGTCCTCTGGCGCGGGATGTCGCTCCAGATAGTCGCCCAGCATCTTAAAGTCTTCCTCCAGCAGCTCCTGCCACGCCGGATTGCGCAGCGCTGCTGCCGGATGGAACGTGGGCATTACCACAAAATGCCCCATCTGGTGGAACCTGCCGCGCAGCTTAGTAATGCCAATCTCGGTCTTTAGCACAAAGTGCGTCGCGGGGTTGCCGAGCGTCACAATAATATCGGGCCAGATGCTTCGAATCTGCTCACGCAAAAATGGCGAGCAAGCCAGCACTTCCTCGGGACGCGGATTGCGGTTTCCCGGCGGGCGGCACTTAAGCACGTTGGCAATGTAGACGTCTTCGCGTTTGAGCCCCGCCAGCGACAAAATGCCGTTGAGGTCCTCGCCTGCCGCCCCCACAAAGGGCTCGCCCTGCAAATCCTCATTGCGGCCCGGCGCCTCGCCAATAAACATCACGCGAGCGTGGGGGTTTCCCACGCCAAACACGATGTTATGGCGCGACTGGTAAAGCTGGCAAAGGTGACAATCGCCCAGAACGGCCTCGATCTCCTCGAGTGCGACCTCACGCGGCGCCTGATGGCTATGGCCGGGGATGTGCATGACGCCCATAGCGACTCCTACACGTAGACCTTGTCGAGACGCATACCAAAGCCGCAAGCGACCTCGTAGTTAATCGTGCCGCGTAGGCGCGCCATCTCGTCCATGGTAATCTCGGCATCTCCATCGCGACCGACAATGATCATCTCGTCACCATACTCGGCCTCGGGAATCTCATGCGCCGGGTTGGACTGAATGGCGACCATAAACTGGTCCATGCAGATATTGCCCACCTGACGCACACGCTCGCCGCGATACAGCACGTCCATACGATTGGAAAGCGTACGCGAAAGGCCATCGGCATAACCGATCGGAAGGGTGCAGATCTGAACGCGCGTGCGCGGTACGCGGTAGGTAAAGCCGTAGCCCACGCCCTCGCCCATCGCAGGATGCGCCACGCGCGTCACACGCGCGTGGACGCTCATGACGGGATCAAGCTGCATCACGCGACCACTCAGCTCACATGGCTGCAGACCATACAAACCGATGCCGGCACGAATCATGTCAAAGTGCATTGAAGAATCGAGCATCGAGGACGGCGTATTGGCACAATGCACGATACCGCATTCAAAACCTGCGTCCTTAATGGCCTGAACGGCCTCGGTAAAACGCTGGCACTGCAGCTTGTAGTCCCAACCCGAAGGTTCATCGGCCGTGGCAAAGTGCGTAAATACGCCGTCGCACTGGATGCCGCGATGGAAACTGATGCCGCGTACAAAGTCGAGCACCTGTGTGTAGTGAACACCGATACGATTCATGCCCGTCTCGATGGCAAGATGGTACTTGCCCACCTTGCCCGCCGCGACGGCGCATTCGCCATACGCAAGAGCAAAATCGGACGTATAGACCGAGGGCATGATATCGAATTCGAGCAATGCAGGAATAGCCTCGATAGGCGGCTCACTTAGAATCAGGACGGGCTTAGTAATCCCGCCCTGACGGAGCCCAACGCCCTCGTTAACCGTCGCCACGGCAAACATGTCGGCACCGGCCGAATACATGATCTTGGCACACTCAACAGCTCCATGACCATAAGCATCGGCCTTGACCACGCAGCACAGGCGCTGACGCGGATTCAACAAGTTCTTATAGGCCCTCGTGTTGCGACGGAGCGCCCCGCGGTCGATCTCGACCCAGGACCAGCGCGTCAAATCGGCTTTATTCATGATTAGTCATCCGACCCTTCGTCCATGATTCCCAGATCTTCGAGCGCATCCTTTGCCGCCAGCTCCATGGCAGGACCGATCAAGTCGATAAGATCGGTCGCGATAACGCTCTTCTCACCATACTCCGTCGCCGCGGCAAAACCGGCGTAGCTGTGAAGTGCGACGGCGTACGAATACAGCAGCTCCCAACGATCCATCTCGTCGCGCATGGTGGCAAGCGTGCCGGCCAAAATACCCGCCAGAACATCACCCGAACCGGCAGTTGCCAGAGAAGCCGGACCCGAGAGTGGCAGCAGCACGCGCTCAACACCACAGATAGCCGTCGTCGGCCCCTTGGCAATGACCACCAGATTGTCGGAGCCTGCAGCCCAAACAACCTTCTGCGCGGCCGCAATCGCGGTACCAAGGTCGTTCACCTCGTCACCGGCAACCAGACGCGAAAGCTCACGATAGTGCGGCGTCATAACCAACGGCTGCTCGCGGCGATACATCTCGGGGTTACTATCAATACCGTCAATGGCAATCTTAGCAAGGCAATTGAGTGCATCGGCGTCCAAAATTAGCGGTACATCAAGCTCGAGCAAGCCCGAAACCACCTGCATAGCGCCGGCAGACGTCGTCATACCGGGACCGCACAGCACGCAGCTGTACTTCTTTGCGATCTCGCACACCGTCATGCGCGCAGCGGCGCCAAAGGAGCCGCGGGAATCAGACGGAATAGCAAAGACGGGAATCGAAGGAAGTGCCATGCGAATGAGATTGGCACAGGCGTCAGGAGCCGCGACTGCCACGTAACCAGCACCCGCGCGAGCTGCAGACTTGGCCGCCATAATGGCAGCACCAGGATATTGCGCAGATCCGGCGACAATAAGCACGGAGCCACGGGAATACTTATCGATATTCGATGGTAGCGGAGCAAAGTAATCAACTAAGTCACCGGGCTCGACAATCTCGGCGGCGTGGTCGACATCATCGATGACCTCGTCAAGACGGTCGTAAAGATTGCCGCAGATCAAATCGCCAGCATACTCAGGACCATCAGCGCTATACAGACCAATCTTGGGCGCAATCATCGTCACCGTGCGCTCGGCACGAATGCAGTCGTCATCAACAACGCCCGTCTCTGCATTCAGGCCCGAGGGGACATCAATGGATACGACACAATCGGCGCATTCATTGACCGTAGGAATCCAAATGGAGAACGGCGCACGCAGATTCCCGTGGAAACCGGTACCAAAAATGGCATCGACAACAACATCGGCCTTATCGATCAAAACCTCGAGTTCATCACGCGAGGGGCCGACGCAAACGTGCACATCGCGACCGGCAGTACGACGAGCAACATGACGTGCCAGAGCAGCAGGAATCTCATCCGGTTCAACCGGAGAAACGATATCCACGTCCACACCCTTATGGCTCAGGATATCGGCGGCAACCCAACCGTCGCCACCATTATTACCAAAACCGACCAAAACGAGAACCCGATCGGGATTGAGCTTCAAGACCTCGTTAGCGGCAAACTCACCCGCTAGCTCCATAAGCTCGGCCTTCGAAGTCCCTTCGCGTTCGATGATATCCTCGAGACGAACGACTTCTTCGGTACTCAAAACCGGTTTCATCTATGCTCCTAGCGTATCTTGCGAAGCATCGCCCAGGTGCTCCGCCAATGCTGAATTCTGCAGCTGCTCGAGCTCATCTAAAACAGAGCGAGCCTCTTTAAATGTCTGCGCAACGCGTTTCTTGTTGCTCACTTTTTCTTCCTTAGGCTTAGGTCGAGCATCCTCGGTGATTGCAATGGCATTAGCGACAGCCAAGTCACCCGTAAGGGTAATAGAAAGAGCGACCTCGACAACACCCAGTTCTTGAGCGATCTCGAGAGCACGGCCCGAAAGCAGCGCCTTCGGTTTGCCGAGTTTATCACGCGTAACCGAAACATCCTTGCGACCAACGCCTTGACTAAAACCCGTGCCGAGAGCTTTAAGTACCGCCTCGCGCGAAGCAAAGCGGCTGGCATAGTGAGCAGCGGGACGCGATGATGCATCACAATACGCACGCTCTTCTTCGGTAAACACACGCCGAGCAAACGACGGCGTCTTTTCAAGAATTGATTTCATGCGGGAAATCTCGACGATATCAACGCCGATACCAGCTTCAGCCATGTTCACCTCCATATCGCACAGACTAAGTTATTGTAGCCCGTTCACAGAAGATGCGACAAACGAGGGTTATAAAACACAGCTACTATGTGAGACAAAAGCCCGTAAACGCAAAAAAGGGGGAGGCCGCGAGGCCTCCCCCTTCTTCAAGTCATCAGAC
>NZ_QRMJ01000011.1:0-23132 GCF_003473245.1 Collinsella sp. AM09-41
GAGCCGGAGAGCACTTAATGTGCTCTCCGTGCGAGCAGGACTGTCCGAGCAGGCGACTTCGCATGCCGCCGGGCAGCCGGGGCCGACACCCCTCAAAGATTTTCAAAAAAGTTGTTGACGCGCGCGTAACGACTCGTCTAATATATCCCTTGCGCGATGGACCTGTAGCTCAGTTGGTTAGAGCGTCCGGCTGATAACCGGGAGGTCACAAGTTCGAATCTTGTCAGGTCCACCACTTTCTTTCGCAATAAACACCCCAGCGAGAGCCGAGTCGCCGCTGGGGTGTTTATTACTGTCTCCGTGGGGGTTTAGCTCAGCTGGGAGAGCGCGGGCTTTGCAAGCCTGAGGTCAGGGGTTCGATCCCCCTAACCTCCACCATGATGGACCTGTAGCTCAGTTGGTTAGAGCGTCCGGCTGATAACCGGGAGGTCACAAGTTCGAATCTTGTCAGGTCCACCATCAAAACTGTGAAGAGCCTCGAGGGTTTCCTCGGGGCTTTTTTCTTACCTGCTGGAGTAGTCAAAAGAGCCCCGTCCCAAAAAGACTACTTTGATTTTGTGTGCTGTGCGAAAGTTTGGGTAGTATAGCTATTCAATGCGGCGGGCTGCCGCGTGTTAACCGCTACGTACCGGAGGTGTTCCATGGTTCGTGTCGACATAGAGACCATCGTCATGGCCGCCGGTCCCGTGCCATCGCTTATCGTGCTTCGTGAGCGCAGCAGCAAATCGGACTCGCCCGCGCCGCTGCGTTCCCTTTCCATTCAGACTGGTTCGTTTGAAGCTGCTGCCATCAGCCGCGGCATCGATAGCGGCCGCGCCGAGCGCCCGATTACCCATGACCTGCTGCTCGATACCGTTGACGCCCTGGGTGCCAAACTCGAGCGCATCGAGATCGTTCGCGCCGAGCCGCCGGTGTTCTACGCGACGATCGTCGTACTGGTCGATGGCGAGGAGCGCAAGATCGACGCCCGCCCCAGTGACGCCATTGCCCTTGCCGTGCGCAGCAATGCTCCCATGTTTGTGGAGGACGACATCATGAATCGCTTGGGCACTGTTTCTACCCACGCCGAGGATGTCGACGACGAGCAGGAGTTCGAGAAGTTCGACGAGTTCGTCCATACGCTCTCCCCCGATGACTTCTAAATGCGGGGCGGCAGAGTTGCGGAGTGTTCGCTGATGGCCGGCGGTATGTCGGCTGAGGCGGCGGCCATTGCGCGCGAGGCCCAGATGCGCTCGGAGGCTTCTGAGGCGGCACGCATTGCCTATGTGACGCAGGCCCGCACGCTTCGCGAGCGCCGCGGCTCGTTTATCAAGATGGTTGTCGTCTCCGCCCTTGTCGCGGCTATCTGCTCGCGCCTTCGTGGTACAGTTGGTGCGCTTGGGTTTTCGATCTCTACGGGCCTCGTGATCTGGGGTGTGGTCGATGCGGTAATGCTGACCAACCAGATCAAGGTACTCGACAAGCGCGCGATGGATATGATGCGCGCCCGCGACGCTGCCGCCAAGATTGCTGCCGAGGCACAAGAACTGTAACGACGCCGGACTCGATGGGAAGGTCTAAAGATGGCACAGGATATGCAGGACGCCGCTAACGTCTCCGCCGAGCTCGACGCCATGGTGTGTGACCTGATTGGTGCGTTCTTGGACGACCTGGCCGCGGGCGAGAACCCGGGCGTGGTTGTGGCAATTGAGGACGCCGCTTCCAACCGTTATCTGGCCGCACTCGACGAAGATGGCGAAGAGGCGTGCCTCGAGGCGGCCACCAACTTTATCTCCGAGCATAAGATGGGTCTTAAGGACGAGGGTCTGGGCCGTATCGCCCGCTATGCCATTGGCTATACCGGCTGCGTCGAGATTGACGGAGGCTACCACGACGCTCTGCTCGTGAGCTTCTTTGAGACTACGCTCGAGAGCGGTTTTTCGGCATATGTGCTGTATGAGGGCATGGGCGCCGGCGATGGTTTTATGTGGAGCGACCCTGAACCTGCAGGTGAGGAAACCCCTCTCATCTAAAATCGCTAAAATAAACGAGTTTTCGGTAAAAGGCTCAATATTCCCGCTGAGCGTTGTATCGCTGGGCGGGCCGCATACGCGTGCCGTTTGTATATGGATAGAAGATAGGGGAACTACATGCGCGTAGACAATCTGAGGAACATCGCCATCATCGCCCACGTCGACCACGGCAAGACGACGATGGTCGACAAGCTCCTGCGTGCCACGGACGCCTTCCGTGCCAACCAGCAGGTCGAGGACCGCGTCCTGGACTCTAACGACCAGGAGCGCGAGCGCGGCATCACGATTCTCGCCAAGAACATCTCTATCGAGTACAAGGACGTCAAGATCAACGTCATCGACACCCCGGGCCACGCCGACTTTGGCGGCGAGGTCGAGCGCGTGCTGCGTATGGCCGACGGCGCCCTGCTGCTGGTCGACGCTTTTGAGGGCCCCATGCCCCAGACCCGTTTCGTGCTGCGTCACGCTATCGACACCGGCCTCAAGATCATGATCGTCATCAACAAGATCGATCGTCCGGGCGCCAACCCCGAGAAGGCCTACAACGACTGCCTGGACCTCATGGCCGACTTGGGTGCCACCGACGACCAGCTCGAGTTCGCCATGGAGCACGTGGTCTACGCCAGCGCCATGAATGGCTTTGCCCGCCTCGATCCCAACGACGGCAACATGGACATGTATCCGCTGCTCGATATGATCATCGACGACATGCCCGCTCCCGAGGTTGACGAGAACGCCCCGCTGGCCATGCAGTGCGTGACCATTGACCACTCCAACTTCGTTGGCCGCATCGGCATCGGTCGCGTGTACTCCGGCACCATCCATCAGGGCGATCAGATCCTGGTCGTCAAGAACGACGGCTCCAGCGCTACCGCTACCGTCAAGCAGCTCTTTACCTTCGACTACCTGGGCCGCACCGAGTGCCAGGAAGTCGGCGCCGGTGACATCGCCGCCGTCGTGGGCATCGACCGCACCGATATCGGCGATGTCTACACCGATCCCGAGAACCCCGTCGAGCTCGAGCCCATCGAGATCGACCCGCCGACCCTGTCCATCGTCTTTGAGGCTTCGACCTCCCCGCTCGTCGGTCGCGACGGCGACATCGTGGGCGCCCGTCAGCTCAAGGAGCGCCTGTTCAACGAGGCCGAGAACAACGTAACCATGAAGATCGAGGAGCTCGAGGACAAGAGCGGCGTCGAGGTCTCGGGTCGCGGCATCCTGCACCTGTCCGTTCTGATGGAGTCCATGCGTCGCGAGGGCTTTGAGTTCCAGGTTGGCCGTCCTCGCGTTCTGTTTAAGAAGGACGAGAACGGCAACAAGATGGAGCCCGTCGAGCAGGCCGTCGTCGAGTGCCCGGACGAGTACTCGGGCAAGGTCGTTGAGGTCTTCGGTACCTCCGGCGGCATCATGACGAGCATGGATACCTCGGGCATCGTGACGCACCTCGAGTTTAAGATCCCGACCCGCGGCATCATGGGCCTTAAGAACCGCATCATGAACGTCACCCACGGCGAGGGCGTGTTCTACCACACCTTCTTGGAGTATGGCCCCTACGCCGGCGAGATCGGCAACCGTCAGAACGGCGCCATGATCTCCATGACCACCGAGAAGGCCGTCGCCTACGCTCTGGGTACGCTGCAGGAGCGCGGCCAGCTGTTTGTTGAGCCGGGCACCGAGTGCTACGAGGGCATGATCGTGGGCGAGCGCAGCAAGGCCGGCGACATGGTCGTCAACATCGCCCGTACCAAGAACCTGGGCAACCAGCGTTCCTCGACCTCCGATATCTCCGTCCAGCTGGTGCCGCCTCGCACCTTCTCGCTGGAGGAGGCGCTGGAGTACATCGCCGACGACGAGCTGGTCGAGATTACTCCCAAGAACATCCGCCTGCGCAAGCGTCTGCTCAATGCCACCGACCGCAAGAAGGCTGCCGTCCGCGCCGGCCAGGTCAACAAATAAGCGCCGGGCTTTATAGCTTTAATGAGAAAGGGCGTCGACCGCAATGGTCGGCGCCCTTTTTGGTGCATGGGGATTGAGGCGGCCTACGCCACCACAAAGGTGCCTGTCCCCTTTGTGGTGGTTGGTGGTTAGGCGGTGGGAAGGCCTGGCGTGTTAGCCGGCTGCTGCGGCTTGAGGTGGGCGTTGTGCCAAATGATTTGGATGACGTAGCCGAGCGTGAAGACGAAGGCTACGCCGCTGACAAAGTTGCCCATAAGAGGAAGTGCCGTGAGCGCGCCCGCGACGATACCGCCCGCGGCGGCCATGGCGAAGCGGTTTTGGTTGTGTCCGACCATGCGTGCGATCGCGGTACCCGTAAATGCCGCCGAGACCAAAGCGATGCCGATGATGCTGCACATGAGGGCTCCGGCGAGCGACAGGCCTGCAATCGAGATGATAAGCAGCAGGACGGCGGGAGCGATGGCGACCGTGCCCAGAAGGCCACTTACCCACAGTGGCATGGGATGCTGATGGAGCATGCCGGCGGCGCTGGCGGTTGCGCGCGGAAAGACAAGCTCAAGCAGGATAGCGACAAAGCAGGTGGAAAGCGCTGCGGCAACGATGCCGCCGATCATGTCGTTGACCGTAGAGGTGTTCTCGTTCTCGGTCCGGTCGATCTTGAGGGCTCCAACCTGGGCGCCCTCGGCCCGCTCGGGGTCCTGTGAGACGTGGGCGTTCACCGTGCCGGTGATGCGGGCGTTTTTACCCAGGATGAGCTTGTCGGCCCAGACTTCAACATTGCCATCGACGGTGCCGTCGATGGTAACGGTGTCGCCGGCAAGCGCCGCCGATTTGGCGGAGCCGCGCAGGGCGACCGTTTCGCCCGCCGCGTAAAAACAGTTGGCGGTGCTGCCGGTGTTGAGCACGACGTGCTGGCCGGCCACCGTGACGCTGCCATCGATTGCGGTTTTGGCGATATCGATGGTGCGTGCCGCCAGACGAACGGCGCCGCCTACGGTGCAATCGCGAATCGACAGGTTCTCACCAGCCGCGATAATATCGCGGCCGATGGAGGCGTCGTCTAGGTTGAGACTTTGGCCGGCCCAGTACAGGTCGCCTTCGATACCGGACGGAGTTGAGTCAACTTCGGTTGCGAGCACGTTTCCCGCGGTGTCGGTGCCGGCGAACGACACCGTGGGAAGTGCGGTGAGCGCGAGCGCAATCAGCGCGAATAGGATGGTGATGCGGGCCTGCGCTTTGTGGCGCCGGATCGACGGTACTTGGTTGCAAGGCATAGTGAATCCTTCGTTAGATACTCGACAGGTATCTAACAGGGTACCCACCGCGCGGGCGCTCTAAAAGAATCTCTCGGTTGCATTTCGAGGGGTTGTGCTGTGCTACCTACTTTTTACGGTGCAAAAAGCGCGCGATGTCTTCCTCGGTAGGGCTTTTAATGTCAAAGCGCAGTGATAGCCAGCGCAGCCCCATGGTCACCACAACGCATACGACCAGCGCGGCAACATTGCTCATGAGGCCGCTCATGACGAGGGCTACATAGCTTGCCGATCCGGCGATGGCCGCGATGGCATAGAAGTTGGTGCGTTGGAAAATGCCCGGGACCACGCCCATAAAGCCGTCGCGCAGCATGCCGCCGCCCACGGCGGTAAAGAAGCCCATCATGATACATACGGCGGGCGCAAATCCGTACACCAACGCCTTGTCCGCGCCGGTTGCTGCATAGATGCCGACCGAGATGATGTCGAGCAGGGGAATGAGTTTTTCGGGCTTATCGACGATTGCCGGGAAGATATAGATGATGGCGGCTGTGGCGATGGAGAGCGGTAGTGCCATGGGCTGGTTGAGGATGTAGACGTTGCCGACCTGGAGCGTCATATCGCGCAAAAGACCGCCGCCCAGACCGCAGACCACCGCGAGCGCGACCGCGCCCACCAGGTCGAGCTTGTGCTCGCGAGCGACCAGCACGCCCGAGATCGATGCCGCGACAACGGCGAACATCTCGAGCCAAAATGGGATAGCGACCATGGCATCCGAGGCGTGTGAAGTAACAGTCATAGCGGCGACGACGGGCAAGATGAGGTCCTTTGATTCTCGGGTTTGAACAATGCCCGTACATAGTACATGGTTGGCGGGCGTGGCGACCCCATTGCTCGGTAAACGGTCGGGACCGGGTGGGGGCATGGCGTTGCTGGAATGCCAGGGGTCCAGAACATGTACGTCACCCTCCAAAAACGACATTTTTCGACATCTTTGGAGGCTGACGTACATGTTTGGATTGAGCTCACAGCATGAGTGAGTTGATTTACTCACATCCGGTATATTTCCCCACTTCAACGGACATAAGAGTTGGATACCGGCTCAGAGCGAGAGGCCCTCAATGGATACCCCTGTTCTCATTTCGCATAAAACCGCATGGCTTGTTCATCATGCACCCCAGAATTTGGTTCAGTCTCTTGCGCGGCACGACTACCAGATAGGCGCACAAGGCATCTCCACCCAGCAACGTGCTGCGCGCATACGACAGGCCCTTACCGACTGTGGCATTCCGTCCGATATGCTTAAGACTATCGATATCGCGGTTGTATTCGAATTTGAGCGAATTCGTACCAAAGGCGTCGTCTGCCACATTCTCGGACAAAATCTTCCCTACGAGCATATTAACGAGTTGACGCCCGGAATCTTCATCACCGACGAAGCCTTCACCTTCGTGCTCGCTGCCGAGTGGATGGATAGGATCGAATATCTCGAATATGGCTATGAAGTTTGCGGCGATTATCGCATGAGGCTCAATCCCGCCGACCCTTATACCGAGCAACCAGCCACCACCTCCAAGGATGAAATAATCGAACTGCTCGATCGGCATCCCGGCAAACCCGGTGCCACACGTGCACGGCTCGCGCTCAGGCATATCTACGATCGCTCGGCCTCGCCTATGGAGACCGCTTCGGCAATCGCCCTCTCACTCCCAACAAGCGAAGGCGGCGTTGGCATCCGAGGTATCGAACTCAACAAACCACTCGAGATCCCTCAACGTCTCTGGCATTGCGCCAAAGCTCGAACACTTAAAATCGATGCGCTCGTTACCTACAAGCGCAGGGAGCTCGGTATCGAATATAAGGGCGGTTTTCACGATGAGTTCGAGCGCAAAGGAGCAGATGCGGAGCGAGAGGCCGTTCTCTCCCAAATGGGATATCGAATCGTTACGCTCACTTCGGCTCAGTTCGGCAGCCAACTCGCCTTTCACCGCGCCATGAACAACATTCGCGAAGCACTCGGCATGCCTCGCTGTACCGACACCGGGCACCAGCGAGAGCAAAACGAACTACGCAAGGCTCTTATCCGCAACTGGAAAGGTATGCGAGACGAAGAGGCGCCTTCCGAATAGTGCCACTCCCGTGAGCTCAATCCAAACGTGTACGTCAGCCTTCAAAGATGTCGAAAAATGTCGGTTTTGGAGGCTGACGTACATGTTTTTGAGGGAAGGGCGGGTTCGAATCCCTCCTCCTCCGCCATATTTGCTTGTAAGGGGCTCTAAACAAAAAAGCTCCCGTTGTTGGGAGCTTTCTCAACCAAAATGGCGGAGGAGGAGGGATTCGAACCCTCGTGACCTTATACAGGCCAAACGGTTTTCGAGACCGCCGCATTCAACCACTCTGCCACCCCTCCGCGTGGGGTAAAAACAAAGCAGGCTCGAAGGCCTGCTTTGGAATTAACTGGCGGAGAGTCAGGGATTTGAACCCTGGAGACGCTTTTGACGCCTACACGATTTCCAATCGTGCTCCTTCGGCCACTCGGACAACTCTCCGTTAAATGCGAAAGTCAGTATACACGAGGAATCGCAAAGTGCAAACAGAAAAGTTGGCATTTTTTAAAACGCTTGGCCGTGCTTGGCGCTGCAGTGGGGCTTGAGGTGCCAAAAAACGGCTTCCGACCAGCGTGGTTGATCAACTCAATTGTTCAAAAAAGGGTATTCATAAGCGACTTGGCAATGAATTTAAAAATCTTTGGGTGGTGCTGTGGGCCACTGGTATGCATTTTGCGACCACAGCCTTGTGCCCGTTGACCTGCGGCTTGGCTCAGCTTGTCCCCACGGCACCGTATCTTGTCAACAGATCCGTCAAGCTTTTGGTCAGCATTTGGTTGGAATGCGCATGAAACGTCGTGTGAGTATGGGCATATGTGGAGGTCATGAGGTTGTAGCTGCATATTCTTGCAGCCTAGGAGGTTGAAAGATATTATTACCAAGTCTTTTCCTGCTTCAGGCGCACCTTCACGACCTGAAGCCACATTTGCCCAGAGGAGGTGACAATATGAAGGCTTATGAACTGCTGTTCTTTGTTGACCCGTCGCTCGACCCCGAGACTCGTCTCGCTGTTATGAAGCGTATCGATACCACGATCGCTGAGGGCGCTGGCAAGGTCGACTCCGTTGACGAGTGGGGCAAGCGCAAGCTCGCCTACGAGATCAACGACCTCACCGATGGTGACTACACCCTCATCAACTTCCACGCAGATCCTACCCAGATCGCCGAGCTTGATCGCGTCCTGCGCATCACCGACGCTGTGGTCCGCCACATGATCGTCCGTCGCGACGACCAGGAGTAAGACTGTCGTTTTGGACTGGGCTTGTGCCCCAAGAGGAAGTAGTGAGTTATGAGCATCAATCGAGTGAACATCACCGGTAACCTCACCCGCGATCCCGAGCTGCGCGCCACCGCCGGCGGAACCCAGGTTCTGTCCTTTGGCGTCGCCGTGAACGATCGTCGCCGCAACGCGCAGACTGGCGAGTGGGAGGACTATCCCAACTTTGTCGACTGCACTATGTTCGGCACCCGCGCCGAGGCCGTGAGCCGTTTCCTGGCAAAGGGAAACAAGGTCGCGATCGAGGGCAAGCTGCGCTACAGCTCTTGGGAGCGCGACGGCCAGCGCCGGAGCAAGCTTGAGGTCATCGTCGATGAGATCGAGTTTATGAGCTCCCGTGGTGGCCAGGGTGGCTACGATCAGGGCGGTTACGCCCCCGCAGCTCCCGCGCCCGCAGCACGTCCTGCCGCACCGGTGGCCACGCCGCCCGCGGTCGACGTCTACGATGAGGACATCCCGTTCTAAGGGTTGTTCACCTATTTTTGAGTGAGAGGCGGCTTCGGTTCGCCGAAGTTGCCAAACGAAAGGTATTTTGACATGGCTAATGATTTTTCTGCACGTCAGCCGCGTCGTAAGTACTGCCAGTTCTGCAAGGAGAACACTGAGTTCATCGACTATAAGGACACTCAGCTTCTCCGTAAGTACATGACCGACCGTGGCAAGATCAAGCCCCGTCGCGTCACTGGCGCTTGCACGCAGCATCAGCATGACATCGCCAACGCCATCAAGCGCGCCCGCGAGATGGCTCTCCTGCCGTACACCGTCCCCGTGGTTTCCTCTCGTGGCAACCGCGACCGCGGCTAAGAAGGGAGACGCATCATGAAGGTTATTCTTCTCGATGAGATCAAGGGCAAGGGCGGCGAGGGTGACGTCGTAGAGGTCGCTCAGGGTTACGCTGAGAACTTCCTGTTCCCCAAGAAGCTCGCTGTTGCCGCCACCAAGGGCAACCTCAAGCAGCTTGACGAGCGTCGCAACAACATCGCCAAGCGCGAGGCCGTCCGTCTGGCTACCGCCAACGAGACCAAGGCTGCCTTCGAGGGCAAGACGGTCACCGTTGACGTCAAGGTCGGCGACGAGGGCATCCTCTTTGGCTCCGTTACCGCCGCTATGATCGCTGACGCCATCAAGGCTCAGCTCGGTATGGACATCGACCGCAAGCGCGTCGAGCTCGGTAAGCCCATCAAGGTTGCCGGTGCCCACACCGTTGCCATCTCGCTGTACCGCGAGATCAAGGCCGAGGTTGTCGTTCTCGTCGGCGTTACCGCCGAGGAGCTCGCTGCCGAGGCTGAGGTCGAGGAGGCCGCTGAGGTCGCCGAGGCCGAGACCGCCGAGGTCGAGACTGAGGCTGCTGCCGAGTAGCATTTGCTGCAACGCAACAATCTTGTTCTAAGAAGGGCGCTCTGGGAAACCAGGGCGCCCTTTTGTTTTATTTGCGCTGAGTGAGTGTCATGGTGAACGCTGCGTCGAAGTCCTATACACAGGACCGTTCATCCGTTTGGTTCGGTGATGATTGGCGGCGCGCGGCGCGTTTTGGGACCGTGGCTGATACTATGGATGCTCGCAAGCGATATGAATGAGGATGCTCATGGCATACGACGATAGGGAGACCGGGCTGACGGTTGAGGACCGCGGCTCAAAGTTGGGTCTTCCCCAAAACCAAGATGCAGAGGCCAATGTACTGGCCGCTATGCTGCTATCGCCCGAGGTAGTCGAAGAGGCCCAGGTCGAGCTGCAGCCCGATGACTTCTACCGGCCCATTCATAAGACCATCTATACCGCGATGGTCGATATGTACAACAGCCGCATTCCCATCGACTCCATCTCGCTGATCGATTACCTGCGAAGCATCAACAAGCTTGATGCCGTGGGCGGCGAGGCCTACATTTTGGAGTTGATGGGTCAGACCCTGTCGCTCGTCAACTGGCAGCACCATGCCGCCATCGTTCGCCGCGATTCGATGCTGCGTGAGCTGATCGGCGCCACCAACGAGATCAACGCGCTGGCCTATAACGCTCCCACCGATACCAAAGAGGTCGTGGAGCTGGCCGAGAGCAAGCTGCTCAAGGTCACGGCGCGCGAGGTCAAGTCGAGCTACAAGACGCTGACCGAGTTTATGGTCGAGGCCTATAACGAGGCCGAGGAAGTGTGCCAGGCCGGTGGCCAGGCGGCGGGCGTGCCCACGGGCTTCCCGTCGCTCGATCGCATGCTCATGGGTTTCCGCGAGGGCCAGCTCATCATCATCGGCGCCCGTCCTGCCGTGGGTAAGACGTCGTTCGCCCTGAATCTGGCGCTCAACGCTGCCGCTGCCGGTTATACCGTTGGCTTCTTCTCTCTGGAGATGTCGGGCAAGGAAATTGCCCAGCGTCTGATTTGCGCCTACGCCATGATCTCGATCAGTGACTTCCGCATGGGCCGCATTAGCCCCGAGCAGTGGGCAAATATCAACGAGGCCACGCAGACCTTGTCCAAGCTCGATATTCTGATTGACGATACGCCCGGCACCACGGTGACCGAGATCCGCGCCAAGAGCCGCCGCATGCTCCACAACAAGGAGAAGGCCATCATCATCTTGGACTACCTGCAGCTGGTGAGTCCTCCGCCGGGACGCCGCTCCGAGAGCCGTACCGTCGAGGTCTCCGAGATGTCGCGTGGTCTGAAGATCATGGCCAAGGAGCTCAAGATCCCGCTCATCGCGCTGTCGCAGCTCTCGCGTCAGGTCGAATCCCGTACCGGCAAGCGCCCGCAGCTTTCCGACCTTCGTGAATCGGGCTCCATCGAGCAGGACGCCGATATCGTTATGTTCTTGGACCGCTCCGCCGACGAGGCCGAAGCCTCGCGCGACGATCGACCCGACGAGGGCGTTACGCGTATCGTCGTGGCCAAGAACCGTTCGGGCCCGATCGGCGACGTCGACCTGATGTTCCTGCCGGCATCCACCAAGTTCTATGAGCTTGATGGGGCACATGCCGAGGAGTAGGACAGGCGCCCGTTGCACGGGTATACTGGGAATGTTTTGTGCTTCTGCGTGCCGGCGTGGCGCGTAGACAGTCCATGAATGTAAGGAGTAAACATGCCGTCAACCGTTTTGGTCGGTGCCCAGTGGGGCGATGAGGGCAAGGGTAAGATTTGCGACCTGGTCGCCGGCGACTTCGATGCTGTCGTGCGCTACTCGGGCGGCAACAACGCCGGTCACACCATCGTCGTCAACGGCAAGAAGTACGGCCTGCACCAGGTGCCCTCCGGCATCATGTATTCCGACCACGTGTCGGTGATCGGTAACGGCTGCGTCGTCAACCCCAAGGTTGTCCTTGAGGAGATCGACATGTTCGAGGCCGACGGCATCACCACCAAGAATCTCAAGATCAGCGGCAACGCGCATGTCATCATGCCGTACCACATCGATCTGGATGGCGCCTTTGAGCAGAAGCTCGGCAAGAAGAACATCGGTACCACCAAGCGCGGCATCGGTCCGTGCTACCAGGACAAGATGGCCCGCATCGGCCTGCGCATGCAGGACATGCTGGACGAGGCACTGTTCCGCGACAAGCTGGAGACCGCTCTCGCCCGCGTGAACCCCGAGCTCGAGCTCATCTACAACCTGCCCACCTACACCGTGGACCAGATTTGCGACGAGTACCTGCCCATGGCCGAGCGCCTGCGTCCCTACATCACCGAGACGAGCCTGCTGCTCAACAACATGATCGATGAGGGCAAGGACCTGCTGTTTGAGGGCGCCCAGGCGACGCTGCTCGACATCGACCACGGCACCTATCCGTACGTGACGTCTTCCAACTGCACCGCCGGCGGCGCCATCACCGGCTCCGGCGTGGGCATGAAGAACGTTGACCGCGTGCTGGGCGTCATGAAGGCCTATATCACCCGTGTCGGTTCGGGCCCCATGCCCACCGAGCTTTCCTACGAGTCCGAGGCCGGCCACACGCTGACCGAGGAGGGCTATGAGTACGGCGTGACCACCGGTCGCCGTCGTCGCTGCGGCTGGTTCGACGGCCCCATCGCCAACTACGCCTCGCGCGTCAACGGCCTCACCGATATCGCCCTGACCAAGCTCGACGTGCTTTCGGCCTTCGACACCATCAAGGTGTGCGTGGCTTACGACGTCGATGGCGAGCGCTACACCAGCGTGCCCGAGCATCAGGTGCGCTTTGAGCATGCCAAGCCCATCTACGAGGAGCTTCCCGGCTGGAAGTGCGACATTACCGGTTGCCGCAGCTTTGACGAGTTGCCGCAGGAGGCTCAGGACTACGTGGCGTTTATCGAGGATCTGGCACACACCCGCGTGACGTTCATTGGCGTTGGCGCCGGTCGCGAGCAGATTATCAACCGATTCTGGAAGTAATCGGGACTATTTGGTTATTGCGATATACCCCTTTGCAGCCCAAGCGGGCGGCCGAGGGGTATATTTGCTTGCAAAGGGCTCGCGCGGAGCGAGCCATTCATCCATAGAGGAGGCACCCTTGAAGGCGGACACTCAAACCACCGACATCCTGTTGTTGGGCAGCGGCGGCCGCGAGCATGCTTTGGCAGCTAAGCTCGCAGCATCACCGCGCGCCGGCAAGCTCTACATCGCGCCGGGTAACGGCGGCACCGCGAGCTGCGGCGAGAACGTTGTTCTCGACGACTGCGATCCTGCGGCCGTGGCGGCGTTTGCGCAGAGCCACGGATGCGGACTCGTGGTAATTGGCCCCGAGGCTCCGCTCGTGGCGGGCGTGGCCGACGCCGTGCGCGCGGCAGGTATTCCCTGCTTTGGCCCGGGTGCCGAGGGTGCCCAGATGGAGGGTTCCAAGCTGTTCTCCAAGCAGCTCATGGAGCGCGCCGGTATCCCGACGGCAGCCTATGGTTCGTTTACCGACGAGGCTTCGGCTCTCGCCTACGTGCGCGAGCAGGGCGCTCCGCTGGTCGTGAAGGCCGACGGCCTTGCCGCGGGCAAGGGAGTTATCGTGGCGACCGAACTTGAGCAGGCCGAGGAGGCCGTGCGCGAGTGCTTTGGCGGCACCTTTGGCGATGCCGGCAACACCGTGGTTATCGAGGAGATGCTCGTTGGTCCCGAGTGCTCGCTGCTCGCCTTTACCGACGGCAAGACCGTGCGCCCCATGGCCACCTCGCAGGACCACAAGCGCGCCCTCGAGGGCGACAAGGGCCCCAACACCGGCGGCATGGGCGTCTACAGCCCGGTGCCCATCGTGACCGACGAGGAACACGCCACCATGGTGGCGGTCATGGAGCAGACCGTTGCCGAGCTTGCTGCCGAGGGCATCGACTACCGCGGCTGCCTGTATGGCGGCTTTATGCTCACGCCTGCCGGCCCCAAGGTGCTGGAGTTCAATGCCCGCTTTGGCGACCCCGAGACGCAGGTCGTGCTGCCGCGCCTTAAGAACGACCTGGTTGAGGTCATGCTCGCCTGCGCCAACTGCGAGCTCGATCAGATTGAGCTCGACTGGCGTGACGAGTGGGCTGTGGCCGTTGTCCTGACGAGCGCGGGCTATCCCGGCAGCTACGAGAAGGGCAAGGTCATCACCGGCATCGCCGACGCCGAGGCCATGGAGAACGTGACCGTGTACCACGCGGGCACTGCCATGGTGGACGGCCAGCTCGTGACCAATGGTGGCCGCGTGCTCGCCGTGACCGCGCTGGGCGACACGTTCGAGAACGCTCGCAACCTTGCCTACGAGGCCTGCGAGAAGATTGATTTTGAGGGCAAGACTCTGCGTCACGATATTGGCCTGCGCGCGCTGCGCGGCCGCGACGCCTGGGATGCCTAAAATCCGAGAGGAATGAGACGGATGGACGAGAAGAGCGAAGAGCTCGTGGATGCGCAGATCGTTGAAGAGGACAGCCGCATGTATGGGCACGCCGAGGGCGAGCCGGGCGGCGAGGTCGCTGACGAGCCGGTGCTGGTGCTGGGGGATGACGACCCGCATGACGCTCTGCTGCACGAGAAGATTCTTTCGGAGGAGTGCGCCTGGAAGGGCAAGATCCTCGACGTCCACCGTCTTGAGGTTGAGCTGCCCAACGGTCGCCGCAGTGCCCGCGATATCGTTCGCCATCCGGGTGCGGCGGCCGTTGTGGCGCTGACCGAGAGCGGCAAGATCGTACTGGTGCGTCAGTACCGCACCGCCATCGACCGCGTGACGGTCGAGATTCCCGCCGGCAAGCTCGACCCGGGCGAGGACCCACTCGATTGCGCTAAGCGCGAGCTACACGAGGAGACGGGCTTTAGGGCCGGTCGCATTCGCTTTTTGACGTCGATTGTCACGTCCTGCGGTTTTTGCGACGAGATCATTCACATCTACTTGGCTACCAAGCTGGAGTTTGATGCGCCCAACCCCGACGATGACGAGTTTGTCAACGTTGACCTGGTGCCGCTGCACGAGCTGATCGACGCCGTGCTCGACGGCAAGATCGAAGACGCCAAGACCGTCGTGGGCGCCTTGGCCTGCGATAGCATCGCGCATCGACTTGGTGGAGCGGAGCTTTAACGAGTGGGGCGACCTGGGGGTCATTTTGCCAACGTTATTGGTGCGGGGGCTATGACCTCGCAGGTTTGTGTAAGTCAGCGAAAGTGCTCCATTTGAGACAAGGTGGCCTAAAAAAGGAGGGAAGCGTATGGATATACGCGACCGACGATTGAAGGCCAGATTGTCCAAATGGAGCACTTGCAGCGTCGAGACGAAACGCGGTTTGGTAAAACCGCGTAAGGTGACTATGTTTAAGAGGTTTCTTTCGTATTACAAGCCCCAGATGGGGCTTTTTGTTGCTGATACTGTTTGTGCTCTGGTACTTGCCGCCATTGACCTGGCGTTTCCCATTATCTTGCGCAATTTGACCGGTGGGCTATTTACTCAGGGTCAGGCTGCCATTATGCAGGCGCTCGGCATGATCGCGGTGGGCTTGGTGCTGATGTATGCCGTCCGCTGCGCCTGCCGCTATTTTGTGAGCTATTGGGGCCACGTGATGGGCGCGCGCATGGAGTCCAAGATGCGCGAGGACCTGTTCGACCAGTACGAGCGCTTTAGTTTTGCGTACTTCGATCGCAACAGCTCGGGCGACATGATGAGCCGCGTGGTCAACGACCTGTTCGATATCTGCGAGGCGGCGCACCACGTGCCCGAGTGGATCATCATCTGCGGCATCGAGATTATCGGCTCGTTTGTGATCCTCTTTACCATCGCCCCGGTGCTGGCGCTCGCCATGGCTGTGGTGACAGCAGCGTTTGCGGTCATCATGTTTTGGCAGAACATGCGCATGCGCGAGGTCTTTAGCGACAACCGCAAAAAGATCAGCGGCATCAATGCGCAGCTGCAGGATTCGCTGGCGGGCATGCGCGTGGTCAAGAGCTTTGCCAATGAGGAGACCGAACGCTTCAAGTTCCGCGCCTCCAACAATCGCTACCTTTCGTCCAAGGAAAACATGTATCACGCCATGGGCGTCTATACTGCGACGTATGGCCTGCTCTCGGGTGTGCTCTATGTGATCGTGGTACTGCTGGGCGGCTGGCTGGTCGCCCAGGGTCAGCTGCAGGCGGTCGATATGGCGACCTTTGCACTCTATATTTCGCTGTTCTGCACGCCGCTCGAGACGCTCGTCAATTCGGCCGAAACGTATCAGAAGGCCATCGCCGGCTTTAAGCGCATGGACGAGGTGCTCTCGACCGCGCCGGATATCCAGGACAAGCCGGGCGCCACGGATCTGCAGGTGACCGCCGGCGCCGTGGATTATCACGATGTGTGCTTTAACTACGAGGATGTTGAGCTGGGCGAGGGCGATGCCGACGAGCGTCCCGTTATCGACCATATGGACCTGTCCATCAAGCCCGGGCAGACCATCGCTTTGGTTGGCCCTTCGGGCGGCGGCAAGTCCACGACCTGTTCGCTGCTGCCGCGCTTTTATGACGTGGCTACCGGATCCATTAGCATCGACGGCCAGGACGTGCGCGATGTGACGCAGCAGAGCCTGCGCCGCGCCATCGGCCTGGTGCAGCAGGATGTCTATCTATTTGACGGTACGATTGGCGAGAACATCGCCTATGGCAAGCCGGGCGCTACGGCTGAAGAGATCGCCGAGGCCGCCCGTCGCGCCAACATCGATGCCTTTATCGAGTCGCTTCCACAGGGCTATGACACGGTCGTGGGCGAGCGCGGCAGCCGTCTTTCGGGCGGACAGAAGCAGCGTGTTGCCATCGCGCGCGTGTTTCTCAAGAACCCCAAGATCCTTATTTTGGATGAGGCGACGAGTGCTTTGGATAACGAGAGCGAGGAGGCGGTGCAGGAGTCGCTCGAAGAGCTGGCACGCGGCCGCACCACGATTATCATCGCCCACCGTCTTTCGACCATTAAGCATGCCGATGAGATTGCGACCGTTGAGCATGGTCGCGTTGTGGAGCGTGGCACGCACGAGGAGCTTCTCGCCCGTGGCGGCACCTATGCCCGTTACTATCGAATGCAGTTCGAAGGTGCGCGTGCGCACGAGCTCGACTGATTGATATGACAGGAAGTTTATGGCTGACAAGAACCCTTTGACTCCGGAAGAAGTGACGGAGTTATTCTCCGAAATCGATGCATCCGGTGTCTTGGATCCCACGCTTGCCAAAAAGCGCACCGAGCGCATGCGTGAGAAGGAGGCTGCGGCCAAGCGCGGTGACAAAGCGGCGCTAGCGCAGCTGCGCAGCGAGGACCGCGCGAGCCAGGCAAAACATATCGACCCGCTGTCCGAGGACGACCCTTCGGGCTCGCAGGTGAGCCATACCATTACGAAGACTGCCATGGCCGTGGTCATTGGCATCTTGGTGCTGATTGTGGGCATGCAGATTGGCTACGGCGTGATGCGACGCCTGAACACCGCCAACCTGTCCGAGAGCGTTTCGGTGGATACCGTTTCGACGGCGCTGAAGGGCGGCCTTGAGTGGGGCAACGGCTTTACGCAGTTCCCGCTCGACTTTACCGTCGATGAAGCTGATGAGCGTACGGGCACGGTCGAGGTGACGGTGTTGGACACATCGTCTGCCAACGAGCTCGAGCTGCTGTCCAACGGGCAGATTCAGGCCGCTGCGCTTGCGACCAACGCGCTGCTCAACGATAAGATCGACCGCGTGGTGTATAACGTTCACGCCTATATCGACGAGGATAGCAACATTCAGCACGATTCCTTCTTTGGCATGTTTCCCGCGCGGGGTCATCAGAGCGCCATTTTGACGTTTGTGTGGACCAAGAGCTCATCCAACGCCACGAGTATCGACTGGAAGATGCGCATCGTAAGCATGGACGACACCATTGCCGAGCGCATTCAAAAACAGGTGAACTCGGTTTCGTCGCTGATCGAGGACCCGGTGGTGAGCCAGACCAAGATTGACGAGGAAAAGGCCGAACGTGACCTGGAGCATCGTCTGCATGGCCGCGAGATTTTCCGCGGCGGCAAGCCCGATCGCTCACCGTCCGATCTGCTGGAACAGGACAAGCAAAAGTAAGAGGCCATTATCCCGCGTGAGCCACAAGCCCACGCGGGATAATTTTTCTGGGACGGGGATTAAATAATCATTATGCATAGAAAGTCATAATTATCATTTCGTAAACATTTCGATGAAATTAACGCCATGAGGCATGCTTGCGGTTACAATACCGCGAGGCCTAACTACACACCTTTAAGCCGGTCCTGTGAGACCGGGAAGGAGAATTATGGCGAACAACCATACCGCGGGCGCTGCCGCCCGCACCTTCGCGCCCAGCGAGCTTTGCCAGCGTATGCTGGCCAAAACCAGCAAGGGCACCTGCGGTCCCTGTATCCTGTATCTTGAGGATGGGACCATTTTTTATGGACGTGCATGCGGCGCCGAGGGCACCGCGACCGGCGAAGTCTGCTTCAACACCTCGCTCGAGGGCTACTTTGAGGTCATGACCGACCCGAGTTATGCCGGCCAAATTGTAACCATGACCTATCCGCAGATCGGCAATTACGGTATCGACGAGACCGATGTCCAGTCGGCCTTCCCCGGCGACGCCGTGCGCCCTGCGAGCGCTCCGGCTATGCGCGGCATGATCGTTCGCGATATGTGCGCCACGCCTTCTAACTGGCGCTCGGCCGTCAGCGTGCCGGAGTACCTGCGCGCTCACGGCATCGTCGCTATCGAGGGTATCGACACCCGCGCTCTGGTGCGCCATCTGCGCGACAATGGTTCCAAGATGGGCATTATCTCGACCGAGATCTTCGACGTCGACGAGCTTGCCGAGCGCTTGTCCGCTGCGCCCACGCTGGTAGGCGAGAACCTGGTCAAGACCGTAAGTTGCCCCGCGCCTCACGAGTTTGTGGCTGCCGACCTGCCTGCCACGCATGACTTTGCGCTTGCGGCTGCCGCTCCTGCCCGTCACAAAGTGGTCGCCTACGACTGCGGTGTGAAGCGCGGTATTCTGGAGGGCCTGGTCCGTGCCGGCTGCGATCTCACCGTCGTGCCGTGGGATACGCCCGCCCAGCAGGTGCTCGACATGAATCCCGATGGCGTCTTTTTGTCCAACGGCCCCGGCGACCCCGATGCCGTGGTGGAGACCTATGAGCAGGTACAGCAGCTGATCGGCAAGGTGCCGGTCTTTGGCATTTGCCTCGGTCACCAGATGATCAGCCTGGCCTGCGGCGCCCAAATGGAAAAGCTTAAATTCGGTCACCGTGGCGGTAACCAGCCGGTTATGAATCTGGTGAGCCGTCGCGTGGAGATCACCGCGCAAAACCACGGCTTTGGTCTGCTGTTCCCCAGTCTGGGCAAACTGATTCCGGAGCTTTCCGGCGGCGAAACCGAGCATGCGGCCGATGGCGACCTGCGCGCCTGGGTGCGTCGCGGCATCGCGCCGGTCGTGATGAACGAGCGCTTTGGTCGCATTCGCCTGACACATGTGAACCTCAACGACGGCACCGCCGAGGGCATCCAGCTGCTCGACGCCCCGTGTTTCTCGGTCCAGTACCACCCCGAGGCTTCGCCTGGCCCCACCGATGCCCACTATCTCTTTACCGCCTTTACGCGACTCATGGACGGCGAGGAGAACTACCTGGACATCGACACCGCGAAGGACCGCCTCGCCGGCTGGAATTTCGCCGAGTCCGAGAACGCTGCGACCGAGGAGAACTAACATGCCGAAACGTACTGACATCAAGCGCATCCTCGTTATTGGTTCGGGCCCCATCGTTATTGGCCAGGCCTGCGAGTTCGACTACTCCGGCGCCCAGGCCTGCAAGGTACTCAAGGAGGATGGCTTTGAGGTCATCCTGGTCAACTCCAACCCGGCGACCATCATGACCGACCCGGGCTTGGCCGACCGCACCTATGTCGAGCCCATCACCGCCGAGTTTATCGAGCGCGTGATCAAAAAGGAGCGCCCGGACGCGCTGCTGCCCACGCTGGGCGGCCAGACCGGTCTGAACGCCGCCGTCGAGCTGGCGAAAGACGGCACACTGGACAAGTACGGCGTCGAGATGATCGGCTGCGATCTGGCCGCTATCGAGCGCGGCGAGGACCGCAAGCTCTTTAACGAGGCCATGGCCGAGATTGGCCTGGAGGTCGCGCGCTCGGGCTATGCTTACAGCGTGGCCGACGCCGAGGCCATCGCCGAGCGCGTGGGCTATCCCTGCGTACTGCGCCCGAGCTTTACCCTCGGCGGTGCCGGCGGCGGCATCGCTCACACCCACGAGGAGCTCGTTTCCATCGTGAGCCAGGGCCTGGAGCTCTCGCCTGCCCACGAGGTGCTGGTCGAGGAGTCCATCGAGGGCTGGAAAGAGTATGAGATGGAGGTCATGCGCGACCACGCCGGCAACGGCATCATCGTGTGCTCCATCGAGAATCTCGACCCCATGGGCGTGCATACCGGCGACTCCATCACCGTGGCGCCGGCGCAGACGCTCTCCGACCTTGAGTATCAGCGCATGCGCGTGGCCTCGCTCGCCATTCTGGAGAAGATCGGCGTCGAGACCGGTGGCTCCAACGTGCAGTTTGCCGTGAACCCCAACACCGGTCGCTTGATCGTCATCGAGATGAACCCGCGCGTGAGCCGTTCGTCCGCGTTGGCCTCCAAGGCCACGGGTTTCCCCATCGCCAAGGCCGCCGCGCGCCTGGCCGTGGGCTACACGCTCGACGAGATCGTCAACGACATCACCAAGGCAACGCCTGCCTGCTTTGAGCCCACGATTGACTACTGCGTGGTCAAGGTGCCGCGCTTTGCCTTCGAGAAGTTCAAGGGTACCGACCCCACGCTCACCACGCGCATGAAGGCCGTGGGCGAGATTATGGCGATCGGCCGCACCTTTGAGGAGGCCTTCGGCAAGGCCATGCGTTCGCTGGAGGACGGTCACCAGGGTATCTGCGCCGGTGGCAAGGAGGGTGCCGACAAGCTGAGCGACGAGGAGCTCGCTCAGGCCGTGGCAACCCCGACTGAGCACCGCATCTTCTTTGTGGTCGAGGCCCTGCGTCGTGGCTGGGATGTTGCGCGTATCCATGCCATCTGCGGTATCGATCCGTGGTACCTCAACCGCATCAACGACATGGTGCAGGTCCAGGAGAGCATTCGCGGCCTGCGTGTGGAGGACATTGACGCCGACGCGATGCGCCTGCTCAAGCAGTACGGCACGAGCGACGCCGAGATCGCTGCGCTGACTGGCTCCGATGAGCGCTTTGTGCGCGCTTACCGCAAGGGTCTTGGCGTGGTCCCCAGCATGAAGACGGTCGACACCTGCGCTGCGGAGTTCTCGAGCGCCACGGAGTACCACTACAAGACGTACGAGAACATCTACCGCACGAGCCCGGATGCCAAGAAGTGCGTGGCTCCCGACGAGACCACGCCGGCGGACAAGCCCAAGGCGATGATCCTGGGCGCCGGCCCCAACCGCATTGGCCAAGGTATCGAGTTCGATTACTGCTGCGTGCACGCGAGCTACGCACTGGCGGCTCGCGGCTTCGAGACCATCATGGTCAACTGCAACCCCGAGACCGTTTCGACTGACTACGACACCTCGGACCGCTTGTACTTTGAGCCGCTCACCTACGAGGACGTCATGGACGTTATCGATGTCGAGCGCCCCGACGGTGTCGTGGTGACGCTCGGCGGCCAGACTCCGCTTAAGCTGGCGCGCATGCTCGAGGAGAGCGGCGTGAACATTATGGGCACCAAGCCCGATGCCATCGACTTTGCCGAGGACCGCGAGCGCTTCGCCGCTCTGCTCGACAAGCTGGGCATCATGTACCCGCCGGCGGGCCAGGCCACCTCGTTTGAGGAGGCCGAGGCCGTGGCCGCGCACATCGGCTATCCGCTGCTGGTGCGCCCGAGCTATGTGCTGGGCGGCCGCGGCATGATGATCGCCTACGATGCCGAGCATCTGCGCGATTACATGGCCGAGGCCGCGCGCATTAGCCCCGACTACCCAGTGTATCTGGACCGCTTCCTGGAGGGTGCGATTGAGTCCGATGTCGACGCCCTGTGCGATGGCGAAGAGGTATACATCGGCGGCATCCTGGAACATATTGAGGAGGCCGGTATTCACTCCGGCGACTCTGCGACCTGCATCCCACCGTTTAGCTTTAGCGAGAGCCTGCAGACGAAGCTTCGCGAGACCACACGCCGCATCGCGATGGCGCTGGGCGTACGCGGCCTGGTCAACGTGCAGTATGCCATCAAGGGCGAGACCGTCTACGTGATCGAGGCCAACCCGCGTGCCAGCCGTACCGTGCCGTTCATCTCCAAGGCCACCGGCGTGCCGCTGGCCAAGTGCGCGGCGCGTATCATGGCAGGCGATTCCATCGCCAGCCTGGGCCTGCCGAGCGACGAGCGTCAGCTCGATTGGTTCTGCATGAAGGAAGCCGTTATGCCCTGGGGTCGTTTCCCGGGCGCCGACGTTATCCTGGGGCCCGAGATGAAGTCGACGGGCGAGGTCATGGGTATCGCCAAGAGCTATCCCGAGGCATACGCCAAGACGCAGCTGGCGATCGACTACAAGCTGCCCGACCCCAGTGCCGGCAAGGTATTCATCAGCGTGTGCGACCGCGACAAGCGCCATATCCTTTCGGTCGCCCGCATCCTGCGCTACCTGGGCTTTGACATCTGCTCCACCGAGGGTACGGCGCGCGTGCTGCGCGGCGGCAACGTGACGTGCGAAGTCGTGGAGAAGATCAGCGGCCCGCACGACGGCGAGTGCCCCAACATCGGCGACCTCATCGCCGATGGCAAGATTGCGGTAATCATCAACACGCCGTACGGTCCGGGCTCGCGTGGCGATGGCTACCTGCTGCGTACTGAGGCCGTGCGCCGCGGCGTGACCTGCGTGACGGCGATGTCTGCCGCCAACACGTACGTGAGCGCCATCGAGGCCGTGCGCGAGGACCAGCAGGGTCACGGCAGCGCCAACGACATGGGCATGGACGTCATCGCCCTGCAGGACCTGCCGCAGCACACGGTGTAGTTGACCTGGCCGGCCGGGGCGGAGGGGGCCGAGTTTCCCCCTTCGCTCCGGCTGCAAGCAGAGTCGCTCAGTGGGAAACTCG
>NZ_QRMJ01000012.1:0-21770 GCF_003473245.1 Collinsella sp. AM09-41
TAGCCCGAGACGGGCCCGGGCTGACAATTTCGACTGTAATGGACGTTCTTAAACGACTAGTCGTTAATGAACGTCCCCAACGGCTATGTCCACTCATTCCGTGCGGGTTATATGCAGGTTTGCCTGCGCACGCTATCATATATGGGTTAGACCGCAACTATGTACCCCATACGCGAAGGGATGCGCATGTATCTGAAGATCGACATGTTCTAGCCGGGCTTACCCCCGCAGCGGCGCCGCGCGCCCCATCAACTCTGCCGATTTTCACCTTCACGCATATAAAGGAGTCCCGCCATGCGCGACAAGCTCGAAAAGATCATCAAGGCCTATGAGGAGCTCGAGAAGAAGCTTTCCGACCCGGCCGTTGCCTCCGACATCAAGGAGTTCACGCGTCTCAACAAGGAGTACGCGCACCAGTCCGACCTCATCGCCGCCTCGCGCGAGTACATCGGCGCGCTCGATGACATCGAGGCTGCCAAGGAAATGCTCCACGATACGACCGATGCCGATGAGAAGGAGATGCTCCAGATGGACATCTCCGAAAACGAGGCCAAGCTTCCCCAGCTCGAGGAAGACATTAAGTACATGCTCATCCCGAGCGACCCCAACGACGACAAGAACACCATCGTCGAGATTCGCTCCGCCGCCGGTGGCGACGAGGCGGCTATCTTTGCCGGCGATCTGTACAAGATGTATCAGCGCTTCTGCGAGTCGCGCGGCTGGAAGACCACCGTGCTCGACTCCAGCCCCAGCGAGGCCGGCGGCTTTAAGTCCATCGAGTTCAAGGTCGAGGGCGACCGCGTCTACTCCGTCATGAAGTTCGAGTCCGGCGTGCACCGCGTCCAGCGCGTTCCCAAGACCGAGTCCCAGGGTCGCATCCAGACCTCCACGGCAACCGTCGCCGTGCTTCCCGAGGCCGAGGAGATCGACGTTCAGATCAACCAGTCCGACCTGCGCATCGATACCTACTGTGCCTCCGGCCCTGGCGGTCAGTGCGTTAACACCACCTACTCCGCCGTGCGCATCACCCACCTGCCCACCAACACCGTGGTGCAGTCGCAGGAACAGCGCTCCCAGATCCAGAACCGCGAAGTCTGCATGCAGATGCTGCGCGCCCGTCTGTACGAGATGGAGCTCGAGAAGCAGCAGGCGGAGCTCGGTGCCGAGCGCCAGAGCCAGATCGGCCACGGCAACCGTTCCGAGAAGATCCGTACCTACAACCAGCCCCAGGACCGCGTGACCGATCACCGCATCGGCTTCAACTCCACCTACAACGGCGTCCTCCTGGGCGACCAGCTCGGCACCGTCATCGAGGCGCTCGCCGCCGCCGAGCGTGCCGAGAAGCTGGCACAGGCCGTGTAGGTTACGCGGTTTTACAAACCGCGTAACGACTCGACGCTGCGCGCCGTCCAGAGCGACAATTTGTCATTCAAAAGGCAAGGCATGACCAGAAGGTCTATGCCTTGCCTTTTTCATGCCAACTTGTTCGCTCTGGACGTCGCTCGCTGACATTGCCAAAACATTGGCGTTTCCTTGGTTGTCAAATGATCCGTAGGGAGTCATTGGTGACATTGCCTTGATATTTTATTCAGTCGGCTGTTATGGCATTTGAGCTGCTTACCTGCTTAAGGTAATTGACGGCATAAGTCCGCTATCGAAAATATTGCTCGAAAAATCGTCCAAGAAGTCGCGGGGCGATTTTTGACGCGTCGCGCGTCAAGCGATGTGGCAAGTTTTTGGTTAGATATTGGTCAGTTTTGGGGCAACCTTGCCAAAAACTTGACGGATGCAGATTTAGACGTCGACGAATGAACACTTCAGGTGGGCTCCAAGCAAAAATCTGGGCTGATTCTCGATAATCGCCTTCAATCGTCCCTTGCCAAGCGCTGGCCTCGCGTACAATCTGCTCCGACATTCGCGCGCCGCCCGGCGCTTAAGAGGGGAGGACCCCATGGCAAACGAGATCTGGACCATCAAGCGTTGTCTCGAGTGGACCAAGGAGTACCTGGCCGAGCGCGGCGAGGAGCACCCCCGTCTTTCTGCCGAGTGGCTGCTGTGCGCCGCCACGGGCCTGGCGCGCATTGACCTATATATGCGTATGGACGAGACGCTTAACGCGGCCCAGCTCGAGACCATGCATGCGGCCGTTGTCCGCCGCGCTAAGGGCGAGCCGCTGCAATACATCACGGGCAGCACGCAGTTTCGCATGATCGACGTCGCGTGCGCCCCCGGTGTGCTCATTCCGCGCCCCGAGACCGAGATGCTCGTCGAGGAAGTCCTCAATTATCTGGATGCCGAGGTGCTGAGCCCCGAGGCTGCTGCCCGTCAGCGTGTTGAGCTGCCTTGGAACGATGAGGTCGAGGAGGCACGCAAGGCCGAGGCCGCGCTGGCAGACGAACGGGCGACTGCCGAGCGCCGTGCCGCTAACCTGACGGCTGCCGATGAGGCGGCGCTAGGCGGCGACGTACTGGGCAGTCGTGCCTATGCCGAGGAGCTGGCCGACCGCGAGGCCGAGGAAGCCGCCGCGCAGGCGGCAGAAGCCGAAGCGGCAGAAGCAGAGGCCATGGAAACCCCCGAGCCCGAGCTCGACGAATACGGCATCGCCATTGAGGACAACGACCAACAGGCGACTCCCGCGCAAGATGCCGCCGAGGCCAACGTATCTGCCCCAGCCGAGCCCCGCACTGCCCGCGTTCTCGAGGTCGGCTGCGGCACGGGCTGCATTTCGCTCTCCCTTGCCTGGGAGCGCCGCGGCCACGTTACCTGCACTGCTACCGATATCGAGCCGCGCGCCATCGATCTGGCCACCAAAAACCGTGATGCGCTTGGCTTCACGTCCGACGAGGTCGCCTTCAGCCTCACAAACCTGGTGAGTTCCATTCCCCGCGAAGAGTGGGGCACCTTTGATGTGCTCGTCTCCAACCCACCTTACATCCCGACCGACGTCATGCGCTCGCTGCCGCATGAGGTCAAGGACTTTGAGCCCGATCTGGCGCTCGAGGGCGGTGCCGACGGTCTCGATATCTTCCGCCGCCTGCTCAACGCGGCGCCCTACATGCTGCGTGCCGGCGGCCTGTTTGCCTGCGAGCTCTACGAGGGCGCGCTCGACGCCGCGGCCGAGCTCTGTCGTCAAGCAGGCCTTTCGGACGTGCGTATCGTCCACGACCTCACCGATCGCCCCCGCATTGTCCGAGCCATCGTCACCGAGCCCAAGCAACGCCAGTAATATTTATTAACTGGTTAGCAAAAATTATAAAGTAGTTTATAATTAGGACGGCTGAAAGAGGTCGGCCCATGCAACCTCCTACCTTTCGGGAAATCATTGCCCTACTCAAGCACGATGGATTCGTGAAGGTCGCGCAAGTCGGTAGTCATGCTAAGTATGTTTCTGGTGACCGCGTTGTCACCGTGAACGGCTCTGGTGGTGATCGACCAAAGAAGGGCACGTGGGCAAGTATTCGTCGCCAAGCTGGATGGTAGTTGGAGGCAAAATGAGGCAGCGATTTACCTATGACTGCGTTCTCATAAAAGAAGACGATGGTTACTGCGCTAGCTTCCCGCAGATTCCCGGCGCCTTTGCCGATGGCGATACGCGCGAAGAAGCGATTGCCCATGCCACCGAGGCACTGATGGCGTTTTTGGCCGACGACCTCAACAACGGTTTGACTCCGGCAGGGTACGAACGCTCGGCCGAGGTCGTGGCCCTTTCAGTCGAAATCGACCACGAGGACGCTCGGGAAGCGGCGTGCCGAACATTTAAAGACGCAGCGCTGGACCTCAAAGTCTCCGCTCCGCGGATTACCGCGCTGGTCAAAGCCGGAAAGCTCGATGTTGAACTCGTCGACGGCCGTCGGATGATAACGATAGACAGCATCGAGCGTTACGCCGCCCAAGAACGTCACGCCGGCAGGCCAAAGAAGTTCGTCGCAGTCCAATAACCCCCTCACTTTCACCGACTACTAGAGCCGCTCACCAAACCAACATGCGCTCTGGGCAAATAGGTTGAACGTTTCGTGCGAGAATGCCCCACAGTAAACAAACTTGCACCAGAGCGTAAGGGGCTGGCATACACATGCAGACGGTCTATCGGGTATACGAGGGAACGCGCGAGCCGCATCGGCTTGCCGTCGAGCGCACGGCCGAGGTGCTCGGCCGCGGCGGCCTGGCTTTGATCCCGACCGAGACCGTCTACGGTGTCGCTGTGGCAGTCAACGCCTTCTCGGACGCCGTGCCCCAAGATACAAGCGAATTCCCATCGTGGCCGCGCGATCCGCAGGCTGCCGTCAATGGCGCCGCAGTTCCTGCACTCGGCACCGGCTATCGCCGTATCTTCACTCTCAAGCAACGTGAACTCACGCAAACCGTCGCTTGGCTGGTCGATGGCGTCGAAGCACTCGACCGCTATGGCGTGGATATCCCGGAAGATGCCCGCATACTCGCGCGACGATGCTGGCCGGGAGCCCTGACTATCGTGGTCAAGGCAGCCCCCTGCGTGCCGACCTTTATGCGCGCTGCCGACGACACGGTGGCACTTCGCGCTTCGGCCTCGCCCGTGGTGCAGGCGCTCATTCGCGCCTGTGGCAGCCCCCTTGCCTGCACCAGCGCCAACACGCATGGCGCGCCCGCGCCGGCAAGTTTTATCACGGTGGAGGGTCGCATCCTGGAGGGGGTCGATGTTGCCGTCGACGCCGGTGAGACCCCGTGTCGCGACGCCTCGACCATCGTGTCGTTTCAGCACGGCGAGCTCCAGATCCTGCGCCAAGGCGCACTTCCCGCATCAGAGATCGAACGGGTCCTGTCCGACCCGATGCAATAGAAAGGTTTAAGCGATGTCGTTGAATCTGGGCAGCCTGGGCATGGAAGATGCCTCGTTTGACTTTGGCGGTTCCTACATCATGGCGCTCGACTGCGGCACCACCTCGGTACTTGCGACCATCGTCGACGAGTACGGATGCATCGTCGCGCAGGCACGTCGCAGCGTCAAAACCAGCTTCCCGCGTCCCGGCTGGGTGGAGCAAGACCCCATGGCGGTCCTTGCTAGCCAGATCGCCGTCATGATGGAAGTCCAGTTTAAGAGCGGTATCCACTCCGACCGCATTGCTGCCATCGGCATCTCCAACCAGCGCGAGACCACGGTGGTCTGGGATCGCGTGAGCGGTCAGCCGATCTATAACGCTATCGTATGGCAGTGCCGCCGTACCGCACCTTTGATCGACGAGCTTGTCGAGCAGGGCGCAGAAGGGCTGGTGCGCTCCCGCACGGGACTCACGCTCGACCCGTATTTCTCGGCCTCCAAGGTGCAGTGGATTCTCGACAACGTCGACGGCGCACGCGAAAGCGCGGCGGCGGGCGACCTCATGTTTGGCACCATCGACACCTGGCTCATCTACAACCTCACCGGCGGCCAGGTCTTTGCCACCGACTACACCAATGCCAGCCGCACGGCACTCTTTAATATCCATACGCTCGATTGGGACGACGACCTGCTGGCACTCTTTGACGTTCCACGTTCCATGATGCCCGAGGTTCGCTGGAGCTCGGGCGACTACGGCCGCGTCGCGAGCGACATCATGACCAACATGCCGCCCATCATGGGCGTGGCGGGTGACCAACAGGCGTCGCTGTTCGGCCACTGCTGTTTCCGTCCCGGCCAGACCAAAAACACCTATGGCACGGGTTGCTTTATGCTCATGAACACCGGCGACGAGATTGTCGAATCCAAGAATGGCCTGGTCTCCACCATCGGTATCGCTGCGGACGGCAAAGTCAGCTATGCGCTCGAGGGCTCTATTTTTGCCGCCGGCTCAACGATGAACTGGCTTCGCAACAACATGGGCATCATCTCGAGCGTGAGCGAGTCGGCACAACTCGCCGCTTCGATTAGCGACAACGAGGGCTGCTACTTCGTTCCGGCCTTTGCGGGTTTGGGTGCTCCCTGGTGGGACCCGCATGCTCGCGGTATCGTGTGCGGTCTGACCGGCGCCTCGAGCCGTGCGACCATCGTACGTGCCGCCTGCGAATCCATGGCATATCAGAGCTACGACGTGCTGCGTGCCATGGAGCAGGACGTGGGTCTTTCGATCGAGCGCCTGTCCGTCGATGGCGGCGCCTCGCGCAACGAGTTCATCATGCAGTTCCAGGCAGACCTGCTGGATATCCCTGTACTGCAATGCGAGTCGGTGGAGACTACGGCAATCGGCGCCGCTTATCTGGCGGGCCTCGCGGTTGGGTATTGGGAGGATCTGGAGGAGCTGGAGCAAAACGCCCAGATCGTCAAGACGTTCCATCCCCATATGTCCGTTGAACGTCGCGAGCGCAACCTGGACGGTTGGCACGATGCGGTCAAGCGTTCGCTCAGCACCGCTCAGTAGGGCTGTGACGGGGCACTCGATACAACAAACCGCTAAACTTATGCACGGCGCGTGGCAACAGCATCGCGGCGTGCCTTGTCAGCAAGGCCATCTTCCGGCCGCAACGAAAGGGGCAAGACCCATGACCGTTACCTACGATACGTCCCGCGTGACGCTTGTCGATCATCCGCTCGTCCAGCATAAGCTGTCGATCCTGCGCGACAAGGAGACCGGCACCAACCAGTTCCGTCAGCTCGTGCGCGAGCTCGCGCTTTTTGACGGCTACGAGGCCATGCGCGACCTGCCCATGGAGGATGTCGAAGTCGAGACTCCCATCACCACCGCCACGTTTAAGCAGCTTGCCGGCAAGAAGCTCGCCATCGTCCCCATCCTGCGCGCGGGCCTTGGCATGGTCGACGGCATCCTCGACCTGGTGCCCTCTGCCCGCGTGGGCCACATTGGCATGGAGCGCGACGAGGTCACCCACGAACCGCATGAGTATTACTGCAAGATGCCCAAGGATATCGACCAGCGTATCTGCCTGGTTGTCGACCCCATGCTCGCCACGGGCGGTTCGGCCGAGATGGCTATCAGCTACCTGCGCGAGCGCGGTGTCAAGGACATCCGCATGCTGTGCATCGTCGCGGCCCCCGAGGGCCTCAAGTCGCTGACCGAGAAAGATCCTGACGTACATATTTATACGTGCGCCATCGATGACCATCTCAACGAGGCCGCCTACATCGTTCCCGGCCTGGGCGACGCCGGCGACCGCATCTACGGCACGCTCTAGTCGCTGGGCTAAACGGCCGCGGCTGCAAATACGAAGAAACGGTGCGCGCGGACGAACAAAAGGCGACCGCGCGCACTCCTGTTAACGGACGTTTTGCCCTGCAGGGTTCGAGAAAAACGTATTACCGTACCTGCGGCATAAAGAAGGTCTTAAGAAAACGAACAGGTGCGTATTAACCGATGCTTTTTCGGTTGTACTTTAGCGATTGGCTCGTACAATAGTCACCAATGTTTGGCGGGAACTGTTCTGTGAAGCGTTAAAAAGGAAAGTGAGGACGCCAGTGTTTCAGATAGCCGATCTGCTCGCTATCGTTGCAGGCGCCATCGCGGGCGCAATTGCCTTCCTTCCCTTTGTCTTTACGCTCAAGCCGGTTCTTGACGATAAACAGAATGCGGACATGCTCAAGGGTATGGTGAGTCTGGCGGTCTCGGCAATCGCCCTGCTCGTCTTTACCTTGGTTGTGTTTGTGTTGTTCGGAGAGGCATTTCGCATGTTCCTCCTGGGCGAGGCGATCGGCTTCGTGGCCTTTATGGCTGCCTGCACGGTTCGTGTCGTCAAGGCGCTGCGAGATCCTCATGAGGTCGAAAGGTAAGTCGTGGAAATTTTTGAAAAGCTGCCTGATGAGATTAATCATCTGGTCAGCGAGTTCAGCTCCACCCCTGTCGTGGGCGATCTGAGCTGCGGCATCACGCAGTACTCGTTTTGGCTGATCGTCTCCACGATCGTGCTCCTGATCGTCCTGGCCGTGTTCAAGAAGAAGCAGACCCTGGTCCCCAAGGGCTTCTTCGTCAACGGTTTCGAGTACATCATCGAGTACGTCGAGAACGATATCGGCAAGGGCGTCGTGGGTGAGAACTGGAAGAAGCACTTCCCGTTCCTGTGCTCGCTTTTCCTGTTCATCCTGATCAATAACATGATCGGCCTGATTCCGGGAATGAAGCCCGGCACCGGCGCAATCGGCTCCACCGCCGCGCTCGCCATCTTCGCCTTCGTGTACTTCATCTACTACGGATGCAAGGCTCACGGCGTGATCGGCTACATCAAGAGCCTCGCCCCGCAGGGCGTGAGCTTCCCGATGAACGTGCTCGTGTGGGTCGTCGAGCTCTTCTCGACCTTCCTGCGCCTCATCACGCTCGCCGTCCGTCTGTTCTGCAACATGTTCGCAGGACACGTGGTCATGGGCTCGTTCGCCATCATGGCGAGCATGTTCATGCAGCCGCTGCTTCAGCAGGTTTCCGCGGCGCACGCCGTCGGCGCCCTGCCTTCGCTGGCCTGGCTTGCCATCCTCATCCTGATCTATGCGATCGAGCTTGTGGTCGGCGCCATCCAGGCTTACGTCTTCACGGTCCTTACCGCCGTGTATGTCTCCGAGGCAGAGGAGGTCGCAGAGGAGGAGTAGTCTTCCGTTCGCGCCTTAAAGGTAAGGCAATTCGTTAAACCGCCGGTGCCCGTACCCATGGAGCCCGGCAGTTATAAAAAGGTTATCCTGCGTGAAATAAGACACGCACGACAAAGGAGGAATCGTGGGAGTTATCGGTTACGGTCTCGGTGTTATCGGCGCTGGTCTTGCTATCGGCCTGTCTGCTCTGGGTGCTACGGGTGCTATGGCCCGTCAGCCTGAGGTCCAGGGCCGCGTGTTCACCGTCTTCATCATGGGCTCCGCCTTCGGCGAGGCTCTGGCTCTGATCGGCTTCGTTGTCGCGCTGATCGTTAAATAGCACGGAGCGTCAAGTATGAATCTTTCATCCCAGAAGAGCGCGATCGCACTCTCCGCGTCCGCGGCCGCGCTGCTCATGCCGGTTTCCGCGTTCGCCGAGGACGGCGCTGCCGGTGCGGACATCCTCATCCCTAAGATGGCGGAGTTCATCCCAGCGCTTATCGCCTTCCTGATTATCTGGATCGTGCTGGCCAAGGTCGCCCTGCCGGGCATCATGAAAACCATGGAGGAGCGCGGCAAGAAGATCGAGGAGAGCCTCGACGAGGCCGAGAAGACCAAGCAGGAGGCTATCGCCAAGCGCGCTGAGTCCGACTCGATCGTCACCGACGCCCGTCGTCAGGCTGCCGACATCGTTCTCGAGGCCCGTAAGGACGCCGAGTCCGAGCGCGCCCGTATCATCGAGGCTGCTCACAAGGAGGCCGAGGAGATCATCGCCAAGGCCCATACGACCGTCGAGGACGAGCGCAAGTCCATTTACGCCGGTGCCGCGAGCTCCATCGCCGACCTGTCCGTTGCCGTCGCCACCAAGATCGTGGGCGAGGCACTCGAGGACGATGCCGAGCAGAAGAAGCTCATCGAGCGCTACATCCAGGAAGCAGGTAGCCTGAATGCCGACTAGCCGCTATCAGGACAAGGTGCTCGAGACCTACGCGCGCTCCCTTCTGGAAGCCGCTAAGGCCGAGAACCATGTGTTCGAGGACCTCGAGATGATCGAACGCTTGGCTTCTGCCAGCCCCGAGATCATCGCCGTGCTCGACACCATGTCCAAGCGCGACCAGCTCGACCTTCTTCCCAAGGTGGCAGCTGCCTTTAAGTATGTTGCCGAGGAAGACGAGGATGTAGTGGGCGTGACCGTCACCACGGCGATCCCGCTCGACGACGAGCTGCGTCAAACCATCACTAAGAAATGCGAGCAGGACTTCGGCCGCAAGGTATTCCTTATCGAGCGGGTCGACCCGTCTATCGTGGGCGGCCTGGTGCTCGAGGCCCGCGGCGAGCGTCGTGATATTTCCGTCAAGACGCAGCTGCGCATCGCGCAGGAGACCCTCGCAAACTCTGCTAATTCGTACGGAGGTGAAGCCTAATGTCCGAAACCCTCAATGCCCAGGATATCGCCAAGAAACTGCAGGAGCAGCTCACGAGCCTCTCCGCGACGGTCGATACGCATGAGGTTTCAACGGTCGACGAGGTAGGCGACGGCATCGCGCGCGTCTCCGGCCTCAAGAGCGCCATGGCAGGCGAGCTTCTGGAGTTCAAGAGCTCCGATACCGGTGAGACCGTCTTCGGCCTTGCCCAGAACCTTGACCGTGACGAGGTCGGCGCCGTTCTGTTCGGTGCGGTCGACTCCATCAAGGAAGGCGACGAGTGCCGCACCACTGGCCGCATTATGGATATCCCCGTGAGCCGTGCCATGCTCGGCCGCGTCGTCAATCCGCTCGGCCAGCCCATCGACGGCCTGGGCGACATCGTCGCCACGCACCGTCGCCCCATCGAGTTCAAGGCTCCCGGCGTCATCGATCGTACCCCGGTGTGCGAGCCGGTTCAGACCGGTCTGCTCGCTATCGACTCCATGGTGCCTATTGGCCGCGGTCAGCGTGAGCTCATTATCGGCGACCGTAAGACCGGTAAGACCGCCATCGCCATCGACGCTATCCTCAACCAGCGCGGCAAGGGCATGGTCTGCATCTATGTCGCCATCGGCCAGAAGGCCTCCACGGTTGCCAACATCCGCGAGACCCTCGCTCAGCACGGTGCGCTCGACTACACCATCATCGTTTCGGCCACCGCTGCCGATTCCGCCCCTATGCAGTACATCGCGCCTATGGCCGGTGCCGCTATCGGCGAGTTCTTCATGTACAACGGCGAGGACGGCAAGCCCGCCAGCGAGACCAACCCCGGCGGCCACGTGCTCGTCATCTACGACGACCTGTCCAAGCAGGCTGTGGCCTACCGTCAGATGTCGCTGACGCTGCATCGTCCGCCCGGACGCGAGGCCTATCCTGGCGACATCTTCTACCTGCACTCTCGTCTGCTCGAGCGTGCCGTCAAGATGTCCAAGAAGAACGGTTACGGCTCCATGACGGCACTGCCGATCATCGAGACCCAGGACGGCGACGTCTCGGCCTACATTCCGACCAACGTCATTTCCATTACCGATGGTCAGATCTACCTGCAGTCCGAGCTCTTCTTCCAGGGTCAGCGCCCGGCAGTCGACGTGGGCATCTCCGTGTCCCGCGTCGGTGGCGATGCGCAGACCAAGGCCATGAAGCAGGTCGCCGGCAACCTCCGTCTGGACCTTGCTTCGTACCAGGAGCTCGCCGGCTTCACGCAGTTCGGCTCCGACCTCGACGAGGCCACGCAAAAGCAGCTGACCCATGGTGCTCGCATGACCGAGCTCCTGAAGCAGCCGCGTTACAAGCCGTTTGAGGTTGGCGAGCAGATCGTTACGCTGTTCGCTGGCAACGAGGGCTTCCTGGATGACCTGGAGATCGCCGACGTGCTGCCCTTCCGTGCCGAGCTCATCGAGTACATGGACAATGGCTTTGGCTCGCTGCTCGACAAGGTTCGCGCCAAGAAGATCGATGATGACACCAAGGCTGAGCTCTTGCGCGTCATCGGCGACTTCAAGCAGCAGTTCATGGCCAAGCACCATTCGGATGTTTCTGGATCAGAGGAGAACTAAGCCCCATGGCCAACCTTCGCGACATTAAGAAGCGAATCTCCTCGGTTACCACGACCAAGCAGATCACGCGCACGATGGAGATGGTCTCTACGGCCAAGATTCGTCGTGCCCTCGATCGCTCCAAGCAGGCCGAGCCCTATAAGGAGGCGCTGACCGACGTCATGTTGACGGTCGCCGGCGACGCCTCCTGTTCGGGCACCGATCCCATGCTGCAGAAGCATGAGAGCGTCAAGCATGGCCTGATTGTCGTTATTGCCTCGGACCGCGGCCTTGCCGGCGGTTTCAATACGACGGTGGAGCGCACGGCCGAAAAGCTCGCCGCTTCTTGGGCGAACGACGGCATCGAGTGCGAGATCATCGCGTGCGGGCGTAAGCCGGCCACGTATTTCCGTGACCGCGCAAACGTTGTCATGCACTTTGAGGGCAACTCCTCTGAGCCCGATTTCAATCAGGCCCGCATGATCTCCTCTCATATCTGCGATGCGTATCGTGCCGGTGAGCTTGACCGTGTCGAGCTTGTCTACCACCACGCCAAGAACCGCGTGGATCAGGAGCTTCGCGTCGAGCATCTGTTGCCGCTCGACCCCGAGATGATCGCTATGGCCCACGGTCCGCGTAAGAACGAGACCGACGCCCCTAAGCGCATCTCGTCCACGTTCGAGTTCGTGCCCTCTCCCGAGCATGTTCTCGGCAAGCTTGTGCCGTCTTATATCCTGACGGTCATCTACCAGGCCCTGATCGATTCGGCGGCTGCCGAGCAGGGTGCACGCCGCAAGGCCATGCACTCCGCGACGGAAAACGCCACCGCGATCATCTCGACCCTTACCCGCACGTATAGTCGCGTGCGCCAGGCTTCGATCACGACCGAGATTAACGAGATCGTCGGCGGAGCCTCAGCATTGGAGGAACAGTAATGGCTAATAACACCGTAAAGCTTGCGGTCGAGGAAGCCACCAAGAAGACGACTGCCGGTGATGGTCGCATCGTGCGTATCATCGGCCCTGTCGTCGACGTCAAGTTTGACGGCGCGGTGCCCCCGATCTACAACGCGCTCACGGTCGAGGCCGAGACCCCGATCGGTCATCTGAGCACGATCCTCGAGGTCGAGAGCCAGCTTCCGGGCGGCGTCGTCCGCACGGTCGCCATGTCCTCGACCGACGGCCTGCAGCGCGGCCTCATCGCCACCGATACCGGTGAGCCCATGAAGATGCCCGTTGGCCCCAAGACGCTCGGCCGCATTTGGAACGTCATGGGCAGGCCTGTCGACGGCAAGCCCATGCCTGAGGTGGAGGAGTTCTACCCCATCCACCATGCAGCGCCCCGCTTTGACGAGCTCACCACCAAGACCGAGATCTTCGAGACCGGCATCAAAGCTGTTGACCTGCTCGAGCCCTACATCCGTGGCGGCAAGACGGGCCTGTTCGGCGGCGCCGGCGTCGGCAAGACCGTTCTGATTCAGGAGCTCATCAACAACCTCGCCCAGGAGCACGGCGGCACCTCGGTGTTCACCGGCGTCGGCGAGCGTACCCGCGAGGGCACCGACCTGTTCCTCGAGATGAGCGAGTCTGGCGTTATCGACAAGACCTGCTTGGTCTATGGTCAGATGAACGAGCCGCCTGGAGCGCGTCTGCGCATCGGTCTGGCCGGCCTCACCACCGCTGAGTACTTCCGCGATCGTGGCCAGGACGTCCTGCTGTTCATCGACAACATCTTCCGCTTCTCCCAGGCAGGTTCCGAGGTTTCCGCACTGCTGGGCCGTATGCCGTCCGCCGTTGGTTACCAGCCCACGCTGGCTACCGAGATGGGCGACCTCCAGGAGCGCATTACCTCGACCAAGACGGGCTCCATTACCTCCGTCCAGGCTGTCTACGTCCCCGCAGACGACCTGACCGACCCGGCGCCTGCCACGACGTTTACGCACCTCGACGCCACCACGGTTCTTTCGCGTAGCATTTCGTCGCTCGGCCTGTTCCCGGCTATCGACCCGCTCGCGTCTTCCTCCGACGCTCTCGATCCCTCGATCGTCGGCGAGGAGCACTACCGTGTCGCCGTCAAGGTCCAGGAGCTCCTGCAGGAGTACTCCGACCTTCAGGACATCATCGCCATTCTGGGTATGGACGAGCTGTCCGAGGAGCAGCGCCTTACGGTCAACCGTGCCCGTAAGATTCAGCAGTTCCTCTCGCAGTCCTTCCACGTCGCCGAGAAGTTCACCGGCAACCCCGGTGTCTACGTCCGCGTCGAGGATACCGTCCGCTCTTTCGCCGAGATTGTCGACGGCAAGGCCGATGACCTGCCCGAGCAGGCTTTCCGCTATGCTTCCACGATTGAGGACGTGCGCGAGCGCGCCCGCAAGATGGGGGAGAAGTAGGTTATGCGTATCCGCATCGTGTGCCCCGTGAGCTGCGCCTATGAGGGCGACGCTGCGTTTGTGTCGATTCCGTCCACGGATGGCGAGTTTGGCGTTCTGCCTGCTCACTCCAGCGAGATCTGCACGATCGACCGCGGTTACGTTCGCGTTTCCGATAAGGCCATGGGCACTGTCGACCACACGTTTGCCGTGGCCGGCGGCTATGCCCAGGTTGCGGACGATGTCGTGACCGTTCTCGCCGAGCGCGCTTGCGATTTGGCGACCGTCGATGCCGACAAGCTTAAAGCTGATATTCAAGGTTTTGAAGAGAAGCTGGGTAATTTGTCGGAGGATGATGCACGCCGCGCCTACCTCTATAATGAAATCGCATGGTGTAAGCTCAAGCTTGCCCAATAGTCAAACGATTTAGCGTTCGACCATTTGCGAACACATCATGCCCGGGATGGCCCAGCCACCCCGGGCATGCTTTTTGAAAGGGTAGACCTTGGATATTATCCGCGTTGAGGGTGGCCACGCCATCGGAGGCTCCGTGCCCGTCTCGGGCGCCAAGAACTCCGCGCTCAAACTCATGGCGGCAACGCTTCTGGCGCCGGGCAAGACGACGCTGCAGAACGTGCCCGATATTTCCGATGTCCACGTGATGGGCAAGGTGCTCAAGGGCATGGGCGCTACGATCGATGTTCTCGACGAGCACACGCTCGAGATTGATACCTCTCAGGTCGATTCATGGGAGGCCCCCTACGAGCTCGTTGCCAAGATGCGCGCTTCCACCGCCGTCATGGGACCCCTGCTGGGCCGCTTCCATCGCGCCAAAATTGCCATGCCGGGCGGCTGCAACCTGGGAGCTCGCAAGATCGATATACACATTCTTGGTCTTGAGGCCCTGGGCGTTGAGTTCGATACCGCCCACGGTTACATCAACGCTAATGCGCCCCAAGGTCTGCGCGGTACCACCGTCACGCTCGAGTTCGCCAGCGTCGGTGCGACCGAGAACCTCATCATGGCCTCTGTGCGCGCACAGGGCACCACGGTTATCGACAATGCCGCCCGCGAGCCCGAGATCGTCGATCTCGCTAACATGCTCAACGAGATGGGCGCCAAGATTGTTGGCGCCGGTACGCCCGTCGTGACTATCGAAGGCGTGGAAGAGCTCCATCCCGTTACCCATCGCGTGGTGGGCGACCGCATCGAGGCCGGTACCTTTATCGTTGCCGGTGCGTTGATGGCCGACGATCGCGGTGTCGATGTCACGGGCTTTTGCCCCATTCACTTGGGCATGGTGCTCAAGAAGATGGAGCTCATGGGTATCGACTGCGAGCGCGTCGAGGATGGCGTCCATGTGAACCGTGCCGAGCGTATCAAGCCGGTCGACATCCAGACGCTTCCGTTTCCCGGTTTCCCGACCGACATGCAGGCGCAGATTATGGTGCTCTCCGCCCTTGCCGACGGCAGTTCCGTTATTACCGAAAACATCTTCGAGAATCGCTTTATGTTTGCCTCTGAGCTGGTGCGCATGGGTGCCGACATTCGTATCGAGAGCCATCATGCCATGATTCATGGCGTCAAGGGCTTCTCGGGTGCACAGGTTACCTCGCCCGATCTGCGCGGCGGAGCGGCCCTCGTCGTAGCGGGCTTGATCGCCGACGGGACGACCGAGGTTTCGGCTATCCATCACATCAAGCGCGGCTACGAGCAGTTTGTCGAAAAGCTGCAGGCGCTCGGCGCGCATGTCGAGCATGCTACCGTCCCCGATCCCGTCATCTACTAATACAGGTTGCCTATGTTTAATAAAAAGCCCCTCGCGGATACCACCACCCGAAGACCCTCAACTGGTGCGCAGGCCAAGATCTACAGTCGCGATAACGTGGCTCGCTATTCCGAGCGCGCTCGCCAACGCCGTCGTAGCCACACGATTCGTCACGTCGCGCTCATTGTCGTGCTTGGCGTGCTGCTGAGTGCCACTACCGCTGCCGGCCTGTGGTTTGCCACCATTATGGGCAAGCTCGGCGATTCTAATGTCATTACCGACAATCTGCGTCGGGTTCTGGTTGACACCGATGAGGCAAAGGATCCGTTCTACGTGCTGCTTCTTGGCACCGACGGCCGTCCGGGCGAGGATACGTATCGTGCCGACTCGATTATCCTGGCACGCATCGACCCCACGCAAAAGCAGGCGACGCTCATTTCCGTTCCGCGCGACACCAAGGTCGAGTACAAGGGCGAGACCATGAAGATCAACGCCTGCCATACCGTTGGCGGCGCCGAGGCCATGGTCGAGGCGGTCAACGAGCTGTGCGGTGTTCAGATTTCCCACTATGCCGAGGTCAGCTTCGACGGAATGCAGGCGCTGATTGATTCGGTTGGCGGTATCGACATTAACGCAACCGATGATGTTGACGACCCCGAGCACCTGGATATTAAGATTACCGCTGGCCAGCAGCATATGGACGGTGCCACCGCCCTTACCTATGCCCGCTGCCGCTACACCTATGCCGACGGCGATTACACACGCATGCGCCACCAGCGTCAGGTGCTTGGCGCCCTTGCCAACCAGATTCTCAATAACTTCGATGCCACGAAGATCTTTGGCCTGGTTAATTCGCTGTCCGATATGCTCGTAACCGATATGAGCGTTCAGGATATCGTGGCTACGGTCAACGCCATGCGCGGTATGGATGTCGACGGTATCTACTCGGCCAACCTGCCCTCGTACGCCGACGACAGCACCATGATCGACGGCGTGAGCTATGTCTTTGTCTACGAGGACGAGCTCAAGGAAATGATGGAGCGCGTCGATGCCGGCAAGGATCCCAAGGGTCCCAACACCATGGGTCTTTCCGACGGCTCCAGCTCTACGATCGGTGACCTGAACAACAACACGTCTGACGACTACGCAAACGGTACCGCAACCTCATCGGTCAGCTCTGACGATTCCGATGACTCAAGCGATTCGAGCGACAGTTCCGATTACTATGAAGAGCCCACGGGCGACGGCAACGGCTACGAAGCCAACTATTAGGGTTACGCGGGCTTACCAGCCCGCGTAACCAGTTGACGCTGTAAACCCGCCAGAGCGGCAATCTGCCTTTCAACTTCGGCGGCATGATCAAAAGATCAATGCCGCCTCGTTTCAAGGCACCTTGCTCGCTCTGGCGGGTTTTCGCTGTCGTTGCCAAAACATCGGCGTTGCCTTGGTCCGGACTAGTCGTTGGGTAGTCATTGGGGACGTTTTTAAACGACTAGTCAAACAAGAACCTCCCCAATGACTACCTACAAAGCGAGAGTGGATGTCGTCATTTTGCGGCACTTGGGGACGTTCCTTTTGTGCCGGCAGTTTGGGACACTCCTTGCGTTAAGAGGCTGGCGTGCGTCAACCTGTTCTCATTGCAGCAAAAAAATCGCCCCGTTCTTGGTTGAGGACGGGGCGATTCGTCTTTTGGACTTGTGCAGCCAGGCTTATGCAAAGCGGGCGACGAGCTCCTGGAGCACGTCGGTCATCTTGACGAGCGAACTGACCGGGACGAACTCGTTGACGCCGTGATAGCAATAGCCGCCGGTGGAAAGGTTGGGGCAGGGCAGACCGCGGAACGACAGCTGCGCGCCGTCGGTGCCGCCGCGAATCGGCAGCACTTGGGGCTCAACGCCGCAGGCAAGGTAGGCTTCCTTGGCAACATCAATAAGCTCGGGATAGTCACGAACGATTTCGGCCATATTTCGATACTGCTGCTTAATCTCGACCGTTACGCGCTCCTCACCCAGACGCTGGTTGAGCATCGAGGCGGCGGCATCAATAAGGTCGAGTTTCTGCTGGAACTTGGCGGCGTCATGGTCGCGGACGATATAGCGCGCCGTGGCGTGATCGACGGTCGCAGATACACCCTCAAGGTGATAAAAGCCCTCGTAGCCTTCCGTATACTCCGGGCGCTGCACGTAGGGGAGCAACGCGTTGAAGTCGCAGAACAGATTGCCTGCGTTGACCATACGGCCCTTGGCGTCGCCCGGGTGGATGGACTGGCCCTCAAAGCGGATGGTCGCCTCGGCGGCGTTAAAGCACTCCCACTCCAGCTCGCCGATGGGGCCGCCGTCGACCGTGTAGGCGTACTTGCAGCCAAAGGTATCGATATCCAACAGCTCGGCTCCGTGACCGATCTCCTCGTCAGGGCAGAAGCAAATGCCGAGTGCGGGATGGGGCAGAGAAGGGTCCTGAGCGATACGCGCGACAAGCGACATGATCTCGGCGACGCCTGCCTTGTCGTCCGCGCCCAGAAGCGTGGTGCCATCGCTGCAGACCAGGTCCTCACCCGCGAGGTCGTTCAGGGCGGGAAGCTTGGCGGTGCTCATGGCAACGGGCTTACCGTCAACCGTGCCGCAGACCAGGTCGCCGCCTTCGTAGTGTACGATGTGCGGCTTCACGCCGGCGCCCGGTGCAACTTCGGTGGTGTCGAGATGGGCGATCAGGCCCAGGGCGGGCTTGTCCTCAGCGCCCGCACTTGCGGGGATATGCGCGCAGACATAGGCGTGCTCGGTCACGTGGGCATCTTCCGCACCAAGCTCGCGCAGCTCTTCAGCCAGCACGTTGGCAAGGTCAAACTGAACGGCGCTCGAGGGTACCTGGTCGCAGTTTGCATCCTCGGACTGCGTGTTGATCTGGACGTAGCGCAAAAAGCGCTCGAGGACATCGGGGTTTGTGGTGGTGTTTTCCATAAAGACCGCTCCAATCTTGGTCGTCGTGTGCAACAAGAACTCTAGCACGGTATGCCACGGCATACCGCGACGCTTGGATGGGGTAGAATCAGCCATTGAATGCAGAAGGGACGGAAGATCATGGATACGACAAATAGCTCGCGCGAACTACATCTGACGGTGGCGAACGAAGACTACTTGGAGTGCATGGTTCGCATTGAAAGCGAAGAGGGGGAAACCAACGGCGTGCGATCGGTCGACATCGCGCAGCGCCTTGGCGTCTCCAAGGCATCGGTCAATAAAGCGGTTTCGGCGCTCAAGGCATCCGAGCTTGTCGAGCAATCGCACTATGGCAAGGTAATCCTGACCGATCGCGGCCGCGAGGTTGGCACGGCTATCTGGTACCGTCATCGCCTCATCCGCACGTTTTTGGTTCAGGAGCTCGGTGTCGAATTTGAGCGAGCCGATTCCGAGGCCTGCATGATGGAGCATGCGCTATCCGAGGACACGATGAACCGCTGGCTCGCCTATCTCGAAAAGCAAGGAATCAGCGTCGAGGAATAGCGGGATATATATGGATACGAGTTATTACAATCGCTTTGGTGCCGAGGAACTTACGCGCCGCTTGTCGAGCGAGACCTTGTTGGCGCAGGGCCCCATGGGCAGTGTTCTGTTGAGTGAGTACGACGCCGCCGACATTCCACCGGCGTTTTGGAATCTGGCAGAGCCGCAGGCCGTTTCTCGTATCCATCGCTTGTATGTCGCCGCCGGTGCGCAGGTGCTCATTACCAACACCTTTCAGGCATCAAGCTATGCCCTCAAGCATGACCAGATTGCGCCGTCCGTGGCGGAGGTCAATCGCGGGGCCGTCGACGATGCTCGCCAGGCGCACCCTCAGCTGCTGCTGGGCTCGATGGGCCCGATCGGTATTGAGTGGTTTGCCGAGGACTCTGCCGAGTATCGTGAAATCCGCGGCATTGCGCGCGAACAGGCGCACGCCTTGCTCAATGCCGGCGTTGACGGTCTGCTGATCGAGACGGTGACGTCTATCCGTAATCTGCAGCCCATGCTTGCCGGCGCCCGAGATGCCGCCGACGGCATGCCTGTTCTGGTGAGTTTTGTCGTTGACGATAAAGGCGACCTGCTGGGCGATGGCCTCAACATCGAGGCAGCCGTTTTGTACGCCGAAAAACACGGCGCAAACTCGGTTGGTGTTAATTGCTGTTCGCTTGCGGCCGCGAATGCGGCGGTGCCCAGGATGGTTGCATCGGCGACGACTCCCGTCACGGTGCGTCCCAACGTAGGCGATCCGGTCCAGACTCAGGATGGCCCCGTATGGCACGAGAACCCTGAAGCTTTCGCGCGCGCATGCATCGAATGGAGACATGCCGGTGCCGCAATGGTGGGCAGTTGCTGTGGAACCACGGCAATCACTACGGCAGCAATGGCCGAGGCGCTCGATATATAAAGGGCAAAACCGCTCCATACGGGGCGGTTTTTTATTGCCTGCATGTCCTCGGCAGCATTTGCCCAAATGGTGAATGCTGGTGCCGGCAGGTTGCCGAGTGCATGTTGCGGGTATACCCCATGCGTAACATGATCCAAACACTGTGAGGTGTCTGCGCGTGTGCGCGATAATTCATTTTGGAACTGACGGTTGGCGCGCTCGCGTCGATGAGGACTTCACTGCCGATAACGTTGCCCGTATCGCCGATGCCGTCGGCGAGTTGTGGCAAAAGACCAATCCGGGCAAAACGGTATATATAGGGTTCGACACCCGGCCCCTGGCGCGCGAGTTCGCTGAGCTTGCGGCGGGCGTGCTAGCAGCGCACGGGCTAGACGCCGTGCTCGCTTCGCGACCTGTTCCGACCCCTGCCCTTACGTGGGCGGCGGCTTATGACGGTGAGGCGTGCGGCGCGCTCATGGTGACGGGGTCCCATCATCCGCAGGGTTATCTGTGCCTCAAGATTCGCATGGGTGACGGCTCGACCGCCAACCAGGATGTCATCGAAGAGCTCGAAGAGACCATGGCTCCCGAGCCAATGGGGATCGAGGGGCAATATCGCACCGCGGATATCATTCCTGACTATATGCAAGCGGTGGCATCGTTTGTCGATGCCGAAGCCATCCGCGCCGCGCACTTGCGCGTGGTTGTCGACCCCATGGGCGGCGCAGCCCAGGGCTATCTAGCCGACTTGCTGCGCGAGCTTGGCGTTGAGGTGCACGAGATTCACGCCGGGCAGGCGTCTGATCAAGAAGATATCTGCCCCGACCCCGTTGAGCCTTGGGTGGACACTTGCGAGCGCACGGTTATCGAGGACGGAGCTTGCGCTGGCCTGGTGACCGACGGCGACGCCGACCGTATCGGCGCGGTTGACGAGCGCGGCAGATATATACATCCGCATCAGATCATGGCGCTCGTTTTAGGCGACTTGGTTCAATTTCGTAATTTGGAGGGGCGCGTCGTCGTCAATCTTTCATGCTCGACGCTCGTGCGTCGCATTGCCGAGGCGCTTGGCTGCCGCGTGACCGTCAAACCAGTCGGTTTCAAATATATAGCGGCGGAGATGAAGAAGGGCGGCGTCCTCATGGGCGGCGAAGAAGCCGGTGGTATCGGCATCGCCGCGCATATGCCCGAGCGCGATGGAATCCTCGCCTGTCTGATTCTGTGTGAGCTTATGGCAAAGACGGACGCGCCTTTGGGCGTTCTGGTCGACCAACTCGAGGACAGTTTTGGTAAGACGAGTTACGGTCGACGCGATTTGCGCCTTGAGGCCGAAGATGCCGAAACGTTACGAACCCTGCTGCCGGGCGTAAACCCCAAGTCGATTTGTGGCAAGGTGCCGCAAAACGTTAGTCATATGGACGGCTTGCGTCTGTCATTCGAGGATGATACGTGGCTGCTGGTCCGTCCTAGCGGGACCGAACCAGTGGTGCGCGTCTACGCCGAGGGGTTCTCGGTGGAAGAACGTGATGAGTTGCTCGATGCTGGCTGTGCTTTAGCTAGGGGGACGTATCCGCTTTAACCATGAGACTGCCTCATATAAAGAGATGCTCGGCGAGCGGTAGTTAACGGCTGGCAAACGTTAGTCGGATCCAAAATTGTGTAGGAAATGTGTATGCCCAGATTCCCGCCCCCGGCGCCCCTCGGGTCTGGCAATATATCTCCTTGCCGCGCG
>NZ_QRMJ01000013.1:0-19434 GCF_003473245.1 Collinsella sp. AM09-41
TTCTGGTTGGACTTCTTACTTTGGCTCAAAGAAAAACGGGAGATGCCTTGTGCATCCCCCGTTTTTGTTGCGGTTAGTCTAGGTCAATAAACTTGGTACTTATGACATGGCCGTCTTTTACTAGCATTCTGGCCATAGTGGGGCCTCGGCTGCCTCTGGGGTAGCTGGCGCTGCCCGGGTTGAGGACTAGGCAGCGGCCCACCTGGGCTTCTTTGGTTACGTGGGTGTGGCCGTTGATGGCTACGTCTACGGATCCCACCGGAAGGTCTTCGCGGTAATGGGCTACGGCGAATTTGAGGCCTTCGTAGGTAAAGAGCGCAAGACGGTCTACATCGGGACCGTAGTCGCGGTAGTAATCGTTGTTGCCCAAGACGGCCCGCACGGGGGCGATGGTGCATAGGTGCTCGTAGTCCATCTCTGACGTGAGGTCGCCGGCGTGGATGATCAGATCTGCGCCCTCAAGCTCATCCAAGAGCGCAGGCGATAAATAGCCGTGGGTGTCCGAGATGATGTCGATACGCTTGGCGCTTGCACTGTTCATGGGATCCCTTCCGCAAAAAAAACGATTCGGCAGATACATACAAAAAAGGCCCCACGGCCCCGCAGACGATGGGTCTACAGGGCTGCGGGGCCAGTGTGCTAGAGACTCAGAGCCTTCTTGAGCGGCACGACGCGGCGGCGCGAAACCGGCACGCGTTCGTCGACGCCCGTAATGCCCAGCTGGATGGCGCCCGAGGGCACCGTCTCAACGTCCGTGACGCACGCTAGGTTGACGATATAGCGGCGGTGAACACGGAAGAAGCCAAAGTCGCAGAGCTTGGCCTCAAACTGCGCCAGCGAGGTCGTCGACAAAAAGCGATCATCGACGGTATAGATGCAGGAGTAATCGTCCTTTGCCATGATAAAGCGGATGTCATCCACGGGAATGAGCACCTTGCGGCCGCCCTTTTCCACCGGGATACGCTCGATGGTCACTTTGCTGTCCGTAACCGGCTTGGCGCGTTGCATGACCTTCTCGATCGCGCGATCCAAGCGAGCTTCCTCGACAGGCTTCATCAGATAATCGACGGCATCGACGTCGAATGCCTCGACCGCATGGTCGCTATACGCAGTCACAAACACGATCGCCGGCGGATTTTTGAGCTTATGCAGCGCCTCGGCAAGTTGCAGGCCCGAGGCACCGGGCATCGAGATATCGAGAAACACGACATCCACGCGACTTTCCATAAGCATCTCGATGGCGGAGCGGACGCTCGACGCCTCCGTGATCGTGCCGATCTTGCCCGTTTGCTCGAGCAGGAAGCGAAGCTCCGAGCGAGCCGGCGCCTCATCATCCACAATCATCGCACGCAGCATAGGGATAAAACCTTTCGTCAACTAACTACGCCGGGCGTCCGTCGCATGACGTTGAGCCCGTAGCTTTTTATTTTACTCTTGAATGTCAAAGATGCTCTCTGACAAATCAAGATGAAGGAGCACTTTGGTGCCCTTGCCCGGCGCCGATTCGACACGCGTATAGGAGTGCGGCCCAAAAAAGCGATGGATGCGCTCCGAAATATTGTGCATGGCCACACCGGCGCCGCCACCCTGAGGAGAGCTGGCGTCGGGACGGGCAGAGCGCTCGTCAAACAGTCTGGCGGCGGTACCCTCATCCATGCCCACGCCATTATCGGCCACGGCAATCAAGATTGCATCCTCGCCGTCTTGGTGAACGGTCACGTCGATCCTCAGGGCGTCGTCATCGCCCATACCATGACGCACGGCGTTCTCGACAATCGGCTGGATCACGAACGCCGGCACCAGCGTATCTTCCACGTCCTCGGACACATCGAACGTCGCAAGCACGCGGTCCTCGCCAAAGCGGGCCTTCTCAAAGGTAAGGTAGCGCTTGGTCTGTGCGACCTCGCGCGAGACCGGAATAAGCGATCCCGAGTTGTCGAGCGTGGCGCGATAGAACGATGAGAACTCACGAAGCAGTTCGCGGGCCCGCAGCGGGTCGGTGCGCGTAAACGATGCAATGGTGTTCAGCGTGTTGAACAGGAAGTGCGGGTTAATCTGCGCCTGCAGCGCACGCACCTCGGCGCGCGCTGTGAGTTCCTTTTGCACCTCGAGCTCGTGGATGGCGAGCTGCGTGGACAAGATCTCGGCAAAGCCCGAGGCAAGCGCGTACTGGGTACGGTCGACGGCGCGCGGGGTCTTGTAGTAGAACTTGAGCGTGCCGACGGTACGATCGCCCACCTTGATGGGGGCGATAATGCCGGCGGGGACTTGGTTGTGCGAGCCGTCCGAGCCCACGACATCCACCATACGGTTGAACGATTGCACGATGCCATGTTCGATAACGTAGCGTGTGGCAAGCGTGTGGATGGGAGTATCGGGCAGCAGTTTTTCCTCAAACTCGCCCGCGCAGGCAAGCACGTTGTCCTCGTCGGTGATGGCCACCGTCATGGCGCGCGTCTCGGGCAAAATGCGCCGGCACACCAAACGCGCCGACTCCTGCGTCAGACCGCCCTTAATGTCCTCGAGCATGGCCGAGGCCACCGAGAGCGTCTCCTCGGTGTACTGGGAGCGCACCGAATCGGGATTGAGCGTCAAAAAGATAAAGATGCACAGAAAGATGCACAGCAGCGCGCAGGCAATCACCGTGGCGATCGGCTCGATACCGGTCACCAAGGCAAAAATAAAGTACACCAGCACGCAAATGGCGCAGGCAACGGCAATGATGCGAAAGATTGATATTGAACTATCGCGCTGGGCGCGGCGGTCGATCATTCGGCCCCCTCCAGGATACTGATCAGTTGTGCGTCACGCCAAAGCCCGTCCATGATCTTGGGCCAAAAGCTCTGGAAACGCAGGTAGCTTGCAGCGTTTTGGCGCGCATAGGCCTTTGCCTCGTCGATGCCATGGCGCCAAATGCGCAGGTAGCCCTCATGCTCGCGGGTAAACACGCTGCGGACCATAGCGGTCTTGCGCACGCGGTCGTCGAGCTCGCGCGAAATCCACGGGCCCGGGTAGGGCATGAGTGATGCCGCCGTAACGGGAATGAGCTCCTTTTGATGCGCGGCGAATGTCAACTTGGCCCGTTCGTAGTACCAACGGTATACATCCTGCATAAAGCGCGGTGAGCGCTTTTCGGACTCCGGAGGCAGATGGCGCACGGTCCACTCGTTATCGAACCACACGTCGTAGCCAAACATGCGCATGTTAAAGAGGTAATCCAAGTCCTCGCCGCGGGTGATAAACGGGTCAAAGGCCACACGCGTAAAGGCGCGGGCGTGCAGGGCCATCAGGCCGCCGCACACGTAGTTGGAGCGCGAGATGCGGGTGCCCGAGAGCGCCTTTTTCATCCAACGGTTGAACTCGATGCGCTTGGTCCACCAACGATGGCAGATGCCCGCCTTGTCCGTGGGAGCCAGCGGCGAGCCGTCGCGATCGTAGAAATAGCCGCTCTTGACCAAGATCGGCAAGCCCTGACGCGTCTGCTGCCCCAACGCATAGGTCGCGCGCTTCATAAAGTCGGCGTCGATGACAGTCTCATCGTCATCCAAAAAGATAACCGCGTCATGCCCCAGCACAGCGGCACAGGCTAGCCCCATGTTGCGGATGGCACCGTAGCCTCGCAGGCTCACGCACTCGCCCGAACCCTTGGGCGCGATCTGAGCAACCCGGTCTGCGATGCGCGAGGCCTGGGTGTTGGTGACAACGGTGACCTTGAGCGTGGGATGCGCGTCGACAATCTCGTGCACGCGCAGCGACACATCGGCTGTGGCAGAAACAGGACAGACCACCAAAAGGATGATGCGCGGGATGTCGCACACCTGCTCAAGCGAGGCCAGGCAGCGGTCGAGTTCGGGATTGTCTGCGTTGAGTCGCGTCGAATGGTCATAGGTGCCAGGGGCGTTTGCGCAAGCGTCATCGCCCGCCCAATACGTTGGAATCACGACCGTGGCGTTCATGCCTTACCCTCCCTGCAACACAAAAACGGGACGCCGCCAAACACAGGCGACGCCCCGCGACCTAGCTGATTCCATCATACCCACTTGGGCAAATCATTGCTCGCAAGTCGCAATGTTTATTGCGGATAACCCCAAAAGAGTACCGTGGACAGGCACAATAGCCGCTCGCTCCTATGCGGCATGCTCTGCCGCCCGAGTCATGCGGGACAGGCGGACCAGTAGCATAAAGCCAACGACCAGCAGCACGCCAATGGAAAGGACGCCCAGCGACGGGTTGCCGGTCAGCGAGGTGACGACCGACACCAGGAAGGTGCCCATAACGCTTGCATAACGACCAAAGATGTCAAAGAAGCCGTAGTACTCGTTGGACTTTTCCTTGGGGATAATGCGGCCAAAGTAGCTACGGCTGAGCGCCTGCACACCGCCCTGGAACAGGCCGACCATAATGGCAAGCACCCAGAATTCAAAGGCGGTCTTTAGGAAGAACGCGGCGAACAGCACAATCCCCATGTAGGCGGCGACCGCCACCAGGATCATGTTGAGCGTGCCCACGCGTCCGGCGAGCTTGCCGTAGATGATGGCGGACGGAAAGGCCACGAACTGCGTAACGAGCAGCGCCAGCACCAGCTGCGTCGAATCGATGCCCAAGGCCGATCCGTAACTGGTGGCCATGGAAATGACCGTGTGCACACCGTCGATATAGAAGAAGAACGCGATCATGTAGACCAGCACGGTCTTATTGTGGGCAATCTCGCGCATGGTGTGTCCGACCTCGGAGAACACACCGCCCACGATGTGGCCGATGGTGTCCTCGGGACCGCGCTCGCGACCGTACTTTTGCTTATAGGTGCGAATGAGCGGCAGGGTAAAGATGAGCCACCAGGCACCAGTGATGATAAACGACAGACGCGTTGCCAGCATGGTGGGGATGCCAAGAGCGGGGCCACCCATGATGAGCGCCAGGCAGATGACGAACGGCACGGTGGAACCGATGTAGCCCCAGGCATAACCCGAGCTGGACACGGCGTCCATGCGCTCGTCGGTGGTAATGTCAGGCAGCATGGCGTCGTAGAACGTCATAGAAGAGTTAAGGCCGATGGTGCACAGCACGTACACGGTCAAAAATGCCATGGCAGACATTGGGATAGCCTGCGCCAGGCAAAGCACCAGGCCCGTGAGGAAGAAGCCCAAGAAGAACTTGATCTTGTTGCCGGCGTAGTCGGCAAGTGCGCCCAGAATGGGCATGAGCATGGCGATGACCAGCGAGGCGATCGTCTGCGCATTGCCCCAAGCGACCACCAGGTCGGCCGAGGAAGCGCCGGTATTGATGGCGTTAAAGTAAATGGGCACCACCGAGGTATTGAGCAGCACGAGGGCCGAATTGCCCACATCGTACATAACCCAGTTACGCTCGAGCTTGGTGTATTTCATGGACAGGGACCCTTCGTATTTGCCCGATATGCAGTTAGTTCATCGTACCCCAATTGTCCAGAAGCACCGGTAAGGATTCGGCAAAGGGGCACGCATGAGCCCTATTCCTCGCGGTCGAACTCCTCATCGGCATTGAGCACGCGACCGCTGTAATTGACATGGTTGGTCACGGCTTCCATATCGCCGGTCTCGATAAAGCGGGCAACCGTGCACTCGTAATCGAGCAGCGCGCGGTCAAAGACCTCGGGGAAGCTCTCGGTCGAGACTTCATCGGTAAAGGGGTTCTTCCATGCCAAGTGGCCCAGGTTGCCGGTACGCTCGGGCAGCTCGGTCGTCACGCGGTGCGCAAGGCCGTCGAGCAGCGAGTAGTCGTGCACCAAGCCCTCAACCAGCGAGATCGCGCGCGTCTTTGCGGAGCCGGCCGGCTCAATCGCGCGGTAAAGTCGCTGCATATTGGCAACGGCAGCACCGTACTCCCCCGCCGGAATGTCAATGCCGTACACGCGTCCGGCAACATAGCTCATCAGCACGCCGGCCACGCGATTGATGCGATCGGTGGTGACGATCTCGCCCGCCGGCGGGTAATCGTCGACCGTAGCGCCATCGCGTTTAAGCTGCAGCATCAGTACATCCAGGTCGCTCTCGATCACGGCATGGACCTGACTGCTCGAATCCTCAAGCTCTGAATCGGACTCCACGATGCCAAACTGCTGCTCATAGACAAAGGGGTGAGCGTTGCGGTCGAGCACGTAATGAGACAGCAGGCCCAGCGCAAAGGCACGACCCAAGCTGGCATCGCGCGGCAGCAGATGCGACACGCCGTCGCGCAGGCACGCGAACTGGCGAGACATGCGCGACCGATGCATGACCTGCGCCAGCAGCGTGCAGTCGGAAACACGCGGTGTCAGAATGTGAAAGAAAAACGGGTCGGGGCCTTGGTTGCCCAAGATAAAGGCAATGCGCTCTTCATCGGACGTGATGACGCCCTGCGGAAGACGGTCGATGCTTTCCTCGCCAAACAGATGATGGGTGATAAGCGCGGGCATAATGATCCTTTCGATTTCATTCGATGCCACCCATTATGCCCACCGCGCGCCCATGCCAAACCTGCGATGGTAAACGACAGCACGCAAGCCTCTTACGCAAGCCCCAGGTGCGACTTGACCTCGGCGGCACGACGACGGGACACCGGTACCGTCGAGTTCACGCGGTCGAGCCTGAGCTCCATCAACCCCGTGGAGCCAATCTCAACATTGTGCACGTCTTCCAAATTGACCAGGTAGCTGCGATGAACGCGAATAAAGCCCTCGGAGTCCAAGCGACGCTCGAGCGAAGAGATCGACTCATTGATCAGGTACGTTCCCTCGGCGCAGATGGCGTTGCAAAAATCGGCGCGCGCCTCAAAGTAGCAAACGTCTGCGGCGGGAATGAACACCTTTTTGCCCCCGCGGTCCACCGTCAGACGCAAAGGCTGGCGCGGAGCGTGGATAACACGACGGACGCCCAAGGCCGCCTCGATCTTGTCGAGTGCCTTTGACAGGCGGGCATCCTCGACCGGCTTGACGACATAGTCGACAGCATCGAGGTTATACGCGTCGGCCGCGAACTCTGCAAACGCCGTCACAAACACCACCACCGGCGGCGTCTTTAGGTTTTGCAGGGTCTCGGCTAGCTCAATTCCCGAGCGGCCGGGCATCGTGATATCCAAAAACAGCACGTCGGGCTTGTTCGACAGAATCGACTCCACGGCCTCGGTGACATTGCCCGCCTCGGCAATCTGTCCCACACGTGCATCCTTTTCCAGCAGATAACGTAGCTCAGCCCTAATAGGAGGCTCGTCATCAACCACCAAGATGTTCCATCCCTCGGACATATGCGCTTCCCCTCTTTTTTCTCTCAATCCAACCGCGCGCTACACCTTCATCGGCGCCGGCTCATGCGGCTCGCCGTTCAGCTCGACGATGACCTGCGTCCCCACGCCCTCCTGGGACTTCACGCGCATGCCAGAATCTTCCCCGTAAAAGAAATGGATGCGCTGAAGCACGTTGAAGAGCGCCAGGCCGCAGCCTCGCTTGATGGAGCCGTCGGCGGTAATGCTCTCGGGCTCCTCTCGGCGATGCTGCTCAAACAGGTGCGCGCAGACTTCTTCGCTCATACCGATGCCGTCATCTTCGACGATGATCTCCAGACCGTCATCGGTCTCAAAAGCCCCAACACGAATAGAAAGCGGCTCGGTCTCGCGCTGGGCATGCTTGATACAGTTTTCGAGCAGCGGCTGTAAGATAAACGGCGGCACCATGCTGTCGCGCACCTCAAAGTCGATGTCGACCGAAACGCGCAGACGGCCGTCGCCATACCGGGCCTGCATAAGATTGATATAACGAGTGCCCTGTTCCACCTCATGCTCGAGCGTGGTGAGCGTATCGGAGTCAGAAAGCGTCTGACGATAGTAATTGGAAAAGTCGATCAGCAGCGATCGCGCCTTGTCGGGCTCGGTTCGCACGAGCGACACGATAGTGCTGATGGTATTGAACAGAAAATGCGGGTCGACCTGCGACTGTAGGGCGCGCAGCTCCACGCGGGCCGTAAGCTCGTCCTGGCGCTCGAGCTCAAAGCTGGCGAGCTGCGTGGAAATGAGATCGGCAAAGCCCGAGGCTAACGCCGTCTGGCGCATATCGATGCTGCTCAGGCGGGGATAGTACAGCTCGAGCGTACCCACGCAATGCCCGCGCACGGTAAGCGGTGCGACAATACCGGCGCGCAGGCGGGGAAAATAGCCACCCGTCTCATTGGAGGTGTCACGCGAAAATACACTCTGTTCGCCGGACTCGATCACGTTGAGCGTGGTCTTGAGCACGACCGGGGTGCCGGCAGGGCATTTTGCCGAGTCCTCACCCCAGCTTGCCAGCACCTGCTTGCCGTCGGTAAAGCAGATGGCAGAGGCAATGGTCTCGGACAGGATGATCTTGGAGGCGCCCAAGGCCGCTTCGGGCGTAAGGCCGCGCGACGTGTAGGCGAATATTTTTGATGCGATGGCGAGCGTACGGTCGGTTGCGCTCGATGTGAGGTCGTCGGGGACCACAAAGACATACGAGAAAAAGAAGCACAGCATGACCAGGCCGGCAATAACGACAACGCCCGGAACGGGGTTGGGATTATCGGTTAAATCCCAGATAAGCAGCAGGATAAGGGCCGGTACGACAAAACCGAGCAAGATGGCCTGGACCACATGCTGGGCCGTACGAAAGACCTTGGTAGAGTTGTAGCTCTTGCCCAGAATCAGCCTGTTTAAATCCACCGTCATCCCCTTCTTACTGACGCACCCCATAGCAATGGAGAGGGCCGCAAGCGACCCTCTCCATTGCATTATGCAATCAAAAACTGTGTTTTACATCCAGCCATCGACAAACGGTATCTTAGGCGCTGTATTTGTTGGCCTCGCCAAAGGTGCCAGCCTCGACGATCCAGCCGTCCTTCATGATGACGTCCATGTTGTCGGTGTTGAGCACGTGGATGTCGGCGGCGACGTCACCGTTGACGACCAGCAGGTCGGCGCACTTGCCGGCCTCGATGGAACCGGTCTCGTCCTCGATGTGGCACATCTTGGCACCGTTGAGGGTGGCGCAGGTGATGGTCTCGACCGGGGTGAAGCCGATCTTGTCGACAAACTCGTACATCTCCTCGATGGAGCAGGTACCGTACGGGGTGACGAAGGAGAAGGAGTCGGAGCCGATCGTCATGACGACACCGCGCTTCTTGGCCTCGCGCAGGCAGTCGTAGTTGCGCTGCAGCTCCTTCTCGACCAGGGTGCCCTCGTACTTGTCGTGCAGCTCGGGGACGTAGACGGGCGGATAGGTGGCGTACCAGGTGGGCAGGAAGGCGATCGTCGGGGTGAAGAAGGTGCCCTGCTCGGCCATGAGGTCCATGGTGCGCTCATCGATATCGAAGCCGTGAATCAGCTGCTCGCAGCCAAAGCGAACGGAATCGTAGGCAGCGGCGTGGTTGTTGTAGCAGTGGCTCCACACGGGGATGCCGACCATCTTTGCCTCTTCGACCACGGCCTGGATCTCCTCGGAGCAATAGTGCTGGTCGCGACCGGAGTCCCAGCGCCAGATGCCGCCACCGGTAGCCCAGATCTTGATGGCATCGGGGTTCTCGCGCAGACGACGACGGACGGCCTTGCGCAGATCCCAAGGACCGTCGACCTGGTCGCCCCAGGGGTGGGATTCCTTGTTGAGCTCCTGGGTGCAGTGGTGGGAGTCGCCGTGACCGGCAACGCGGCAGAAGCCCAGGCCGGTGGCCAGAACGCGCGGGCCCTTAAAGACGCCCTTGTCGATGCAGTCACGGATCTGGATACCAAAGCGGCCGATCTCGCAGACGGTGGTGAGGCCGTGGGTGAGGCAGTCGTAGGCCTGCTTGACGGCGACGGCCTGCTTCTCGAGGAGCGGCTGCATAACCCAATCGGTGTCATCGTCGGTCAGGTTGCCCGAGAAGTGCAGGTGGGTGTCGATCAGGCCGGGAAGGACGGTCTTGCCGGCGGCGTCGATAACCTCAACGCCCTCGGGAAGGTCCTGCATAGCACCGGCATACTCGATCTTGCCGTTGTCGTCGACGAGAACGAGGGAGTTCTCGACCGGCTCGGCACCGGTACCGTCGATGAGCTTGCCGCCAACGATTGCGTACTTAGTGGACATGGTTCCTCCTTATGGATCCATATAGTGGGCGAGGCCGTGTTGGGTTAAGGCCTCACAAAGCTACCCAAGTGGTGCCGGGTTCGGTGCGCGGGAGAGAGGATTCCGCGCACCCGATCCGCCCCGGCTAGGCGTTACTTTTTGCGGGAATTGGTGAAAGCCATGAGGGCCAGGCCAATAGCCAACCAGCCGATCACGATGCTCCACTCCACCATGTTGAGGGAGGCGGGAGAGAACGGGATCACGAGCAGGCCAATGATGGTGCCGCAGGCAACGATAGCGAGGCTGATGCCAAACTTGCCGCCGGGCACCTCGTAGGGACGAGGCAGGTCGGGCTCGGTGAAGCGCATGCGCAGGCAAGCGAGGGCGACCATGCCGCAGGAGAAGATGAAGGCGAGAGCCGACACGTTGGTCAGAGGGATGAGCATGTTCTTGCCCAGGAACGGACCGACGACGGTGATGACGCCCAGAACGACGCAGGCGAGCTTGGGAGCGCCGGACTTGGGATCGACCTCGGCGAACTTCTCGGGCAGCTGGCCCTTTCGGCCCATGGCGAGCATGATGCGGCTCGTGGCGCCGTAGAAGGAGTTCATCGGGCCCATGGGTCCAAGCGTGGCGATGACGAGCATGGCCAGGTACAGGAGCATGTTGATGCCCTTGAGGCAGGCAAGCGCGGGAACCGGGCTCTTAACGAACTCATGCCAGTCGAGGATGGTGCCGAACGAGTAGATGCAGACCATGTAGAAGCCGCCTGCGGCCAGCAGGGCCAGGGAGATGATCTTGCCGAACTTGTTCCAGTTGAGGCCCTCGGCTGCTTCCTCAGCCTGCTGAGGAATAGTATCGAAGCCGGCGTAGAAGAACGGGGTCAAAACCAGGACCGACACGATGCCGGCGAACAGGCTGGTGCCCTCGGTAGCGGGCTTGCCGCCGCCAGCACCGGTGACCTGGGAGAACACGGGCATGGCGTGTTCCGGCGAACCGGTGAACAGCGAGACACCCATGGCGAGCAGCATGCCGCAGAGCAGAGCCTTGGTCAGGAAGGCCTGGAGCTTGGCGGCCGAGCTGGCACCGCGGAAGTTGAGGAAGATGACGTAGACTGCAAAGCCGAGCGCGATCAGCGTCGGGAACAAGTAAACGTCGGCGCCCAAGATGGTGTAGAGCTTGACGGCGCGCAGCCACTCAAGACCGGGCAGGCTGCCGAACATCTCGGACACGAGGGTCGAAATGGCGATGGCCTCCCACGGGCACAGGATGCCGTTGCCCAGGGCCAGAAGCCAACCGGTGATGTAGCTCAGCGTACGGCCAAAGCTACGGTCGACATACTCGACGATGCCGCCCGAGATGGGGATAGCAGCCGTGAGCTCACCGAAAACAGCTCCGACGGGCACGAGGAAGATTGCACCCAAGAGGAATGCGATCATAGCGGGAACGGGACCACCGCCCACGACCATCCAGTCGCCGACCTGCAGGACCCAGCCAGTTCCGATGATGGCACCGAAACCGATGGTGAAGAAGTTCCAGAGCGAAAGCGTTTTCTTCATGCCGCCGTTACCTTCGACTGCAACTTCTGCGTTCTTGTCCGCCATTGTTCCCCTCCTTTCCTTATTGACGCCTCTTTGGCGTCACCCCTTGCGCGGTCTGTTTTACCGCGCGCTTTTATTTCGTGGCTTTAAGATACGGCCTTGGCACAGCAGCGCCGCTTGCGACTCGACCGAAGGCAGAACTGCAAAACGAGCGGCGCTGTTTTTGGGACGAACGGCGCGGTTTGCCACTCATTGTTGCCGCCCGTCCGACGGGCGTACGCTCATCGGACGCATATAGAGATGTTTTTGAAGCCGTGCGTTTTGCGCCTTTCGTACCGTTTACCGAGCTTTTGACGCGCAGACCCATTTGTTGCACATCTTTTTTGTAGGATAGACAGGTTATACATGAGACAAGGCGGTACGAATGGCATACGGATACAACGACGGTGATCAACGGCGACAAAGCGTTCGCCTTGCTGGCCGCACCACGCCGACGCCTAGAAGTGCCACGAGCAGCAATCCGCAACGCCCTCAAGAGCAACCCAGGCCTTCGTCTCGGCAGCAGACAAGCAGAACACGGCAGAGTGACTGTCCGAGCACGGGCACAAGCGCGCAGCAAGATAGCCGCCTGGGCGCGCGCACTCGACAGCGCCAGGCCGAGGTTCCGCAACTGCGCCGCAACGGCGCACGTCAGTCCGGCATCCATATCAACCGCTTCTTTTCGCGTTCCCAAGGCGGACGCGACGGCAAGCCCTACCGCTCGACATCGTACGTGAATGCCCCCGCCCTTCCGGCTCGTCGACTTTGCCTCGCACTGTGCTCTATCCTCATCTGTCTGGTCTTTGTGCTTATGAGCTCCTGTATGTCCCACGGCTCGGCCGGCCTTGAGCCCACCGCCGAGGACAAGCTGCTCAAGGCCCCCGTCGCGCCCGGTTATTCTTTCGCCTTTTCGACCCCGCGCTCGCAATGGCAAGCCGGCACGATGCCCCATATCTATCAGATCGACCCTGCGTGGTCGGAGCTGCCTTACGCCGGCGGCACCATCCGCCAAAATGCATGCGGGCCCACGTGCCTCACCATGGTCTATATCTTTAAGACGGGACGCACCGATATGACCCCCATCGATATGTGCGCGCTTTCCGAGGCGGGCAACTACGCCCCCACCGGTGCAACCGAATGGTCGTTTATGACGAGCGGCGCGTGGCAGTTGGGACTTAACGGAACGGAGCTCCATAACGATCGTGACTCGATGACTCAGGCACTGCGTTCGGGAGCGCCCGTCATCGCCGCCGTTCGGCCGGGCACCTTTACCAACGTCGGCCACTACATTGTGCTTTACGGTATTGACGACGCCGACCATATTGAAGTCTTCGATCCCAACTCGGCCAGCCGCAGCGCCCGCCGCTGGGGTGTCGTAGAGGTCCTTAACGAAGTCGAAGCCATGTGGGCCTACTACTAGTCATTGGGGACAGACTTAATTGAGTGGTCTCTGGATGCCCGCACTCATTGGGGACAGACTTAAATGAGTAGCCCCAGGCTGCCAGGAACTGCCGACACGGAAAGCGCATCCCATTTTGGAGCTCAATAGCGGGATGCACTTTCCGTTAGCGGCCCGTTTGGGAAACTACGTTCCACTTTCCGGCAACATTCCGGGATGCATTTTCCGGTTGAGGCCCTCAAGGGAAACTATGTCCCATGTTGGACGCTCATTCTGGGATGCGCTTTCCGCAGTTGATTGATGCGGGCTTTAAGGACTGTTCCAAGCTGCCAGCAGAAAAGGAACGTCCCCAAGTGCCGGGTTTCCGCAGTCATTGGGGACAGACTTAAATGACTAGTCTTTTAAGAACGTCCCCAATGACTACCCACAGAATGAGGGTCTCATCGGGGACTAGGTAAATAACAAAAGCCCCCGCGGCCGAAACGGGCCACGGGGGCAGCAGGCTTGCAAGGGTTAACTCAAGTCCTCGCCATTTGATGCAATGACCTTTTGATACCAGCAGAAGCTGTCCTTTCGGTAGCGATCGAACGTGCCTTTGCCCGTATCATCGGCATCAACATAAACAAAGCCATAGCGCTTCTTCATCTGCCCCGTCGAGGCAGACACCAAATCGATACAGCCCCACGGCGTGTATCCCATCAGGTCAACACCGTCCTCGACAATTGCATCGCGCAGCGCAAGAATATGCCTGCGCAGGTAATCAATATGATATGCATCGTGGACTTTGCCGTCTTCCAGCGCATCGAGTCCGCCCACACCGTTCTCGGCGATAAAGAGCGGAAGATGGTAACGATCGTGGTAGCCGGCAAGCGTCACGCGCAAACCCAGCGCATCGATCTGCCATTTCCAGGCAGTCTCTTTATCCTTGAGGTACGGATTGCGCAGCGTCGGGAACACGTTGCCCTCCGCCTTCTCAGCGATCACCTGGTCATCGGCGCACACCAAGCGCGAGCAATAGTACGAGAACGAAATGAAGTCGACGGTATGCTCGGCCAGATACTCCGTATCGCCCGGCTCAAAGGGCACGTGAACACCCTCTTTCTCGAGCGCACGCAGCTTCCAAGTAGGATAGGCGCCCGCAGCCATCACGTCAGTGTAGAAGTAGCGGCCGCGGTCCTCCTCATACGCAAGCCATACGTCCTCGGGCGCACAACGGTACGGATAGGTCGCACCGGCAGCGATCATGCAACCCACCTTGTTTGCGGGATCGATCTTGTGCAGGATCTCGACAGCGCGAGCGCTCGCCATAAACATATGGTGCGAGAACGCCGCGGTCACGGCTGCACGGTCACGCTCATCCTCGAGCGTGACGCCCGCGTTGATATAGGACAGCGCCACGCTGTTGATCTCGTTGAAGGTGAGCCAATAACGCACGAGGCCCTGGTACGCACGTCCGACGGTCTCGACGTAGTGCGCATACCGCTCGATCATCTCTCGGCTTTGCCATCCACCATAACGCTCGACCAGAGCCAACGGATAGTCGTAGTGCGACAGCGTCACGAGCGGCTCGATTCCGTGCTCGCGCAGCGCCTCGAATACCTGACGGTAAAACTCCAAGCCCTCACCGTTGGGCTCGGCCTCCATCCCTGTGGGAAAAATACGGCTCCAACAAATTGAAAGACGCAGGCACTTAAAGCCCATCTCGGCAAAGAGCTCGACGTCCTCGCGCCAATGATGGAAGAAGTCGTTGCCCCAACGGCATGGATACAGCCTGTCCGGATCATCCACGGGCTTTTGCCTGCCAAACATCACATCCCAGCGGTCGGGACCCTGTGGAATCAGGTCGGAGTGCGACATACCGCGGCCGCCCTCGTTCCAGCCCCCTTCGGCCTGGTTGGCAGCGAGCGCGCCGCCCCACAAAAAGCCCTCGGGCATACCGGCAGCAGACGTTCTGTCAAAGTAACCCATGCTACTCAGTATCCTTGGCAGAAGCTGCCGCGGCGTTCTCCTGCTCCTGCGCCAGGAGCTGGTTGTCGTACACCTTAAAGAACGGGTACCAGACCACAGCCATGACCACGATCAAAACGATCGTAAATACCCAGATACGCGGGTCGAGGCACTGGATAAAGCCCTGAACGAAGATGGGGAACGTGCCGCTCACCAAGATGTAGAAGTTAGAGACAAGACCCAGTGAGATTGCACCCCAATACAGCAGGGCCGAAATCATACCGCCCAGCACAAACGGAATCATGAGGATCGGGTTGAAGATGATGGGTGCGCCAAAGATCGCGGGCTCGGAGATACGGAAGAAGCTCGGCACGATCGATGCCTTGCCAAATGCCTTGAGCTGCTGCGACTTTGCCTTAAACGCGCAGAGCGCCACAAAAGAGAACGTATTGCCCGTGCCGCCGATGAGGTTGATGACCATCGACATGAGTACCGGGTGGAACTCAAGCGGCTGCCCAGCAGCGTAGAGCGAGGCGTTGGCAGCAAAGGCGGCAAGCGTGACCGGGGCGGTGATGGGCATCACGATCATGTTGCCGTGGACGCCAAAGCACCAAAACAGCAGCGTCATGAAGCAGATAAGCAGTGCGCCGGGCACAGAGTCAACTGCGACGGAAAGCGGGGCAGCGAGCAGCTTCTCGATAACCGAGGGGATGGACAGCGTGGGATCGATCATCTGGATCAGCAGGTTGCCACCAAAGAAGATGAGGATGTTGACGAGCATAGGCACGATGGCGCCAAAGGTTTCGGACAAAAACGGCGGCACGCCATCGGGCATCTTGATGGTGATGCCCTTGGTCTGGCAGAAGCGCGTGACCTCGACGGAGACCAGGGCAACGATGATGGCGGTAAACAGGCCCTGCGCACCCAGATAGGTGCAGGGGACCGCCTGGAGCACGGACTCATCAGCAAGCTGGTAGTAGGACGACGGCGCCGCGGCGATCAGGAACATCACCAGCGAGGTCATACCGGCGTTAAGCTTGGGCATCTTGTAGGTGCCCGCCAGGTTATAGGCGATTGCGAACGTCACGATCACCGACAGTATGCCCATCGTCATGTTGAACGGGATGAGCAGCGTGAGCTTATTGGCCGTGGCAAAATCGAGCCAAGGGCCAAAGACGGACCAGAACCCGCCCTGCGCCACCAGGTCGGCCGTGACCGGCGGGTTGGCGATGATCATAAAGACGGCAGAGACCAAGATGAAGCTGATCGCGCTCATAAAGCCCTTTTGCATGGAGGCAAAGTGACGCTCGGTGCCGCAGAAATTGGCAATAGGGGTCAGTTTTTCCTGAAGCAGGGTCATGAACTTTTCCATGGTCGCCTCCTAGCCCAACAGCGACTGGGCGAGTGCCAGCACGTTGGCGGCGTTGCCCATGCCGTAGTCCTGTGCGGGGATGACCGCGGTCGGCTTACCGCTCCCCTGCTTGACGGTGTTGAGCTGGTAGGACACCTGCGGCCCCAAGAGCAGCACGTCATAATCGGCGCAGGTCTCCTGATACTCGCCGATACCCACCGCATCGATATCGAGCTCGATGCCGTTTTGCTCCGCGTATTTCTCGAGTTTCTTCATCAGAATGCTTGTAGACAGGCCAGCTGCGCAAACAAGAAGGATCTTCATAAGGGATTCCCTTCGCATTGATTGGTTGGATAGTCGCCGCACGCCGTTAGGCGTTCTTGGCTGCAGTGCGCTCATACAGGCAGATCAGCTCCTGCACGAGCTCCTGAGCAAGCATGGAGCACATGAGGTGGTCCTGAGCATGGACCAGCAACACATCCACCGACAGATGCTCGCCCGCCGCCTCGGTCGAAAGCAGCTGCGTTTGGATGTGGTGAGCCTTGATTCCCGCATCCTTTGACTGCTTCATGAGTTTGGTGGCAGCGTCAAAATCCCCCGCCTTTGCCTTTTCAAGGGCTTCGAAGGCAAGGCTGCGTGCCTCTCCCGCTGCAGCGACCAGCTGAAACGAAACCATCTCGGTTCCCTGATCGTCCATAACGGTCTCCTCTCCCGTGATGTCTGGTTTGTACTTGAATATTCGAAACACCTATCTCCCGCCCGCAATCCTCGAGGTTTATTGCAGGTAGACTGACAGCGTCATCGACAAAAGAAGTCTTAAGCCGTATGCGCTTGCACAAGCGCCATCAGCTCATGCCAGGACCGGCGCTCGCGTAAGCGCTCGACCCCCTGGCGGTCCATAAAGATCTCAGCGAGCAGCGAGCTCAAGATCCGCGCCTCATCGCCGCCCGACCGGGCAAACGACACCATAAAGACGATATCGACCTCATGGCCGTATTCGTCCCAAAGAATGGGATGTTCGAGCAGGCCCACGGTAACAAAGGCCTCGGCGCTCAAAGGATGCATCCCATGGGGCATGGCCACCCCATTGCCAAACGAGGTGGCACTCGCGCTCTCGCGCTCGGCAACCTCTTGGGCAAACTGGGCATCGACACGGCCGCTCTCGACGGCGCGCTCGGAGAGATATCGGAGAACGGCCTGCTTCGACGACGCCTCAACGCGGTTGAAGAACAGGGCACGGCTAAAGAAAGCGCTCAGGGAGTCCGATTGCGCAGCGTCATCACTCAGCACCTTGCGGATAGCGTTGACATCGCTCGTCTCCAAGAAGAAATCGACCTCGCGGACGGACACAGGCAACTTGACGTTGAGCGGCACCGTTGTGAACACGTAGTCGATGTGCGAAAAGTCGAGCGTTCCCACGCGGGCGACGTCGCATGTCTCAATCGACTCGATATACATACCAAACTGCTTGCGGTACTGGTGCTCGAGCATACGGGCGCTTCCCGCTCCCGAGGCGCACACGATCAGGATGCGTTTGCGACGCGGCTGGTCGGCTTGCTGCTCGAGGGCCAGGGCAAATGCCATGGCGATGTAGCCGAGCTCCTCATCAGAGGGCTGGCTGCCAAAATGACGCTCGAGTACCTGCGAGGTGCCGGCCGCCATCGAATAGGCCAACGGAAACCTCGTCTTGATATCGGGCAGCATGGGGTTATCCATATGCATGTGATATTCAAGGCGATAACCCAGAGGGCCAATATGCCGAGCAAGGTTCATGCGAAGTTCAAGATCGCTGCTAAAGTCAAACCTAAACTCATCGTTGACCGCACGTACCATCTCGGAAGCAATCTCCCACATCTCGTCCGAGATAACGGCAGAGCCCTTCTCGGGCACGCCCGTGCCCCTGCCGAGCAAATGGATTGCGATAAAGGCAACCTCTTCTCGGGGCATGCTCACGCCCAGGGCATCCTTGATGTTTGCGGCAATCTGGAAAGCCGCGGCGTATTCGCGCGTTCCCTCCAGTTTTTGAACGTCCGATTCTGCAGCTGGGACATAGCAGCCCTGCTCGATGCGGCCAAGAGCGATGTAAAGATGCATGATGAGATTGCGGGATGCCAGCGAGCTCACCGTGACGGGCGAGGCCGTCAGGGCATCGTCCACACATGCGGCGATGGCCCGCAGGTGCTCGGCGAGCTTTGCATCGTCGGTGTCGGGCAACACGGGCCTCACCAGCGAGGCCAGGCACAGGCGCCGTTGCGACTCCCCGCCCGCAACGCGGATTCCGTAGCGTGGGCGCTTTTCAAGCGCTAAGTCAAATTGGGCGAGTTTCTGCTCTACCAGACGCATGTCATTGGACAGAGTCCGCGCCGAAACGTAGAGTAAATCCGCATACTCCTCAATCGTCACCCACTGGGACCGCATTAGGAGGTCGTTAAGAAGGAAGGACACACGGCCGTCGCGCGTATCAGGAATGCCCGGATGGGCCAGAGCCGCACCGTCTAGCAAGCGAGCAAGCTCATCTGCACGTGCAACATCGATACGATACTGCCCCTTGCTGCCAACGATGCGTGCAACCCCTGCAAGGTTGTCGTTTGCGCGATGGATATAGTTTCTCACGGCGCGCTCGCTTACCTCGAGACGCTTGGCAAGTACCGCGACAGCGACAGGCTGAGCGTCCTCGATCATATTTACAAGCTGCTTGACGCGAGCATCCATGTCCTCCTCCTTTCCCTGCGTCTAGTCTAACGCGGTAAAGAATGACACTCCACGTCGCGCTCGTTCCGCCAACCCGGAACAGGTTGCGGGGAGTTCAGCTGAGCTATGGAGAGCCTGGGGAAAGGGCCCGAAGGCAATGCGTCGGTGTGGGATGCGCCTTCCCAGCCATTGTGCAGTCATTGGGGACAGACTTAAATGAGTAGTCATTGGGGACGTTCTTGTTTGACTAGTCGTTTAAGAACGTCCCCAATGACTATTAAGGACTGTCCCAAGCTGCCGGCAGGAAAGGACCGTCCCCAAGTGCCGGGTTTGTCCCCAATGACTAGGTGAATAGCAAAAGCCCCGCAGCCGGAGCGGACTGCGGGGCTCATGAAGAGAGGCTAGT
>NZ_QRMJ01000014.1:0-11042 GCF_003473245.1 Collinsella sp. AM09-41
GCGATTCGGTCGCACGGAGAGCATTTCCCAGTTGACAAAACTATAGGAACACCCCCCGAAGGTTCCGCGCCGCTGCATACATATGCGACACTCCCTTCGCTCAGGGCTTGTAGATGCATTGCCGAGCGTAGGACTATCCCAAAAGGTTGCGCTGGTCTCGCCGCAGCGGCAAAGAATAATTAGTCCAACGCCTGCGCGGCTTAACCGACCACTCGCATATCCAAATTTGTTGCTCAACAAATTCGCAGGTAGCGTAAGTAAAATTGAGTTGGAAAGCTGGTGGGAACCGTCTTATTGCCTAAGCCGTTCCAAAAGCCGCGAATACAGGAGGTAAGGTGATTGGGTAACTATAAAGTTGTCTTCAGGGATGACTGGTCCGGGGATTCGAGTCTGCTGAAATGGGAGCCTGGATGCCCGGCGATGGTAACGGTCGTCCAGGTCGCGAGAAACGTCGACACCTCTGAGGCTTATCTGCAGATAAAGATCGAGAATCTCTCAGCGGATATCTTGAACTCCATCTCCGGAATCGCCCATGTCGACTATGCCGATGGGTCCAGAGGCTATGTCCCCTTTTCGGAACTAGACTTAGACCTGCCGCAATGCGAGCAGGGAGCCCTTAAGGCAACGGCGCTGCCGAGGGGAGACGTCGAGTCCGTTTTCATCAAGCTGCTTCAAATCGACTCCCAGCAAGGGAAGTGGCACTCGACCGGAGAGCCTGCCGAAGCGCCCGAGCGCGAACCGCTTTCGATGATCGAGAAGGCGATGACCGAGAGGGACCGCCAGCTGAAGGAACTGCATGCCGACAGTCGAATCGCCGGCGGCAAGGCGCAGTTCCATCAGGGATGGTGGGTGTGTGCGTGCGGCGGCATAAACGTCTGGCGGGAAACCTGTCGCGAGTGCGGGTGCCATAAAGATATTCTATCGAGCTTGCAAGACGAAGAATCCCTGTGCGAAGCGGCGGATAAATGGTCTCAATCCGTATACGACAAAGCGGACGCGCTATTTTCAGGCGAGGAGGAAATCGAAAACCTGAGGGAAGCCAGAAGGCTTTTCGGGAGCGTTCTTGGATGGAAGGATGCCGAGGCGCGTGCTGAGGAATGCTCGGAAAAGCTGGCCGTGCTAGAGCCGAAATCGGAAAAGAGACGGAAGAAGCTGCTAGGCGTCGCCGCGGTCCTCGCCTTGCTTTTCATCTTCTTTCTAACGGCAGGCCGCCCGCTAGTAGTCAATGCTATCGGAGACTTACGAAACGAGATGAAGTACAGAGAGGCCACCTCGCTTTACGAGGGCGGACACTTTTGGAAGGCGTATACCGAATTCAAGTCGCTTGCCCCCTACGGCGACTCGGCGGAGATGGAGGTGAAGTCCACACTTTCCAATGCAGAGGCCCTTGAGAAAGACGGCGATCTGGAAATGGCTGCCAAGTGGTACAAGAAGGCCGGCAGCATCTCCGACGCCCTAAGGGTGGAATACAAGTATGTGAAGGACCACTATGACAACGTTGATTTACTGAGCTTGGAATATCTAGACGAGCTCGTCGAGGCGGGCTACGGCGATGCCGCCCAGCTGCGTTCGGAACTAAATTAGAGCGAGTACGAAGGATATCGTGAATATTCGCACAGATGACCCCGAGACGTCTCTAACTTAGATCGGTTCGTGGTCGATGGGGGGTTCCTACGTCCATGCCTTCGTCGACACGGGGGAGACGTCGGCATCGGCTGAATTCCATACCCCCGATGACTAGATATCGGCTTTTATCGACGGCATCCATGCGCTTTGCGTTTTAAGAGGCCTCCGAATTGAAAGGGAATACACATGTGGTTAATCATTTTGGCCTTAATCGTTTGCTATGGCATAGCTTGCTATTTTTCAGCGCAGCTTATTGTCAAAGCGGCAATGGACAAGGGATATGAGGACCAAGGACTGAAATTGGCCTTCATAATCGTGTTCGCGACGCCTGCGAGTGCCGCGATGATCGTGGCGGCGCTGCCGGACAAGCGGCTTCAAACCAGCGTTTCCGACAATCCAGTCCTGTCTACGATAGACGCGGAACTTCCGAAGCTGTAAGGCGCCATTGTGATTCGGTTCAATCTCTGAACTGGTAGTTAAAAAAATCAGGTATCGCATTGGGTCGGACTAATGCTCGGGCCCCATGCGATTCCGCAGTACCAGCTGCAGAGCGGACTATTCGGCCCATCTTGGCGCAGTTACGCTCAGAGCATTGTCGTTGAAGCCCCCATGATAGATAACGACGGAGGCGTTTCAAACCGAACAGTCGAACCTAAGCGACGTGCGGCTTACGAACATGATACGCATCTCGCCTACAGGTCAGGTGTCGAATATACTCGCGTTTCAAAACGTATGCGTTTCACCATGAGAGAGGGATCTGTCATGAGCTGGAAACCGAGAAAATGCGTTATCGCCTTACTGACTCTGGCGACTCTGACGTGTTTCGCCGCCTTAATCGCCGTCAATATCAAACCGCAACACGATGCTTATCCCTCATCTTTGTCCATTAAAATGGGCCAAAATTTCAGCCTCGGCCGAAACGTGAATTATTTTAACAAGCTAAAACCTAATGAGGAAAATATCTTGATGTTCTGGGCATCGTGGTGTCAGCACTGCGAATCTCTCATAGAAGATATGCAACAACTTGATATTTTCGCAGCCTTAAGGAAGAACCTTTTCACTGTTTCCGAGGACAGCACAATTGAAGAAGCCTCGGTCCATGAAGGAGACTTTCCCATATACATAGATTAAGATAAGACCGTGTATGACCAATATGAACTTGAGCATATTCCGTCCGTATTCATACTGGATGATCAAGGAAACATCATCGGCTTATCCGAAGGAGAGGAAGAACCTCTTGCCTTATTAAAGAAATACGCCAAATACAACGGATATAAAGCGGAAGGAGGCGACATCAAGTAACTATCAAAGGCCAGATTAAGGAGCCAGCCATGAAGAAATGCCTGCTCTCCATCGTCTCAGCAGCTCTTTGCCTCTCCCTTGTCATGACACCATTTGTGCCCGTTGCGGCAGCCTATGCCGACGAGGGGTCTCCCGCCGAGAGCAGCGAGATCTACGTCGGAGACAACTACGACGAAAATTACGATATATCCCTTTTTGAGCGCGGACGCTGCACGGATTCATATTCCAAGGCGTGGTGCGATTCTCACGGATTTGCAAATAACCGCACCGTCCCTCACAAGGTCAAGCTGAACGCGAAGGAGGAGGCTTGCCTGCGCGATCCCTACCTTGCTGGCACCGCTGAAGTTATCGCCGGTCTCGTGACAACCGGTCCTGGCGGCGGCTTGTTTGCAACCGCAATGACATCGTGCCGACGTTTCACTTGCATGTTCTAAAAGGAGGTTGCCATGCTGTCGCAAAATCAATCGAGATACTTGGTCACAATCGGCTTTGCCCTGCTTGCATTACTCTTTGCTAGCGACCTTTTGCTGAAACCGCCCAAGGAACTCGTTTTGCTTGCCATAGACTGCCTTTCCGCCCTTTACTTTACGGCAACCCTATTCGTCGGACTAAAGGAGAGGAAAAAAGGCGCAGTCGTCGCATCCGCCGTATGCTTGATCATAACCATTGCATCATTCTTTATCTGACACATTGGTGATTTAGGGGCGATATCGTAGGAATACGACCGGGAGAGCCGGGACCAGATTGCCCGGGTTGCCCGGTCGGCTCGCGCGACGGCGCGGCGGTTCCACAGAAAGCTCTCCGGACTTCACGCCGTTTCTGATCGCATTGTAGACAGCCATCTCGTCTTCGCAGTCGGCGAGCACGCGGTGCGCGTCGTCGTTTTGGATGTCCAGTAAATCTCGAAGGTCCTCCATGCACCAGCGTCCGAGATTTGGCCATGCGCGTTGCGCGAGCTGATAAGTGTCGATTGCGATGTTGTAGTTAAAGTCCAAGCCAAAGCCGTCCCAGGCAGAACGGCTTTGTTTCCTTGATTATCAATTTCATCCGGACACTTCCCGCATTCATCCGTGTGTGTACGGATGAATGCGGGGTTCGATACCCCGGCGGCCTGATCGGCAGACCGCCGGGAATTCTCACTCCTCGATAAAAGCCGGCGCTCGGTTAGTTCTGCGCATCTTGAAATCGTTAGTTTCGTGGGAGACGTAGAGGATGCCGTCCATCCCATCTCGCGATGCATATGAAAGGTGAACAGAACCGCAATCCGCTCCATCATTGTCGAGAAGATCGAACGAATTCGGGTCGCTCGTTGCGCCCAAACGACCACTCAGACAAGAGCCATCGTCATTACAGATTTGCCATTCCATGTCTTCGCCTGCAAGAATCGCCATAGACGTCCTGGTCGCGCCATCGTCGACATACATCCCGTCTATGCCAAACCCATTTTCAGCGCCATCGATGAACGACTGCTCGGACCTATACCTCGCAAATGATGCACATAGCACCATTGCAAGACCGATTGCAAGGCCAACAATTACAATCTTTACGTAGCTCTTGCCTATCATGTCATTCATCTCCCTCGTATGTATCGAGGTATTCCTGCTTGAGCGTCTGCGAGGACGACTCGATCTTTTCCACGAGCGTGCCGGCCTCGATGAAGTAGAACGAGTCGGTGAGGTCTGCCAGGTCGTCGAGTAGATGGCTTGAAATGAGCACGCTGCGTCCCCGCGCCACCTCGCTGCGCATCGCGTCGCAGGAGGTTTTCCGCTTTCCCGGATCGAGGCCGTTCAGCGGTTCATCGAGGATGAGGTACGGGCAATCGGTCGCTATCGCCATGGCAAGCTTTACCTGCTGCTTCATTCCTGTCGAGAGTTTACGGGTCGGCTTGTCGAGATATGGGGAGATTCCGAGGGAGCTGCAGAGCGAGTCGATGTCGGCGGCCGATTTCCACGCCTCCCTAACGAAAGCAAGGTGCTCGATGGCCGATAGCGTGGGGTAGAGATCCGCGCTGCCCGAAGAGCTCAGGTAGACGAGTTCTGCAAATTCGGCTGATCGACGTTGGCAGATTCCGTCTGCCGCCAGGCTTCCCGAGCGGATGCGGGTGGGAAATTGGCCCGACAGCGCTTCAAGAAGGGTGGTTTTCCCCGAGCCGTTGGGAGCAACGAGGCCCGCCGCCGTTCCCGGGCTCAGGAAAAGCGACCCGATTGAAAGTATCGTCGTGCTTCCGTATCCCACGCTCGCGTCCAGAAGCTCGAGCCCATGGTGCTTTTTCGCGGGTCCAGGCTGTTTGGGGGAACGTGTCGCAACGGCGCCGACCGCAAAAAAGACCGCGACGTATGCCAGGGCCACGGCAAGCATCGATGCGCTGCCTGAACCGGAGCCAATGAATTCTGTCGGGAAGCATCCTACGTAACCCGTTGCCTCGATAGGCGAGAATACGGCCAGCGGCAGGAGATTGAGCGCGGCGTTATGCTCCAGTGCCGAATCGGACAGTAACGGGAATGCCGGGGCCGCGACAAGCAGCGCGGAGGTAAGGGGGCCCGCGAGGACGCGCCTCGTTGCGGTCGATAGGACGACGGAACAGACGGATATCAAGGTTCCGCCCGCAAGCAGCGCGAGAAGCAGGGCTGTGAAGACGTTTCCCGCGGTCGTGGTGGCAAGCGCGCCGTCATGGAAGAAGGCGATCGGGTACCCAATTTGCCCGAAGCCGTTTAGGGCCAAGGCGTAAATGCCCCCGGGTGCGAGGCCGGCGAGGAGCATCGCGGTCCCCGCGGCGATTATCGAAAACACGATCTGGATAAGGCGCCGGAATTTGGGCACGGGCGCCTTCGCCGCCAGGGTCGCAGGCCTTGTGGCGCCGAGCACGAGTATCGACGAGAGAAGGAAGGGGATGAAGGGAAGGAAAGACGGCGCCGTGGCAATGGCGTAAGGCAGGAAGGAAAGGAATGGCAGGTCGTTTGCGGAGGCCGGGATATCCGTGATGCCGGAGCTGCTCAGGGCACGGCAATATGCGAGCGCTGCGTCATTGGTCTCTCGGTCTCCCACGATGGACCCGGATTGGAAGCCTTCGCCCATGAGCGCGTAGTAGCTCTCGGCAGAATCGAGAAAGGCGGCGTCGGTTTGAGCGGCAAGGGCGGCGTTCGCGTATCTTGCAAGCTCCGCGTCATTTTGCTGCTCTGGAGATAGGTCTGTGCCGCTGGCCTGGGGCGCGCGCGTATTGAATGCGTCGACAAAGCCCTGCATGCCCTGTTTCATAAAGAAGGGCCCGTAGATGGGTGAATTGAACGCAATGGGGACGGAAAAGGCCGCGGCGAGAACGAGCGTACAAATCCATGCGGCCTTGTCTCTTAGGATCAGTTTGAGAAGAAGTCGACAGTACATTCAGAAGCACCTACGTTCCTCAAAGAATCGTTAGATTAAAAGTAACAGACCGGATGAAGATGCGTGCGATGGGGGCGAGGCGAATGGCTGAGCGGTATCGATACGCTGGTTCAACGGTATTATATTGACCACATAGATTATTAACTTGCATTTCTAACAGTTAAGGAGACGGGTGCTTTCCAGCACACTCCTTCGATGATGCCTTCCGCTAGTTGCTATGCCGGTTTCAGCCAACAAAGAATGTGCCCGGGCGCTCAGGTTCACCGTTAGCGTTGGCAACATATGAGATGGGCCAGACCCTTGCCGCGCGCCGATTGCGCGAGAGGTGTCGGGCTCCATGTTTATTCCACCTGCTTGTTATCAACCAGCTTCGTTCGACGTCAGACATTCAAGATGTCAGACGTCGAACCTGCGCCAAAGACGCAGCTGGGGCTACTAGTTGCCTACAATCGCTCGCGAAGCTCACCTGCTCGTGCGTGAATGTCTGACAGCTCCGTCAGACATTGTCGGACATTTGATTGTTCGACAAATGCGCACGTGGTCGCGTTCGCAAAGATAACTGAACGGTCGATGGGTGCGTTGAGACCGGAGCAAACGGCGGATGCCAAAAAAATGGCCTCACAGAATCGCACCCATGGTTGATAAAATTGACCGCCCGGGCGCAAATACCCGGGCGGTCAATTCATCCCCTCGTTCGCGATCCTGTTGGGTTTGGGGCTTTGACATGTTGTTGACGGATGGATCAGCCGTACAGCTTGATCTCCCGGGGTTCCATGTGGTCGTCCCCCAATAAGACGTCCCTGATGTAGCCCTGCGGCAGGAACTCGACGGGCAGCACTGGGTCGTCGACGTAGCCGGGCACTGGGAGTAGGCGTGGCCTTTGGACATAGCGTGGCCGCCTGCCGGCGGTCGGACTGCCACTTCAGCCAAAAGCTCAGGCGCGCGCATTAAAATAATGAATATATCGCTTGATGGGCTTTTGACCAAGCATGAACATCGCAGGTAAATCCGTGTACCAATTTTTGGTACACGGATTTACCTGCGGTTTGTTGAAAGCTCTGACATGCGCTGTCGACTTCATTAAAATCGATTGCCGATCAAGTCTTCCTATATATGCGAGCCCCAAGAAACTGCGCTGTGAACCTGAGTCCTCTATCGATCGGCCCGGTGCACCGGGCCGCTGTCCTCGAGCCGGCAACAGCTTGCCGGTCTCAAAACGTATGCCGTCCGGCACGACCGACAGCCGAGCCTTGTGCCCCACTCGAGCAGTGCCAGAACCCCGTGCCGGAACCCACGCAGACGATGGCAGGGGAATTCAGCCGCGGCCATCGAGGAGCCGACCTAGGGACGGCGCCCTCATTCCTCAATGGATTTCCACCGCCCCTTATAGGTCTGGATTGATTTAATGCTTGATTTAATCCGGCTGAATAAGCCAACCATGGGCCGGTTGACATAAGGTAAGGTAAAAGAGCAGATGCGGCCGTACGCCGGTGCGGGTGATGTGACAGAATGTAATACACGTATTGCATCTAACCGGGAGGTGCATCATGGCAACCGCCACCGCAGTCCTGAGAATCCCCGAGGACCTCTCGAACAGGTACGACCACCTGGCGAAGTCGACGGGCCGCACGAAAACCTTCTACATGACGGAGGCCCTCGCCGCGGAGATAGACAGGCTCGAATACGAGTACGGCCTCATGAATTATCCGGGAGGCGTTTGGTTGCGAGGCATGCCAGTGTGCGGGGCCTGATTCGTCAGGCCCCGCACAGGGGGACCGCGATGGTGGCCACCGCGCCGCCCGAGGGGCTGTTGGCGAGCGAGACGGAGCCCCCGTGGGCGCTCGCGGCCTCGGAGGCGACGTGGAGGCCGAGCCCGTAGTGGCGGCCTCCGTCGCGCGAGGAGCGGGACGAGTCGTCTGTGAAGAGGCGCTCGCAGCCGCGTTCGAGGGCGGCGGGAGAGAAGCCCGGTCCGTCGTCGGCCACCTCGATGACGAGGTGTCCGCCCGCGACGTCGCAGGAGACCGCCACGCGCGAGCGCGCGTGCTCGGCGGCGTTGGCCACGAGGTTCGCGGCGGCTCGCGCCAGGGCGGTTCGGTCGAGCGGGGCCTCGGGCGCGTCCGCGACAGCGGGGCCCGTGGCCGCGTCGAGCGCCACGCCTCGCGCCCGGGCGATCTGGGCGGCCTCGGCGAGGACCTGTTCGCAGAGCTCGGCCGGCCGCATGGGGGCCCTCTCCGCCCCGCCGGACCCGCGCGAGGCCTCGATGAGCAGGCGCACATAGCCGTCGAGCCTTTCGACACCGCCGGCTATGTCGCGCGCGGCGGCCGAGAGGTCGCTGTCATTCTCATCTTCCAGCTCCTCCGCCACGAAGTCGGCGTTGGCGCGCAGCACGGTAAGCGGCGTCTTGAGGTCGTGGGCGAGCGACGCCATCTGCTCGCGCTGCCCCCGCTCCGCGGCCCAGCGGGCCTCGAGCGACTCGGCGAGGGAGGCCCGCATGGCGTCCATCGCGGCGAGGACGTCGTTCACCTCACGTACGTTGGTGCTGCCGACCGCGAAGTCGAGCTCCCCCGCGCCGACGCGCCCCGCCGCCTCCGCGAGCGGCGCCATCTTGCGCGAGATCACGCGGCTCGCACGGCGCGCCACGAGCGCGAGCGCGAGCGCGCTTCCCACAGCGGCGCCGACGAGCATGAGGTTCTGCGGGTTGGGAAGCAGGCCGGCGAGATCGCGCGAGACCCACTGCGGCAGGTACTCGCTGACGAGTGCGCAGGCCCCGCCGCCCTTGAGCGGGAACGCAGCGTAGGTGAGGCCCGAGCCCCCGCCCTCGATCTCCACTGTGCCCGGATCCGCGGCGAGTGCCGCACGGGCCATTTCCGTCGCATCCTCGAGCCGCGTGCCCTCGAGGTCTGTCATCATCACGTTTCCGTCCTTGTTCAGGATGAGGTAGCGGTAGGCCGTCGGCACGTCCTGCTGCCCGCAGACGCCGTCGCGTGCCAGGCCCTCCGCGACATCGCGCGCATTGGCCGGCCCCCAGCTTGCCTCGTAGACATAGCCCACGTTGATCGCCGCGGAGAGCACCATGAACGAGGCGAGCCACGCCGTGGCGACCGCCGCGAAAGCGTAGGCGAAGTAGCGCGCGATGACGAAGGAGAGCGGCATGCCCCCGCGACCTCGCGCCCCGATCCTCAGAGCTGCCACTTGTACCCCATCCCCCAGACGGTCGCGATCGGATCGGCGCCGGCCTCGGAGAGTTTCCTCCGGGCGCGGCTGACCTGCATGGATATGGCCGCATCGTCGGCGTCGCTCTCCCAGCCGAGCACCGCCTCGCGTATCTGCGCGCGGCTCATGACCTGCCCGGGGTGGCGCGCGAGGTACTCGCAGATGGCGTACTCGGTGGGCGTGAGCGGCACGGCCTCGCCGCCCACGGAGAGGCCGCGCGCCCCGAGGTCGATCCGCACCTCCCCGAAGGAGAGGGCGTGCGAGCGCGGCCGGCGCTCACGGCGTAGATGGGCCGCGACCTTGGCGCGCAGCTCCGCGGCCCCGAAGGGCTTGCGGACGTAGTCGTCGGCGCCCAGGCCGTAGCCGGCCACGGCGTCCTCCTCGGCCACGCGCGCGGTCAGGAAGACGATGGGCCCGTCGAAGTCCGGGCGGATCTGTCGCACGAGCTCGAAGCCGTCGAGCCCCGGCATCATGACGTCGCAGAGCACGAGGTCGAAGCGCGAGAGGTCCATCCCCGGGACCGCCGTCGGGTCCGCCGCCCTGACGACCTCATGGCCGTCGCGGCCGAGGACGCGCGCGAGCGCGTCGAGGATCGCCCGTTCATCATCCACTGCCAGTATCCTCGCCATGTTGACCTCCTGAAACTCTCGTCGGAATTGTACTAGCGCCGCGCTCAGCGGTCCAGAGCCCCGCGCGCAGCCGCGGGTGCCTCGGCCGCGTCGCACACGCGGAAGCGCACGCCCGAGCCGCCGTGCGCCTCGATCCCGAGCCAGCCCTCGCCGTCCGACTCCCGCCCGAAGAAGATGAGCTGGAGCTCTCGGACATCGCCCCTGTCGTCCGCCGCGTCCACCAGGTAGACGTAGTTCGCCCCCGCCCCGGTGGCGTCGGCGTAGGAGCTCGCGTGGCTGCCGGGCTCGGGCGCGGGCGCCCACATGGCGATCTCAGTGTTGGGCAGCACGCGGTCGGCGATCGAGCGCAGCGCCGACCCCCAGCCGGCGTCGAGCAGGGCATTCCCGCCCAGAAGGAGAGCTACGGAGAGGAGGGCGAGCATGGCGGCGAGCGGCCTCCTACGCATCTGCCCTCCCGTCCTCGAAGCGGCAGAACCAGGCCAGAAGGACGGCGTCGGCTGCCAGGGTGAGCACGAGGCCAGCGAGCGCAGTCGTGAGGAGAGGGCCCGCCGCGCGTGCGGCGTCGATGAAGGCCTCCACCCCGAGCGACCCCAGGCGCGCGGGCCAGGCGAGCGGCACCCAGCTCAGGGGGGTCGCCAGGGCACCGGTGAGCTGGCCGGTCATGAGGCCGTGCGCAAGTCCGCCCACCGAGAAGAACGCGAGGAGCACCCCCGCCGCGCCGGCGCCGATGGCGGCGTTGCGGCCGAGGCGCAGGGCCACGCCGAGCCCCAGCGCGTAGAGGGGCAGGCTGCCCAGCACGATGCCCGCCCAGGCGGCCGCAAGCGGAGCGGGCCCGAGCGGCAGGCGCCCGGCGACGGCGAGCACGGCCCCGAACACGCCGAGCGCCACGGC
>NZ_QRMJ01000015.1:0-247 GCF_003473245.1 Collinsella sp. AM09-41
CGCCGAGCGCCACGGCCAGCGCGCCCGCGCCGAGCGCCGCAAGGGCGAGCAGCTTCGCCGCGACGGCGCGCCCGCGCGAGGGGACCGCCGTGAGGTTGGCGAGGCGCCCGGCAGCGCGCTCCTCGTCCACGGCGAGCCCGCAGACGATGGCGGACATGAGCGGCATGAGGGCGCCGAGGAACTGGGCGTAGGCGTCCGCGCCCAGCGCCGGGTCCCATCGGGTTACGGAGAAGTACTCGCCGCAGGC
>NZ_QRMJ01000015.1:266-10831 GCF_003473245.1 Collinsella sp. AM09-41
CAGGCAAGACCGGCCGCCAGGCCGCAGGCGAGGTGCACCGCCGCGAGCGGGGAGCGCGCCAGGCGCAGGGCCTCGGAGAGCAGGGCCCGCGGGAGAGTCATGCGCGGCGTCGGGTCGGAGAGTCGCGTCACGGCCATCACCTCTCCTCGGAGCGCGCGAACCAGGCCGCGCCCGCCGCCGTGAGCGCGGCGAACGCGAGCGCGCAGACCGCAAGGCCCGCCAGCGTGAGCACGCCGTCCGCCGCGAGCGCCCCGCCGAGCGCCATGTCCGCCGCGAGCGGCTCGCCGCTCGGCAGCACGGGGATGAAGCTCGTGGGGATGACCATGCTCGCCGACGGCGGAAAGAGCTGCGGCAGCGGCATCAGCGCCCAGGCGAACCCACCCACGAGCTGCGCGGCGAGCGGGCAGAAGATGCCCGCGAGCATGCCGAGCCGCGCCGTGAGGAAGAGCCCTGCGGGGATCATCCACGCCGCGGTCACCGTGTTGGCGAGCGCGCAGAGGAGCATCGTGAGCGTGCCCGCGGCCGTGAGGCCCTGCGAGGAGAACGCCGATCCCGCGAGGTAGATGCCGAAGACCACGAGGTTCGAGAGCGTGCAGAGCGCGAGGCACCAGAGCGCCTTGGCCCACCAGGCGCGCCCGAGCGGGAAGCCCAGGCCCAGAAGCCCCCGCATCCGCGTGCGAGCGTCCGCCCGCGCGACGCACGCCACCACGAGCGAGAGAGACACGGGCAGGAAGAGCGCGTACCAGTAGTTCCACGCGCTGAATATCTGCACGCCCCGGTAGGGCATCGCGCCGAGCAGCGGCATCGGCAGCGCCATGAGCACGGCCAGGCGAACCGGCGCCGCGTGGCGCGACTTCAGGGCCTCGGCGCGCAGGGCCGCGAGCAGGCCGCCTTTCTCGCCCGTCATGCCGCCACCTCCCCGCGCGCTCGTCGCCCTTCCCGGCAGAAGCTCATGAAGAGTTCCTCGAGGTCCTGCCCGGGCCGAAGCGCATCCTCGTAGGCGAGGCGCCCCCCGCAGATGATGCCGATGGTGTCCGCCATCTGCTGCACCTCGGAGAGGATGTGGCTCGAGACGATCACCGTCGTACCCGCCGCCGCGAAGCCGCGGATCTGGTCGCGCAGCTCCTCGATGCCGATGGGGTCGAGCCCGTTGGTGGGCTCGTCGAGCACGAGCAGGCGTGGCCGGGCGATCAGCGCCAGCGCGAGCCCCAGGCGCTGCCGCATCCCCATCGAGAAGCGCCCGGCGCGCTTCTTCCCGGTGTCCGCGAGGTCCACGGCGGCGAGCACCTCATCTATGCGGCTCTCGGGAAGGCCCAGCAGCGTGGTGCGCACGCGCAGGTTCTCGCGCGCGGTGAGGTTGGGGTAGAGCGGCGCCTCCTCGATGAGGCTGCCGATTGCGTAGAGGTCCTCGCGGCGCCAGGCGTGCCCGGCAAAGAGGATCTCCCCGGCCGTCGGCCGCAGCATCCCGCAGATCATCTTGAGCGTTGTCGACTTGCCGGCGCCGTTGGGGCCGAGCAGCCCGTACACCTCGCCCTCGCGGATATGAAGGCTCACGTCGGCCACGGCGTCCTGCGCCTGGTCGCCGCGGCCGAAGCGCTTGGTGAGCCCGCGCGTCTCGAGCATGTAACCCATGGGTTCGTCCTTTCTTTTCCGGGCGCGCGGGCCGAATCGCCGTGCCCGCGCGCCTTACCTTTCGGGTTCACCATCCATGGTGGGACGCGTTTCTAACGAATCCGTAACGGCCGTTGGGTTCTTATGGCGCAAACTCTTCTCGACCCGCACATCATGATTAATTTGCTTGAGGCAACAACTTTCCCGATCGATGTAATCACCGAATCAAAACGTGTACGTCAGTCTCCAAAAACGACATTTTTCGACATGTTTGGAGACTGATGTACACGAATGCGAAAATCCCCGCCGCCCATAAGCGCCCTCCACATGTCTGGACTCTCTATGCTTACGCTGGATAGACATCGCCGGAACGGGTATAGTATCGAAAGTTTTGTCGTTAACCAGCGGGGGAGTCCTGTGGGCATCAAAAAGAAGATCAAAAAGGAGCTTATCGGCACTTCCGATTACCCGTCGAATAAGATCTTTACGATCTCCAATTTCATCACCTTTACGCGCCTGATCCTCACCCTGGTATTTCTGTACCTGTTTGTGACAGATAACAACCGCGTCATCGCCATCGTAATCTACGCCGTTGCCGCCTCCACCGACTGGATGGACGGCCAGATCGCCCGCATGACTAAGACGGTCTCGTGGCTCGGCAAGGTCATGGATCCCATTTGTGACCGCGCGCTGCTGTTCACCGGCGTCTTGGGGCTGGTGGTCCGCGGAGAGCTGCCCATCTGGGTCTGCGTGCTCATTATTGGCCGCGACATCTATCTGGGCATTGGCACGCTTATCGTGCGTCATTATCACCGTCGCCCCATCGATGTCGTCTTTCCCGGAAAGATTGCCACTGCACTGCTCATGACCGGCTTCTCGCTCATGCTGCTCGGGTTCCCCGTTATTGACGGCCTGCATCTTTTACCTTCAACCCTTACGGCCTTCCCGGGCCTCAACGGAAGCTCGGTGCCCCTCGGCATCTTCTTTGTGTACGGCGGCGTGATCTTCTCCATGCTCACGGCTGTCATCTATTCCATTAAGGGCGGAGTGGCCATTAAACAGGCTCTCGCGCATCCCGAGGACGAGGACATCGACTTTCTGAACCCCGAAATCGAAGACTGATTCGTTGGGGTATGATTACGTACGGTTCATTATTTGCGGCACGTCCGCGATAAGTTAGGGGTTGTCATGGACAACATGGTTAACAATATGCCTCAGAATGATAAGACTGCTGACGCTACCTGCGTATTCCGCGTGCCTTCAAGCGACGTCACCGTTCCCGACCTCATGGCCAACGTGCGCATCACCGCCCCCGTTCTGTCCATCGTCAAGGGTCCGCAGACTGGTGCCGCCTTTGAACTCGAGGACGACGTGACCACCATCGGCCGCGATCCTGCGAACGGCATCTTCCTCAATGACATGACCGTTTCGCGCAGCCACGCGCGCATTATTCGCGAGGGCCTCGTCGCCCGCATCGAGGACCTGGGCTCGCTCAATGGCACCTGGGTCGACGGTGCCATTGTCAACGCGGCCCCGCTGCACGACGGTTCTTCCGTTCAGATCGGTACGTTTACGCTCATCTACCACGAGAGCACGCCGGAGCGCATCGAAACCGGTGAGTAGGGCATGGCCGAACGCAACTATCTGAGTATCGGCCAAGTCGTCAACCTACTTCGAGGCGCATACCCCGATCTTTCGAACTCAAAAATTAGATTTCTAGAAGATGAGGGGCTCATTACCCCTCATCGTACGCCTAAGGGATACCGTCAGTACTCCAAGGAGGACGTTGATCGCCTGGAGGTCATTCTGCACCTGCAGAAGACTCGCTACATGCCGCTCAACGTGATTAAGCAGCGCTTGGAAAACGCCACGGACCTGTCAACGCTCGCCTACGAGGTGGGCTTGCTGTCCGATGTTCCGCTCAAGACGGAGCCCAAGGAGACTAAACAAAAGCTGCATCCCATCGAGACCATTCCCGATATGTTGGGCGTCGAGATCTCGTTTATCCGCTCGCTCGCCGAGAACGACCTCATTCGCATCATCAAGAGTCCGCAGAACCGTGAGCTCGTCGATGGTCGCGATTTTCCGATCATCCGCTACTGCTCCGAGCTGTCACGCTTCCATATCGAGCCGCGCAACCTGCGTCAGTACGTGTCTTCCGCCAACCGCGAGTCCTCGATGTTTGAGCAGGTGCTCGTGAGCATGCTCGGAATGGATACCTCCGATGACGAGCGCGACGCCAAGCTCGAGCGTGCGTTTAAGAAGCTTCACGACCTCACCGAGGGTGTGCATACGGCACTGCTCAAGAACCGCGTTTTTGAGTCGCTCAACGCCGTGGTCGAGGATGCCGACATCGATGCACTCGATGAAGAAATCGCTCGCTCCGAGTCCACCAAGGCCAAAAACGAAGAAACTGCCGCGCCGGCTTCACACGAGGATTCTCTCGTAAAGCCGCTCAAGGTTGTCGCCCCTTCGCAATCCGACACTGTCACCGCGGGCAAATAACAGCTACCGCTTATCCGGCAACCCATTGAAAGGTCATGCAATGTACGACTTCGAATCTCAAATCGTCGACATCCCCGACTATCCCGAGCCCGGAGTCATCTTCAAAGACATTACGCCGCTCTTTGGCAATCCCGAGGCGCTCAAAGCCATGACCGATGCCCTCGCCGAGCACTTTGCCGGCATGGGGATCACCAAGGTCGTGGGTCCCGAGGCCCGTGGCTTTATGGTTGGCGTACCGGTGGCTGTGGCCCTTGGTGCCGGCTTTGTTCCCGCACGTAAACCGGGCAAGCTACCCCGCAAGACGGTGAGCCAGAGCTATGAGCTCGAATACGGCACCGACTCTATCGAGATCCATGCCGATGCCATTACCTCTAAAGATACCGTGTTGATTCTGGACGACTTGGTCGCGACGGGCGGAACCGTCGAGGCAACAGGTAAACTTGTGCGAGATATGGGCGCAAAGCTTGTGGGCTACGGGTGTATCCTTGAGCTTGCGTTTCTCAACCCGCGCGAGAAGCTCACGCCGACTGACGACGATGTTGAGCTCTTTAGCCTGGTGACGGTGGACTAGCCGTTACCCTTAGTTACTGGAAAGGAAGCTACATGCGCACAGCAAACACGCACAAAAACATGGCACGCTGCGCTGCTACGGCAACCCTCGCTTGTGTTTTGGGCTTGGGCCTCGCGGCTCCTGCCTACGCCGATACCGCATCCGACCTTGCCGCTGCTCGTACGAAGCTCGAGCAGATCGGTACCCAAACCCAGCAGATTTACGATGAGCTCGCCACGCAGACGCAGGCGCTCGATCAGACTGCTGGCGAGATCACGCAAAAGCAGCAGGAGATCGCTGACGGTCAGGCCAAGCTCTCGACCTATGTCGCCGGCGAGTACAAAACCGGCGGTCTGAGCCTGCTTCAGGTTCTGACCGGCGTCGATGACCTGAGCGATATGCTCAACCGTCTGTTCTACTACGGCAAAGTTTCCGATAAGCAGGCTCAGACCATTCAAGAGGTCAAGGAGCTTAAGCAGCAGCTCACCGATAAGCAGGCCGAGCAGGAGAAGAACGTCGCCACCACGCAAAAGAAGGTCGATGAGCTTAACGCCCAGCAGGCTGAAGCCCAGAGTGTCGTGAACTCCCTGGATTCACAGTTGCAGGCCGAGCTTGCTGCCGAGGCCCAGGCCAACGCCGCGCTGCAGGCTGGCATAAATGCTAGCACCGCCGAAAAGGCCACGGTGAGCAACGACACCGCCGGTACGAGCGAGAACACCAACAAGGGTGGCGGTACGACCAACGACGGCGGCGGAAATACGCCCGCGCCCGCCCCCACTCCGCAGCCCCCGACGCCCGCTCCGGCTCCGGCTCCGGCTCCGACGCCTTCCGCACCGAGCCAGTCCGTTGACGGCGGTTCCGTTGTTTCGCGTGCCTATAGCAAGCTCGGATACGCTTACTCTTGGGGTGGCATTGGGCCGAACAGCTTTGACTGCTCCGGTTTTGTAAGCTATTGCCTCACGGGACGCTACTGCCGTCTGGGCACCACGGTCGACTTCATGGGTTGGACCCGTGTGTCCGATCCGCAACCCGGCGATGTTGTGGTTAACTCCTACCATACCGGCATCTATATCGGTAATGGTCAGATGATCCATGCTTCCGACTACAAAACGGGCGTCATCATCAGTTCCGTCGCAGCCGGTATGAACAACAACTACATTTTCGTGCGCTACTAAGTCACTCTGTATAGCGAACGAAGGTGAACCTCGTGGCCTTTGAGCTGCGAGGTTCATTTATTTATGACCGTGCTCCATACATGATCCTAATGTGCTAGTTTTCAATACTAGATGCACGCTTCATCGGTGAGCAATATAGCTATAATGATTGAGAAGCATATAGAAAGGACCCTCTATGAGCTGGGCACTTATCTCCGATTCGAGCTGTAACCTCCGCGATTGGCAACCGACCGCGCCCCATACCACCTTTGCATTTGCACCCCTCAAAATTCGAGTGGGGGAGCGCGAGTTCGTCGATGACCTCACGCTCGACGTTCACGAACTCAATTGCGCCGTGCAGGCGGAGTCGAGCGCTTCTTCGAGCGCCTGTCCGAGCGTAGGCGAGTGGACCGAACTCTTTAGGCTTGCCGACAAGACGATTTGTATGCCCATCTCGGAGGGCGTATCGGGGAGCTATAACGCCGCCGCCACGGCACGCGATTTGGTTCTTGCCGAGGAGCCGAACCGTCAAATTCATTTGGTCAATTCACGCGGAGCCGGCGGCAAAATGGACCTGATCTTACTGCTGTTCGACCGGTATCTTGCAAGCAATCCGGATGTCTCATTCGAGGACGCTTGCGCATACTTCAATAGCCTTGAGCAGAACAGCAAAATCCTCTTCAGCTTGTGCAATTACGAAAACCTGGCCAAAGCCGGACGTATCCCTAAGGCAGCCGGCGTCATTGCCAACAAGCTCAATATTCGCATTTTGGGCACGGCGAGTGAGGCCGGTAAAATCGAACTCGTCGGACACACGCGTGGCGAAAAGAAGATGTTCAACAAGATCATCGACACCATGGAAGCCGAGGGTTTTACGGGCGGCGAGGTCGTCATCGACCATGTCGAGAATGAGGCAGGCGCCCAGGCACTTGCCAGCCGCATTGTGGAGCGCTGGCCCGGCTCCAAGACTATCATCATGCCCTGCAACGGCCTGGATTCCTATTACGCCGAGATGCACGGTCTTATTATCGGCTACGGCATGGACGTGGCTTCGGGCCAATAAAGTCCAACCAAGCAAAAATACGGGCGGGACAAAGTGACAGATGACCCTTTGCTCCGCCCGTTTTATACGTCGGCTAGCTATTAAACCCATTAAACTTTAGATAGCTCATCAGGTACGCCTTCGAAACGAAGGATGAAACCGCACTGCGCACAAGCAGCGACTCACGCGTTACCTGATGCGCCGTATCGGGAACCGGCGTCTGCTCGACGGAAAACGCCGAACGAATCGATGCCTCGAGCTGATCGACCACATAATCGAAGGCCGTCGGGGCATCGTAGCTCAAACGCTGAATGTTAAAGAGTGCCTGCACCGCAGCAATAGGTAACACCTGCTTAAAGAGGCAGATAGCGATCAGGCGGGCAATCTGCTCGCGGCCATATTGCTTTTTGACCGGAGCAGGCACCAGGCCGACCTTCACGTAGTTATTGATCATCGATGGCGTAATGACAGGGTGCTCAACGCAAATGGACAGCGGCTCCATCCACAGCGCAACATACTCAATGACCTGGTCGCGGTAGAGCGTCACATTGGGCAACTGGTTATAGCGCGGCAGACTCAACGTATTGAGTTTACGCACGATATCGGACTGAATGAATGCATCGGGTAGCACCGTGGGCTGAATATCCTCAGGCTTAATACTGACCGACGAATCGGACATCGGAATAACGTGTTTAACGTGGTTCATAAAGGTCCTCCGTTCATTTTCTATATTGTATTCTAGGTTATCCAGTTTTGCATACCACATAGCCGGCAAGTAAAAGTGGTTGGACAACACATTGATGCATCGTCCAACCACTTTGTGTAAAGATAGCAACCTTACATAAGATATATTATCGTACTTATCCACGGAGAAACGCGTATGCGCTCGTTGCTGCTATGGCTCCATCCGAAACAGCGGTCACAACCTGGCGTAAACGTTTGGAACGGATATCGCCAGCGGCAAATAAGCCAGGCGTGCGGGTGGCCATCGATTCGTCGGTCACAATACCGCCGTCGGACGCCAAATCTACCAGATGCTCTACAAGCTCAGTATGGGGCTGCGTGCCAGCAAAGACAAAAATGCCAAACGAACCAGGATCAAAGGACTCAGTGTGCATTTCACTAGTCGCATTGTCCTTGAACGTGATTGTCGTGGGCATCGCTTCACCAGAAAGCTCAACAATACTAGTTTGGTACCTAACTGAAATATTATCTTTTGCGAGCACCTTTTGAACCACGCCATCGGGGGCACGGAACTGATCGCGGCGCAAGACGATGGTCACGCTGCTGGCGATTTCTGACAAGAACAGGGCTTCCTCGCAGGCAGCATTGCCGCCACCGATAACATAGACCTGTTTACCGCGAAAGAACATGCCATCGCACGTCGCGCAATACGAAACGCCACGACCGCGATACGTATCCTCGCCAACAAAACCAGCAGATCGCGGCGTTGCCCCCATGCAAGCGATAACACTCGAGGCCAGCGTATCGCCCATATCGTGATGCACCGTAAACAGCGCTTTATCGGCATCGTAATCGATACCCGTAACCATGCTCCATGCAACCTGTGCTCCCAGGCCCTCTGCATGCTGCTGAAAACGCTCGCCGAGTTCGGCGCCACTCAGGAGCGGGAAACCCGGATAGTTCTCGACCTCATTGGTTGTGGCGATCTGCCCTCCCGACATGCCCTGCTCAATCACGGTCGTCGTCAGGTTGGCACGCGCAGCATAAATAGCGGCCGCATAGCCCGCGGGGCCGCCACCGATAATCGCAACATCGATCGGCTTATCGGTAGTCATGAAGCGTCCTTTCGTCGAAACGTTGTCGTTCTTTGCGCTCATACCCAAATTTACGTGAACGTGACACTCATGCACTACAATGATAAATCCGTATTACAAAGCTGAAGGGGAGTTATCGATGGACCAGGCGCAGACGAGTGACGACGCTCCCCTGCTCACGCACAGCACTCCCCAATCGGAGCAAACCACGCTCCTGGCTCAGCAAAAACCTCTCGTGACCATCGTGCACGCCTCCGTTGGCTCGGGCCACAAGGCCGCCGCAAATGCGATTGCGCAGGCATTCGACCTTATCCGCGGCACCAATGGCATCCCCGAGGATATTGAGATTGAAGTGCTCGATATCCTTGATTTTGGACGTATTAAATTCGACGGCAATAAGACCGCGGCTTCTTTTACGGGAGCCACGCGCCCCATTTACGACCTGACCTGGCGATATACGCTTACGGGACATCTTCTCTGGGGTGGCGGAACGGCATGGTCGCGAATTATGTTCCCCGCCTTCAACGAATATATTCGTAGCCGCAGGCCCATAGCCGTGGTTGCAACGCACATCACGGCAGCCAATGTTGCCGTGGGCGCCCGCGTAATTACGGGTATCGATTATCCGGTCATCTGCGTACCGACCGACTACGAAGTCGAGGGATGGTGGCCCCACAAGGACACCGATCTATTCTGTGTTGCCAACGAATTTATGGCCGAAACGCTGCGTCCGCGCAAGGTGCTCGAGACAAAGATTCGCATTACCGGCATTCCTATTCGCGCCGGATTCGACACGGATTACGATCGCGAAGAAGAGCTAGCTAAGTTCAACCTCCCCACCGACAAGACCGTCGTGCTGGTAATGGCCGGTGCCAGCTTGCCTCAACCGTACGTTCGCTTTCGCGCGGAGATGGACCGCACCCTCCCCTTCCTACGCAGTTTCGAAGACATGCACTTTGTCTTTTTGCCGGGCAAGGATAAGGAATACGCCGCCCGCCTCAAGACACTCTTCGATGCCATGAAGCTCGAAAATGTCACGGTTCTTGACTATGTCGACGATATGGCGGCCCTTATGCACGGCTGCGACCTGGCAATTCTCAAATCGGGCGGACTCACCGTCACCGAGTGCCTATGCGCACATCTGCCGATGATCCTGCTGGGCAAATCATACGGCCAGGAAAAGGCCAACACCACGATGCTCACCGGCATGGGCGCCAGCATGCACGTCACCACGGCACGAGAGCTCATCGTAACCCTGCGCCACCTGCACGACCATCCCGAATCACTCAAAGCCCTACTCATCAACGGCGAAGTACTACGCCGCCCCCACGCAGCCGAAGACATAGCCATCGCAACCATGGAGCTCGTAGGCAAACCCCAAAAGCGCAAACGAGCCTTCTGCCGCTTCTACTGGGGCGGCAAGCCTGCGCATATCCGCTAGCATTGGATTGTCCCCTGCTCGGCGGGAGCCGCCCATATATCATTCCATGCTCAAACATTCTCGCTGCGCTGCGAAACTGCGCGTGGAACGATATATGGACGGCTCCCGCCGAGCAGCTACGTTTACGCACTAGCAGCTACACCAGATTCCCTACCATTAGAACCTGCTAAGGCGATACCAGAAAATATAAAAACAGTAAGCCGATGCGACAAAGGAGGTGTCCCTTTATCGCATCGGCTTATTAGAAGAGTAAATATTTTTTTCAAGCGAGTAGCCGCCCGCCCGTCTCTCACACATATCGTTCCACGCGCAGTTTCGCAGCGAGCGAAGCGAAGCGAGAATGTTTGAGCATGGAATGATATGTGTGAGAGACGGGCGGGAGGGATACGAGCGCCCCCGCGAGAATGTTTGAGCACGGGATGATATATAGGCCCATTACAGTCTGAAATAGGCCATCGATAAATTTCGATGGCGAGCATTCGGC
>NZ_QRMJ01000016.1:0-7731 GCF_003473245.1 Collinsella sp. AM09-41
CGCGTATGCGTGGGAGAACCCGATTCGGTGCCGCCAGCGAAACGGCACGGATGACCCGCCGCTCTGGATTTCGGTCGGCTCGCTTCCCGACGGTAGATTTGCCGAGCTGATTGGATTCATGGATATCGACGGCGTTTGGTGCGTGTTCCACGCGATGGTGCCGCCGACGAAGAAGTTCAAGCGTGAGCTGGGATGGAGGTAGACATGAACGGAATCGTTGCCGAGAACGGCAAGGTCGTTACCGATGAGATGATTGCCGATTGGGAAAGCGCCCTTGAGCGCGATGAGTGGCCTAGCGGATGGGTCAACGTTGGCGAGGTTGTCGAGGGCAAGCTCCCGAAGGCCGCACCCGAGACGGTGACGCTGTCCCTCAAGGTTCCAGTTGCGATGAAGCGGGCTCTTGAGAAGGAAGCGAAGGCCGAGGGCAAGTCGACGGGTGCGTATGCCCGCGGAATCCTCGCCGATGGTCTCATGGCCATAGCGTAAAGCAGCAGGGGAGCTAACAGAAAGGGGAGCCTTCAAGGCTCCCCTTTCCTGCCGGCGACCCTGTTGTAATTTGGGTCAGAGCTTCATGGCTAGCCCCTCCAAGCCCTCCTGAGCCTTTGCCAGCGGCTCAGCTCTTATGTATATACACTCTATATAAATTCTATATAGAGTGTATATACAATCTATATACTATCTCGATTCATACGCAGTTCAAGACCCTCGACGATGAGGCGTGAGACCGTTGTATTGTGTTCAGCGGCATAAGTCGAAATCTCGGCTTTTTGTTCATCAGTCACCCAGAAAGTGATGCACTTTCCCTTTTTACGAGTGCTGGTCGAGTCACCTTTGTGGCGCGTATCCTGGTTTGCCATGAGGGTCGGCGCAACCTCCTCAGGCACCGTCATTCGACGGACTGGCCTCTTAGCCGGCATAGTGAATCTCCTCATCGTTACGCAAGATTTCTTTCAGTTCATCCCAAATCTCCTCATAGCCGAAGAGATCATCGCCAAACGAATTGCCGAAAAAGTTTCGCAGCCCTTCGCGGCGGCGGACTTGATGGTCGAAATAACTGAGGTCGGCATCTTCAATCTCGCTCTGTGCCTTTGCAAACGAAAGGGTGTTGGCCGCAACCTGAGTAAGTAGCACGCCGTAAAAGACCTCGCGCTTCGTAAGCGTGCGTGCGGTCTCGATGGTCTTCACAACGTCGGCCGCGCCCGGACCCGTCGGAATCACGACGAAGTCCGATGCCTCAGCAGCCTCGTCCATGATGTTGCCATTCGGTGGGCAGTCGATAAAGATCCATTTGTCAGGATTCCTGCGGTATTGGATGCCGGCGCGCCGCACCGTCGCCAGGTTCGCCGACGTTACGGAAAATGGAAGGGAATCATTGTTCTGATCGGCGAGGAGCGCCCAGAAGCTTGCGCTAGACTGCGGGTCGCAGTCGTAAACCTCGACGCTCTTTCCCTCGCGCTCAGCAGCTGTCGCCAACGCCATTGCCGTCGTTGTCTTGCCGACACCACCTTTTAAGTTCATAGCCGAAATAATCACGGGCGTTCCTCTCAAGTGCTGTTGTATCTAACAGTGAGTCTATATAGAAAGTATATACAGTCTATATAGACTGTATATACTTTTCTTTCAACTCGGCGAGCTCGTCGCCTGTAAGCGTTCGCCCCGCGCTCCTCGCCGCACGCAGCCCCTCGAACAGGTCTGGCGCCTCGTGTCTCGCCCATTCAATTGCAGCTCGAACGCCGAGGGCGCGAGCTTTCATCAGGTCGGAACGCTTTCCCATAAGGTCGGCTGTCGTCATGGCGTCGAAGTAGTCGTCGGTCTCAGTGTTCCATGCCTGGTGTTCATCATCGATGCCGATCTTGATCTGATTGAGAAGATCTTCGTTCTCGCGGACAATTCTCTCGACCTCGGCAGCGCGCCTAAAGCCGAAAAAGACCGCCGTCTGCTCATATGGTTCCCACGGATGCGCCGCGACATGGCGCAGTACCGCGCGAACAAGACCTGGCCGATCATTTGCATACTTCCGCTTGAATTGCTCGGCCTGTTCCTCGATAACCCTATGAGGCCGGTACGTTGGACGCCTGTCTTGGCCCATAGCCTTCTTGTATTCATTCTGCCATCCAGGCTTGAGCCACTTATAGACAGTCGGACGGGACACCCCAGCGACGCGAGCTAGCGCCGACATACTTAAACCAGGGTTCTCAGCCGCAGTTTTCCAAACCTGCACGGCCTTCGTCGGCGCTCCATCTCGGTTGCCGTTATCCCACCAATTCGTGCCATGGGCCTTCTGATTCAGGTCCCTTGTCATGCGGGCCTTTTCAAGAGACAAATCCTTCGGGAGTCTCTTGTCTGGCGGATTACTACCATGTCCCATCTTCTCACCATATGAGACAGCGGCCTTTCGCTCGCAGAATCCCTGAGTGTAACGACGCGCCCGCCCAGCCGCTGAGCCGCCCTCAAACGCCTCCAGAGCCGCCGCCACGTCGTTAGCGGTAAACCTGTTGCTTGGCTCTACCGAAAGGGCGTCAAATCGATCAAGAAGGCCGTATGCATCGTCCTCAAGCTCGTCGTAAGAAACGCCACACTTGTTAGCCATGACAGCAAGATAGAAGATGCACCAATAACGGTGATCAACTGATGCCTGATCCCTGATGACGCTCAAAACCCGATCGTAGCCGGCACGGCCATACGTCCACCCTCCGCGCGGCTCGTCGTTAACAACGCACCTTTCATACCACTCGGGCCACAATTCTTTTGCCCGGGCGATCGGAGTCTTCTTGCGGGCCTCCTGCGTAAGCTCTCGAAGAGCTGCAAGACCATCCATATCCTTCTTGCCCAGCAGCTTTGGAACAAAAGACAGCAGATAGGGGATTGTAGCAGGCGGGGTCGCATCGTGAGAAAAACACTCGGCAACATACGGCTGCTTAATCTTTGGATTGCCGATGTCTCCATTGAGCTTCGTGGCGCTTCCGACCATCCGGAAACCTTGGAAGATGCCCTGAGTCTGCTTCTTGTCTGGGTCGCTGGCGCTTGTGTTGGCGTTCCAAACTCGGTCGGTCAGCTCGCGCTTGAGGACCTGTAGACCAGTGACGTAGCGGGTCATAAGCGGCACTGGATGTTCGAGAAGGTAAACGACGTGAAGGCCTGTCCCTGAGCTGACGAGATAGTTGGCATAGGGAATTGCACCACGCTCCATCTGGTGGAGCAAGTTATCAAGCTCGCGTTCGCCAACGTAATCGAGATCGATCATGATGGCATGCAAGTATCGGGCATTACGGCTGCTGCGACTCTTGCCGTAATAGCTGACCGGAGCCAGAAACATAAACGTGTTCTGCTCAATCGACAGCTTTCGAAGCTCTTCAAGTTCTTCAAGACCGTCATGAAGCGTGTATCGATGCATAATGCGTTTTACAAGTTTGTTGCCCTTTGGGTCGACTCCTCGTTCTATCTCCTTACCGGTGTCCTCAAGAACAATGACATTGGGCTTGCCATCGGAATCGTTACCCTTCTTCTGGAGAGTCCCATCAGGAAACATAGCGTGATAAAAGGTGTCGGGATCGCAGTAGCTCCAACCCAAACGATAGGCATCAAACAACTTCTCGTTTCTCACCTGATTTGCATGGCGCTCATTCTCATACCAGCGTCCATCATGCTCGCTGGAACTCTTACGACGCTTTCTCGAAACAGGCATACAAAGCCCCCTTTAAGATGAAAACAACACTCCCCTGGAAACAACCTCAGGAGCGACCCCGAGGGGGTGCCCTACGGGCTGAGCAGGACGTATATTAAGGTTAAATGATATTTTACACTTTTCCGCCTAAAAATGTGTATATAGAATCTATATACACTGTATATAGATTCTATATACACAAAAAGGATCACTCCGATGCCTCGTACGCGGTGATAAACGCCTTTAGTGGCGACGTCTCGGGAACGTGCCGGAGCTCTTCGCGATGCCGCATGTGCGCGAGTCTGCGCTCGCACATGGCCCGTATCTCGGCCCGATCGGCCCGGTCCTGGGCCTCGGCGTCCTCGGCAGTCTTTGCCTCGTAGTAGCCGTGCAGGTCGACAGTCACGGTTCTCTTGCCGCCGCCCGGCCCGGATCCAACATTGGAAGACACACGGTTCAGCATAGCCTCCGTACTTCCAATCAACGACTGGCGCGCGAGCCGCGCCACAGCCTCCGGGTCATGGAGCGAGAACGGTTTTGCATCGGGATCGGCCATGGCCCGGAGGGTCACCTCAAGCTCGGAGCGGCCCATCTTCGCAATCCTGAACTGCCAATCGAGCAGCTCGATATCGTCCATGACTACCCACGAACCTTGACTGCAATGAAATATCCGATGGCCCCACAGATGGCCATAGACAGCAGCAGCGCCGCCCAGCCCCAGACGCCAAGCCACTCGGCCCCGGCCTTCATCTGGGTCCACATGAAGCCAATGGCCACCAGGAGGACGATCAGGCACGCGGCACAGGTCACGACGCCGCACGCAACGGTCGCAACAATCATCGACCGCCTCGCGCTCTCGAGTTCATCGACGGCCTGCTTGGCGTTCGCCTGGCTGCTCTCAACGGCCTTTTTAGCCGCCCTCTCCACGTCCCGCAGGCACTCAACCGTGCGGGCCTCCACAGCCCTGTAAACGACGTTTGAGGCATCCTCCGCTCGCTCGGCGGCACCGATGACCGCCTCGCTCATATCGCGCATGGTGTCGGTGTTCTCGACCAACGCACAGTGCATCTCCTTCGCGATGCCGGCGATGCTGTGCATGTCCTTGGCGACGCGGAGCTGGTCGCGCGCCGCCTGTTCCTTGAGATCTGCCGATGCCTCAAGGGCATCGCCCATAGCCGCTAGGTTGTCCTGGCTGAGGTTGTCGAAAGTACCCATGATTTGAACTCCGTTTCTAGTCTAGTGGTGGATACCGTTTTCGTTTTCAAGCTCGATCTCGACCGAGAGCGGCTTGGCGACCTTTGCAGTCTTCTTGGCCTGCTCGCGGACGAGCTTGTCGCGCTGCTGGGCGGTCATGGCCTTGAGCTGGGCGGCGGTAATCGGTCGCCCGACCTCCTTGCTCATGGTCACGAGCTGGCGCAGCGGGCGTCCCATCTGCGCGCCCGTGACGGTGCGACCGTCTTGGGTGAACTTGAGGTCGCCGTGACCCTCGACGTAATCCATGGCCACGCCGCGCTGCGCTAGGGCGTCGGCGAGGTCGTTGAAGTGGTTGTTGCTCCGGCGCGCGAACACCTGCTGGATCTCGGCCTCGACGGTCTTGGCGATGGAGATATCCAACTTGGCGCCGCCCATGGCCATACCGCGCTTTCGCGCCGCCGTGGCGCGCATGAGGCCCGTGTGGCGGGCGATGAAAGCGCGCCGGCGCTGGGTGACGGCGTCGGTCTTCTGCGCCCACCATGCGCTCGCGCGCTCCTTGAGTCGGCGCAGCTCTCCGATCACGCGGTCGATGGCGCTGTTCGTCTGGCGCACCTCGACATTCATGGCCACGCGCTCAGGCGTGGGTCGCTGGCCCTCGTGGACGGTCGGGATGTACTCGATTTTGCGGTCCTCGAAGGACCGGTGGTCGATTGTCACGGCAACCTCGTTGTGCTTGGCGGCATGTTCGGCGAGGCGTTTGTTGGCGATGCCTGCCCAGGACGCGCGGACGCGCCTGAGTTCGGCTTTCTCGGCATCGAACGCCTTAGCGCCGTCCATCTTGGCGGTGACGGCCACTGGCGTCTTCGTCTTGCGGTCGTCCTTGGTGAGGCCTTGCGCCGCCGCCTGGGACATGGTCCGGCGCTCACCGTCCCGGAAGTTGTAGACCTTCTCGATGCCCTCGGCCTTGGCCGCTTTCCAGTCCTTGGCGGCGACCATGACGTCGCTGCCGTCTGGACGGCGGCACAGGTAGACCTTGGTTGACTTCTGCGCCCTGGGGCGCTCGAAGCCATCGGCACCGAGTTTGAGGGCGCTCACGAGCACGTGGGCGTGGGGATTACCGTCGCCCGAATCATGTATTGCCCAATCGCAGGCCTTGTTTTTGAACAGGTTGCAGAAATCGAGAACGCAGGCGCGTTGCTCGTCCAAGTCGAGCTCGCGGGGAAGGGCGAACTCATAGCGCTTGGCCACGAGTTCGTTGCCGCCGTCATATGCGCGCCGTGCCTCGTTCCAGAGACTCTGACGGTCCCAGGCGGGCGCACCTTCGGGAAGGACGATACCGGTATCGGCGATGCGCTCGGCGCGCGCGTAGCGCTTGAGCTCGCCCGTGGCCTCGTCGCGCAATGTCTCGCCGCTCTGGTAGGCGGCAGACGCGACGGCAGACGATCCGCGCGCCGGGGCGATGCCTCGGGCGTTCAGATGGTAGATGGCCATGTGGCGTCTGCCTCCTTCCGGCAAGCGAGTGAAACGAGCGCGCAGCGGTGCCGTGCGCACCGTGAGCCATTGAGGCGAACGGGCACGGTATCGCGGAGCGCAAGGGAGCCTTGGCGACCGCGCAGGCGCAGCCAATCGTAAGCCGCCCAAGGCGAACGGTTGGCGGTGTGCCGGAGAGGCAAGGAGCGCGAGCGACGCGCAGCGACCGCAGGGAGCGTAGGGGCTCGCCGCCTAGGCGCGCACGCAATGTCTCTCTCACGCAGCGCCGTAGGCGCGAGTAAGTGAGACTAAGTGCGCCCTTAACTTAAGTTAAGGGAATGATACCCACTCGTTACGGGTACAATCAAGTCAATTAAAAACGCAGTTGAAAGGCACAAAATGGACCTGAACGAATTCACGAGCATCGACGGGGCTCAGCGGTCAGATAACACTTTCGCGGCAGACGCCGGAACGCAGCCCGCGAAGCCGAAACGCAAGCGCGTCAAGAAGACCATTGACCAGCAGGTCGCCGAGGCCGAAGAGCGCCTGAAGAAACTCAAGGCGAAGCAGCGGAACGAGGAACGGACCAAACGCAACCACCGGCTCATCGCGAGCGCCGCGACCATCGAGGCCGAGGCCGGTCACGTTGAGCTCGACGAGCGCATTGCCACATGGCTCGGGCGGGTTCTCGCCAACGAAATTGCCAGCAAACCTGAGGGTGAGATCTCTCGATACATCGCATGGCGCGACGGAAAGGGCGGCAAACAGTGAATATCAAAATTGTCTACGAGGACCGCATTGACGCATGGGACACCCGAGCGGACGGGTCCGCATCGACCTCACACGCCGTGCTGCGCGTCAACGGACGGCATCTCGAACTTTGGAGCGCCCTCAGATTCGAGGAGGGGTACGACCCGGAGAAAAGTGGGCAGGCAAAGAGCAGCCGAACCGAAGAGGGGCAGGCCGAAAGCATCCTGAGCATTTCAGCGGAAAACGCCCCACAGATCCTCAATGCCTGGCTCGCTGTTGCTCACGATGAGCACGGGCTGCTCAGGCTCGACGTCGACGGTGAAACGCTCTACAAGTTCGAAGAGCCGGACGAGGACGAGGATGAAACCTCGGACAACGTCAGCGACGAGTTCAGCGGCGTGTTCGAAAACGTGGACTTTTTTGAACCGGAGGGGTGCCCGCAGGGAGCTTGGCGGCCACGAAGCCCCAGCGCGACCGCTCGATAATCAGGTGCTTTAATCAGATATACTAATCTGGTATACTTATTGGGAAAGAAAGGAGAACGGCAGTGGTCAGAGTGCATGGGAACGCCCTCAAGCACGGTCTTACCAGCGATGAGGTCGCGTATGCGTGGGAGAACCCGATTCGGTGCCGCCAGCGAAACGGCACGGATG
>NZ_QRMJ01000017.1:0-6200 GCF_003473245.1 Collinsella sp. AM09-41
ACTAGCCTCTCTTCATGAGCCCCGCAGTCCGCTCCGGCTGCGGGGCTTTTGCTGTTTGAGATGTGTGCAGGGGGTAAACAAGAGCAAATTTGGTTAGATGCTCAGGTCATGGGATGCCTGAAACCAGACGATGACTCCGAGAATCCTGATTCGGCGTTTGTCCAGCACAATATCCGGTTCCGACGTGCGATATGAGTAAGATGACAGCATCACGGTGTTCGTGCCGGTGCTATATCGCCGTATGACCATTCTGGAATTATCGGCCAAGGCGAGGACGGAGCATCCGTTCCAGGGTTTCAGGTTGGGGTCCACTAGGAGAAGGGATCCTATCGGATAGCATTTGGACATGGCAGATGTGTCCATTTGAACAAAGAAGCACCCGCGATGGTTTTTGAATACGGATGAGGGGAGCGCCGTTGTTCCGGTCTGCTTGAGTCCCGTTCTGCCTCCATTCATCTGAATTTTAAATACATCACAAAGGGAGTCAGTAGTAGTTTCCTTGGATTCCCCCTTCCGCCCCTCGTGGTCGAGCTTTGCGGCAAGCCCTGCGGTTTCCGATGCGAGGTCGTCAAACTGCAGATTGAATTTCGAAACGATCTTGAGCAGTGTCGACCGGCGGATGGCATAGCGGTCCTTTTCCCAACGGCATACCGTTTCTTTGGAGACGCCGACAGGTGCCGCGAACTCCTCCTGCGTGAGCTGGTCGCGCTTGCGAAGCGCCTTTATGTTTTGACCCGTTCCCATGTTATGAAGCGCGGACGAGGGGAAGGCAGAGGCAGTTGGGGCCGCCAAAGCCGTTTGTCAGCTCAAAGATAGAGATGGGAACAAGTTCAATACCGGCCTGCTCCAGTGCCTTGTTAGTCTCGGTGTTCTCTTCGTATACGCAGACCTTGCCGGGCTCCAGGCAAAGGGTGCTTATGGCATTGTTGGTTCTTTCGACCTCTGCCGCTCCGGGATTTGAGCCGCCGCAAGGGATAAATTGCGGTGAACTTAAACCCAGGGCTAATCCCAGCGCTTCTTTTAGTCCGCCTTCGACATGACGCGCCCGGGTTGTCCTTTCCGATCTGCCTCGTGTAATGCAGTAGACTCGCGCTTGGTCCAGGAGCTCCCGGTCAATGAGGAATGTCTCATAGTTAACACGAGCAAAGTATGTGTCGAGATGAATGCAGAGATCATCGTAGGGAACCTCAATGGCCCATACGGACTCAATAGTCGAGTTCTCGTCCCAGAGCAAGTTATTCGCTAGGGTGTCTATAGCTGCTGGCTCGGTTCGTTGAGAGATGCCAACGGCTACATTTTCGCTGTTGAGGTTGTGAAGGTCGCCGCCTTCAATGTGGTAAGTCGATTCATGCTTGAAGAACTGAGGAGTCTCGCGGAAATCCGGATGATAGTTAAAAATCGTTTTATAGGCGATAACCTCACGGTTGCGCTCTGGCCAGTACATATGGTTGAGCGTGACACCTTCGCCGATGACGCTTGCTGGATCGCGCGTGAACCACATGGTGTTAAGGGGGGCTATGAGAAGGTCGTCGGGTGAGTATGCGTCTCCCGTCAGCTTTGAGAGGCTGAACACCTCCTTGTTCGTGTCGAAGACCTGGGAGTAGCGAACGCCGTTGACGGCTGCCTGGACCAGGTCGCGGGAACCTTCGATATGCTCAAGATACTCGCGAATGGCAGACTCGAGCTCAATGCCCCGCGCGCCGCATTCTGAAATGTAGCTATCGATAAAAGAGCGACGCGCTTGCTCTGTCGCATCAAGGGCTTCGGTAAGAAGGTTTTCAAGATAGAGAATCTCTACCCCTTCGTGCTCGAGCATCGCCGAGTAAGCATGATGCTCCCTAAGGGCTTTATCAAGATCGAATGAGCTGCTAGACGGACGCAACGTAAAGACCCGATTGAACTGCCCGTCGGGGTAGTTGCGCGTTTCGGGGCCGGGGCAGTGCAGGAGGGCCTTTTTTAGCTTTCCTATTTCGTTTTGAACATGTAGTGCGGACATAAGACCTCGCTTTGGCGATGAGTATTGATTGCTTCCATAGTGGCACATTACGAGTTCGATTCAATTTACATCATATCTGTCACAGGTGAATGGCACGAACCGGCTTAGTAATTGATGTTAAACATCAATCTAGAAAGCAAATTGAAAAATTACGTCAATCTAAAGTCCGTTTACGGGTCGATGCGCTTCGTTGGCGGGCGAAGAGACGGAAGGGTGTTTTGCGCGATGACACAATGGCTTTGCCGGCAACGAAAAACCCCTGAATTAAGGAGGAGAGATGGCAGAGACAGAAAAGAAGCGCACTCTTCGAGTCCCGCACGTGTACACCATCATTCTCGTCTTGATGGCCGTATTTGCCGTTCTGACCTGGGTCGTGCCTTCGGGTTCGTTTGAGCGCCAGGAGGTTAACGGTCGCGAGGTAACGGTCTCGGGCACCTATGAGCCTGTCGATAAGGTCTATACGGACGAGGACGGCAACGAGGTCGATCTTCGCCAAGGCATCTTCGAAGTACTTGAGGCCCCTGCGATCGGCATCCAGCAAGCGGTCGAGGTCGTTGCATTCATTATGATCGTGGGAGGTTCCTTCCAGGTCATCACGGCGACCGGAGCCATCACGAGCGGCGTCGCCCGAGTGGTGAAGAAGTTCAAGAGCAAGGACGTCCTCATCATTCCGATCCTAATGGCGCTTTTTGCCTTGGGCGGCAGCACCTTTGGTATGGCAGAGGAGACGCTTCCGTTCTTTGCGATTCTTATGCCGATCATGATGGCCATGGGCTTCGACTCAATTACAGCGTTCATGACGGTGTTTGTGGGTGCCCGTATCGGATACATCGCATCTACCGTTAACCCGTTCAACGTCCTGATTTCCCAGGGCATCCTCGGTATCCAGGGCAACCCCCAGCTTTGGTTGCGTACTATCGCCCTTGTCGTGCTCACGGCAGTTGCCATCGCATGGGTTGTGATGTATGCCCTCAAGGTTAAGAAGAATCCCGAGGCATCCCCAGCTTTCCACGATGATATCGAGAAGCGCAAAGAGTTTGGCGCGGACGAGAATCTCCTCGATAGCGAGTTCACCGCTAGGCAAAAAGCCGTCATGGTTATTTTCGTGCTTGGACTTGGCGCTATCATTTGGGGTCTGGTAACCCAGGGCTGGTACATGAACGAGATCTCTGCGATTTTCTTGGCCATGGCTCTTCTTTCGGGTGTTGTTTCCGGGATGAATGAGAAGGAGATCGCTGGCGAGTTCGTTAAGGGAATTGCAGACTTCGCGTTCTCTGCCATCGTTGTTGGCCTCGCCCGCGGAATCCTCGTAATCGCCAATGACGGCCTCATCATCGATACGATTCTCAACACGCTCGCCACGGCTCTCTCTGGAGTTCCGGCAGTTATCTTTACGAGCATTCTCTACGTCGTGGATAACCTTCTGTCGATCCTCGTTCCGAGCTCCTCGGGCATCGCTGCTCTTACGATTCCCATTTTCGGTCCGCTTGTTGAGCTGATGGGCTTAAACCCCGAGGCTGCAGTTACCGGCCTTTCCATGGGCAGTGCTGCCATGTCTCTCATTTCGCCGACAAGCGCGATGCTCGTTGCCGGTCTTGGCGTCTGTAAGATTCCGCTTGGCCAGTGGTGGAAGGTCGCTTGGAAATTCTTCCTGGTCGTAAGCGTTATCTGCATGGCATTCACTGCGGTTTCGGGTCTTATCCCCCTGCCGTAAATGCAAAACCCCACATACAAGTTGTGAGAAAGAAGGATAGAGATGAACAAAGGACTGAACGTTCATAGCGAGATTGGCGCCCTCAAGAAGGTGTGCGTCCATCGCCCCGGTATGGATCTTGTAAACATGAAGGCGGAGGATTTCGACCGCGTTTGGATTCACGACGCGTTCTATCTGGACTATGCCCAGAAAGAGCACGATCAGTTTACCGACCTTCTTCGCGGCGCTGGCGCCGAGGTCGTCTATATGGAAGAGCTGCTCGCTGAGACGTTTGACAAAGTCGAGGGCACTCGCGCAGAGTTCATGACGAAGTTCATGGGGGAGTCCGGCATCTCCAACGCGGCCCTTCGCCAGGCCGTTGTCGAGAAGCTCGATTCCATCAAGGACAACAAGGAATTTGTCCTCACGGCTATGGGCGGACTGTATGTGCGCGACCTCGAGATCCCGCATGTCGGCGGCTCTCTTGCCAGCTTGGACGGCGATGAGCTGAAGGGCGACGACATGGTCCTCTTCCCCATGCCCGCCTCGTATTTCTCCCGTGATCCCCTGGCTGTCGTGGGCAAGGGCGCTACCATGAACCGCATGTACTGGAATCAGCGCAATCGCGAGGTAATCTTCTACGAAACGGTGCTCCGCAACCATCCCGATTACGCCGGTAGCCCCATCTGGTACGACCACAATAGCGAGTGGCATATCGAGGGCGGCGATATTCTCAACATCAACGCCAAGACGCTCGCCATCGGTATTTCCGAGCGTACCCAGACTGCGGCCATCGATGAGCTCGCCAAGAATATGTTCTGGGGTTCTGATGAGGCCGAAATCGAGAACATCTATGCCATCAAGATTCCGCACGGCTATGCCTACATGCATCTCGACACCGTTTGCACGCAGGTCGATCGCGATAAGTTCACGGTCTATCCCGGCATCTACCAGACGCTTCGTGCCTACCGCCTGACCAAGGGCGATTCGGAGGGGGAGGTGCATATCGAGGAGCTCGAGGGCACCCTGCAGCATATTCTCGAGCTTGCGACGGGTATGGACCACATCACCATGATTGAGTGCGGTGGTGGCGATCCGATCGAGGCTTCCCGTGAGCAGTGGAACGATGGTTCCAACACTCTTGCGGTCGCACCGGGCAAGGTCTGCGTGTATGAGCGCAACGTTGTCACCAACGATGCTCTTTACAAGGCCGGCGTCGAGCTGCTCGTCGCCCCCTCCGAGGAGCTTTCTCGCGGTCGCGGCGGCCCGCGCTGCATGACCATGCCGTTCTGGCGTGAGGAAATCTAGTCAGCGTTAGCGTATCTGGGCGGCGCGTGTGCGTCTGCGCCGCCCATCCCTCCTTGTGTGTTCCAACAACCGAAAGGACTCAAATCATGGCTCTTAATCTTTCTGGTCGAAGCGTTCTTACCCTGCTTGACTTTACGTCCGAGGAAATCGAGTACATGCTCGACCTCTCAAAGAACTTCAAGGATATGAAGCGCGCCGGTTATCCGCACCGCTTTCTCGAGGGCAAGAACATTGTCCTGCTGTTTGAGAAGACCTCAACGCGCACGCGCTGTGCCTTCGAGGTCGGCGGTATGGACCTGGGTATGGGTGTGACCTACCTCGACCCCGGCTCGTCGCAGATGGGCAAGAAAGAGTCCATCGAGGATACCGCCCGCGTGCTCGGTCGCATGTATGACGGTATTGAGTATCGCGGCTCCGACCAGTCGATCGTCGAGGAGCTTGCCGCCAAGGCTGGCGTTCCCGTCTGGAACGGTCTGACCAACGAGTACCATCCCACCCAGGCCCTTGCCGACATTCTTACCATGCGTGAGGAGTTTGGCGACACGCGCGGCATGAAGCTCACCTATATGGGCAAGGAGCAGGGCAACGTCAGCGACTCCCTGATGGTTATCTGCGCCAAGCTCGGCATTAACTTCTGCTCCTGCGGACCCAAGGGCGATGTCGAGGGCGCCACGCACTTCGATCCCGAGCTTCTTGAGAGCTGCCAGGAGATCGCCGCTCAGAATGGCTGCACGATCCAGCTCACTGAGGATATCGACGAGGGCGTCAAGGATGCAGACGTGATCTATACGGACGTTTGGGTCGGTATGGGCCAGGCTGAGGAGCTGTGGAAGAGCCGAATCGATCTTCTCTCTCCCTATCGAGTAACGCCCGAGGTCATGGCCAAGGCAAACCCCGGCGCCATCTTTATGCACTGCCTGCCGAGCTTCCACGATACGCAGACCACCATCGGCGCCGAGATTGCCGAGAAGTTCGGCGTGACCGAGATGGAGGTTTCCGACGAGGTCTTTGAGAGCGCGCAGTCTCGTGTGTTCCAGGAGGCCGAGAACCGCATGCATACCATTAAGGCCATGATGTACGCGACGCTTCGCTAGTAGCTGGGAAGTGAACGAATACTATGAGTAAACCGTACGGTAAGCCCGACCGCATCGTCGTCGCCCTCGGCGGCAACGCCCTCGGCAACAACCCCGTCGAGCAGATCCA
>NZ_QRMJ01000018.1:0-4861 GCF_003473245.1 Collinsella sp. AM09-41
ATAAAGAAGGGCCCGTAGATGGGTGAATTGAACGCAATGGGGACGGAAAAGGCCGCGGCGAGAACGAGCGTACAAATCCATGCGGCCTTGTCTCTTAGGATCAGTTTGAGAAGAAGTCGACAGTACATTCAGAAGCACCTACGTTCCTCAAAGAATCGTTAGATTAAAAGTAACAGACCGGATGAAGATGCGTGCGATGGGGGCGAGGCGAATGGCTGAGCGGTATCGATACGCTGGTTCAACGGTATTATATTGACCACATAGATTATTAACTTGCATTTCTAACAGTTAAGGAGACGGGTGCTTTCCAGCACACTCCTTCGATGATGCCTTCCGCTAGTTGCTATGCCGGTTTCAGCCAACAAAGAATGTGCCCGGGCGCTCAGGTTCACCGTTAGCGTTGGCAACATATGAGATGGGCCAGACCCTTGCCGCGCGCCGATTGCGCGAGAGGTGTCGGGCTCCATGTTTATTCCACCTGCTTGTTATCAACCAGCTTCGTTCGACGTCAGACATTCAAGATGTCAGACGTCGAACCTGCGCCAAAGACGCAGCTGGGGCTACTAGTTGCCTACAATCGCTCGCGAAGCTCACCTGCTCGTGCGTGAATGTCTGACAGCTCCGTCAGACATTGTCGGACATTTGATTGTTCGACAAATGCGCACGTGGTCGCGTTCGCAAAGATAACTGAACGGTCGATGGGTGCGTTGAGACCGGAGCAAACGGCGGATGCCAAAAAAATGGCCTCACAGAATCGCACCCATGGTTGATAAAATTGACCGCCCGGGCGCAAATACCCGGGCGGTCAATTCATCCCCTCGTTCGCGATCCTGTTGGGTTTGGGGCTTTGACATGTTGTTGACGGATGGATCAGCCGTACAGCTTGATCTCCCGGGGTTCCATGTGGTCGTCCCCCAATAAGACGTCCCTGATGTAGCCCTGCGGCAGGAACTCGACGGGCAGCACTGGGTCGTCGACGTAGCCGGGCACTGGGAGTAGGCGTGGCCTTTGGACATAGCGTGGCCGCCTGCCGGCGGTCGGACTGCCACTTCAGCCAAAAGCTCAGGCGCGCGCATTAAAATAATGAATATATCGCTTGATGGGCTTTTGACCAAGCATGAACATCGCAGGTAAATCCGTGTACCAATTTTTGGTACACGGATTTACCTGCGGTTTGTTGAAAGCTCTGACATGCGCTGTCGACTTCATTAAAATCGATTGCCGATCAAGTCTTCCTATATATGCGAGCCCCAAGAAACTGCGCTGTGAACCTGAGTCCTCTATCGATCGGCCCGGTGCACCGGGCCGCTGTCCTCGAGCCGGCAACAGCTTGCCGGTCTCAAAACGTATGCCGTCCGGCACGACCGACAGCCGAGCCTTGTGCCCCACTCGAGCAGTGCCAGAACCCCGTGCCGGAACCCACGCAGACGATGGCAGGGGAATTCAGCCGCGGCCATCGAGGAGCCGACCTAGGGACGGCGCCCTCATTCCTCAATGGATTTCCACCGCCCCTTATAGGTCTGGATTGATTTAATGCTTGATTTAATCCGGCTGAATAAGCCAACCATGGGCCGGTTGACATAAGGTAAGGTAAAAGAGCAGATGCGGCCGTACGCCGGTGCGGGTGATGTGACAGAATGTAATACACGTATTGCATCTAACCGGGAGGTGCATCATGGCAACCGCCACCGCAGTCCTGAGAATCCCCGAGGACCTCTCGAACAGGTACGACCACCTGGCGAAGTCGACGGGCCGCACGAAAACCTTCTACATGACGGAGGCCCTCGCCGCGGAGATAGACAGGCTCGAATACGAGTACGGCCTCATGAATTATCCGGGAGGCGTTTGGTTGCGAGGCATGCCAGTGTGCGGGGCCTGATTCGTCAGGCCCCGCACAGGGGGACCGCGATGGTGGCCACCGCGCCGCCCGAGGGGCTGTTGGCGAGCGAGACGGAGCCCCCGTGGGCGCTCGCGGCCTCGGAGGCGACGTGGAGGCCGAGCCCGTAGTGGCGGCCTCCGTCGCGCGAGGAGCGGGACGAGTCGTCTGTGAAGAGGCGCTCGCAGCCGCGTTCGAGGGCGGCGGGAGAGAAGCCCGGTCCGTCGTCGGCCACCTCGATGACGAGGTGTCCGCCCGCGACGTCGCAGGAGACCGCCACGCGCGAGCGCGCGTGCTCGGCGGCGTTGGCCACGAGGTTCGCGGCGGCTCGCGCCAGGGCGGTTCGGTCGAGCGGGGCCTCGGGCGCGTCCGCGACAGCGGGGCCCGTGGCCGCGTCGAGCGCCACGCCTCGCGCCCGGGCGATCTGGGCGGCCTCGGCGAGGACCTGTTCGCAGAGCTCGGCCGGCCGCATGGGGGCCCTCTCCGCCCCGCCGGACCCGCGCGAGGCCTCGATGAGCAGGCGCACATAGCCGTCGAGCCTTTCGACACCGCCGGCTATGTCGCGCGCGGCGGCCGAGAGGTCGCTGTCATTCTCATCTTCCAGCTCCTCCGCCACGAAGTCGGCGTTGGCGCGCAGCACGGTAAGCGGCGTCTTGAGGTCGTGGGCGAGCGACGCCATCTGCTCGCGCTGCCCCCGCTCCGCGGCCCAGCGGGCCTCGAGCGACTCGGCGAGGGAGGCCCGCATGGCGTCCATCGCGGCGAGGACGTCGTTCACCTCACGTACGTTGGTGCTGCCGACCGCGAAGTCGAGCTCCCCCGCGCCGACGCGCCCCGCCGCCTCCGCGAGCGGCGCCATCTTGCGCGAGATCACGCGGCTCGCACGGCGCGCCACGAGCGCGAGCGCGAGCGCGCTTCCCACAGCGGCGCCGACGAGCATGAGGTTCTGCGGGTTGGGAAGCAGGCCGGCGAGATCGCGCGAGACCCACTGCGGCAGGTACTCGCTGACGAGTGCGCAGGCCCCGCCGCCCTTGAGCGGGAACGCAGCGTAGGTGAGGCCCGAGCCCCCGCCCTCGATCTCCACTGTGCCCGGATCCGCGGCGAGTGCCGCACGGGCCATTTCCGTCGCATCCTCGAGCCGCGTGCCCTCGAGGTCTGTCATCATCACGTTTCCGTCCTTGTTCAGGATGAGGTAGCGGTAGGCCGTCGGCACGTCCTGCTGCCCGCAGACGCCGTCGCGTGCCAGGCCCTCCGCGACATCGCGCGCATTGGCCGGCCCCCAGCTTGCCTCGTAGACATAGCCCACGTTGATCGCCGCGGAGAGCACCATGAACGAGGCGAGCCACGCCGTGGCGACCGCCGCGAAAGCGTAGGCGAAGTAGCGCGCGATGACGAAGGAGAGCGGCATGCCCCCGCGACCTCGCGCCCCGATCCTCAGAGCTGCCACTTGTACCCCATCCCCCAGACGGTCGCGATCGGATCGGCGCCGGCCTCGGAGAGTTTCCTCCGGGCGCGGCTGACCTGCATGGATATGGCCGCATCGTCGGCGTCGCTCTCCCAGCCGAGCACCGCCTCGCGTATCTGCGCGCGGCTCATGACCTGCCCGGGGTGGCGCGCGAGGTACTCGCAGATGGCGTACTCGGTGGGCGTGAGCGGCACGGCCTCGCCGCCCACGGAGAGGCCGCGCGCCCCGAGGTCGATCCGCACCTCCCCGAAGGAGAGGGCGTGCGAGCGCGGCCGGCGCTCACGGCGTAGATGGGCCGCGACCTTGGCGCGCAGCTCCGCGGCCCCGAAGGGCTTGCGGACGTAGTCGTCGGCGCCCAGGCCGTAGCCGGCCACGGCGTCCTCCTCGGCCACGCGCGCGGTCAGGAAGACGATGGGCCCGTCGAAGTCCGGGCGGATCTGTCGCACGAGCTCGAAGCCGTCGAGCCCCGGCATCATGACGTCGCAGAGCACGAGGTCGAAGCGCGAGAGGTCCATCCCCGGGACCGCCGTCGGGTCCGCCGCCCTGACGACCTCATGGCCGTCGCGGCCGAGGACGCGCGCGAGCGCGTCGAGGATCGCCCGTTCATCATCCACTGCCAGTATCCTCGCCATGTTGACCTCCTGAAACTCTCGTCGGAATTGTACTAGCGCCGCGCTCAGCGGTCCAGAGCCCCGCGCGCAGCCGCGGGTGCCTCGGCCGCGTCGCACACGCGGAAGCGCACGCCCGAGCCGCCGTGCGCCTCGATCCCGAGCCAGCCCTCGCCGTCCGACTCCCGCCCGAAGAAGATGAGCTGGAGCTCTCGGACATCGCCCCTGTCGTCCGCCGCGTCCACCAGGTAGACGTAGTTCGCCCCCGCCCCGGTGGCGTCGGCGTAGGAGCTCGCGTGGCTGCCGGGCTCGGGCGCGGGCGCCCACATGGCGATCTCAGTGTTGGGCAGCACGCGGTCGGCGATCGAGCGCAGCGCCGACCCCCAGCCGGCGTCGAGCAGGGCATTCCCGCCCAGAAGGAGAGCTACGGAGAGGAGGGCGAGCATGGCGGCGAGCGGCCTCCTACGCATCTGCCCTCCCGTCCTCGAAGCGGCAGAACCAGGCCAGAAGGACGGCGTCGGCTGCCAGGGTGAGCACGAGGCCAGCGAGCGCAGTCGTGAGGAGAGGGCCCGCCGCGCGTGCGGCGTCGATGAAGGCCTCCACCCCGAGCGACCCCAGGCGCGCGGGCCAGGCGAGCGGCACCCAGCTCAGGGGGGTCGCCAGGGCACCGGTGAGCTGGCCGGTCATGAGGCCGTGCGCAAGTCCGCCCACCGAGAAGAACGCGAGGAGCACCCCCGCCGCGCCGGCGCCGATGGCGGCGTTGCGGCCGAGGCGCAGGGCCACGCCGAGCCCCAGCGCGTAGAGGGGCAGGCTGCCCAGCACGATGCCCGCCCAGGCGGCCGCAAGCGGAGCGGGCCCGAGCGGCAGGCGCCCGGCGACGGCGAGCACGGCCCCGAACACGCCGAGCGCCACGGC
>NZ_QRMJ01000019.1:0-4426 GCF_003473245.1 Collinsella sp. AM09-41
ACGTTATATTATCAATGATTTTATTTTACACCTAGAGCCAGAAGAAAAGGCTCCATCTGGAACCCATCCCGGAAGCCCTCATAGGCACGTTATATTATCAATGATTTTATTTTACACCTAGAGCCAGAAGAAAAGGCTCGCTCTGGAACCCATCCCGGAAGCCCTCACAGTCCGCCTATATTATCACTGATTTTTTGGTACAAGCAGCCCCAAAAAACAGGGGGTCGGTGCCATTCTCCGACCCCCTTACGACCGGCCTAGGCTATGGCCATAATCTCGTTGTCGCACGCCCTGCGGATGAACGCCGAGCGCGTCAGGCCGAGCCGCTTGGCGGCGTTGTCGATGGCCGTCAGCTCGGTCTCGGAGAACTTGAGCGAGGTGGTCCTCATGGCCGCCTTCGGCCTGCCGTCGATGGGCTTGCCGAACTCCCAGCCGGAGAAATCACCGGATTCGTACTTCTCGCAATCGGACTCGACCTGCTCGACGGTCGTGCCGAACATCTTGCAAAGCTCGCTGTCGTTCATGACTTCCTCCTCCCGAAGCCGAGTTCCCTCTTGATTCGTTCCTGCGGCGGGGTCTGCGCGTGCTTGATGAGCCAATCGCCCGTGGACTCGTTCAGCACCACGACGAGCTCAATCGCCCTGCCACGGCTGTCTAGGCCGATGCCGACGAACTCGGGCGGCTCGGTGCCGAGCCTTGGCATGCTGCGCTTGACGTGCTCCCACGCGAACCTCGCATCGTCCTTGCTCACGTCCGGGTGCCTTTCGGTGACCCGGTCGAGCACGAAGACCTTGTTCACGGCGCTCCAATCGTTCGTATTACGATACGATAATACCACATTTAGGTAATACGAACTGATATTATCGTTACGAAATACCAGACAACCGGAGGAGAAACATGACCGACAACGAGGAGTTCGAGGAAGCAATGGGCATCGCCGAGGAGTTCGACAGGATGACGTGTCAGGAGCAGGTTCGCCTAGTCCTCGACATGTTGACCGACGCGGCGAAGGAAGACGACATGGACAAGGTTCGCGCGGCGCTCATACCGCTGGCGCTAATCGCCAACAGGGTCAAAGCCCTCGAAGGCAAGGAGTAGACGGGTCAATGCAGCCGTCGGTGACCACGGGGCGGCGTGTTCCGCGCCCGCGCGGATCTAAGCCGACTCGTTCACCGACGGCGGAATTGACGCGACGGTCGAAACAGAAGACCAGACTTGATTGAGGGTCGATGGGCTAACCTGCCCATCGACCCTTTCCTTGCCCTCGTCAGTCGTTTTCGGCATTGTCGAAATCCTCGATTTTAAGATGGACGTTGTTCCGGTCGGCTTCCCTGCGGAGCGCCGCGAGCGCTTCCATGATTTCAGAGAACGCCGCAACCTCCTTTCCCAAAACCGCCTTGGCTTCCTCATGGTCGAGCGCATTCGAGCCGTACGTGTTCAGGAATCTCATGAACTGGTTCAGGTTCGTCCCCTGCTTCGCGAGTTCGTGCGCGGCCTTTCTCAAAGGCTCGGTATCAATGACCCTGATTGTCGCATCGTCGGAATTGGCAAGGAGCGTGCGAGCGTATTCGGAAACCGTCATGCCGTTTTTGGCGGCTTTTCGCTTGAGGGCTTCCTTCTCGTGTTCGGTCATCCGCACCTCGACGCGTGCTTCTTTTCTCCGCATGTCGCTTTCGGCACCTCTCGTTTTTCCAGAATCATCCGTTTGCAAATAGCGCCGCCGCGTTTGCAAACGGTGCGAAATCGAGCGGCAGGGTTGCCGCCCACTGAAAACCGGCAACCCTAAATTGCCGGTTTTCCAAAGCGCAAGCGCTCTCCCGTCAAGGCCGCTAAAGCCGTTCGGGAGCAAGATGGAAGTGAGGGAAAAGTCCACAACAGTGGAGTTTGTCCGTACACTTCCCAAATCTTGCAACTCGAAGAGCGGCCTTGGCCGGTGAGCGCTTGCGCGAGAGTCTTCTTTCTGCGGTGCCGCCGCCGCAGAAAGAAGACGGACAGCCCGACTAGGCGAACGCGCAGTAGACGTACCCGCCCTTTCGGTCATACTCCCAATCACCCGGAAGCTCGTTGCCATCTGAATCGACCTCGACCCACCAGCCGTCCTCCGGGTCTCCCATGACGCGCCAGCGGCGCTTGCCGAGCTGCGATACGAGTTCATCGCCGTCAGGCTCGACGAGCGCGGAATCGCCCACATCGCCGACGCGCTCGACCGACAGAACCCACGCCTTGCCCTCGACGCTCGCGATTCGGTTGAAGAACTCCGAAAGCTCAAAGTCAGCCACCTCGGTGCGCTCGCATTCACCCGACCTGCGCAGCACGGATACGTTCCACTTCATGGCTAGCCCCTCCAAGCCCTCTTGAGCCTTTGCCATCGGCTCAGCTTCTGCTCGGCCGATTCCAGCGCGAGCGTCTGGGCGGTCTCGTGGTGGAGCGCCTGGGCGCCCTGCACCGCCTTGGTACTGTCGGCAACCGTCTCCATGAGCTTGGCTATCTGCTCGTCCTTCTTGGCGAGCTGGTCGATGAGGGCGGCGAGCGCTGGCGAATCGGCTCCGCTCGACCGCTCGTCACCGTGTATCTCCTGTGTATCTCGGTGTGTATCACCCTGTGTATCAGGCGGCTCCTCGTCAAGCGAATCGATGAACCCGCGAATCAAATCAGTTTGGGAACATCCTCGCAGCTCGGAAACATTTTTTAGCTTGCGGATTTGCTCATCTGTAAGCCTGAACATCTTCTGCGGCACGTGTATCTCCTGTGTATCTCGACGTGTATCACCCTGTGTATCAGCCCATTTCATCACCCAAATGCAAAGCAGGCAAGAATCAGCCGGTTTTCGGCTCCGTCATATCGACGTGAACGTGCCCGTTTTCGTACCATGCGCCATCCGGCAGGCCGTCGGTGTCGCGTTTCCAGTCCCTCAGCCACTTGATGACGGTGGTTCTGGAAACGCCGAGTTCCCTAGCGACCTCGGCGTGGCTGGCATCAGGATGCTCTCGCGCGTAGCCCAGTACGAGGTCACGCTTGTCGGGTCTCCCCTCCCTGTTCTTCATCGGCACGCCAATCGCCTTCATATCCTCTTTTCGGCGGCGCGCAAGATAAAGATGCTGATTCTGCTTTAGCCCGTTCCGCTTGTTTTTCGGGATCGCTATTCCCGATATCCTCTCCAAGTCCTTGATGGGGAACTTCTTGTACCGCAGGTCGAGGCATTCGAGAGCGTTCTCGACCTCATGGTCGTTGCCGAACGGGTGCTCGGTGTCTACCGAATCCAGGAACGGCACCAGCGAATCCATGTCCGCCTTGACGCGTTCGCGGTCGGTGATGCCGCACTTCACGGCGTATATCGCCAGAGCCATCAGGCAGAAGTACCTATGGCTGAACGTCGCACCCGCGCGTATCTTGCGCAGCCACCAGTTGTAGAGGTCTTCCTTGGCATCCCACGAGCCGTCGGCGCGTCCGCCGCCGACGATGACCTTCTCGTACCACTCGGGGAATCTCTCCTTGGCCTGTTCGAGCGTGTACCTCGTCTCCCTCCACTTCTTCGACAGGTCTACCTGCTGTTCCGGGGGAAGGAAGTCGTTCAGCTCTTCGAGCGAGAAGGGGTGCGTGTTGACCGCGAACGCCCTGACCGTGCCGCCGTCCTTCGTCTTGCCGCCGATGACGCGGAACCCTTGGTTGATGCCCTGATGCTGCGGGTGCTCCCATTCCCTCGACGTATGCTTGTTCCACATCCTGTCGGTCAGGTGGTACTTCATGTCCTTCAGCAGGCTCTTGGTGTTCGGGTATAGGTCGGCGGGTTCCTCGAGGACGTAGTACAGATGAACGTTGTGGCCGCTCAGGATGATGTAGTTCGGCTCGGGATAAACGGGGTAGTCGCTTCGGCAGTTGTACAGGAAGGCCGTGAGCGTGCCGTCATCCTGCCCGTCGAGGTCGAAAATCATGGCGCACATCTTGCTCTGCGCGTCGGCGGTGTTCGCCCTGCCCCAGTAGGTGAGACCGTTCGTTATCGCCCAGTTCGCATCGCGGAACTCGGCAAGGGTCTCCTCGAACGTGTCCTCGAACAGGATTCGGCGGCGTCTCCTGTCTCCGACGAGCTTCCCGTCGCTGTCGTAATGCCCGCCGAACGAGCCAAGGATTATCGGGTTGGCCTTGTGCAGCCCGCCCGGCTCGCCCTCCGTCTGGATGAAGCCATCGCCGAGCTGGAAGATGTCCGAGTAGACTTCCATGGCCGACACCTCGGAAGCCCCGTATTCGAGAAGAACAGACTCAAGAGACAACCCGCCACCAACCCATCCCGGAAGCCCTCATAGGCACGTTATATTATCAATAGGTTATTGTACACCTAGAGCCAGAAGAAAAGCCCCCTCGCGGAGACCCATCCAGAAGCCCTCATAGGCACGTTATATTATCAATGATTTTATTTTACACCTAGAGC
>NZ_QRMJ01000002.1:0-136270 GCF_003473245.1 Collinsella sp. AM09-41
CCCTACCGGGAGTAGCGTCGAAGGTTGACAAAACTATAGGAACACCCAACGACCACCTTCTGGCAACAGAGAGAATGCCGATGTTTTGGCAACGACAGCGAGCGCCCGCCAGAGCGAACAAATTGGCATGAAAAGAGGACGGCATAGACCTTCTGGTCATGCCGTCCTCTTTGAATGACAAGTTGTCGCTCTGGTGGGCGCGCAGCGTCGAGCTGTTACGCCGTTCGGTAGAACGGCGTAACTAACCTAGAAACGGTTGCCGCGGAAGCCGCCACCGTTGCGGCCGCCGCGATCGCCGCCGCGACCGCCGCGGTCGTTACCACGGTTGCCGCCGAAGCCGCCACGGTTGCCACCGCGGTCGCCATAGCCACCACGGTTGCCGCCAAAGCCGCCGCGACCGCCACGGTCGCCGCCACGGTCACCAAAGCCGCCACGGCCGCCACGATCGCCACCGCGACCGCCACGGTCACCGCCGCGGCCACCGCGATCGCCAAAGCCACCGCGGCCACCACGGTCGCCGCCACGGCCACCGCGATCGTCACGGCCACCGCGAGGACCGCGGTCCTCGTCCAGGCCCATGGCGACGAGCGGAGCGATAACCTTATCGAGAGCGGCCATCAACTCGGTGGCCTCCTCGTAAGAAAGCTCGGGCAGGAGCTTCTCCTTCTTGTTGGCAAGCTCGACCAGGCCCTCGGCGGCATCCTCGGCAGCGAAGACGACGATCTTGCGCATATCGCCCTCGGCGTCGTCGATGCGGCCGACCAGATCGGCAGCCTCGGCCTCGGCCATCAGGCCATCGAGCTCACGAAGGCGCATGCCCAGCAGGTCGGACATCTCCTTCTGCTCCATCTTGGGCTTGAGGTCAAGCAGCTTGATGGCGCGCTCGATGTTCGCCATACGCTCGGCCTTGGCCTCCTCCTCCTTGGAAATAGCAAAGCGACGGCTACGCAGCAGGCGGGCGGCCTTCTGCATCTTGTCCATCAGCTCTTCGTCATCGTAATCAACGGCGGCCTCGACAACCTCGGCCTCCTCCTCGGCGGAAACCTCGTCAGCAGCCTCAACCTCGGCAACTTCGGTCTCCACGGTCTCGACTGCCTCAACCTCGGCAGCCATGGTCTCGTTCTCGGTCTCGTTCATGATCTCTTCGTTCTCGGACATGAGACTCCTTCTTGGCCCTCTCGGGCATCATCGCCCCATTCGCGGGGCCCGTCGCGCACTCTTTGCGCTTTAAACATTCATGCCTCTCGGCAAAACGTCAATTAGTTTATGGTGTCGCCATCCAATCTAGCTGCAGAATCTATGTGCACACATTAATGCGACATGTACGACTCGCGGCGAGCGTACACAACCGACACCGCGAACCCGACAACGGCAATCACAGCCGCCACGCGCACGGCAGCCGCAAATCCAATCGCCTGGGCAACGTCCGTCGCGACGCCGGCGGCACCGGCAGCCGCTGCAGAACTCGAAAGCAGGTCGATAAACAGCGACGGGCCAAACGACGCGGCAATCATGTTCCACGTGTTGAGCAATGCCGTTCCGTGAGGATGCTCGGCAGCGGGTAGCGTCTCCAATCCGGCCGTTTGCGAGGGGCTCAGCACCAAACCGACGCCGGCATACACTACAACGGTCAGTGCCGCGACAACGCCGATGTTCATGGTCGCCGCGGTCATCGAGATCGCAGTCTGTCCCACGGCAATCAGGGCAAAACCGACCGGCAGCAGCGGCCATGCGCCACGGGCATCCATCACGCGCCCGCCTACAATCGAGGTCACGGCATTGCAGGCAATCGTCGGCAAAATGAGCAAGCTCGCAACAAGTGCGGTCATGCCGTATGCGCCCTCAAAATAGAGCGGCAACAAAACACTCATCGAGAACGTTGTCATCATCGACACCACCACAAGCAGGCACGCAGGCCAAAAACGAACGCTCGCCATGGGACGCACGTTAAGCACCGGATGCTCGAGCTTGAGCTGACGGGCCGCAAACAAGCTGAGCAGCACAAGGGCGGCGAAAAGCGTCCCGATGCCGGAAATCAGATTGGTCGAGAACTCGCCTACGGAATACACAAATGCCGTAATGCCGGCAGCGAGCAAAACAACCGACAGAATATCAAGCGTGGTGTTCGAGCGCTCTCCGACATTCTGAACAAGCTTTACGCCCGCCGCAGCGACCGCAATGCCGCCCACCAACGGCACTACGAACACCGCTCTCCAGCCAAACAACGTGCACATAAGACCGCTGATCACGGGTCCAAACGCCGGCCCTAGCGTAATGCAGGCACCGCCCAGACTCAGGTACAGACCGAGCTTCTCACGCGGGGCGCAAGACAGCACCACGTTCATCATGAGCGGAAACAAGATGCCCGATCCCGCAGCCTGCAAAATGCGACTTGGCAGCAAGACGGTAAACGTTGGGGCGACCAAGCACAGGACTTCTCCGGCGACCAGGCATCCACATGCGAAAAACAGCAGCTTACGCGTCGAAAAACAACCAGACAGAAAGGCCATGATGGCCGTAAAGATCGACGTCACGATCATGTAGCCCGAAACAAGCCACTGCGCCGTGGTGGCACTCACCGAAAAGGCCGCCATAATGTCGTGCAGCGCCACGTTAATGATGTTCTCGTTAAACGCGGCAACAAAGGCTGCGATATACATAACGATGAGAAACGCCGAAGTGCCCGATGGCGTTGCCCTAACTTGTTGCTGAGATTTGCTCCCCTTGCATTTCCTTCCTCTTGGAACGACAGTCGTATCGCCCCAGAGGAACAGTCCAGGGCGAGGATGAGCCCTAGACTTACGCCAGACGCCGCACGCGACGAGTTTGGCAACATGGTCCAACGTCGAAAGATTGTAACGCAGACGCACAGCTTTCCTTCCGCGCTATTATCAAAAGTCCACGAAAGCATGAGACATGAGGAGCCCGCCATGATTAAGCCCATCATGAAATCCGAGTTCTTTTTGCGCCTGCCCTCCGAAGACGCAGGGCCCGATGATGCCGCGACCGGGCAGGACCTCCTGGATACGCTCCTCGAGCATGAGCACGAGTGCGTTGGCCTCGCCGCCAACATGATCGGCGTGCGCAAACGCATCATCTGCGTAAAGGACGGCAACAGGGCGCTGCTGATGTACAACCCTCAAATTCTTGAGCAGGTCAATGCCTATCAGACGAGCGAAGGATGCCTCTCGTTGATCGGCGAGCGCCCCTGTACCCGCTACCGTCGCATTAAGGTGGAGTATTTGGACGAGAACTTCGTCCACCGCATCAAGAACTTCTCGGGCTACACCGCCGAGATCATCCAACACGAAATCGACCACTGTTGCGGAATCGTTGTATAGTTCCGCCGTTCTACCGAACGGCGGACCGCTTGACGCTGCGCGAGCCGCATTCACACCAATCTGACGTTCAGCTTCAAGGGCGCGACCAAAAGGTCAGCGCCCTTTCGCTTCACGTCACCTTGGCGCAAATGCGGCTCGCTCGCTGTCGTTTGCCTATCCTGCGACGCTTCAGTTCTCGCGGCGGCACATATCTAATCCCCTACGACTGGCGATAGTGATCGAAGAAGTCAGCCAAGTCTTCGAGGGACTCCTTGAGCACTTCCATGCGCGGCAGGTACACGATGCGGAAGTGGTCGGGCTCGGCCCAGTTAAAGCCGCCGCCGCGGGTGATCAGGATCTTCTTCTCGTGTAGCAGGTCAAGGGCAAACTGCTCGTCATCGGTGATGTTGAATTTCTTGACATCCATCTTGGGGAAGATATAGAACGCCGCACGCGGCTTGACCACCGAGATGCCGTCAATCTTGTTGAGCGCCTCATACACAAAGTTGCGCTGCTCGTAGACACGGCCGCCGGGACGGATGTAGTCGTTGACGGACTGGTGTCCACCGAGTGCCGTCTGGACGATTGACTGAGCCGGCACGTTGGAGCACAGGCGCATGTTCGAGAGCATGTTGATGCCCATAATAAAGTCGCTCATGCAGCGCTGGTTGCCCGAAAGCACCATCCAGCCAATACGATAGCCCGCAATCATGTGCGACTTGGAAAGGCCGCTAAAGGTGACGCAGGGCAGGTCGGGAGCGAGCGAGGCAATCGAGACGTGCTCGTAGCCGTCCATGCACAGGCGGTCGTAGATCTCATCAGCAAAGATCATCAGCTGATGCCTGCGTGCAACCTCGACGATACCCTCGAGCACCTCGCGCGGATAGACGGAACCCGTGGGGTTGTTGGGGTTGATAATGACGAGGGCCTTGGTCGCGCTCGTGATCTTGGACTCCATATCCTCCAGATCGGGATACCAATCCGCTTGCTCATCACACAGATAGTGAACGGGATGACCGCCGGCAAGGGTTGCGCACGCCGTCCAGAGCGGATAGTCGGGGCTGGGGATCAGAATCTCGTCGCCATTGTCGAGCAGTGCGTTCATCGAAAGCTGAATGAGTTCGGACACGCCGTTGCCCGTGTAGATGTGCTCCATCTGAACATTGGGCAGGCCCTTGATCTGCGAGTACTGCATGATCGCCTTGCGCGCGGAGAACAGTCCGCGCGAGTTGGAATAGCCTTCGCAGTCGGGCAGCTGCTGGCGCATATCCTTAATGACCTCATCGGGCGTGCGAAAACCAAAGGGCGCAGGGTTGCCGATGTTGAGCTTGAGGATGCGCTCGCCTTCGTCCTCCATACGGGCGGCTTCATCGACGACGGGGCCGCGGACGTCGTAGAGGACGTTGTCGAGTTTGGTGGATTTAGAAAAAGTACGCATGGGGACGCTCCTTGCAATTTGGGCTGAGGGATTGAGTTCGGGCTTGGAAACGTTGCGGGGCGATGATGTCTCGCCTTGATCGGCGTCACCGGCGAGCAGCCAGGTAACATCGACCTCCAAAATACGGGCGAGCAGCTCTGCCACATCACGCCGCGGGATCGTCTTGCCGCTCACATATTGGCTCATCTGACTCTTGCCGAGTTTTTTGCCGAGCATCTCCGATGCGCGGATCACGTCCGACTGGCGAACGTCGCGATCGGACATAGCCTGTCGCAGGCGATCGCTAAACGTCTCTTGGGCCACAGGAACCTCCTTGCTGGCAAAGTTCAATTTATAGAACACGAATTGAACCAAGGTTCAATTTAGCAAGCAGTATAGCGCCGTGCTCTTTCGAAAAGTTCAATTTCAATAATAAAGCGAACCACACCTCGAGATTTATCCCAAAGCGACAACGGTATGCGCTCGCCTAGAGATATTCGAGAAAACGAGCGGCGGCAAGCGAAACGTCGGCCGTTCGATATATGGCGTTAATCTGCCGATGGGGACGTCCCTCGAGCGGACGAATGGCGACATTGAACTGGCAGCGCCGCAAGATGAGCGCCGGAAGGATGCTCACGCCCAAGCCGTCCTCGACCATGGCCATAATCGCATAGTCATCCCAGGTCGACAGTTTTGAGCGCACCGTCAGCCCCGCCCGACGGAACAGCGGCGTAATCTCGTCATCGGTGCCGCGTTCCAGCAGAATAAACTGCTCGTTGGCCAAGTCGGCAAGCGAGACGGCCCCCTCACTAGCAAGCAGAGAGTCTGTCGGCACCACCGCCATCAACTCGTCGCGCACCAAAGATCGCGATGTCGTGCCATTTTCTCGGGACTCATGCGGGATAAAGCCCAGATCGCAGCGGCCCTGCGCCACCCATTGTTCAATCTCTGAATAGTCGCCCATCAGTAACTCGTAATCGACGTCTGGATAATCGGCGCGAAAACGCGCGATCACCGGCGGCAGCACGTGGGTCGCCACGCTCGAAAACGTACCGATGCAGATTTTGCCACGCATGAGCCCACGCATCTCATCCACACGCCGCTGCAAGCGAATGAATTCCTCGCAGAGCGCCTCGACAGCCGGCATGACCTGCCGCCCGTCGGCAGAAAGCGTCACGCCCTCGCGGCTGCGGTCGAGCACCTTAAAGCCCCAGTCGGCCTCGAGGTCGGCCACCATGCGGCTCACGCCCGATTGCGAATAGCTCAGGCGCTCTGCAGCACGCGTAAAGCTGCCGGCACGCACCGTCTCGAGCAGCACTTGCATCTTTTGGATATTGGTCTCCACGGTACACCCCCACCCTTGCATGAGTTTTTGTCATGTTTTCCATGCATTATATTCGCTTTTCTTCTAAAGCCAGTTCACCCATAGTGAACATGTTCGGATATATAGGGGATGTCAGCGCATGAACAACGGACTGTTTACGTACTTAGCAGCATTGCTATTGTTTGGCTCCAATGGCATCATCGCCGCTGCCATCGCGCTGCCGAGCTCCGATATCGTGCTCCTGCGCACGTTTTTGGGCGCTCTCACCCTTGCCGCCATCCTCTTCATAACCAAGCGCCATAACCTGCAGGCTCCGTCTCGCCCCCGTGAGGCCGCAGCGCTCATCGTCTCGGGCGCCGCGCTGGGCGCCAGCTGGATTTTCCTGTTCCGCGCCTATCAGACGATCGGTGTTGGCATCTCCTCGCTGTTGTATTACTGCGGCCCCATCATCGTTATGGCCCTCTCCCCGCTCATTTTTGGCGAAAAGCTGACCGGCGGCAAAATCGCCGGGTTTATCGCCGTTGCCTGCGGCGCCTTTCTCATTGCGGCACAAGGTCTAGGCGGCAATATGCCCATTGCGGGTATCGCTTGCGGCATCGCCTCGGCCTTCTGCTACGCGTTGATGGTCATCGCTAGCAAGGGTGCGCCACACGTCGAAGGCCTCGAAAACTCCGCGCTCCAGGTGAGCGCCGCCTTTATGACCGCGCTGGTCCTTACGCTCCTCACGCAGGGCGCCCCCTCGTTCCTCTCCCCCAGCATTGCCGCCGGCATCGATTGGCGCGCCGTCGCCATGCTCGGCGTCGTCAACACCGGCATCGGCTGCCTGCTCTACTTTAGTGCTGTCGCCAAGCTGCCCGTGCAGACCGTCGCGGTTGTCGGCTACCTCGAGCCGCTTTCGGCAGTCGTGTTCTCCGCCGTCCTTTTGGGCGAGACCATGACGCCAATCCGCCTCATGGGCGCCGCGCTCATCATCGGCGGCGCGGTCTTTTGCGAACTCGCCGGCAAACGCGCAAGCACCAAGGCCGGTATCGCCCAGGCAGCACGCGCTTAAGGGACATTTTCTCGGGGCGCATGCGGGATAAAGCCCAGGTCGCAGCGCCCCTGCACCTCACAGGAGATGCAGGGGCGCTTTGCACTGCAGTAAAGCTATGGGCTACGAACGACGCGGCTCGGGAACCACGAGCCTATCGGGGCTCGCGCCCTCGGCATCCATCAGGCTCACGTAACGAATCGACGGATCCCCATACATCGCGTAGTAATAATTGCCCGTGCGCGCGCTAAAGCATCCGGTATAGATAGTCTTCTCGAACTTGCCATCGCCCATCCTGGACGCCCCCTCAATCATCACCACGCCCTCGAGCGAGCGGAACATGCGAACGACGTTTTCGGTCTCGCTCTCCTTTTGCGGGTAATTGGCATTGAGGTACGCCGCCTTTACAAAACGGCTCGGCGAATAGCAATCGCCCGGAATGCCGCGCATGCCGGCACCGGCTCCATAGGGCTTAAGCTCGGCGCCACGCCATGTCGCCGTCTGCGGAAAATCGCTTGTGGCGGTGATATAGGTGCGCAGGTTTTCCATGTGCCACGGGAAGGTCGGCTGGTTGGCAAGGGTGTCGACCGGATCGTCGTATACATGCAGGCCGTCAGCCATCATCTCGACCACGATGCTGCGCTGGCTGTCGCCGATAATCCAATGGAGCAGCGACACGCCCAGCCCCTCTCCGGCAGATTTGGCGACAATCACCGTGTCGCGCAGCGCGGCCTCGACCTCATCGACCGTCGAGAACGTCGCTGCCACCCACAGGGGAAACTCATAGGCCGCGATATTGTTCTTGCCGTCGACAGGGCCCTCGGCATACTCGGCATAGCCGGGAAAGTTGAGCCCCGCCACAGCCAGACCCGCATCGTTACCACAGTCGAAAAACATGGGATAGTTCTTGTAATCGATGCACATGCCGATTACCGCGTGTGCCGCCGACGCATCGTCGATAAACGAATACGGAATGTGGAACCCGCGCGGCATCACGCGAACCTGTTGGCCGTAGTCAAAGCTCCAGTCGAGGTTGCGGCCCAGATACATGTGGCCAGAATTATCGGTAAATCGAATGCTCGTGCACATAGCGCCTCCTAGCTTTACGGTCCTGCTAAGGTTATTGTCACCAAACAAAAAGGCGCTAAACACAAAAGCCCGGACATGACAACAATGTCACGCCCGGACCAAAAGAGACGAAGTGCGGTGCTTTGGTCCCCTTAGACCAACTTTCCAAGACAGTGGTCGATCATATGCTGGACCATCTGCGCCTCGAAGCCCACAAAGTCCTGCTTGCGCTCGCGCATCTTGCCATCGACGATCTGGTCAAAGGCAACCTTGCACTTGATATAGCGCGTGGACTTGGTGACCTCCTCGTGCGTCAGGCAGCTCTCCTCCATCTTGCTGGCGCCCAGGCCAAACACCAGACGGGGGTTGTAGAGCACGTGGGGCTCGCCGGCGTCGTCCAGGTAGACGCAGACCTTCTTGGTAACGCCGATCTGGTTGGCGGCCAAGCAGCCGGCATCATCGAGCGACTTGATGGTATCGATCAGGTCCTGAGCAACCGACTCGTCCTCGACGGTCGCAACCTCGCAACGCTGGGACAGGATAGCCTCGTCGTGGCAAAGCTCTTTAATCATACGTTCCTCCATAGGGGTCGTTGTAACCGCTTAAGTATACGGTACCCACACATTTTCATGCGATAAATACCGTCCGTCTGTTACAAAGCGCCGAACATCAACATGCGAGGAACAGCAAGGTTGTAAAGGCGATATAGTAAATGAGCTCGTGTCAATCGGCCTAAACTCGGGGCCGAACAAGGAAAGGGTATGCATGGACGAACTTTTTCACGTCAGTGAGCGCAAGTCCACAATCGGGACCGAACTTCGCGCTGGACTGACAACATTCCTGGCGATGGCCTACATCATCGCCGTCAACCCCGCAGTGCTCTCGGGCGCTGGCATTGATGCGGGAGCGCTCGCCTGCGCCACCTGCCTGGGCGCCGGCATCATGACCATCTGCATGGGCATCTTCGCAAACCGCCCGCTCGCCTGCGCTTCAGGCCTGGGCATCAACGCCATGATCGCGGGCATCACCACCACCATGTGCGGCGGTGACTGGCACGTCGCCATGAGCGTTATCTTCCTCGAGGGTATCGTCATCTTGCTGCTCGTCCTTTGCGGCCTGCGCGAGGCCATCATGGACGCCATCCCCGTGGTCCTGCGCCACGCCATCTCGGTGGGTCTGGGCCTGTTTATCGCCATGATCGGCCTGTGCGACGCCGGCATTATCACCGCTGGCGCCGGCACACTCGTCGGTCTGGGCGACATCACCTCCCCCACCTTTATCGTCGGCATCATCTCCATCGTCGTGACGGTTGCCCTGGCCTCCCGCAACGTGCCGGGCTCGCTGCTCATCGGTATCATCGTCGCCGTTATCGCCGGCATCCCGCTGGGCGTCACCCACGCCCCCGAGGGCCTCATCGCCCCGCTCGATTTCTCGACCTTCGGCGCCCCGTTTGCCAGCACCGCCGACGGCAACATGGCTATCGTGAAGGTTCTGACCGACCCGATGCTGCTCGTCGTGGCCTTCTCGCTGCTCATGAGCGACTTCTTCGACACCATGGGCACCGCGATGGCCGTCGCCAAGCAGGGCGAGTTCCTGACCGAGGACGGCAATGTCGAGGACATCCGCCCCATCCTGGTTGTTGACTCCGTGGCCGCCGCTGCCGGTGGCTTTATGGGCGTCTCCTCCATCACCACCTTCGTCGAGTCCACTTCCGGCGCCGCCGACGGTGGTCGCACGGGCCTCACCTCCGTCACCACCGGCGTGCTGTTCATTCTCGCCGCGTTCTTCTCCCCCATCGTCACCATCGTTTCCAGTGCCGCCACCTGCGGTGCCCTGGTCTATGTCGGCTACCTCATGATGAGCGAGGCCTCCGAGATCGACTGGTCCGACGTGTCGCAGGGCTTCCCGGCGTTCATGATTGTCGCCGGCGTGCCCTTCACCTACTCCATCTCCGCCGGCATTGGCCTGGGCTTTATCGCCTACGTGATCGTCGCGCTCTTTAAGGGCGAGGCCTCCAAGATCAAGCCGCTCATGTGGATTGCAGCCCTCGCCTTCCTCGTCTACTTCTTTGTAGCGTAAGGGCAAGATTCACAATACCAAACACCAAAGCGCGGAGTCGCATCGAGCGGCTCCGCGCTTTGCTTTTAAAGCCAGGCACCGCGCGGGCGCGCGATGTATTGCTTCCCAAGTTTTGGACATTTTGCCCTCCAAACGGCACTACCGACGGCTACATCCTGCAGATATGCTGGATATAACCGCATAGGCCCTATGAGGATGGGAGTAACCATGGCCGCCTTGTTCACGACCCCCAAGCGCAATGACAAAACCTCAGGAGCCCATTTTGTCGAGCCCGACGTGCACCGTCGCGCACTGCTCGCGCACGGCAGCTGGCGCCGCGTGACGCGCCGCATCGTTGCGGGCGCCGTGTGCGCGCTCACGGTGAGCTCGCTGCTCATGCCGAGCATCTCGCTCGCGGCCGAGTGGATTGATGTTGGCGGCACCCAGTACAACGCCGGCACTGCGGCGGGCGACGGCGCCGGCACCTGGAGCTGGGACGGCGCCGACGACATGAAGCTCATCAACTATAACGGCGGTGAGATCAAGGCTGCAGGCAAGCTCAACATTGTCTATGAGGGCAAGAACACCGTGAAAACCGAGCCTGATTACACCGGAGCCGCCATCAAGGCGCAGGACGGCACTAGCCAGAAAGCAGAGTTGAACATAACGAGCTCGAATAGCACGGATGAGCTCAATGTGACAGCCGAGGCCGATGCAATTAAATCAACAGGCGACCTCTCCATTTCTGGCCCAGGCACTGTGAACACCACAAGCACTGCTTCCGACGGAATTGAGGCAAAGGGCGATCTCTCTATCACGGGCTCGGGCACCGTGAATGCAACGGGCGGTACCGAAGGCATCCAATCCAAGGGCAAGACCACCATCGATTCCTCTGGCACAGTGATCGCTAAAGGAGGCGAAGGTTACGGCGTCGCCGCGGGCAGTGACCTGATCATCAAAGGCGGTGGCAAGGTAGAAGCAAGCTCGATAGAAGAAGCGGCGATTTGGGCTGACGGCAACATCGACATCTCGGGCGGCAGCCAGGTCAAGGCAAGCTCCCAGGGAGATCTTGCCGTCGACGCTGAGGGTAGTCTCGCGGTCACGAACGCCTCCCTTGACGCAAGCGGTGTTGAATATGGTGTCTATGCCTACAAGGGCGTTACGCTCGATCATGCGACCGTGACGGTCCGCACAAGCGCGAGCGGCGGCCAGGCCATCGCCCTCATCACTGATGGGGACGACATCGTCATCAAGAATGGTTCCATCGTGGACGCGTTCGCAGAAGGCAAATTCTCGGTTGCAATCTCTACCAGAAACCACCAGCCAAACGTCGCTGGCGGCCACATCTACATCAGCGACTCCGTTGTTAAGGCTATAGCCCGCTATGTCGAGACCGGTGGCGATGGCCCCGATCACTACAGCAACGACCAAAGCGGCGAGGTCATCCCTGAGCCTAGGGGTCTGAACATCGGTATCTTCGCCCAGACCTACGAGGGCATCACGCCCGCGAGTATCTCGATCGTCCGCAGCAAGCTCACGGCCGAGGGAGACACGGCGGCAATCTTCGCTCTTGCCATAAGCGAGGATGGCAAGGCGATCGGCACCATCGAGATCGAAGGCGCTCCCATCCAGGCGCCCGCAGGCGGCAAGATCATTAACTATCGCAACAAGGAAGAACTCAGCGGCGGCATCCTCTGCGAGGCGGGTCAAACCATCGGCACGGGCGACGACGTGATCGACTCTCCCTATGACGCCGCTGTCGCCAAGAGCACGCTCACCGTACCTCCCGAGAAGATCAAACCCGAGGAAAAGTCCGGCGAGACCAAGCCCGAGGGTTCCAAGCCCGAGGGCGCAAAGACGACCAAGACCGTTGCAGTTGCAGCCACGGGAGCCAAGATCGCCGGCAAACTCGCAGCAACCGGCGACACCTCGAGCGCGGCCATCATAGCGACCGCCCTTGCAGGAACGGCCACCATCGTCACAGGCGCCCTGGCGAGTCGCAAACGCTCGTAAACACTTTTTCGCACAGGACGGGTGCATCGCGGCCCTTGCCTTCCTCGTCTACTTCTTCGTAGCGTAAGGGCAAGGCTACAAAAGCTGAACAATAAAGCGCGGAGTCGCCATGCGGCCCCGCGCTTTTCTTTTAGCGCCGGTCCCTGCACCGGCGTGCGGCCTATTTCTCCCCCATTTTGGCCATTTTGCCCTCCATACGGCACTACCGCCGGCAACATCCAGCAGATACGCTGAATCTAGTCGTATAGGCCCTATGAGAACGGGAGCAACCATGGCAGCCTTGTTCACGACCCCCAAACGCAATGACACTACCGCCGGAACCCATGTTGCCGAACCCGACGTTCGCCGTCGCATAGGACTCGCGCACGGCAGCTGGCGCCGCGTGACGCGCCGCATCGTCGTGGGAGCCGTATGCGCGCTCACGGTAAGCTCGCTGCTCATGCCGAGCGTCTCGCTCGCAGCGGAATGGGTCAAGGTCGGCGGCAACAAGTACAACACCGCGGCGAGCGACGAGGCCGGTACCTGGTCGTGGGACGGCGCCGACGACTTGAAGCTCAGCAACTATAACGGCGGCGAGATCCAGGCCGCAGGCAAGCTCAACGTGAATTACTCGGGAACCAACATCGTCACTGCCGAATGGATCGAAAGCATCAACGTTTCTCATGGCACTAACGAGAATGCCGAGCTCAATATCCAAGGCGACGAGGGCGGCACGCTCAGCGTGACATCTACTGAGGACGCTATCCTCTCCACGGGTAATATCAAAATCGACGGAGCCGGATCCGTCAACGCCACGAGCACTGGGTTTGATGCCATCAATGCCGGGGGTGATCTCGCTATCAAAGGTTCGGGCAACGTCAACGCCACGGGCGCATCGGATGGCATCAGGGCAAACGGCAATATCACGATTGACGACAGCGGAGCCGTCACCGCCAGGGCTACCAAGGACAAGGGTATTGGAACCGACAAGAACCTCACCATAAAGGGTGGCGGGGCAGTCGAGGCAAGCTCAGCCGATGGTGAGGCCCTTTGGAGCGGCGGCAATATCAACATCTCGGACGGCAGCCAGGTCAAGGCAAGCTCCGAGAAAGACGCTGCCATCGAGGCCAAGGGCAGCCTCGCAGCCACAAACGCCTCCCTCAACGTAAACGGTGTTGAATATGGCGTCTATGCCCACAAGGGCATCACCCTCGATCATGCAAACGTGACGGTCCGTGCAAGTAAAGGCAGATACGGTGGCGCCATCGCCCTCTTCACCTACCAGGACGACATCGTCGTCAAGAACGGCTCCACCGTGGACGCGTTTGCGGAAGGCGAGGTTTCGGCTGCATTCTCCACCAGAAACGATCGACCCAACGAGAAGGGTGGCCACATCTACATCAGCGACTCCGTTGTCAAGGCCATAGCCCGCTATGTCGAGAACGGCGACGGCCCCATCCCCTACAGCGAAAACCAAGATGGCGAGACGAGGCGCGAACCCCAAGGCGAGAACATCGGCATCATCGCCCAGACCAGCGAGGGCGTCACACCCGCAGTCATCTCGATCATCCGCAGCAAGGTAACGGTCGAAGGAGATACAGCGGCAATCTTTGCCCGTGCCATGAGCGCTGACGGCAAGACAATCGGCACCATCAAGATTGAGAACGCCGCCATCCAGACGCCCGAAGGCGGCAAGGTCATTGACTATCGCAAGCTCCGTGACGGCATCTACGAAGCAGGCCAAGCCATCGGCACGGGCGACGCCACGGTCGACTCCCTCTATATCAAAGCAGTCGCCAAAAGCACGACCATCGCACCTCCCGAGGTAGCCAAGCCGGAAGACCCCAAGCCCGACGAGACCAAGCAGAACCCCAAGCCTGAGGGCTCAAAGCCGACCAAGGCCGTTGCGGCTTCAACCACGAAAGCCAAGACTACCGGCGTGCTCGCGGCAACCGGCGACACCTCGGGTGCGGCCATCGTGGCAACCGTCCTTGCGGGAACAGCCGCTATCGCCGCAGGCACCATGGCGAGCCGTAAGCGCTCTTAGACGCCTCTGCGCACATGGCAGCTCCCGCGAAGGCCCCGAGCCCCAGCACCGTTTAACAACGCCACCGCCGAGCTCCCCTCCGGCGGTGGCGTTTTCCATATGCGTCCGCAGGGGATGCACGAGATTGTCTTTGGTCTAGCCCAACCGGCATACGCTGGCGTGCGACAATTGGGGCTGCCGATATCACAACACTGAGAGAAGCCCGTCATGGAAGCGCATCAAAAGCAGATAACCGTTTATTCGAATCATACGGAAAGCGCGCCTGTCATCTACCTTCCTGTGGTCGTGGGCGACGGCAGCGAGGTTTATAAGTGTTGCCGAGAGCTCGACTGTCCGCCATTCGCCCTCGTCACCATTGGCGGGCTCGATTGGAATCGCGAGCTGAGCCCCTGGGCATGCGACGGGACCGTACGCGATGCCGAGCCTTTCGGCGGCCAAGCTGCCGGTTTTCTTGATGAGCTGCTGAATCAGATAATCCCCCAGGTCGAGTCATCGCTTCCTCAGCCGCCCACCTGGCGTGGCATTGCCGGTTACTCGCTCGCGGGCCTCTTCGCACTCTGGTCCCTCTGGCAAACCGACGCATTTGACCGCGCCGCGAGCGCATCGGGGTCGCTATGGTTTCCCGACTTTGTCGATCGCGCCAGCACGGCGCCATTTGCCGGCAGCCCGCAGGCTGTCTATCTGTCGCTCGGTAAAAAGGAGACCAAGACTCCCAACCGCATGATGCGGCACGTACTCGACGATACGCGCGCAATGGAAAAGCTGCTCGGCGAACGTGGTATTCCCACGACGCTGGAGCTCAACCCCGGCAATCACTTTTCCCAGACCGACTTGCGCATGGCCCGCGGCATCCACTGGATACTGACGCATTAAAAATGGTGCCCACGCGCATATACGCATGGGCACCATATCTTGTTTTAGCTGGACGCAGTTGTTACTCAGCAGCCTCCTCAAGCTCGGAGACGTCAAACTCAAAGTCGTTACCCGGCAGGATGGCGTTGAGCACGATGCCCACCAGCGAGCCCACGGCAAGGCCGGAAAGCGAAATCGTCACGCCGCCCAGCTCAAGCACGATGGCGCCGGCGGTGCTGTACGCAATGCCGAGCGAAAGCACGAGCACCAGGGCGGCCACCAGCACGTTGCGGTTGTTTTGGAAATCGACCTGGTTCTCGATGAGGTTGCGGACGCCCACGGCGCTGATCATGCCATAGAGCACGAGCGACACGCCGCCGATTACACACGCCGGCATGGCCGCAATGACAGCCGCGAACTTGGGGCAGAACGAGAGCGCAATGGCACAACATGCGGCAATGCGAATCACGCGCGGGTCAAACACACGCGTTAGGGCAAGCACACCGGTGTTCTCGCCATAGGTGGTGTTAGCCGGAGCGCCAAAGAGCGATGCGAGAATGGTCGCCAGGCCGTCGCCAAGCAGCGTGCGATGCAGGCCAGGATCGGCGATGTAGTTACGCTCGCAAGTGGAGCCGATAGCCGAGATGTCACCGATATGCTCGATCATGGTCGCAAAGGCCAGCGGCATAATGGTGATGATGGCCGTCGTGGCAAGACCGCTATCGAACTGCGGGCCAAAGAGCGCAAACACGGTGTTATCCCACACGACGGGCAAGCCAACCCAGGGAGCGGCTGCGACGCCCGAGAAATCAACCTCGCCGAGCGCAGTCGCAACGGCATAGCTCACCACAACGCCCAGCAGAATCGGCACGATCTTGACCATGCCACGGCCCCAGATGTTGCAGATGACGATCACCGCCACAGCGACAACGGCAACAAGCCAATTGGTCTGGCAGTTGGCGATGGCAGAGCTTGCCAAGATCAGGCCGATGGAAATGACGATGGGGCCAGTCACTACCGGCGGGAAGAAGCGCATAACGCGCTTGGCACCAAACGCGCGAAACAGGGCCGCCAGCACCGGATAGAGCAGGCCGGCACAGGCTACACCTAGGCAGGCGTAGGGCAAAAGCTCGGCCTCGCCGTTGGGCGCGATGGCGGCATAGCCCGCGATAAAGGCAAACGAAGATCCCAAAAACGCTGGCACCTTGCCGCGCGATAGGAAGTGGAAGAGCAGCGTGCCCAGGCCGGCAAACAAAAGGGTCGCCGACACCGAGAGACCGGTGAGCACGGGTACGAGCACCGTGGCACCGAACATCGCGAATAGATGCTGCAGACCGAGTAGGAACATGCGCGGGCGACCGAGCGACGACGCATCGTAGATGGCATCGGCGACGGCGGGCGTCGAGGATTGGGACATGGATGTCCTTTCATAATGGAAGGGCGCTCGGGCATATCGGATTACCTGCCCGAACGATACGATCCGAACCATTGTACGCGATGCATGCCGCTCCGACCACGACGCCCCCTGCGAACGGCAGCACTACTTCCAGATGCGCTCGGCGATGCGTTTGACCAGGGCGATCTTTGCCCACTGCTCGTCCTCGGTCAGCTTGTTGCCAATCTCGCAGCTGGCAAAGCCGCACTGGGGAGACAGATACAGGTTCTCGAGCGGCACGTACTTTGCGGCTTCGCGGATGCGCTCGACGATAACATCCTCGTTCTCGAGCTCTGCGGCCTTGGTGGTCACCAAGCCCAGCACGACCTTCTTGCCCGGGGCAACGTAGCTGAGCGGCTCAAAACCGCCGGCGCGCGGCGTATCGAACTCCAGGTAGAATGCGTCGACATCCTCATGTGCAAACAGGTACGGCGCGATGGGGTCATAGCCGCCCTCGAAAGCATAGGTAGAGTGGTAGTTGCCGCGGCACACGTGCGTGTTAATGACGAGGTCGTCGGGCTTGTCCTCGATGGCGGCGTTGTTGAGCGCCACGCCCAGCTCGCTCACCCTTTGCAGGTCAACCGGGCTCATGCCAGTCTTGGACACAAAGTCGGTATCGCAGTAGATGCCCCAGGTGCAGTCATCAAACTGGATGTTGCGGCAGCCCGCGGCATACAGGTCAGCAATCACGGTGCGGTATGCTGCGGCAATGGCATCGACGAGTTCTTCGTCGGTCTTGTAGACGGCGTGCAGACTCTCCTGCTGGCCATCGCAGCGGTCGAGTGTGACTTCGGAGAACGTCTGGATCGGCGCCGGAATGGTCTGGCGCGCGACCTGGCCCTCTCCCTCGAGCGACTTGATAAATTTGAAGTGCTCGACGAACGGATGATTCTCACCGCTAATGGGACCGGTTACCACGGCGGTGTCGGCGGTAGTCTCCTCATCGTGGAACATGTAGCCCGTGCGCGAGGCGCGGCGCTCAATGCCGTTGAGGCCCCACATAAAATCGAGGTGCCAGTAGCTGCGGCGGAACTCGCCATCGGTAATCACCTGCAGGCCGGCAGCCTTCTGCTTGGCCACTAAGTCGCGGATGGCCTCGTCCTCGACGGCCTTAAGGCCGGAAGCGTCGAGTTTACCCGCGACATAGGCGGCACGGGCGTCCTTTACAGCCTGCGGACGAAGAAAACTGCCGACGATATCGGCACGAAACGGCGCGTTCGGTTGAATCGAAGTGCTCATAGATATCTCCCTTTGCATTGGTTGCTTTACTGGGACAGAGTATGAGCGCTCATATGGACATCGTAAAATATGCGTTTATATCAGTTTGATATAGATGCTTCCTATATTAGTTGGGACTGCCATAAAGAGATTTGACCCGTGCAGAACGCAGCAGTCTAGATGTGCTGACGAATCGCTTCGATATAGGCCTGCCCGTAGCGCGTAAGTGTCGTGTTCTTGCGCGTGATGATGCCGATCTCCATGTACTCGTCTACATCGAGCGGAATGGAGATAATGCCGGGGCCGTTAAGTTCATGGCTGATCACGCCCGAACACACCGTGTAACCGTTAAGGCCCATAGCTAGGTTGAACAGCGTCGCACGGTCGCGCACGCGGATATTCTTGCGGCGCTCAAAGGTCGAGGTCAGCTCCTCGGAATAGTAAAACGAGTTGTAGCTGCCCTGCTCATAGGACAGGAACGGGTAGTCTTCCAAGTCCTCGAGCGTCACACTCGAGCGACCCGCCAGCGGATGGTCGGAGCACACAAAGACATGCGGCGTAGCGCAGAAGAGTCCTTCGAATACGAGCTCGTTGGCCGCCAGCATGCGCTCGATGACCTCGCGATTGTGCTCCGACAGATACAGGATGCCGAGCTCGCTTTTCATATGCGCGACGTCCTCGATAATCTCGTGGGTCTGCTCCTCGCGCAGGGTAAAGTCGTAGCGCGCGGCATCGAACTCGCGGATCACATCGACAAATGCATTAACGGCAAAGGAATAATGCTGGCAGCTCACACTAAAGTGCGGCACCTGCTCGGACGTGCCTTTGTACTTGCCCTCGAGCAGGTCGGCCTGGTCGAGCACCTGGCGCGCGTAGCCCAAGAAGGTCTCGCCTTCCTCGGACACAATGACGCCCTTGTTGGTGCGCTCAAAGATGTGTACACCCATCTCGTTTTCGAGATCGCGAATTGACGCGGTAATCGAAGGCTGCGACACAAAGAGCCGGCGCGAGGCCTCGGTGATGCTGCCGCATTCGGCAACTTTGACGACATATCTGAGCTGCTGGAGCTTCATGGCTTTCTCCCTAGACGTTCGTGACGTCGAAACCCGTCGCGTCCATCTGACGCATAAACGACGGCATCTCCCCCGTCGCGGCGCAGGCGGCAATCTGATGCAGAGCCCCGGCAACCGCATCATCTGCCGCAGCGCCGATATGCCAGCGCGCGGCAGCCGTGACGGCCTCGTTGGCATTGGCGACTGCAACGGAATTGGGAACGGCATCGATCATGGGCAAATCGTTATCGGAATCGCCGAATACGGCCACCTCGTCGGGCGTCAGGCCCAAAGCGCGCGCCAGCTCCAGCGCAGCACAGCCCTTGTCCCAGCCGGTCGGAAGAACGTCGAACAGGCGCACGCGGTTGTTGGGAAACACGAGCGAGAGCTCCGGCACCTCGGCGGCAACACGCTCGCGCAGCTCGGCGAGCTCCTCGCGCGAACGGGCACTCCAGATATTCGCCTTGTATACCGGGGCATCGTCAACGACAGGGCGACAGGGAGCCTCTTCGCCCTTGAGCCACGCGTTGCCGCCTGACTCCATGGCGCGACGCACACGCTCGGGATCGCTTGTCACGCAATAGGCGTCGTTGTCCCAAAAGTCATCACCCAGACGGTAGACCTTCAAATAGGTATCGTCGGTCTCTTGCTCCAGGTAGTCGGCCAGGCGCATAAGGGCATCGTTATCAGTTGCGCGCGAGGCAACCGCCTCGCCATCGACAAACATCACCTGGCCGTTGCAAAACGCACCGGTCGAGAAGCACTCGGAGCGATTGCGGAACATCCAGCTCATCGCGGACGGCTGGCGACCCGAAACCGGGCCAAAATGCAGGCCCGCCGCCTGCATGGCATGAATGCCCTCGATGGCGCAGTCGCTGGCGCCATCGTGTCCAGCAGGAATCAGCGTATCGTCCATATCGGTCAGAACAAGTTTGATCATAAGGTCCCCTCGGTCATTCTTTATCCCGTCTATTGTAACGACCTGCCAATAAGGGACAGGTTTATCTTGGCAGGTTTTATCTGGGAAAATGCAGCGCCCCTGTTGCCACCTGCCAAAATAAACCTGTCCCATATTGGCAGGTGCGCTAGTATAGGGAACAACAGATTCGATGCGGGAGTGCCGGCGGTGCAAACCACAAGGCTGAGAGGGCATAGGGCCCAATCCTTTGAACCTGTCAGTTAATGCTGGCGTAGGGAGCGTGCCGCCTTTACAGGGGCGCTGTCTATGCACAGCGCCCCTTTTCTATGCCAAGGAGGCATGTGCAGTGATTGATTCGGAACAGCTTAAGCAACATATGGTCAAGGCCGTAGAGGAGATTCGAGCCACCAATCCGATGGCCGGCTCCATCACCAACACGGTGACGATCGACTTTGTCGCCAACGCGCAGCTCGCCGTGGGCGGTTCGGCCGCCATGGTCTATCTGCCCGACGAGGGCGAGGCGCTCGTTGCCGGCGGCGCCGCCATCTATCTCAACATGGGCACGCTCTTCCCCATCTACGAGCAGACGATTCCCCGCGCGGCCAAGGCGGCACACGACGCCGGCAAGCCCTGGGTGCTCGATCCGGTGGGTCTGGGCATCGGTAGCCTGCGCACCCAGCTGGTAAACGAGCTCAAGCAGTACAAGCCCGCCATCGTACGCGGCAACGCCTCCGAGATCATCGCACTCTCCGGCCTGTGGGGTCTTGAGGGCGAGTCGGCCGATCTGAGCCGCGTACGTGGTGTCGATACCACCGACACGGTCGACGCCGCCCGCGATGCCGCCGTGGCGCTCGCTCGCTACACCGGCGGCGCCGTTGTGGTCTCGGGCGAAGTCGACCTGATTACCGACGGCACGACCGTGGCCAAATCCCACGGCGGCAGCCCGCTCATGTCCAAGATTACCGGCTGCGGTTGCTCGCAGGGCGGCGTGCTGGCCGTGTACGCCTGCGCTGCCGATCCGTTTACGGCAGCCGTCTGCGGTACCGCCGTCTACAACGTCGCCGGCACGCGTGCCGCCGCCGTCGCCGATGCCCCGGCAAGCTTTAAGGTCGCCTTTATCGACGAGCTCTACCGCGCAACCGCCCAAGACATCGCCGATAACCAACTCGAGCTCGAGGAGGCATAAGCCATGTCCGAGCCCGCAACCAATGCCGGCATGAACACGCTCGTCGCTGTGGCCATCGCCCCGTGCGGCACCGGCGATGAACTGTCCGCCGAGGTCGCCGAGGTCGTGCGCGTCATTCGCGAGAGCGGCCTTCCCAACCGCACCACCTCGATGTTCACCGAGATCGAGGGCGACTGGGACGAGGTCATGCAGGTCGTGCGCGACGCGACCTTTGTGTTAGCGAACAAGGGCATCCGAACCGAAGTCGTGCTCAAAGCCGATATTCGACCTGGATTTACCGACACCATGACCGGCAAACTCGAGCGCATGGAAGCGCAGATCAAAAAGCAGGAGGAAGCACGATGAGCATCCGCGACAACCTTGATATCTCGGCCTATCTGGTGCTCGGCCCCGAAAACACCCTCGGACGCCCCGTGGGCGATGTGGTGGCCCAGGCGCTCGACGCCGGCTTTACCTGCATTCAGGTGCGCTCCAAGGTGGCAAGCGCCCGCGAGATCATTGCGCTGACCGGCGACGCCGCGCAGGCAATCGCACAGGCCGGCAAGACCGGTCAGGTCGCCTTGCTAATCGATGACCGCCTTGACTGCGTACTCGCCGCACGCGAGCAGGGCATTGCGGTCGACGGCGTGCACGTGGGCCAGAGCGATATTCCCGTCGAGGTCTGTCGCAAGCTGCTGGGCCCCGACGCCATCGTGGGCCTTTCGGCCCGTTGCGAGGAAATGCTCGAGTACGTCAAGACCGCCGACATGAGTCTGGTCGACTACCTGGGCATCGGCCCGCTCCACGAGACCGAGACCAAGCGCGACTGCGGACGCGCAGCCGATGGCTCCATCATCACCAAGAGCTTTGAGGACCTGGCCGCACTCCACGCGGCAAGCCCCGTGCCCATCGTGGTGGGCGGCGGCGTTAAGACGGCCGACTTGCCGCAGCTTAAGGCAACCGGCGTCGACGGCTTCTTTGTGGTGAGCGCCGTCTGCAGCGCCGACGATCCCTACGCCGCGGCCAAGGAGCTTGTCGACACCTGGCAGCAGGCATAGGCATAGGCCGAACAGCTGATTCGCAGCCTCATATCTTCAGCAATGGAAAGCGCATCCCAGTTTGGGCCTCCATTCCGGGATGCGCTTTCCGTATGCGACCCTTACCCCGCCAGATACGCTTCCAACGCCGGCAAAGTCGCCTCTGCATCGTGGCGGCCGACCTGGTAGATGCGCTCGAGCTCATCCGGTTCGCGGCACAGCGACGGCACCTTCACCGATTCGCTCGGCCGCACCACAAAGATTTCCCCGGCAGCCTCTCGACGTGCCAGGTCATCGAGCGTGGCATTGTAGACCTCATGCCGATGCTCAAGCGCTGCAACAAACTCCGGATAGTGACGGAACACGCGCCGCAGCATGGGCATCACGCTGTTGGGCTGCTTCACAAAGCCCGCCGGCTGCGTGAGTACCACGATATTGCGGTCATACCCCTGCGCAAACAGCCATGCGCTGGGAATAGAATCAGCCACGCCACCATCCAGATACTTATGCCCCTCAATGGCAACGGGTCGTGTTGCCACGGGAATCGCCGACGACGCCCGGATCCACTCGATATCATGCTCATCACCGTAAGGCAGGTCATGGTAGACGGCCTGCCCCGTCTTAAGATCGGTACATACGCACGTAAACCGCATGGGGCAGGCGCGATATGCCTCCAGATCGATGGGATCGCGCTCGATGGGTACCTCATGATAGGCAAACTCGGCATTGAACATATCGCCGGTTCGCAACCAGCTCGTCACGCTCGCATAGCGCTTGTCGGCGCAATAGGCCTTGTTGTAGCGAATGGCGCGGCCGATCTGGCGCGATTTAAAGTTGTAGCCAAACGCCGCGCCCGCCGAGACACCCACCATATGGTCGCAGGTTAAGCCGTGCTCCATCCATACGTCGAGCACGCCCGCCGTATACATACCGCGGTAGCCGCCTCCCTCGAGCGCAAGCCCCACCGTGGGCGTCGTATCTGGCTGTGCCATGCGACCATCTCCGTTCCTGCGTTTTAAAACGAAACAAGTATACCCGTCAACATATATCGCCTCAGTCGCATTTTCATCGAACATCGTCGCGTTACCGTTTGGCGAATAATGGCGAATAATGGCCGCCCGCAACATGGGCACCCCTGCATAATTCCATACACTTGTTTATACTACTCAGTAGTTATCAGCAACGAACGTCAGCCGACAAATAAACCCAACGACGCAGCAAGGCGGGGGCTTGGAAACACGCGAGGCGTTGAGCAACAACGCGTGTGCACAACGAGCTCGCCCGACGCAATCCGCCCCGACCCCAGAAAGCCGCCTACAGCATGGATACCCCCAGCAATTACACTGAAACGCTCGAAAAGACCGTCCGCGACCTTCTCAAGCGTCAGGAGGATCTGGTCAGGACCGCCTTTACCGACCAGCTTACCGGGCTTGGCAACCGCGGCGGCTTTGCCCGTTCCCTCGAGGAGCTCTGGGAGCAGGACACCCCCGTTACCATGGCGTACATCGATATCGACAATCTCAAGCACTGCAACGACGTCTTTGGCCATGACGAGGGCAACCGCTATATTTTGCAGGTAAGCCTCTATCTCAAGCTGTATATGGAGGTGGACGAAGCGGCGTTTCGTCTGGGAGGCGACGAGTTTGCCATCCTGTCTACGATTGCAACCGAGGACGACCTCGCCGAACGTCTGGAACGCTGCCGAACGGTCCTGCTCAAAAACAACGATGCCGAGATGCCTCACTCGTTTAGCTACGGAGTGGCACACGCCGACCCCGCCCTGGGCGAAGCCCCCAATCGCTTGACGAACGATGCCGACCATCGCATGTACGACTACAAGCTACGTCATGCCGTGCACCTTGATCGACGCAATATCGCACAAGCCCACACCGACGACTTCGAAATAAGCGATCGAATTTTCGACGCCCTTTCGATGCTCAACGAAGGCCGTTATTTCTTTATCGAGAACTTGGACAAACATCGAACCCTTTGGTCACAAGGCGCCTTGCGCGATCTTGGTCTTCCTTCGGAGCATATAGACAACTGTCACGATTATTGGAAAACGCGTGTCCATCCCGATGACCTTGAGGCCTATACCAACGACATCGACCAAATCTATGACGGCTCCAAACATCGTCACGTCATGCAGTACCGCGTGCGCAATGCCGCCGGCGATTACATCCTCGGCCGTGCTCGCGGGTTTCGTATCGACGGCGACGGAAATGTCCCCTCGCTCTATGTCGGCGAGCTCGTCAACCACTCGCTTGCCGAGACCGTCGACGCCGCCACGGGTCTCGGAACGCAGCGCACGCTGATCAACGCTATCGATGCCTGCCGTCGCGACCGTTGCGAGACGGGGCTTATAGCAGTGCGTGTTCGCGGCACGGCAAAGCTCAACGAGCTCTACGGGGCCGAGGCCGTCGACAACATGCTCGCCGAATACGCAGGCCGCATGCTGTCGATTACTCGCGGCAGGAGTCGCGTCTTCCGTTCACGCAACGCCCAGTTCGTCGTGCTTAGCAACAATTTGGATCACGAAGCATTCGAGCAACTGATCCAACATCTCAAAGAGGCCGTTTTCGCTCCCGTTCGAATCGCGGGCGACACTATTACCCCCGTCTGTCTTGTCGTTCCGGCCTTTTACGAGCACCTGACCAATCAAACGGCCGCCGTTTTAGGCGAACTCGACCGTCGCATTCGCACGGCCGGCGGGCTTGTTCCCAACGACAGCCTCCCCATACCCGAGGTGGAGCGCAAAAGCGCCATCGCCGAACGCATCGATCCGCTCACGGGTCTCTATCGACCCAGCGAGTTTATGCGCCGCGCCAACGAATTTCTTGAGACAAGGCGCAACGGCGCCTGGTGTATCGCCACCGTCGATATGGGACACATGCGGCTGTTCAACGAATGGCACGGACAGGCCGAGGGCGACCGCATGCTCGCCGATGTGGGCACGGTTCTCAAGGACATCGAGAATGCCGACATGGGCGTCGCAGGGTACTGGGGCCAAGACGATTTTTGCGTACTCATCCCCTTTGAGCACGTCGCCGTCCATCAAATCTATAGCCGTGTTCGCGAAGCCGTGGCCAAGCACGATGACGGCGTGGGCTTCTGGCCGTCCATGGGCGTTTACCCCATCGACTCCAACGAAGAAATCACCATCGATGCGCAGGCCAAGGCAATGTTTACCAATCGGCGCGCAAAAAACGACTTTAAGGAGCGCATTGCCATTTTCCGCCCCGAGGAATACGAGCACGAAATCGCGTTCCACCGCACGCTGACCGAATTCCAGTATGCGCTCTCAAACGGCCGCATTACCTACTACTTGCAGCCCCAGGTCGACATGGAAACCGGCGAGATCATTGGCGCCGAGGCACTCACGCGCTGGATTGACAAGGACGGCTCCCTCATTTCACCTGCCACCTTTATCCCCGCTCTCGAGGAAAGCGGTTTTGTGGTGACGCTCGACAAATACGTTTGGCAGGGCGTCGCCTCGTGGCTGCGTGAGCGCATCGATCGAGGGCTGCGCGTGGTTCCGATCTCGCTCAATGTGTCGCGCGTGGATATCCTTGCCTGCGACGTCGCCGAACATATGGGGGCACTCGCCGCCCAATACAACCTGCCGCCCGAGCTCATGCGCATCGAGATCACCGAGACGGCTTATACGGGAGAGTCCGAGGCCGTGGATAAGCTGACGGCCGACCTACACACTCGCGGTTTCTCGACCTACATGGACGATTTTGGCACCGGCCAGTCTACGCTCGCGATGCTCAAGAACGTCAACGTCGACGTCATCAAGCTTGATCGCACGTTTGTGCCCACCGACCGCGATCAAAGCCGTAGCGCGCAAATCGTTTCATCAATGCTCGAGATGGCGCAATCGCTCCATCTGCCCGTTGTAATCGAAGGCGTCGAGACAAACGAGCAGGCGAACATGCTGCTCCAAATGGGTGCCCACTACGCTCAGGGCTTCCTCTACTACCGCCCCATGCAGGCAAAGGATTTTGAGGCATTGCTCGATGGCGGTAACAAAAACTGATACGCTCGCGCGCAAAACGATACCGCCGAAGGGGCGCTTGTCCCCATTGGCTAACTTATGCCCCCAATCCAAACCGAATTGGGGATATGATGCAAACCACTGTTGTGCCCAAGGAGGTTATCCATCATGAACGAGTCGTATCGCCTGGGCGAGCAATCGATCATTGCTTATCTTCAGCGACTTGCGAACGGGGTCTCGACCGCCGAGCTCGATGTTGCCGCGCTGCCCACGGAGCTGTGCGCCATCGGTGAGCAGCTACAGAAGACATTTGCCATCCTGCAGCAAGAACGCGAGCTGCTTGAGCGCGGCGCCTATATCGATTCGCTCACCAATCTTGGCAACCGTGCTGGACTCCACCGTTATGCCGAGCTGCTTTGGCACAAAGGCACCCCCTTCACCTGCGCCTATATCGATATCGATCGCCTTAAGCATTGCAACGATACGTTTGGCCACACCGAGGGCAATCGCTACATCCTGAGCATCTGCCGTGCACTCACCGAGACAATGGAACCCAATGACCTGCTGTTCCGTATCGGTGGAGACGAATTTGTACTCGTATCCCCCACGACAGATGAAGCCGAACTCGAGCAGCGCCTGGAGCGGACGCGCACCAACCTTATCGAGGCAACATCGGGCGGCAAAGCGCCCATGATCGCTAGCTTTAGCTTTGGCTGCTCGCGCGTCGACCCACTCGCTGGCGATACGCGTCGCCAGATGACCATGGACGCCGACCGCAAAATGTATCGCTACAAGCTCATGCACCGTGTGCAGCAGCCGAAGGAAAACGACGCATCCATGCGCCCAATCGCCGATCAGCCTCCCTGCAACGACCGGGTGTTCCAAGCGATCTCCATGAGCTCCGAGACGCGCTATCCGTTTATCCTTAACCTCGATACCGGCGAATCGCAATGGTCGATTAATGCCGTGCGCGATTTTGACCTGCCCTCCCAGCATCCCTATAACTCGCTCGATATGTGGCTCGCCCGCGTTCACCCCGAGGACCGCGACAACGTGCGCAGCGAGCTCGATATGGTGGTAAACGGCGCGTGGCACTTCCATTACATGCAGTATCGCGTCATGAATACCGCTGGTAAATATGCGCTGTGCGAGTGTACGGGCTACCGCTTGGATAGCACCGAAACCGAGCCCAACATGTATGTGGGCATTATCATCAACCGAAGCTTGGCGGATACGACCGATTCCGTGACCGGCCTGGGCGATATCCACGCCCTGGTCAACGCCATTGGCGAAATGCGTCGCGTGGCGCGCAAGGCAGGCCTGGTCGCCATCAAAATCGACGACATCGCCAAGGTCAATGCCCGCTTTGGCTTTGATGCGGGCGACCGCGTTTTGGCAGAAAGTGCCGCCTGCCTCATGGACTGTTCGCGCGGCAAGGGCCGTCTGTTCCGCTCGACCGGACCGATGTTCGTGGCGCTTTTCGATGACCTTGATCCCGAAGAGACCGACACGATCGCAGAAGAAATCGAGCGGTTCTTGGGGTCGCCCGTACTCTTTGGCTCATTTGAATATCAGCCGCCCATTCGTGTGGCCACACTTCATCTGGACGCCGTCGACCGACAGCCCGTTTCCATTTTGAACGAGCTCAAAGCGCTACTTGAAGAGGCACCACAAGTACCGGGCACCAAGCTGGACTAGCGTTATGGGGCGCATGATGGTTAATTTCCGATCTCAACCGAACACATTGGGCAAATAGGTCGTACCCGCAGTTAGCCGAACGTCCCCGCAGTCCCTCCCGGGGCCCGGGGGCACCGTTTCGATACTCTTGGTTTACTTTGCCTGATGCAAATAAGTGCTCAACAAGATAGAACCTATCCCTCGCCACGGATATGCCCTCGAGTAAATCTGTTAAGCCAAGCCTATCAAATTCTATTGACAATTGGCTGCATTGGTCCATTTTGTCGTCCAGCCACTTCCGCTGGCTACCGCCTCATAAACACAAACCTAACGAGCCGCACGAACGACAAAGAGGCCAAGCTGAACAGAAGTAGAACCAAAACTTCAAAAACGCTGGTATTCCAATCGCGTACCCAGTCCTCTACCGCCCACAAGAAAAACAGCAGCCCCATCCATAACGTCACAGAAGAAATCAGCTTTGCGTAAGGGCGTATATCAATCTCGCTCTCCCTTTTTGTGACATCATATCCAGCAATTGAGCAGAGCCATCTTCCTCTTCGGTATTGGATTGAAAGGACAATCAAGGCAATCGAAGTCATCAAGCAAACAGCATCCTCTGTTTCCATAGAGTTTCCTTTGCTTTCCATCCTAGTTACGCATTCACAATCGAATCAAACCAAGTATGAATTACTCGATAGCAACCGCCTTAGTATAAACCATAGCCGCCGCAGCAGCCCGCCTTCCAAGGCCTCAAAGCTCGCCATCGAGGGCGACCCGCCCAGACCCCTTACAATCTGCTCGCACGAGGCCCCGCACTCCAACATCCTCTGGACCGTATCCCGCTCGTACCTGGTGAGCGTGCCTGCCGTGGGCCCTCGGGGCCGGCATCGTGCCCCACGCCATCTGCCCGCTCGTGCGATAATCCTCTGCAGAAGTCACCGACAGCAGAGGGAGTTTGTGATGAAGGTTCTTTTGGTCAATGGCAGCCCCAAGGCAAACGGCAACACGGCCCGCGCACTCGCCGAGGTCGCCGAGCAGCTCAACGTCGAGGGCATCGATACCGAGATGTTTCAGCTGGGCGCCAAGCCTATTCGCGATTGCATCGGTTGCGGCCAGTGTGGCAAGCTTGGCGGTCGCTGCACCTTTGACGACGACGTGGTCAACGAGCTGATCGCTGCCGCCGAACAGGCCGACGGCTTTGTCTTTGGCTCGCCTGTCTACTACGCGCACCCCAGCGGCCGCATTCTCTCGGCACTCGATCGCGCATTCTATGCCGGTAGCAAAGCTTTTGCACACAAGCCGGGCGCTGCCGTCGCCGTCGCCCGTCGCGGCGGTACGTCGACGACCTTCGACGTGCTCAATAAGTACTTCACCATCAACCAGATGCCTGTGGTAGCGTCCACGTACTGGAACAACGTGTTTGGCTGCGTGCCCGGCGACGCCGACGGAGATGCCGAGGGTCTGGCCACCATGCGCAACATCGGCAAGAACATGGCCTGGCTCCTGCATTGTATCGAGGCAGGACAGGCCGCTGGCATCGAAGCTCCCGAGGCCGATCGCGCTAGGACCAACTTCATCAGGCAGAACGGCGGAACCAAACAATGAATATTCAAATCTTTGGCACCAAAAAGTCCTTCGACACCAAGAAGGCCCAGCGCTATTTTAAGGAGCGCCGCATTAAGGTGCAATTTATCGACCTGAAGGAAAAGGAGATGAGCAAAGGCGAGCTCACGAGCGTGATGCAGGCGGTCGGCGGCATCGACAAGCTGCTCAACCCCAAGGCCAAGGACGAGGAGACGCTCGCGCTCATCCAGCACCTCACCCCTAGCCAGCGCTTCGACAAGTTGCTCGAGAACCAGCAGGTTCTAGCCGAGCCCATCGTGCGCAACGGCAAAAAGGCCACCGTCGGTTATTGCCCCGATGTATGGGGAGCCTGGGAGTAGCCTGTGTTATTTGCCGGCGCGTGGGTATAAGAGCAGGCGTTTGGCATAAGATTCAACTGTAAGCCATGTCTAACAAAGGAGGGCACATGCCCAACAAACCCGTGAAGATCATCATGCTTACCGGATACCTCGGTGCCGGCAAGACCACACTGCTCAACCACATCCTCGCTAACGACGGCGGCATCCGCGCCGCCGTGATCGTCAACGATATCGGCGAGATCAACGTCGACGCCAGCCTCATCGCCGACGGCGGCCTTTCCGAGACCGACGACCTCATCCCGCTCACCAACGGCTGCATCTGCTGCACGCTTTCGGACGACCTTGCCAACCAGCTGCAGGGCATCGCCGATTCGGGCAAGTTCGACTACATCATCATCGAGGCCTCGGGTATCTGCGAGCCTATCCCCATCGCCTACACCATCTCAAGCTTCTGCGACGAGGCCAAGGTGGGCGGCCAGCCCAAGCTTGCACTCGACAACATCGTGGCCGTGGTCGATTGCGCCCGCATGTACGACGAGTTCAACGGCGGTCGCGACCTGCTGGCCGAGGATATCGACGAGGACGACATCGAGAGCCTGCTCATCCAGCAGATCGAGTTCTGCTCCACGCTGATCCTCAACAAGACCGATACCGTGAGCCCTGAGCAGATCGCCGAGCTCAAGGCTATCGTGCGCAGCCTGCAGAAGGACGCCGTGATTGTCGAGGCCCAAAACGGCGAGGTCCCCATGGAGGAGCTGCTCGACACCGACCGCTTCGACTTTATGCGCGCCTACAACTCCGCCGCCTGGATCGAGGCCATGGAGCATCCCGAGGAGCACGACGACCCCGAGGTGCTCGAGTACGACATCGAGACCTTTGTGTACTCGCGCCGCAAGCCGTTTGACCTGCAGAAGTTCACCGATTTTGTTGAGCAGGAGTGGCCCGACGAGGTCATCCGCGTCAAGGGTCCGCTGTGGCAGACCGGCGATCCGGACATGTGCTACATGTTCGAGCAGGCCGGCCACCAAATGCGCCTGATGGAGAACGGTCTGTTCGTTGACTCCGCGCCCGAGGGCGAGAAGCAGAAGATCATCGACGAGAACCCCGAGATCATGCAGATTTGGGACGACGAGACGGGCGACCGCATGACGAGCCTGTGCATCATCGGCCGTCACATGGACAAGGATGCGCTCATCGCCTCCCTCGATGCCTGCCTGACCGACTGGCACCGCGCCTAGATTTATCCAAGCGGGCATTTTTCCGCCTACGTAACCGCCAAACCACCACGAAGGTGCCCTTCGTGGTGGTTTTTCGTTCTGAGCCAAGGAGATTCATGTTCAACATTGTGCTGTATGCGCCCGAGATTCCGGCCAATACGGGCAATATCGGCCGCACCTGCGTGGTTACCGGCGCCCGCCTGCATCTGGTGGAGCCGCTGGGGTTTTCGCTCGACGACAAGACGGTGCGTCGCGCCGGCCTGGGCTACTGGCAAAATTTGGACGTGACGACCTATGCCGGCTGGGAGGATTTCCTTGCGCGCAACGGCCTCTCCCCCGCCGACGAACGCCTGCATCTGCTGACCAAAAAGGCGCGCCGCACCTATGCGCAAAGTACCTACCGCGACGGTGACTTTTTGGTCTTTGGCAGCGAGAGCTCGGGGATTCCCGAGCCACTGCTTGCCGCGGCGCCCGAGCGCTGCGAGCGCATCCCCATGTTGCGCGATTGCGACTCGCTCGAAAACGCCGACGCCTGGGAGGCCCACGAGGAGTCGCTCGGGCATACCGAGGACAGCCACGAAGCCATCCTTCGACAGGATATCTGCGGCAACTTCGTCAATCCGGACGACTACCGCATCAGCGCACTCAACCTCTCCAACAGCGCCGCCATCGTCCTCTACGAGGCTCTGCGCCAAACAGGCTTTCTGGGAATGTGACAAAGGGACGGTCCCTTTGTCACATTCGGTTATAGGTAGCGGCCGGTGATGCTTGCGGGGCATGCCACGATGTCGCCCGGCGTGCCGACGCAGACGATTTGCCCGCCTGCGTCGCCACCACCTGGGCCCATGTCGATTGCGTAATCGGCGTTACGGATAAGGTCGAGGTCGTGCTCGATTACGACGACTGTGGCGCCCTTGGCAACGAGGCCGTCGAACACACTCAGCAGCACCTGAACATCGAGCGGGTGCAGGCCAATTGTGGGTTCGTCGAACACGAATACGGCATCATCCTGCACGCGGCCCATCTCGCTCGCGAGCTTAAGGCGCTGCGCCTCGCCGCCCGAAAGCGCCGGCGTGGGCTCGCCGAGCGTGAGATAACCCAAGCCCAGGTCGTGCAGGGTCTGTAAGCGCGCCTGAACTTTCTTGAGCCCCACCGTAGCGTCGAGGGCCTCGTCCACACTTATGTCCATGAGCTGCGGCAACGTAAGCAGGCTCCCGTCCTTGCCCTCGCGATGGATATGCGAGGCCGCGTCTGCATAGCGTGAGCCGCGACATGACGGGCAGACGATCTCGACATCGGGCAAAAATTGCACGTCGAGCGATATCGAACCCGTGCCATCGCACGTAGGGCAGCGCAAGGCGCCGGTGTTGTAGCTAAATGCGCCCGCCTTGTAGCCAGCTGCCTTGGCCTCGGGCGTACGGGCGAAGGCGCGACGCAGCTCGTCATGGATGTCGGCATAAGTCGCCACCGTCGAGCGCACGTTGGCGCCGATGGGCGTAGCGTCAATCAGGTTGGCGCGTGCGATGCCCTCGGCATCGATCCAGCGCACATGGCTTGGCAGGCGCTCGCCAGTTGCCTGAGCCTTGAGCGCCGGGATGAGCGTCTCGAGCACCAACGTCGTCTTACCCGAACCCGAAACGCCCGTCACCGCGACGAGACGACCGCGCGGTATATCGACTTCGAGCGGTTTGACGGTATGGATGGCATCGGTCGCCATGCGGATATGGCCCTGGTCGAACATTTCGTCGTCAGCCACCTGCGGCCGCAAGCGCTTGGGCTCCGAGCGCAAAAACGGGGCGATGCGGCTGTCCTGCGATTGCTCGACCTCATCCACCGTACCGGCGGCGATCACATTACCGCCGCCCGCTCCGGCAACGGGGCCCATCTCGACCAGATAATCGGCTTCCGCCAATACGCGCGTGTCGTGGTCGACAACGACCACGGTGTTGCCGTCATCCACCAGATCGCGCATTACGCCTACCAAGCCGTCAACATTGGCAGGATGCAAGCCGATCGAGGGCTCGTCGAGCACATACAGCACGCCCGTCGAGCGGTTGCGCACCACGCGGGCAAGCTGCACGCGCTGGCGCTCACCCGTGGAGAGCGTAGCACCGGCGCGGTCGAGCGAGAGGTAATCGAGCCCCAGGTCGACCAGGCGACGAGCCGCGCTCAAAAACGAATCGCAGATATCCGTCGCCATGGGCTGCATCTCGGCCGGCAAGGATGCGGGCACCCCGCGCGCCCACTCAATCGCCTCACCCAGCGTCATGGCCGCGGCCTGCGCCAGATTGATACCACGCACCTGGGGCTGGCGCGCAGCCTCGGAGAGACGCGTGCCGCCGCAGTCACGGCACGGGCCCTCGCGCAAAAAGCGAGCCACGCGCTTAAGTCCCTTATCGTCCTTAACCTTGGCGAGCGCATTCTCGACCGTATAGACGGCATTGTAATAGGTGAAGTCGAGCGGCGTGGCGCCCTCGCCTTTTTTGGGAACGTAGAGAATGTGCTTCTTAACCGCCGGACCGTGGAACACAATGTCGCGCTCGGCGGGCGTGAGCTGGTTAAACGGCACGTCGGTGCGCACGCCCATCTCGCCGGCTACCTGCTTCATCAGATCCCACATGAGCGTACCCCAGGGAAGCACCGCGCCTTCGTTGATGGTCTTTGACTCGTCGGGCACCAGGCTCGCTTCGTCCACCTCGCGCATGACACCGGTGCCGCCGCAGGTAGGGCACGCACCGCCGCTGTTAAAGGCAAGGTCCTCGGCACTCGGCGCGTAGAACTCGCGGCCGCATGCGGGGCACGTGAGCGACAGGCCCGCAGCCACGTTAAGGCTCGGCTCCACACGCGCCCCGCAATGTGGGCACACGTGATGGGCACAGCGGCTAAAGAGCAAACGCAGACTGTTGTTGAGCTCGGTCATGGTACCAAAGGTCGAGCGCACGCCTGGCACACTGGGACGCTGATGCAACGCGAGTGCCGCCGGTACGTGCAATACCTCGTCCACCTGGGCGTGCTCGGCCTGCGTCAGGCGACGTCGAGTATAGGTGCTGAGCGCCTCCAGGTAACGGCGCGAGCCCTCGGCATAAAGAACTCCCAGCGCCAGCGAGCTCTTGCCCGAGCCCGACACGCCGGCAATGCCCACGAGCCTCCCCAGCGGAATATCGATATCGATGTCCTTGAGATTGTGGACACGTGCACCGCGCACCTCGATAGCCTGCGGGCTCATCTTCTGTTCCGTCACCTTTATCACCCTACTCATGCCATAAAACGCGGTCGCGGATATACTCGCCCAGCATGGGCACGGTAAACCGCACAAGGCCGTATCCGGCGGCCTCGATGACGCGCTCGCGAATCAGGCTTGCGCGATATTTACTCGCCCAGCTCTGGGTACGGTCGCAGCGCTCAATGATATCCGCCGTGCGCGTCGGCTTGTCCTCGTCAACCGCCATAGCCTCGATAAAGAGGCGCTGAGGGCTGCGCAGACCGTAATACAGAGGTGCGTCAACCGCTTCGTAGAACTCGGAGACGGCATCCGCATGGCCATTCTCGACATCGCGCCTTTCGATGACCTGCGAGCCACGCCGGACAGCAGACCGCCACATGTAATAGCCCACCAGCTGAACCATATAGGGATGCCCCATGCTCTTGCGCGCCGCAAGGTCCGCCGTCTCCGCGTCAACGTAAAGACCAGCGTCTTTGACCGTCTGGATATACGAATCGCGCACTTTGGGCAAAGATATTGCCCCCAACGTACGCTGCTGGGCACGCCGCAAAAACGTCACGCTCGGCTCTTCGAGCAGATCGTCAACCATACTGGGCAAGCCGGCGAACGCCAGCGCAAGACCGCGCTGGTCGCTATCGGGCAAGCCCGTGGCATCCTGGTCTCCGAGCACCTGCTGATAGAGGACGGCAAGAGCCGCCAGTTCCTCGATAGACACCGATTGTGCCTCGTCAATCGCAAACAAGACGCCCTTGCCCGGACCGAGCTTCTTGAGACGCTCGTTGACCAGCCCTCGCAATGTCTCGCCTTTTGCCCGCGCCGCCTCGACCGACATCCGGCCAAACGACGGCCCAAACTCCATTGACGTCACAACGGGTTTATTCGAGCGAAGCGCGTCGGCCAAGCGGTCGCACAAACCAAGCGAAGCGGAATCGGAGACAACCGCCCATCCGCGCTCGCTGGCTAGACGTTGCAGCTCCCGCAGGAGAACCGTTTTGCCATAGCCGCGGTTTCCCGTAATGAGCATGAGCCTGCCCGGCGCTCCGGCGCCGTTGTCGAGCCCTTCCTCAAAATCTTCGATGACCGACTCGCGACCGATGAGTATCGGAGGCCGCTTACCAGCTGTGGGCTTAAAGGGATTTGGATTCATATCGGCCTCCTCGGATTGGCAAACCCTGGTAACAGTTATACCAACTTATACCGAGTTATACCAATAGCATGTGACAAAGGAACTGCCCCTTTGTCACATGTGGCCGAAAAACTCGGCGTCTGCTGCTCGCCAGGGGCGGAAGGTGGCGGGATCGACCTTTACGTGCGCCGCAGCGGGTGCGTCGTACCATTTGACCGTGTAGCCGGCGCCGTGGGCGCAAAAGACCGAGTCGGGCGTGTTGGGCAGATCGGCCTCGGGCTCGTAGGCGGCAGCCTCGATTACGCGCTCGCCATCATGGCAAGCCGCATAACCGGCGAACTCCAGGTACAGATGCCCGCGACCGCTCGTGTAGGCAGCCACCTCCAGCGCATAATCTTGCACCTCGGATGCCGGAACGCGACCCACAAGCTTCGCCCGGTCTCCCGCCATCGTCGGCGGCTCGTACTCGGCACTCATGCGCGTGGCATCCGAGAGCGCCCGGCCCACGCACTCCCCCGGCACCTCGAGCTCAAAGCGATACCACGGCTCCAACAACACCGCCGCGCCGGTCTCGCGCGCCTGCATCAAACCCTGGCGAATCGCGCGGTACGTGGCCTGGCGAAAATCGCCGCCCTCGGTGTGTTTGGCATGCGCGCGGCCGCCCGCGAGCGTAATGCGCACATCGGTGATGGGCGAGCCCGTCAGCACGCCCAGGTGGTCGCGCTCCATAGCGTTGGTGAGTGCCAAACGCTGCCAGTTAAGATCGAGCTCGTCGGCCGAGGTCACGGTGCCAAACTGCACACCCGAACCCGCCGGCAACGGCTCCAGGCGCAGATGCACCTCGGCATAGTGGCGCAGCGGCTCAAAGTGGCCCACGCCCTCGACCGGCCGCGAAATAGTCTCCTTATAGAGAATGCCGCCGGGCTCAAACTCAATCGAAAGGTCAAAGCGATCGGCCAACACCCGCTGCACGACCTCGAGTTGCACGGCGCCCATCAACTGCAAGTGAATCTGCTCAAGATGCGTATTCCAGCTTACGCCGAGCATGGGGTCTTCGTCCGTCAGCTCAGCCAGCGCTTTAAACACCGCATGGACATCATGTTCGCCCGGGAGCACCGTATAGGTGAGGACCGGCGCAATGACGGGCGCATCGCACCCGGGCTCCGCACCCAAGGCATCCCCCGGGCGAACGTGCGCAAGACCCGTCACGGCACAAATACCGCCAGCGGCAACTTCCTGGGCAAGCTCGTACTTCTCTCCGTTATAGATGCGCACCTGATCGACCTTTTGCTCCCATGCCTCGGCGCCGGAACGCCCGTCAATCATCTGTTTGGCATGCAGTGTGCCGCCGGTCACTTTAACCCAAGCCAAGCGCTCGCCACGAACACCGCGGCTGACACGATAGACACGCGCGGCGAACTCCGGCGGCCACGCCTGCTCACGCATCAGCGTGCACATACCATCCAGCAGCTCGCCCACGCCCTGATCCTTGAGCGCCGAGCCGGCAAAGCAGGGAAAGAGCCTGCGCTCGGCAACCATGCGCGAAAGCGTTGCAACGGAAAGCTCACCCGTCTCAAGAAACTCCTCGAGGGCTGCCTCGTCCAACGCGGCAGCGTCCTCCCAAGCGGCGCCGCCCGCCAGCAGTTCGTTCGCATCGAGGCAGCCCTCGGAAAGACGCTGCCCAAGTTGTGCCAGCAAAACATCGCGGCCGGGATTCTCCAAATCGATTTTGTTGATATAGATGAACGTCGGAATGTCATAGCGCGCAAGCAGGCGCCACAGGGTTTCGGTGTGCCCCTGCACGCCGTCGTTGGCACCTACCACCAAAATCGCGTAGTCGAGCGCACGCAACGTGCGCTCTGCCTCGGCCGAAAAATCCACGTGTCCGGGAGCGTCCACGAGCATGACGCGGGTATCACCGTGGTCGAACACGGCCTGCGACGAGAAAATCGTGATGCCGCGCTCGCGCTCGATGGCGTTGGTATCCAGGTGCGAGTCGCCATCGTCCACGCGGCCGCGCTTGCGAATGCGACCCGCGCAGAACAGCATGGCCTCGGCCAGTGTGGTCTTGCCGGCATCGACATGCGCCAAGATTCCAACGACCGCTTGCTTCGACATGGCTCTCCTCTTATTGCAAGCCCGTCGCACTCGGCAACGGGCATCCTCGTTCCACACTGGATGATACAATTTACGGGCCGGCGGGCGAAGCGGGCCCTATCCCCCGACCAAGCTCATCGCCCTGCGTTGCCGCGCGGCGATTTTCGTAGGTTCGCGCCTTACGAAAGCCGGCACCTCCCCTTTTGTCTGCCCGGTCTCATCTGAGGCGGTAACAATGCGAGTCCCACAACGACGCGTTTTACCAAAAATGGCCCCACGCGGGGCCATTTTCATTTCGATGAAACGCTGGTATGTGACTCGGCCCTTATGCCTCGCGCAGCCAGTCGAACGCAACGCGCGGCGTGCCGTCGGACACATACACGACGCCGGCGCGCTCGAACCCTGCCTTGAGGCTCGCACCCTGCATGGGCAGGTTGTCCGCGTGCGTATCGATACGCAGATGGTCGGCACGCTCCTTGGCAAAGGCAAACATCGCGGCCGCGATACCGTGCACGGTGCCGTCGGACGCCACGCGGTGCAGCACGGCGTACGGAGTGTCGCTGCGCCACTGACCGTCCTCGATGACGTCATAGCACTCGTCCGGGCCCGGCAAAAAGGCAAACGTCGCCACCACGCGACCGTCGACTTCGCACACATAGCTGCCACCGGCGGCGATATCGGCAGCCAGCTGCTCGGCCGAAGGCGTGCCCTCGGGCCACTGCGTGGCGTTGCCATGCGCGCGCATAAAGGCGCGGGCGGCATCATAGATAGCCATGACGGCGGGAATGTCGGTCTCGAGGGTTTTTCTGATCATCACGCGGCGACCTCACGTTTATTGGTATCACTTTGATTGAGCAATGATACCAGCGTTTGGAAAGGGCAAGGAGCGGATGGGAAGCAAAAAGCGAGCCGCCTGGTCAAAGGCCAAAAGCGAGTTTTTGGGCGCTGCCACCGGCGGCGATATGAGCGACCTGTTTGCGCGCGAGGACGAGCGCCGCGATGCCCTGGACGCCGAGCGCGATGAGGCTTGGCGCTACAAATCGTGCGAGCGCAAAAACCGCTACGACACACGCGCCGAGGCCGAGGCCGTTATGGCCGACTGCGAAAACCGTGGACGGCGTGGTTTGGCCTGCTACAAATGCGAATACTGCGGCGGGTGGCATCTGACGTCGCATCCTTGGAAATAGGCTCCGCAACGGAGCGGCGCTCACGCAGCGGCACGGCACCGACACATCGCCGGCCATCACGCGCAGGCTACGGGCGCGGCGGCACCAAAACATCGTAGCGGACGGCCTTGCCCGCAAGCTGATAGCTCGGCTTAACGCCGGCAAGCAATGGGCCCTTCACCGGCCGTTTGATAACGACCTTGCGCGGCCGCACTGCAAGCGCAGTTTTAACCAGCGTCTCCTCATCGGCACACGGCTGTTCCAGATGGTGCAAGAGCTGGAACTTCTTTTTGACCGCCGCGCTCTTGGTGCGCTCAGGAAACATGGGGTCCAGATACACCACGTCGGGAGCCGCGAGCTCATCGCGCTCGACCAGCTCAGCCGTATGGCGAAGGCCGGCAATGCTGTCCTCGCCCGCATGTAAGTGCATGCGCGCCACGGCGGCCGCAAGCGCCGAATCATCTGCCGCGCGATCCAGGGCATCCTGGAGCAGCGCCGCGATCACGCAATCCTGCTCATACAGATCGACGGTAAAGCCCGCTGCCGCCAGCAGCAGCGAATCCTCGCCAAAGCCTGCCGTGGCGTCAATCGCCCATGGTTGTTCGATGCCTTTTGTGCGCGCAGCCTTTACCAACAGCTCTTGCTGCAGACGACCCTGCTTGAGCCGTGGAAGCATGCGGCCAAAATCGGCACGCAACTCCATCGTGCCGTCGGTGAGCGTAAGGCCCTCGGACGTCCGCACGAGCTCGAGCCCAGCAGCCCGAGCAACAGAAAAGGGATCGACGACGCCCATGGACACTCCTTAGCAAACAAAACGAATACATGGGCGCCATTCATGTCGGCACCCAACCGTCCGTTATTGTCCCACATGCGACATGGTCCACAGCATCCCAATGCAAAGCACCGCCATCAATACCGTGCACACGGCAGCGATCACAGAATCACTCATGCGCCTTCCCAGCGACCGCGGCTCATCCACTTGCTTGACTCCGTACATCATGGCTCCTCCTTCGGTCCAGCTCTTACCATGGCCTCATCATCGCAGCGCCGCGCATGCGCTGCCATCGATTTGACTTACGTCCAGCTTTCCTTTTTGAAAGGTTGAACCGTGCAGGCAAGAGACGCTTTCAGGCGCATGCATCGCCGCGTTGAACTACAATGTGCTTCACCATATGTGCAGCACATAGGGTGCGCCAGGTTGGCGTACTCGTATCGAAAGGACCAGCCATGAGCTTCACTCGCAAGACACTCAAAGTCCTTGCCCTCATTTACTTTGTTTTGGGCATCGCCAGCCTCGTCATCGCCGGCGTCGGCATCGCCAAGGGCAGCCTCGATTCCACGTACGGGTCGAACGCCATGCTCGCCGCGGCCGTACTTGTCATCAAGGGTCTTGTCGATCTTGCCGCAGGTGTTGCGGGCATCAAGGGCGCCAACAAGCCTTCGCAGGTGGATGGTGCGTTTAAGCTCGGCATCGTCGCCGCAATCGCCACGATTGCGCAGGCCGTGCTCACGCTTCCCGCGTTTGGCGGCGACGCCATCAACTTTGGCGCCTTTGTCATCGTGGTGTACGACCTGTTCTTTATTCAGCAGGCACACGACATTAAGGCCGAGAACAAGGACCGCCTGTAAGCGCTCGCTTCTCATAACCTTTGTAGCCAAGCAACTAAAAAGGGCCGATCGCGCATCTCCGCGGTCGGCCCTTTACGTTTGCCCAGATAAAACCTGCCAAAATAAACCTGTCCCTTTTTGGCAGGTTGTTAGCTGTGACGGTACTCGGCAATGATGAAGTCGATATCGGTCTGAAGGGTGTCCAGGTTTGCCAGGCGCTCTTTATCGGCAGGGCGCGTGCGGTAGTAGTACGGCGTCATCTGGAACACCGCCTCGATGTCGGCCTGCGTCTGGAGCGTAATGTTCGCAGATACCCGTTGCGTTCCCACCAACTCGAGCTCGGTCGTCTTCGGCAGCTTCTCATCGTTGAGATATGGCGTGTCGTAGAGCACCTCCTTGAGCCCAAACAGATGCCGAGCACCCGGCACCACGGTGTAGAGCGAGCCCTCGGGCGCCAGCACGCGGGCAAATTCACGCTCGTTAAAGGGGGCGAAGAGCTCGGTCACCATATCGAAGGCGCCATCAGCCACGGGGATATCCTTCATGTTGGCCACGAAATAGGTCGCATCGCCGCGCTTGGCAGCCAGGCGCACCATCTCTTTGCCCAAGTCGAACCCGAAAGCCTCCACGCCCGGCACCGCACCCATGGCGCTCGTGTAGTAGCCCTCGCCACAGCAAATATCGAGCAAGGTCATGGGGGTGCCGGTAGATGCCGCACACCCAGGCGCCTGCTCGCGCACCAGCTCGACCATCGCATCGCGCAACGGCGCATAGTAACCGCGGTTCAAAAAGTCGCGACGACTGCGCGCCTGCGACTTGGGATCGCCCATGGAGTCGCCGCTCTTGGACGAGCGCAGCAGATACAGATAGCCCTCGCGCGCACGGTCAAACCGATGTCCGCCCGCGCATGCAGCACCGCGCTCATCGTCCACCAACGGCTCATGGCAAACGGGACACAACAACATGGCAACTCCTTAGCGCGGACAACACAACGCCCACCATTGTCTCACGCCTCCCCCACCTAGTCATTGGGGACGTTCTTGAATGACTAGTCGTTTAAGAACGTCCCCAACGACCAAATGACTAGTCTGAAGGAGTGTCCCCAGCTGCCGGCAGAAAAGGAACGTCCCTAAGTGCCGGCTGGATGCATTAGGAGTATCATCGTCTGCGCAAATATCTAGCGAATCGCATAGTAGAGATTGAGAGCGTATGACTGATACCGCGTCCAAGCACATTGACATGACTACCGGCTCGCTGTGGCGCAATATTCCCCTATTCGCCTTTCCCGTCGCCGCCACGAGCATCCTTGAGCAGCTATCGAACCTCATCGCCACGGTCATCATCGGCAACTTCTCGGGCGACCAGGGAACCCTTGCCATGGCAGCGGTCGGCTCTAATGTTCCGCTTACCAGTCTTATGCTCAACCTGTTTATTGGCATGTCGCTTGGCTCCAACGTGGTCATTGCCAACGCTATCGGCCGCAACGATCAGAACATGGTCAAACGTGCCGTCCATACCTCGATTTTAATGGCGCTCGTGGGCTTTGTCGTCATCGCACTGGGCGAGATCTTTGCCGAGCCCATGCTCGCCGCGCTCAACGTGCCTGCCGAGACCATGCCGCTCGCCTCACTCTACCTACGCGTCTTTTTGCTGAGCATGCCCTCGATCTTGCTCTACAACTTTGAGGCCGCGATCTTCCGCTCCGTCGGCATCACCCGCATGCCGCTGCAGGCGCTTGCCGTGTCCACCGTCCTCAACATTGGCCTGGACCTCATCTTTGTCCCCGTACTCCACTGGGGCGTCGCGGGCGTCGCTATCGCCACCGCCATCGCCTACACCGTCAGCGCCGCCACGCTCTTTATCCGCCTGCTCAAGACCGACTCCGTCGTCCGCGTCACCCTACACGACCTAGCTATCGACCCCGTCGCCCTCAAGCGCATCGTCAAGATCGGCCTGCCCGCCGGTATCCAAAGCGCCGTCTTTGCCGTCGCCAACATCATCATCCAGTCCGCCATCAACAGCCTGGGCACCGAGGTCATGGCGGCATCCAGCGCCGCCATGAGCTTGGAGTATGTGTGCTACAACCTGCTCAACAGCTTTAGCCAGGCTTGCACCACCTTTGTGGGGCAAAACCACGGCGCGCGCCAGATCGACCGCTGCACCAAGACGCTCAAGGTCTGCCTGGTCGAAGGCGGCATCGTCGCGCTCACCACCATCGTCATCATCGTCGGTCTGGGGCGCGAGATCCTGGCGTTGTTCAACAGCGACCCCAACATCGTCTCGATCGGCTATATCCGTGTGTGTTCGATCTTCCCGGCGTACGCCTTTAGCATGTTCTACGAGAACATGTCCGGTTATCTGCGCGGCTTTGGCATCTCGCTCATGCCCGCCCTCATCACCATGATTTGCGTCTGCGGCATCCGCTTCTATTGGGTGTTCTGCGTGTTCCCGCACTTCCGCACCTTTGCGAACATCATGATGGTCTACCCCATCAGCCTGGGCACCACGGCGTTCTTTATGGTCGTGGCGGTACTGCTCTGCCACCCGGCACGCACCTACCGTCTGGCGCAAGCCAAAGCGACAGCCCGCTAATCACCACACTCAACGCCACGCCAGTCATTAATTGACAATATGCGAGCTCATATAGTCGATAAAGCGCCTCGTGGCGATAGGCATGGTGTCCCAGCTGCGCCAAGCCGCCACGACGTCGCGCGAGGGAGCATGCACGATGGGGCGCACACAAATATCGGCCCGCATGCCCTCGACGGTACGGCGGTAGAGCATGCTCACACCGAGGCCCTCCTCCACCATCGCCATAATGGTGTAGTCATCGGTGACCTCACTCGTCACATGCGGCGATAGCCCGTGCGCGGCAAACGCATCGAGCACCAGACTCTGTTCGCCCTCATCCAGCAGCACAAACGGTTCGGACGCCAGGTCGGCAAGCGTCACCTTTTCCTTTGCCGCCAGTGGATGGACGGCTGGCAACAGCGCCACCAGCTCGTCGTGATAGACCACGCGTTTCTCGAGCCCCTCGGTAAATCCACGCGCTGTAAAGCAAAAGTCGACCATGCCATCGTGCACCCACTGGGCATTGCGCGTGTAATCGCCCTGCTTGAGGGTAAAGCGCACACCCGGATGCAGGGCCCCAAAGTCGCGGATCACACGCGGCAACACAGTACGACTCACGTTGGTAAACGTCGCAATGCGAATGTCGGTCGACGAAAGCCCCAGCAACTCCTGGCGCTTGCCCTCAAGCTCGGCCTCGGCCGTAACGATCTGGCGCAGATACGGCAGATACTGTTTGCCGTCGCGCGTCAGTGAGACGCCCTGCTTGCCACGCTCGATAATCGTGGTGCCCAGCTCGCGCTCGAGCGCCTTGACGGCCTGGCTCACCGCGCTTTGCGTATAGCCCAACTCGTCGGCCGCACGTTTCAGGCTGCCGCAATCGACCACCATACATACAATCTGATACCGCGATGCCATCGTGCCTCCACATCGATGTAGCCATAAAACGTTTTGCCAGGGCTTTTTCTGCCTACATTAGCATTTCTTAATCATACTGAAGATACATTCGCTTTACTACATCCATATCTGAGCGCAGAATCCTTTTTGCGAAACCGTTCTGTAACAAAAGGAGTCCCATGGATCGCAAAAAAGCAATCGCGCTCTCGTTTTCCGTTCCCGTCGCATGGGGCTTTTCGTACCCCCTCATGAAGATCGGCATGGACAGCATGAACGCCACGAGCATCGTTGCGCTGCGCTGCATCATCGCCTTTGCGGCCTGCCTGCTGCTCTTCCACAAGCACGCGGTGCGCATCAACCGTGACCTGATGGTCCGCGCCGCCATCATCGGCGCCATCATGGCAACCGAGATCACCTGCATGTGCCTGGGCTCCAGCCTCACCTCCGCCTCCACCGCCGGCTTTTTGCAGAGCCTGACGGTCGTAATCGTGCCGTTTGCCAACGCGGCCCTGCTGCGTCGCGCTCCCGAGCGCAAGGTGCTCATCGGCACCGCCATCGTCACCTGCGGCATGTTGCTGCTCTCGGGCGCCGACTTTACCAGCCTGAATCCCGGCGCGATCATCATGCTGCTCTCGGCCTTTATCTATGCCGGCCACATTATCATCGCCAAGCGCTTTGTCGAAGAAGTCGATCCGCTGGCTCTGGGCGTTTGGCAGCTGGGCTTCGGCGGCTTGTTCTCGGGTATCGCCGCATTTACCTTTGGCGGCTTCACGCTTCCCAGCACGCCGAGCGAGATCGTCGTTATCGTTGCGCTCGCACTCATCTGCTCTGCCTACGGCTTTATCACCCAGACGCTCGTGCAGCCCCACGTACCTGCCGAAACCACTGGCTTCGCCTTCTCGCTCGAGCCGGTCTGCTCCGCCGTCTTCTCGTTTTTCCTGGTCGGCGAGGTCCTGAGCCCCATCGCCTTCCTTGGCGCTGCCCTCATCCTCACCGGCGTCATGGTGGCAACTGTCGAGCTTCCGCGCCTTCGCGCACATGGGCATGCTCATATGGCGGCAGCGCCCGAGCACGTCTCGTAGGCCCCACTCCTCATGTAGCCGCGGCATAAAGGCAACCGGTGCGCCTTTACAATAGATGCCGACAAAGCATCTGCCCTAAAGGAGTTCCATGGACGCTGCAACTCGCGACCGCAACATAGCAACTTGGTTGGGCGATGCGCCGCAGCCGGTACGTAACGCTACGAACCAGCTGCTCGAGTGCATCGCCCTTCTGCGTGCCGAGCAGACCATCTACCCGGCACAAGACGACATCCTCAATGCCCTCGCCTACACGCCGGCCGACCAGGTCAAGGCTGTCATCTTGGGCCAAGACCCCTATCACGGACCCAACCAGGCCATGGGTCTGTCGTTCTCGGTACCTGCGACGCAAACCAAGTTGCCGCCGAGCCTGCGCAACATCTATAAGGAACTCAAAGCCGATCTGGGTTGTCCCATTCCCGCCACGGGAGACCTAACCCCATGGGCACAACAGGGCGTCCTGCTCCTCAACACTACGCTCACCGTGCGCGAGCATGCCGCGAACTCGCACGCCAAACTGGGCTGGAGCACGCTCACCGACTACGTTATCGAACGCTGCTGTCAGCTGCCCCAGCCGGTAGTCTTTTTGGCATGGGGCCGCTTTGCCCAGCAGATGGTCGAAGGCAAGCTCGCCGCTACCGGCGCGGGCAAGGCAACCGGCAAGTTCTGTCTGGCCTCTACGCACCCCTCGCCGCTTTCGGCCAACCGTGCCACGGCAGAACTCCCCGCTTTTATGGGGTCGCGCCCCTTCTCTGCCGCCAATCGGCTACTCGAACAGCACGGCTCGACCCCCGTCAACTGGACTTGCATCGGCTAAAAATCGATACATCAAAAACGCGCCCGACAGCTTTCCATCGGGCGCGTTTCCTATTCGGGCCAAATAAATTGCGTGCGGCCGGCCTCGCCGCCATCGATCAACAGGCTCTGCCCGGTCATAAACCGGTTGGTCACGCCCACAAAGTAGATCCACTCGGCGATCTCTTGGGCGGTGGCCCAGCGTTTAAGCGGCGTGAGCTCCATAATCTGGTTCCACAGGTGTTCGTCTTCCATCACGCAACGGTTGAGCGGCGTGATAACGCCGCCCGGGTCCACGCTGTTGGCGATGGCCTGCGGCGCCAGGCGGTTTGCAAGGTTCTTGGTGTAGGCAATAACGCCACCCTTGCTGGCAGCATAGGCGGGAAACTCCGATCCCGTATGTCCGCTCGCCGACCCCACATTGACCACGGATTGGATAGCAGGCGCTGGCTTGGCGGCAAGCCCCTCTCCCACAAAGGCGTAGCGCTCGGTCACGTTGATGGTGCCACGCAGGTTGGCGGCAATGTCATCGGCCGAATCCTGTACACCGGCAACGTTCACGATTACCTGAGGCTCAAGGTCGCCTGGAAACGAGTTAGGCTCGCGTACATCAACGATCAGATGGCGGTAGCGCTCGTGCTCGACCGCCGTCGGCAGCAGGTCAAAGCCCACGACCTCGTGGCCCTCGTCCAAAAAGCGCTGCACGCACGCGGCTCCGATACCGCCCGAAGCGCCCGTGATCAAAACCCGCATACTTGCCCCTTAGGCGGTTGCGTGGCGCTCGAGGTACTCGGCGCCCACATTCTCACGCTCCCAGCCACGCACGACCTTGTAGCCCACGGGGCTCAGGAAGACCTCGCACAGCAGCTCGGCAACAGCGCCGGTCAGCGAGCACATAAGGACCTGCACCCAGGTCCAACCAAAGAACGTGTGGCTCACCACAATGGCAAAGACCAAGTTGTCGATAAACTGGCCAACACCCGTGGACACATAAGAGCGGAAGGCAAAGCTCGCAAAGTTATTCTTTTTGAGCATACGACCGAGCGACTGGTTGAGTGTGGAGTTAACCACGGCAGAAACGAGCATTGCCAGCGAAGAGCCCAGCACCACGTACCAGGTGCCGCCGATGGTGGCGTTAAGGGCGGTGTTGACCTCGATCATACCCGTGTCGTAGTAGGCGCCCCACATGCCGGGCGTGAGCGAGCATGCCCAAAAGCACAGACTCACGGCCAGATTGACCAGCAGCGCGAGGATAGAGATTTTGATGGATGCCTTGGCGCCAAAGCGCTTGCAGATCATGTCCTGGCACAAAAACGAAACCCAGCTCACCACAAAGCCGCAATCGAGTGCCAGATACGGCAGGCTGATAAGCTCTTTGTTGGCCAGCAGGTTCATCATGATGACACTCACGAAAAACAGCGAAACCGTTGCCGCGGGAATGCTCCGCAACAGGACCTTGTAGTCCTCCATGACCTTCTTGATCATTATGTACTCCTTTGGTTTTAGGTTTAACGAGCAGGATATCGGACCCGAACTGCTCGGACGTCACGGTCTTGAGACGACGATGGGTATAATAGCCGCTCACACGGCATCAGGCAAGCAAACGGCGCGGCAGCCCCACAGGGCCACCGCGCCGATGCATTAAAAGGCTACGTTGCCAAACTCCGACAGGATAAGATCGGGGTTGTGATCGGTTGCCCAATCCACGTTCCACGGGCTCGTGAACAGCAGCAGCTTACCGCCGCGCATGTCCTCGACGCGCAGCGTGTCACGCGTGAGCGAAAGGCCCGGGATATCAATGGTATCGGGGTCGTTCTGAATCCAGCGGATGTCCGTATAGGGCAGCGGCTGGCGACGGACCTCAACACGATACTCGGCCTTGAGGCGGCGCTCGAGTACCTCAAACTGCAGCACACCGACCACGCCCACGATAACGCTCTCCATGCCGGCACCCAGCTCGCGGAAGATCTGGATGGCACCCTCCTGGGCAAGCTCCTCCATACCCTTGACGAACTGCTTGCGCTTGAGCGTGTCGACCTGCGTAATGCGAGCGAACATCTCGGGGGCAAACGTCGGGATCTGCGGATACTGCACGTGGCACTTGCCGGAGCACACGGTGTCGCCGATGCTAAAGATACCCGGGTCGAACAGGCCCACGATATCGCCCGCGTACGCCTCGTCCACGATGGCGCGGTCATCGGCCATCATCGACGTGCCCGTTGCAAGCTTGAGTTTACGGTTGCCCTGCACGTGGAAGGCGTCCATGCCACGCTCGAACTTGCCCGAGCAAATGCGCACAAAGGCGATACGGTCTCGGTGGTTCTTGTCCATATTGGCCTGGATCTTAAACACAAAGCCGCTAAAGTCGTCGCGGCAGGGATCGACCGGCTCACTGGTGAGCGTATCGGTATAGGCGCGCGGCGTCGGGGCCAGGCGCAGGAACTCCTTGAGGAAGGGCTCCACACCAAAGTTGGTGAGCGCCGAGCCAAAGAACGCCGGGCTCAGCTTGCCGCAGGCCACAGCATCCAAGTCGAGCTCGTCGCCGGCGCCATCGAGCAGCTCGATGTCGTCCATCAGGTTCTTGTGGTTCTCCTCGCCGATGAGCTCGTCCATGGAAGGATCGCCCAGCTCGGCCTCGACCTCGGCGACCTTCTTGGTGGCGTTGGCGTGACCGTCGCCCTCAAAGGCAATGACGCGACGGGTCTGACGGTCGAACACGCCGCGGAAGTTGCGACCACTGCCGATCGGCCAGTTCATGGGATACGTATTGATACCCAGGACGTTCTCGATCTCTTCCATGAGCTCAAACGGATCGCGAGCCTCGTGGTCGAGCTTATTCACAAAGGTGAAGATGGGAATGTGGCGCAGCGTACAGACCTTAAAGAGCTTTTTGGTCTGGGCCTCGACGCCCTTAGCGCCGTCGATGACCATGACTGCGGCGTCGGCGGCCATAAGGGTACGGTAGGTATCCTCCGAGAAGTCCTGGTGGCCGGGGGTATCGAGGATGTTGACGCAGGCGCCATTATAGGTGAACTGCAGCACCGAGGAGGTAACGGAAATGCCGCGCTCCTTCTCGATGTCCATCCAGTCCGAGACGGCGTGCTTGGCCGAGCTCTTGCCCTTGACCGAACCGGCAGTCTGGATGCTGCCGGTATAGAGCAGCAGCTTCTCGGTAAGCGTGGTCTTACCGGCGTCCGGGTGGCTGATGATCGCGAATGTGCGGCGCGACGAGATTTCATCCGACAGGCTTGCCATGCGGATCCTTTCTTGCATTGAGTGCATTACGTCGATGTAACCGCACTATTGTAGCCGCGAAATCCCGCTCTAGGGCGCCTATCAGGACAAATTCATCAGTTGGGGCCTGGGTAGCCGGCCCAATCCGAATTTGTCTCTTGCGTAACTGTACATAGTGTATATATACTGTGCTTACCGGTTATATACACGTGTAGCCCAACAGCTAAGGAGCCGCTGTGGACATCATCCTATCCAATTCGAGCGACAAGCCCATCTACGAGCAAATAGCCTCGCAAGTCAAAGCTCAGATCCTTTCGGGCGCGCTCGCTTCGGGAGCCAAACTCCCCAGCATCCGTGCACTCGCGAGCGATCTTGGCGTGAGTGTCATCACCACCAAGCGCGCCTACGCCGACCTGGAGCAGCTCGGCTTTATCTGCACCGTGCAGGGCAAGGGCTGCTTTGTCGCCGAGGGCAACCAGGAACTCTTGCGCGAAAAGCAGCTCTGCCATATCGAAGAGTTGCTTGCGCAGGCCGCTACGCAGGCCGAAACCCTGGGCGTCACGCGCGACAAATTGCACGAGATGCTCGACCTTGTAGCTCCCGAAACCATGCAGTAGCCATCTGCAAGAAAGGCTATACCATGCAAAACTTGCTAGAACTCAAAGGCGTTTCACGCCGCGTAAGCGACCGCTTTTCGCTACGCGATGTCACACTCACCGTGGAGCCCGGCCAGATTGTCGGCTTTGTGGGCGCAAACGGCGCCGGCAAGACAACGACCATTCGCGCCGCGCTCGGGCTCATAAAGCTCGATGCCGGCGAGGTGCAGCTGCTTGGCCAGCGCTGCGATGCCAATGCGCCCGGCGAGGCACAGCGCCACCTGCGCTCCCGCGTCGGTCTTGTCCTGGACACGTGCCCTTTCCCCTCCACGCTCAAGGTGGGCCAGATCGAGACGCTCGTAGGCCCGGCGTACCCCACATGGAGTCGCGAAACATTCGCCAGATTTATCGACCGATTTGGCCTTGATCCCAAAACCAAGGTCAAAGACCTCTCCCGCGGCATGGGCATGAAGCTGCAGCTCGCCTGTGCGCTCAGCCACAATGCCAAGCTGCTCGTTTTGGACGAAGCCACCGCGGGCCTCGATCCCATGGCGCGCGAGGAACTACTCGATGAGCTGCTCGCCTTTGTTTCCGACGGCCAGCGCAGCGTGCTGCTCTCGAGCCACATTACGTCCGACCTCGATCGTACCGCCGACCGCGTCATCTGCATCGATAATGGCTCGATTGTATTTGACCTACCACGCGAGGACATTACCGACCGCGCCGGCATCGCCCACTGCACGCAAGCACAGGCCGCAGAGCTCATGGCTTTCGTCGAAGGCGCCCGTGCCGCCCGCCACGCCTATAGCGTGGACGTGCTCGTGCCCAACCGTCGCGATACGCTCGAGGCTTTCCCCGAGATTCCCTGCGACCGGGTAACCATTGATGATTATCTTCGCCTCATGCTGAAAGGGGCTTCGAAATGAAACGCGCCTTTATGTCCGAGCTCGCCATCGTTCGCACGCTCATCCCGAGCATTGCGGGCGTCGGCCTGTTCATCTTCGTCGTGTTGACCCTCGCCAACGCATCGGATGGCGATTCCGGCATGAGCGCCGGCGCCTGCGCGGCCAGTGCCATGTCACCCATCATGGTCATGAGCTCGCTGGCCGGCTTCGACAATCAAAACGGTTGGGAGCGTTATCGGGCAACGCTGCCCTTCTCGCGCAAAGACATCATCTGCGCACGCTACCTGTGTATCGTTGCTTTCTCGGCCATCATGGCATGTGCGGCTGCACTGTTGAACATCGTCACCATCCCACTCTTCAATAATGCAGGCATCCCTCCGACGGGACAGGCCGTCTTTGAGATCGCAGCCGCCTCGGCAGCCTCGATGCTCATCTCCCTCATGATGGTGTTTTTGGCGCAGCCGCTGTTCTTTCGTTTTGGACACATGGAGGCGCTGCGCCTGTCCGTTGGTCTGTTTGCCCTGCTCGGATGCCTTGCCATGGCCACGCTGAGCTCCTCCAACCCCATCAGCAACTGGCTCATGTCGATTGCCGGGGCAAATCCCGATCCCGCCGTCCTCGGCTGCCTATGCGCAGGAATTGCCGCACTGGCCCTCGTGCTATGTGCACTGAGCTGCGCCGTCAGCACCAAGGTTTATCGAGTACGCGATCTGTAAGCATGCGAGTCTCGATCCACGAAGGGAGTGATCGCCCCCTCCCCGCAAATCCGTGGCAAACGGCATGTCCCCGGCGTGCGCCACCGTGCTACTTGCACAGCGGCTTGGGCAGCGGAATGCCTGCCGCAATGACGGCGGCGATTATCATGCAGACGATACCCTTGAGCGGGAAGCACATAAGCAGCAGGCCCACGACCATGACGGGCTGACGCATAACGGCGCCCATCGTCGAGGCGGTGCAGACGGCGACGCAAAAGACCGGATCGGCGCCGGTAAGGATAGCGAAGCCGTAGCCCAGGCTCACGCCCGAAAAGATAACCGGGAAGAAGTGACCGCCGCGCCAGCCCAGGTTGATGAGGGCGGGCGTCAGCATGGCCTTGACCAGACCGGTCGCGATAAGCACGCCGGCGGGAATGGTCAGGTAGGTTTCCATGAGCACGTCGGCCTGGGTCTCGCCGGCAAACATGGTGAAGGGCAGAGCCGCACCGCAGGCGGCAAGTACCAGACCGGCCAGTATGGCCTTGGCGACGGGGCGCTCCCCCATCGCGTGCGCCAGAGCCTCGCTCGCGTGCTCCGAGACAAAGTACAGCCAGCCGCAGACCGTGCCGACGAGCGACAGGGGGATAAGCCAGGCAAGCTCAAGGTTACCCACCTGGGCGGCCTCGAACCTCGGCATGCCCATGCCGCCGCCCATAAGCTGGCCGAGCAGCAGGTAGGTACCCAGACCGCCGGCAATCGCAATGCCGTAGACCACGGTCTTTTGCGCCTTGGGAAGCTTGATCGTGATCTCATCGGACGCGGACTCATCGTCATTAGCGCCCTGGCCGTCGGCGCTACCGGCGAGCGGCGCCACAAAGCCAAACACGGGCGCGGTGAAGAGCGCCGTCAGGGCAGCTTGGGTACCCAGCAGCGTGAGCTGCCTAAACTCGGCGCCAAAGCGACGCATGCGGTCGCCGACCCAGCTGCACAGACCCGCAATGACGCCGGTCAGGCCGGCCTCCGGTCCAATGCTTCCGCCAAATAGCAGTGGCAGCAATGCCGCAAGCGAAAGCTTGCCCAAGTTGTCGTACGGGTAGCGGCCGTCGCGCTTTACCTTGACCATCACTTGGTTGAGGTCATCGGTCTTGGTGCCCGTCATCTTTTCGTACAGACCGATCAGCAGGCCGCCCAGCAGGCAGACGAAAAACGGATACGGCAAAAAACCGAACGGACCACTCGCGAGCTCGGGCGAAGCGACGCCCAGCATATGCGGGATCTCGGTCCATAGATAGTCGATGCCATGCTCCATCGCAAAGAAGAACAGCCAAACCGCGGCGCCTGCAAACGCACCGGTCACGGCAACGCTCACTAAAAACAACGCACGATTTTTGGGTTTTGCAAGGTTATCCATCGGGGCCTCCCGTGGTCAAAATCGACAAGGATACGTTTTATTGTAAGACGGGCACAGCGCGGACGTGCCGACCATCCACGCCGCGAACGGCGCCATTGGGCGCCGCACGTGCGATAGGCCTACGGCTTAGCTGCCGATAATCGATGCGATCTCGTGCAGGTCCTCGGCAAAGTAAATGCCTTGCTGGCGCCTCGGGCTCGAAAGCCCCTTATCAATCATGTGCTCGAGCAGCGCCTTGAGGTCGTTGTAGTAACCGTTCAGGTTGTACAGGATGCACGGTGCGCTCAGATGTCCCAACGACACGGCCGACATGACCTCGGCAATCTCCTCGAGCGTGCCCGTACCGCCCGGAAAGGCGACGAACGCATCGCCGAGCTCGATCATCTTGGCCTTACGCTCGGCCATGTCGCTCGTCACGATCAGGTCATCGATACCATCGTGCTGAAACTCGGCCTCGATAAAAAAGCTCGGCTCAACACCGGTCACGCGCCCGCCGGCATCGAGCACGCTATCGGCGAGCGCGCCCATCAGTCCCGACTTGGACCCGCCGTATACCAGCGCGTGGCCGTTGGAGCCAATCCATGTGCCGAGCTGCCGCACCGCAGGCAGAAACGCCGGGTCGTTACCGACGCTGGCGCCCAGGTATACCGTAATATTCATATTTTTGTCCCCCTCATCGTGACGCGCGGCGCCCGCCCTAGCGTTGGCGTCGGCGATATTCGCGCACGCGGCGCGACAGGTCGGCGAGCTCATCGCGATCGAGCTCTTCCAAGTGCTCGAGATCGTCCATAAAGCGCGCCATGGTGTCCTTTTGACGCATCTTGATGAGCGTGTTGCAGTAGTTCACCGCCACGCCCGTGAGCATGGCGATGTAGAAGATGCTGATGACGCTCAAAACGACGGTGATAGCGCGGGCAACCGGCGTCTCGGCCGGGATATCACCGAAGCCGATCGTCGATACGGTCTCAAAGCTAAACCAGAGGCCGTCGCCAAACGTGAGGGTCGTGGGCTCGGACAGCCAGACGGCCGTCGAGCACAGCAGATAGAAGACGAGAAACAGGCCCGTGATGCGCGCAAAGCCAGCCTGGCGCAACACGTCAGCAAGCGTCCTCAACTTGTTCATCGCGACCTCTTTTCCCAGACGCCCAATCACATTCGCTCGGTATTGTCCCACGCCTCCCCCGCAAACGGAACTAGTCATTGGGGACGTTCTTAAATGACTAGTCAAACAAGAACGTCCCCAATGACTACCTGACCGTTTAGCGGTGCGGTGGCTGAGTGGGCAGGTTGAGCTGGTATCCTTATGTGATACTGTCTCGACTCGATAGGATTACATGTGAAACCTTCCGCCATCCTTCGTTTGGCTCTATATCGCACCCTAGCCGTCGCGGTTGCCGTACTCACCGTACTGAGCGCCGTCATGCCTGCCCCCGCCTTTGCCGCCGACTCCGACCACCAGGTCAAGACGGTCCGCGTTGGCTGGCTCGTCAACAACAAAGGCTTCCAGGAAGGCACGCCGGGCGAGCGCCTCTCGGGATGGGGCTACGAGTACCTCCAGACCCTCTCGTATTACACAAAGGGCTGGCAATACGAATACGTTAGCGGCACCTTCTCCGAGCTTATGGACATGCTCGAGGCAGGCGAAATCGACCTCATGCCCAACATCTCGTATTCGGCAGAACGCGAGCAGAAGCTGCTCTTTTCCTCAAATCCCGAGGGCACCGAGCGCTACTATATCTACGCCAGGCCCGACCGCGACGATCTAGCCAAGGGTGACCCTCAGGCGCTCCAAGGCCTCACCATCGGCTGCAACTCTGGCGTTATGCAAACTATCGTCGGCCAGCAGTGGCTCGCCAACGAAGACGTTACCTGCACCTATAAAGAAATCGACACCGGCAGCGCCCTCTTTGAGGCGCTTGCAGACGGCGAGGTCGACGCCGTCATCATGAACGACACCATTTCGTCGCCCGATGCGTCACCCATGTTCTACGTAGGCTCGAGCGACTACTATTTTGCCGTTCCCAAAAGCCGCCCTGACCTGATGAACGACATCAACGCCGCCATGACGACCATCGCCCGCGATAACCCGCGCTATAACGAGGAAGTCAAAACGAGTTACTCGACCCAAAACAGTGGCTCGTCATCGCTCACCGGCACCGAGACCACCTGGCTCAAAGAAAACGGCAATACCATCACGCTCGGCTATCTTAAAAACCAACTTCCCTACTGTACGCAAAATGACGACGGCGAGATGGAAGGGTCGCTCGCCTCGCTTGCAACGACGTTGCACGACAAGTTTGACATTACGGTCAAAACAATCGCACTCTCGAACAACAAGCAAATGATCAAAGCCCTTTCCAACGGAACCATCGATGTCGCCCTGCCGTTGTTTCGCGACTACTGGCTCGCCGAGCAGACAGGGGTCATCCAGTCAAACTCGATGGGAACGGTTTCGCTGACCGCCATTCACAATGGCAAAAACCTGAACAGCGACCTTAAGAACATCGCTTGTACAAAGAGCACAATCGTTAACCGTTTTGAGCTCGAAAGTCTCTTTCCGAACGCAACGGTAACCGAGTATTCGAATGACGGCGAGGTGCTCAAAGCCCTCGATGAGGGGAAGGCACGTTGCATCATTGTCCCCAGCACGCGCCTGGAAACTCTCCGCGACATCTACGACATCGAGGATTTCGAAACACAGGAACTCACCAACACGGCACAACTATCGTGTTTAATTTCGCGCGGCAAGCCCGAGCTGCTGGGAATCATCAATAAGGGCATCGTCAATGCAGGTGAATCGCTCTCTGCAAACAGCTATTTCCCCACATCGTACTCGGCGCAAGAATCGGATGCGTTCCGACTTCTCTACCGCAACCGCATCGTCATTGCGGCAGTCGTCATCTGCATTTTGCTCACCGGCATCGTCATCCTTGTCTGGTCGCTTTACCGCGCACAGGAGGAACGGCAGAAAGCCGATGCCGCCAACGCCGCCAAAACCGCTTTCCTCACGCGCATGAGCCACGACATCCGCACGCCGCTCAACGGCATCCTGGGCCTTATCGAAATTGAGGAATTGAGAGAAGGCGACATGCAGGTCGCCCGCGAAAGCCGCGCCAAGGCGCGCGTTGCCGCCAATCACCTGCTGTCACTGATTAACGACATCCTCGAGATGGGCAGGATCGAGGAGCGCAAAGTGACGCTCGAGCACGAATCATTCAACCTTAAAGAGCTGTGCGACAATGCGCTCGTACTGTGCAAGCTCCGCGCATCGGACCGCGGCATAACCATGCTCGACACCAGCGAGCCCTACGCTGTCGACCAATATATGATCGGCAGCCCCACCCATATTCGGCAGATCCTTGTCAACCTGCTCGACAACAGCATCAAGTACAACAAGCACGGAGGCACCGTCACGTTCTCATCGACCATCAAGCCGGTCGACGACGAGCACGCCGTGTTTTGCTTTAGCGTCTCGGACACCGGCATCGGCATGTCGCCCGAGTTTCTAAAGCACATCTACGAACCGTTTGCCCAAGAGGGCAACGATGCCCGCAGTAAATTTCAGGGAACTGGCATGGGCATGCCGATCGTCAAATCGCTCATAGACATGATGGGCGGCACGATTGAGATTTCGAGCGAGGTCGGCATGGGAAGTACGTTCAACGTCCAGATTCCGCTCGATATCGACAAGAACCCTCAGGCAAGAGAAGGTGCGGACGAGCAGGCGATCAGCTGCTCGCTTGCCGGCATGAACGTTCTTTTGGCCGAAGACAACGAGCTCAATGCCGAAATTGCCCAGGCCCTGCTCGAAAGCGAAGGCATCGTCGTAACTCGCGCCGCCGACGGCAAAGAAGCGGTCGAACTATACACTAGTCGTCCCGCCGGCAGCTTCGATGCGATCCTGATGGACATCATGATGCCGGGTATGGATGGCTACGAGGCAACTCGCGCGATTCGTCTGAGCGAGAAGGCCGATGCAGCCGACATCCCCATCATCGCGCTCACCGCCAATGCCTTTGCCGAGGACGCCAAGGCGGCACACGATGCCGGCATGAACGCCCATCTGCCCAAACCGCTCGACTTTAACAAGCTCAAAAACATCCTCGCCCGCATCAAGAAAAACGGAACTGTTTCGCTATAGTTTGTGCCCACCCACCATGCACAGTTAGAAAGGAAGCCAACGATGTTTAGGCCCTTACGCCGAAAGAAACGCGCCATCACTGACGAGGAAGCGCGCGAGTTGCTCGCTATCTGCACGCGCGGCGTCTTTGCCGTCAACGGCGACGATGGCTACCCGTATGCCATTCCCGTCAACTACTTCTTTGACGCCGAGCACGACAAGATTTATTTCCATGGCGCCAAGGCTGGCCACAAGGTCGATTCACTCAGGCGTGATGACAAAGTCTGCTTTACCGTTTACGGCAACGAGTGGTACAAGGACGATGACTGGGCTCCCTACGTTATGAGTACCGTGGTCTTTGGCCGTTGCCGTCTGGTAGATGAGGCCCCCGCGTTTATCGAGGACAAAGTCCGCCAGCTCGCGCTTAAGTATTACCCTTCCGCCGAAGAAGTCGAGGAGGAAATCGCCAAAGACATCAAGGGCGTCCAACTCTATGAGATTTCGATTGAGCACCTTTGCGGCAAGCAGATTCACGAAAAGTAGCGAATGCGAAAAACGCGCTCGCTACCCTCTGCGCCCCATGTGCCCACGCATTTTGACGGCGTGGGCACATGGGGCAGCACTCGAATCGAGCGCCCCCTATACCCCAAAAACGTAGCGGTCCAGGCGCTCACACGCCTCCTTTACCCGCGAAAGCGGCAGTGCCAGATTCACGCGGATGTGACAAGGCCCGTGGAACGGACGGCCATCCTGATACCCCACGCCCACGCGCGCCCCCTCGTCAAGCAGCCACTGAATATCGCGGCCATGCTCGCGACACCACTCGGTGCAGTCCAGAAACACCATGTACGTGCCCTGCGGACGCGAATAGGACACGCCCTCAAAATGCTCGTCAACGTAATTGCAAAAGTAGTCAACGTTGGCATCGATGACCTCATTGAGCTCATCGAGCCACTCGTAGCCTTGCGGCTGGTAGGCACCGATAAGCGCATGCATGGAGAGGACGTTCATCTCGTTGTAGTGAGTCTTGTTGGACACGGCGCACACGCGGTCGCGCAGCGTCTCGTTATAGATGATGTGGTAGCTGCCGACCAGGCCCGCCAGGTTAAACGTCTTGCTGGGCGCATAGAGGGCAACCGTGCGCATGCGGGCATCCTCGCTCACCGACTGCGTCGGGATATGCTTGTGACCCGGCAGGATGATATCGGACCAAATCTCATCCGAGATCACCACGCAATCGTGCTGGCGATAGATATCCATGGCGCGCTCGATCTCGTCGCGCTCCCATACGCGGCCGCAGGGATTGTGCGGCGAGCAGAACACGGCGGCATGGATGTGGTTTTGGGCGAGCTTGCGCTCCATGTCCTCAAAATCCATGCGCCACACGCCCTGATCGTCGAGCTTAAGCGGGCTGTGGACAATGCGATAGCCCGCGGCCTCGATGGACTTGGTAAAGCCGATGTAGGTGGGACTGTGGACCAGCACCGCATCGCCCGGCTGGACATATGCGCGCAACGTCGACACGACACCGCCCAGTACGCCGTTTTCGTAGCCGATATGCTCAGGGAGCAGGCCTTCGACGCCATTACGGCGGGTCTGCCATTCGATGATGCGGTCGAAGTACTCGTCGCGCGGATTGAAATAGCCAAACATGGGATGCTGGGCGCGCTGAATGATGTACTCCTGGACCGTGGGCACCGTGGCAAAGTTCATGTCCGCTACCCACATGGGGATGCGGTCGAAGCCCTCGTCGGGTGCGTTCGGAGCCATGCCGGGAATTTCTCCCCAGGAGTCAACGGCGATGGCGTCCATGCCGTGGCGGTCGATAAGCGAGGTAAAGTCGTATTTCATGCTGAGCTCCCGTGCAAAGCGGATTGTTTCGGTAGGCGTTATTGTCCACCAGCGTGGGCGGTTTTGACATGGGGTTTGGCGCTTAATTTGACGGGTGCGGACGAATGGCTGGTTAGTCTTGCGCGTCGTTGATGGCGGTTACCGTCAGCCTTGTTCCGTCGACCGTAAACGATATGTCGAGCCCGGCGTAGGCCAAGTGGTAAACGCGGTTGGGCTCGTGCTTGCTACCCGCACGGCGCGGATCTTGGCGAAGGACCTCGACCAAGCCGGGGAGCTTTGCAGGCGGGACCATATCTTTCAGCGCTTGTGGGAACTCAACATCGAGCTCTTGCCACGGCGCGTCCTCAATCCAGCCGCCCGTCGCATCCGGGTGACAGTCGGCAAATGGAATGTAGGGCTTGATGTCGTAGATGGGCGTGCCGTCGCGCAGGTCGGCCCCCAGTATATGGATGATCGGGCCATCATCGGTGAGCTCAACACGGCTGAGCTTGACGCAGGTGAGCCCGATGGGATTAGGGCGAAACGGACTGCGTGTGGCAAACACGCCCACACGCTCGGCTCCACCCAGACGCGGCGGGCGCACGGTTTTCGACCATTTTGCGTTGGTGCCGGACCTGTCCTGCGTTTTGGCATCGGCGGCTATGTCCTTAGCCGTGCCACCGGGCGTTCCGTTTTCGAAGCACCATAGCAGCCATAGGTGAGAGAAGGAGTCCAGACCCTCAACTGCAGCGTTGGAGGCAAATTCCGGCTCAAAGACGATGCGCCCCTGCAGATGGGGCGCCAAAAAGCTGTTGCGTGGGATGCCGAACTTCTGCGGCAGGTCGGTATGTATGTGTGCAATAGGTTCCATGCCGGTCATTGTACGGCATGAAGGTGTGAGGCGTCGTGCGCAATTCTTTGTCGCGGTCCCCCGTCGTGCAACCAACGGTTGCTTGGAAGGGCGTCTGCCGCCGCGTATGCTTAATGCCATCAACCAGCAGAAAGGAGCCGCTATGGCCTTCGCAGAAAAGCTCATTGCTGTCCGTCGCGCCCATCACCTAACTCAGGAGCAGCTCGCCGCCAAGCTCTTCGTCACACGCCAAGCCGTCAGCCGTTGGGAGCGCGGCGAGGTCACACCGGGCATCGACATGATGAAGCTCATTGCCGCCGTGACCGGCGAGCCACTGTCTCATCTGCTCGAAATGCCCGAGTACTATTGTCAGAGCTGCGGCATGATACTCACGCCCGACGACTGCGGTACCGATGCTCACGGCGCAACGACCGACCATTACTGCAAGTGGTGCTACGACCACGGCAAGTACACCTACGAGACCACGATGGAGGCAATGATCGAGGACTGCGCCCCGCGTCTGGCGCAAAACACCGGCATGTCGCTCGACGAGGCAGTCTCGCTCATGGGTGCCGTGCTGCCGCAACTGGAGCGCTGGCGTACCGTGCAGGAAAACGAGGAGCGCTACGGCGCCGAGGCACGGGCGCGCTATGGCGATGAGGCTATCGATGCAGCAAACGAAACGTTACTGGACATGGATCCCCAGACATGGAACGACATGAAGGAACTCGAGCGTGCCATTCTGGGTCAGCTCTCGATTGCCATGGGCGACGGCGATCCAAAGAGCAGAAAGGCCCAAAAACTTGTTGCGATGCATCGTCGTTGGATTGGCCTCAACTGGGGAAGCGAACCCCAAGACGAGGCATACCTGGGGCTCGCCCACGGTTACCTCGCCGACCAGCGCTTTGTTGACTACTACGACAAGCCCTGCGGCACCGGAGCCACGGCGTTTCTGGTCCAGGCAATCGAGTCATCGCTGACTCGCGCATAGACCGCGGCGGCATTGGGTATCTCAATCGAAACCTCAACCGATTGGAGACCTATGGCTACTGATCACAAGCTCGAGCTGTACGTTATGACCGGCTGCCCGTATTGCATAAAGGTCAAGCGCTTTTTGGCCGATAACGGCGTGACCATCCCCGAGCGCAATATCTCGACCGACCCCGATGCCGAGCAGACGCTCATCGCCGTCGGCGGCAAGCGCCAGGTTCCCTGCCTGTTCATTGACGGCGCGCCGCTCTACGAGTCGGGCGACATCATCGCGTGGGTGCAGGAGAATTTGCTCTAGCGTTCTATTGCGGTCGGCCGGCCCCAACGCACAAACCCATACGAACCAAACATGTACGTCAGCATCCAAAGTCGACATTTTTCGACATCTTTGGATGCTGGCGTACAGCTTTTCAATCTAGTCATTGGGGACGTTCTTGAATGACTAGTCGTTAAAGAACGTCCCCAACGACTAGTAGCCACAAAAGCGGGCAACAGGCGCGAGCGGCTGCTCGCGAAAGACGCGCTCGACGGCGGCGCGGTATTCGTCGACCTTTTTGGTCTTGCGCACGAGCTTGTGCACGGTAGCGGGATCGGCGAAGGCACATTTGGCGTAGAACCACCATTCCTTCATGCGAAAGACCGCGTTGCCCCCAATCTCGTCCGCATAGGCCGCAAACAGCGTGTCGTGGAAGCGCTGCAACTCGGCAGCCGTGGCGGCAGGGCCGCCCTTAACCATGCGAGCCAGCGCGGGGTTCGCGAGCAAGCCGCGCCCCAACATTACGTGGCGTGTTCCGGGATAGGCCCCCACCAGCGCATCCATGTCCTCAAGATCAAAGATGTCGCCGTTATAGGCCACGGGAAACGGCGCCCGCTCCAACGTCTCGCCGTAAAACTCTTTACGCGGCGAGCCCGTATAACGGTCCTTTTGCACGCGCGGATGCACGATCAGCTCTGCCAGCGGCATGCGGCAATAGAGGTCGAGCACGCGTTCGTACTCGTCATCGCTTTCCAACCCCAGCCTGGTCTTGACCGACACCGGCAAGGGTGAGCGTTCGCACACGTCGCTCAAGAACACCTCGAGCTCATCCAGGTTGCGCAGAAAGCCCGAACCCTTGCCTTTGGCAACAACCGTACCCGAGGGGCAGCCAAGGTTGAGATTGACCTCGCGGTACCCCATCTCGGCGAGCACCTGCGCCGCCCACACAAACTCGTCCGCATTCTTGGACATCAGCTGAGGTACTACGTTAAGCCCCTGGTTATTGGCAGGATCGACCTCTTTAAACGCCTTGCCACCAAAGCGGTTGCCCACCCGCGGCGGCGGCAAAAACGGCGTGTAATAACAATCGAGCGCGCCAAAGCACTCCGCATGCACGCGACGGAACACATGCCCGGTAATCCCCTCCATAGGGGCCAGCGATAAATTCATCAACATCCACTCTCAAATCAATGTGACAAAGGGACAGTCCCTTTGTCACATCCCATTCAAGCGGTTCAGGAACTCTTCGCAGGCGCGAGAACGCAGGCGATATTTTTTCCACACCAGATACGATGCAATGGTGAAGGGGCAAAAGGGCAGTCCCTTTGCCCCAAGTGCCGGCTACCGGACGCAAGCTAGTTGCCGTTCGCGAACGCCGCCCATATTTCGAGGTCTAATACTTTTCCCGAGAAGTGAACGGCTCTATTTGGACCCCCGAAGCATTGACATTTTTAGGCGTCAAAACCGCAGGATTTGACTGGCAAAACCGCAGGAAATTGCACGCCAAAAGTGTCGATGCTTCGGGAGTCCGTTTTCACTCGTTCACTTCTCGGGAAAAGTATTAGACCTCGATTCCGCAGTCCCCGATGTGACAAAGGAACAGTCCATTTGTCACATTCAGAATTGACCCCCCCCCGCAATAGCTCATCGATGGCGGGATTCTCTATACTGGGTCACATATGACGGTATCGCGCCAAAGGAGAACGCCGTGACCACGTCGCAGATATCCCTGCTCGCGCTCATCTTGGTTGGGGGCATCGGCATCCTGCTTATCGGAGTGAGCGCGCTCATGAAAGCCGCCGCTCGCAAGAAAGCCAAGGCCTGTACCGCCGTGACCATGGGAACGGTCATCGACCATCGCTTTATGGGCGAAGGCAGGATGTATCCCGTTTTGGAATACGCCGTCGACGGCACGCAATACCGCGCGAAAAAACAATTCCGTGGCATAATGACCAAAAGCTTGTCGGGACTCCCCATCCGCACGCAAGCCACCGCCTACGAAGACGCCAAGGGCTGGCTGCACGTGCAGACAGGCCCCATCGCCCGCCTAGGCACCCTCGCGGAGCAGCTTTGGCCCCTCGGTAGCCAAATGACCGTGTACTACAACCCCAGCAACCCAGACAAAAGCTATGTCGAACGCCCCATCGTGGGCAACTTTGCCACACTGATGTTTAACATCGCAGGCTTCTTGCTCATCGCGATGAGCATCTTGCTCTATGTTCTTATCCAGCGCTAGCTCAAACTGATGCGCCCCGCGCCCCATGCGCCGCAACGACCGTTACGACACCAAGGATCAGCCATGGCAACACTTTCCGAACAAGAACGTAAGCGCATCCAGCGATACTGCATCTGTCCCAAGGTTGCCGGCGCGGCGCTTGCCATGGCATTCGTGCTGCCCTTATTGATTATTCCTTTCGAAATGATCGACGACATCGTCTTCCATCACGAAGGCTTCCAAGAGACGGGCATGATGACCGCCTTGGTGCTCACCGCCATCGAGCTCGTCATATTCTGCTACTGTGCCCTCGCGCCGCGTTTTGGCATGCGCGGCAAGCAGTGGAAGGAAATGCAGAACCGGCTCGCCATCGAGCAGAGCGAGAAAGACCGCTCGGCACAAATCGCAGGCGTTGTTGGCACGCAGGCCGCCGCACGCCTGCTCAAGAACAGCGACAACGAGACCGCACGCAACCTGGGCGGCGCGGCAGAAGTCGCCGCTGCCGTAGGCGCCGTCGCCACCGCGGCAGACGTGCTTGCCGAAAGCTTCGCCAACGCAAGGGCCATGGCAGAGGCCTGTGGCGTGCCTGTCCCCCGTGCAAAGAAGTGGGTCGTCGCGCTTGTGGCGCTGCCCCTCGCGATCGTGTGCGGCGCCTATATCCCGCAGCTGGCGCAGGGAAACATCGAGATGCAGGAGAACGCCGCGGCCGCGGCCGAGCAGATCGCCATCGCACGCAAGGCATTAGAGCCCTCATGCGAGTACGTGTCCGCCGATGACCCCTACGAGCGATATCAAGATTACGGCTATCACGTCCGCAGCTATCTGCACGACGGCGACTCCGATGCCCAGAAGACCTATACGTACCTGGATTTTGACAACAAGGGAACGCTCACGGAAGTGAGCTACGCGGCAGAGATCGACCCCGACGCGAGCCTTGAGGACAACCTCGCCCGCATCGAGCTCGACTTGGACGAACTTTCCTCTGTCGTCCAAACCGTAGACGTCAAGACCGTGAGTCCCGAGCTCCTAGCACCGCAAAAGCTCCCCGAAGAGTTTAGGCAGGCTTTTTTGAACGGTTCGCTCTACGAGAGAATCTCCATCAGGACGAGTGACAACCCCATCAAAACGTACTATTCGTTTGACACGGATCCCGAGGATGAATTTGACGAGTACACCCATCCAAGCATCCGTATCACATTGATGGGCAAAACGAGCTAGCCACCCAATGTGACAAAGGGACTGTCCCTTTGTCACATTATTCGGAGCGTAGGGCTTCCACAGGGTCTTTCTTGGATGCGCTGCGAGCCGGCAGCAGGCCGGCAACGACCGTCAGCAGCACCGAAATTACAATGAGCATCAGCGCGTCTTGAACGGGCAGGCTCATCAGGTTGGGCACCTGCTTGGCCGCAAGCGCCCAGGCATTAACCGGAAAGCTCACGGCCACCACGACGACAATGGCAAAGACGCCGGCAATGAGGCCTTCGATAAAGGTCTCGGCATTAAATACGTTGGCCACGTTGCGCTTTGACGCGCCGATCGCGCGCAGGATGCCAATCTCCTTTTTGCGCTCCAGCACGCTGATGTAGGTGATGATGCCGATCATGATGGAGCTCACCACCAAACTGATACTCACGAATGCGATGAGCACCAAGCTGATAGTATTCACGATGTCGGTCACCGAGCCCATGATGATGCCCATGTAGTCGGTATACGAGATTGCCTGCTCATCGTGGCCAGCAGCTTTGACCTGCTTGTTGTACGCATCGATGTAATCGAGCACGCGCTCCTTGGCCTCAAAGTCGCGCGGGAAAATCTTGACCGAAATGGGGTCCGCCTCGTCCGCATAGCCCAACGTGGTCAGATTGTTGTCGTAGGTGAGCTTCGACGCCTTGGCATAGCTCATCATGAGCGAGCTCAGATCCTCGGCGTCCATGTTGAAGTGGATGGCACGAGCAAAGGCGCCCGCATCCACGCGCATGGCGCTCGCCAGGTTGGCAAAACTCGAAGACATCTGCGTCGCCATTTGGTCCATGAACCCTGCCGCACCCGCCTTGAGCTGGGTTGATACCGTCGTCGCAATCTGCTCGCTGACCGCCTTCATCACCTGATCCATAGACTGCTGCAAATACGGAGCCAGCTGCTTTTGCACATAGTCGCCCATCACCTGCTGCAGACGCTCGGCCAAGGCATCGCCGCCCAACGCCTTGAGCTGAGCCAGGCATTGCTGGGCTGCGGCATCATTCTCAAGATACGCCGAGAATGCGGCAGCAAGCTTTGACGCGTCCTTAAGATCTTCGGGCGACAGCGCCTTAAACTGATCAGACTGCAGAAAGCCCTCAAACAGCTGGTTGGCAAGCGTTCCTACCTGCTGCATCTGCTCGGGCGTGAGTTCCAGACCGTCAAAGATGCCCGAGAAATCTGGGGCCGGCGCTTTGGCCATGATGTCGCTGAAGTCGATGTCCTTCCCAACGCCCGAAAGGTCAAGGTCCAGCCCGGACAAGTCGATACCAGAAAGGTCTATACCGCCGGCCGCACCCGAGAGCGCCGACGTATCGAACGAGAACGCACTCTTGAGCGCCGCTTCGTCCACACCGAACATGCTGCCCAAATCCACGCCCTGTTTGGCCTCGCCTTGCAGTTCATCGAAAGACTTGCCCGTAAAGACATCCGTCTCGGGGTGGGCAAGCTGCTCCTGCACGATTTGCGAATCGGCAGCACGCTCCATAAGCTGGCGAGTCAGCGCATGCGTATAGGCAATGCCCGGGGACAATGCGCTCGCGTTTGCCGCCTCGTTGGGTCGCACCACGCCCACAATGCGCACGTCAATACCGTCGGCAACCTTGGCTTTCATAAAGTCGGCGTCGCCAGACATGTCAGTCCACATGCCGGTCTCTTCGTTTTTGCGATAGGCATCGGCCGGCGACAACACCTTAAACGTCGTGGACAGTGCATCGTCGTAGGTAAAGTCGCTGCCGGTCTTGGGCGTCTTGACCTTGCCGTCGGCCGTCATGGCACTGTTAACCAGGTCGTTGAGCTCATCGATATCCAGCGCGCCGATGCTGTAGAGCGTGTAGTCGCCCACCGTTCCGCGGCTCGAAAGCACCATCACGGCCTCGTTGGCGGACGTAGGCCAATGGCCGGCAACGACATCGTACTGGCTGTCGAGCAGGCTCTGGTCGTCAATCATCTCGTTAAAGACCGACGTTCCCATGGAATCCATGCTCACCGTTGCCGCCGAGCTCGCGCCTCCGCTCATGGCCTCGGTCATAGCGTTGGGAACAAGGCGAACGGGCTTCTCGTCGCCCTTACTCGAACGATAGACAACCGGCGTCACGCCGTAACCATACTGAATAGCGTTGACCTCTTTGTCGATACCGTTGCCGCCGTCGTCAAGCCATGCCTTAAAGCTCGTCATATCGTTAGATTTAACACTTGCGAACATGTCCTTTACGGCCGTGACCACAGGGATCTTATCGGTCCCCTGAGCCTTGCCGCCGGTAGCGCCATCGGACGAGTCCTCGCCCTTGGACGCCTCCTCATCCGTGCCCCCATGCCCGCCCATCATGGACGACAGGTCGTAATCTTGTTTGGAAATCGTAAGCGGGTAGCTCGAGAGTGTGTCCTCCTCGACCTTTTTGGTGTAGCCGTTTACGCCATTGGAGAGCGCCAGAATCGCCGCGATGCCAATAATGCCGATCGAACCAGCAAAGGCCGTCATAGCCGTACGGCCCTTCTTGGTCAAAAGGTTTCGCGCCGAAAGCCCCAGCGCTGTCACAAAGCTCATCGAGGTTTTGCGCGTGGGCTTGGCCTCGCGACGCGCGGGCTCGGCAGCATCAAAGGGATCTGAATCGTCGGTGACCTTGCCGTCCGCCAGGTTGACAATGCGCGTGGCGTACTTGTACGCCAGCTCGGGATTGTGCGTGACCATGATGACCAGACGGTCGCGCGCAACGTCCTTGAGCAAATCCATGACCTGGACGGACGTCGTTGAATCCAAGGCGCCGGTCGGCTCGTCAGCCAGCACAATCTCGGGGTCATTGATCAGGGCGCGGGCAATGGCCACGCGCTGCATCTGCCCGCCCGAAAGCTGGCTCGGGCGCTTGTCAACGTGCTCGCCCAGACCGACTGCCTCGAGCGCCTTGCGTGCACGTTGGCGGCGCTCGGCATGCCCCACGCCCGTGAGCGTAAGCGCCAACTCCACGTTTTCCAAAATGCTCTGATGCGGAATGAGGTTATAGCTCTGGAACACAAAGCCGATGCGATTATTGCGATAGGCATCCCAATCGCGGTCGTTGAAGTCCTTGGTCGAGATGCCGTCGATCAGCAGATCGCCCGAATCAAAATGATCGAGTCCACCGATGACGTTGAGCATCGTAGTCTTACCCGAACCCGAGGGACCCAGAATGGCTACGAACTCGTTATCGCGAAAAGACAGGCTTACGCTGTCGAGCGCTACCTGCGTAAACGACTGCGTAACGTACCTTTTGCAAATAACCCTGAGATCCAGCATGGACGGCAACCTCTCTCGCGCGGGCGCGCTCGCCCGCTCCCCCGCCGTTCACGTTCGGCGCGTTTGTCCTACTCTATCCTCATTTTTGGCCGATACCAGTGAGGAATGTAACGAACCGCGCCAAAAAACGAACGGGACAGCACGCCGCATGGCGCACCATCCCGCATATAACATCCCCGATGCGACAAAGAGGCTGTCACTTTGTCACATTCCAATGCGCGCTACTTTTCGAGCCCGCACGGCATAACGTTAGCGCTGCCGCGGCGAGCCTCAGTCACGGCTGCAAAGAAGCGATAGCCGCCCGAGAAGTTAAAGCACTCAAAGCCATGCTGCGCCAAAATGCGGCAAGCAATGTAGCTGCGAATGCCGCTCTGGCAAATCACGTAAACCGGCTTGGCCCGGTCGAGCTCGCCCAGGCGATTGCGCAGATCATCGACGGGAATGTTTACGAAACCATCGATATGCCCGCGCTCATACTCCCCTTCCGTACGAACATCGAGCAGCTGCACGCTGCCATCGCGTGGCAAGTTGGGCTCATCCTCCCAATGCCACTGCGCCAGTATGCCGCGATTGAGGTTCTCGATCATAAAGCCCGCCATATTGACGGGATCCTTCGCCGATGAATACGGCGGCGCGTATGCTAGGTCCAAATCCTTAAGCCTATCGCCGCGCATGCCTGCCTGGATGGCAGTCGCCAGAACGTCGATACGCTTGTCCACACCATCGATGCCCACGATTTGCGCACCCAGCAGGCGCAATCCCTGCTTCTCGAAGACAACCTTCATGGTCATGGGCGTTGCACCCGGATAATAACCCGCATGCGAACCGGGCGACAGGACCACGCTGTCGCAGTCAATTCCCGCCGCGTGTGCTGCCTTTTCGGATAGTCCCGTGCTTGCCGCCGTCAAGTCGAATACCTTGATAACCGATGAGCCCAACGATCCGAGGTAGCAGCTGTCCATGCCGGCTATGACATCGGCGACGACACGCCCCTGCTTGTTGGCGGGGCCGGCGAGCGAAATGACCGCGTCCTCGCCGGTCACCTGATGCGTGACCTGCACGGCATCGCCCACGGCATACACGTCGGCAGCAGAGGTCTCCATGCGGTCGTTGACCACAATAGCCCCCTTGATGCCCAGTTCGAGCCCCGCCTCTTGCGCCAGATGGCTCTCAGGTGCCACGCCAATGGCAAGCAGTACCATATCGGCTCCGATAGGGCCATCGCCCGCAACATGGGTGACAACGCGGCCATCAACTTCCTCAAAACCTGTCACATCGGCCTTGAGGCGCAGATCGATACCGTGCTCACGCACCTCGGTATGCAAAAGGGTCGCCATGTCGTAATCCAGGTTGTTCATAAGCTGGACGGGACGCTGCAGAAGGGTCACCTGGAGCCCCAGCTCGCACAGATTCTCCGCCGTCTCGACGCCAATGAAGCCGCCGCCGATCACGACGGCACTGCTCGGTCGCCGCTCTCGAACATAGCTGTGAATACGCAGCGTGTCCTCAACGGTGCGTAGGCTAAAGATTTTATCCGAGTCGATGCCCGGCAACGCAGGGCGAATCGGCTTTGCACCCGGCGACAGGATGAGCTTGTCATACGTCTCGACAAATTCCTCGCCCGTCAGCATATTGCGAACCTCGACCGTATGCGAATCGGGATGGATGGCAAACACCTCGTGACTCGTCTTGACCGCAATGCGAAAGCGATCCCAAAAGCCCTTGGGAGACTGCAGCGTCAATGCGCTCTCTTCTTCTATCACGCCGCCAATGTAGTACGGAAGCCCACAATTGGCATACGATACAAAACCCGTGCGCTCAAAGATGACAATTTGGGCCTGCTCGTCGAGTCTGCGCAAACGTGCCGCCGCCGATGCGCCGCCCGCGACGCCTCCAACGATAACCACCTTCATAGCTAACGCACCACCTTTCCCGTGTAGCCGCTTATGCCGCCGATATTCTTGACACTGCCATACCCAGAACGCTTAAGAAAACTCACAGCTTGGTTGCTTCGCGCACCGCTCAGGCAATGCACGAAAAGCTGCGTGCCCTTTCGACGTATACCCATGATGCTACCCCGAAGCAGAAAAAGAGTCGCTGTTTCCAGCGACTCCCCTTCAGTTGTCTGTCCCACAGACTTACTGTTCGCTCTTCGCGAGTGCCTGATCGATCAGTTTGTTGAGCGCCTCGCGCTGCTCAGCGGAGTTGATGCCGCCCATGATCGGCTCTCCCACAATGTTACCGTTCTGGTCGATCACGTAGGTGGTCGGGAACGAGTACAGGTTGGAGGTGAACTTTCCGGCCTCGCTGTCCGACTTAAACCAGATGTTCTTATACGTCACGCCCTTCTTGGAAAGCACGTCCTTGGCATCAGCCACCTCGTCTTTATTGCCATCGAGCGTAAAGGAATTAACGCCCACGACCTGGCCGCCCTTCTCGGCAAGCTCCTTGTTGAGCTTCTCCAGATCGCCCAGCTCTCCCACGCACGGCTTGCAGGTGGTAAACCAGAAGTTCATGACGGTGACCTTGTTCTTGGAGAACAGCTCGTCGCTGTTTACATCGTTGCCGTCCAAGTCCTTGCCCTTAAAGCTGGGGAACTTCGTCTCCCCGCTCTCGCCGTTGGTCATGCCTGCGGTCGAGGCATCGACGCTCTCCCCCTCGCCGGGCGTGCTGCCGCATCCGGGGAACTCCTTCTCCAGCGCCATGAGCTTGTCCTCGATCTCCTTGACCTGCTGCGCGCCGGCCTTAAGCGTCTTAAGCTCGTCAGCCGCAAACTGATCCTTGGCGCCCTCGATGGTATCGAGCAAGAAGTCACCGTAGTTCTTGCCGTCCTCAATCATGGGAGTGTCTTTGTTGGCCGCAAGGAACACCTTTTCCCATAGGGCGTTATCGCTCGCAAAGATCTCGTTTTCCTTTTGCAGCAGCTGCTGGTACAGCTTGGCCGCCTCCTCGGCGCTCGACGGCTTTTGTGCCACAAGCTCGGCAATCTGCGCATCGCCGCTCGTGGCATCCTTCGCGTCGCCCTTGGGGGCAGAGCACGCCGCGAGAGTCAGCGCCAGCACGGGCAGCATCAACAGAGCCGCAATTTTTGACAGTTTCATGGTTCCTCCGTTTATATCGAAACTTATATAGGTACCTATTTGTTTTCGCAGGCTTGCGTGGACTGCGCGGGTTTGTCGCCAGTCACACCCAGCCCGTAGCGAAAGCTAATAGCATCGACGGGGCACGCGCCCACGCATTTGCCGCAACGAATGCACTCGGCATGGTCGGGCGTACGCGTAACGTCCACGTCCATCTGGCACACCTTGGCGCACTTGCCGCACGAGACGCATTTACAATGATCGACCTGAATCCCCAGCAACGACACCTTGTTCATGAGTGCATAAAATGCGCCGAGGGGGCAAATCCATTTACAGAAGGGGCGGTAGAACAGCACGCTCAGCACCGCAACCGCAATGAGGATCGCGAGCTTCCAGGAAAAGAGCTTTCCCAGCGCGGAGCGGATTCCCGTATTCATGATGGACAGCGGAATCGCGCCCTCGAGCACACCCTGCGGGCAAATGTACTTGCAAAAGAACGGGTCGCCCATACCCACATCGTTAACCACCAAGACGGGCAGCAGCACCACGGCAAACAGTAGCACGGCATACTTGATGTACGTGAGCGGCTTGAGCTTTTTCGTGGAGAGCTTTTTGCTGGGAATCTTATGCAGAAGCTCTTGCAGCCATCCAAACGGACACAAAAAGCCGCATACAAAACGTCCCAGTAGCACGCCGATCAGAATGAGCGTTCCGGTGACGTAATACGAAAAGCTGAACTTAGACGATCCCACCACCGACTGAAACGACCCGATGGGGCACGCACCCGAGGCCGCTGGACACGAGTAGCAGTTAAGCCCCGGCACGCAGACGGCTTTGCCGGCTCCCTGGTAGATACCGCCCTTGGCAAAGTTAGGCAGGTGAATATTGGTCGCAAGCGTCGCCGCCGCCTGAATCAATCCGCGGAATCTCGCCAAAAGATGCGATGCAGTGTTTTTTCTTTTATCCAATTCCGATACACTCCAAGCACAGCCTGATTGCCTTGGCCAGCACGGCATCTGCCTCGCCGCGCATAATTCCAAAGCCAACCATGGCTACCCCAACGATCAGCAAAGCCACCTGCGCCACAGGCTTAATCGCTTTGAACAATCTGACCACTCCTTTCGTTTCGCGACCCATTGGACCATACCGACTATAAAATCCGTGTTAAGCGTGAATGACTATGCAAGGAGAACGTTATGCGCATCTTGGTCGTCGAGGACGAGCGGGCGCTGTGCGATGCGATCGCACGCAGCCTGCGCAACTTGGCCTATAGCGTCGACTGCTGCTACGACGGGCAGCAGGCCCTCGATCTACTCGATGTCGAGACCTTTGATCTTGTCGTGCTCGACCTCAATCTCCCCCATGTCGACGGCATGACCGTGCTCAGGCAACTCAGGACAACTGATTGTGAGACCAAGGTGCTTGTGCTCTCGGCACGTGGCGAGGTCTCCGACAAGGTAGCGGGGCTCGATGCGGGCGCCAACGACTACCTCACCAAGCCGTTCCATCTTGACGAGCTGGCGGCACGTATACGCAGCCTCACGCTCAGGCGCTTTACGCAAAGCGACGTTGTTCTAACCTGTGGATCGCTGAGCTTTGACACCAAGGCGCGCCTCGCCACAGTGGGCGACGAGATCCTGTCCCTCACGCGCAAGGAGACCGGCATCTTGGAATACCTGATGCTTAACCAGGGGCGGCCGGTGAGCCAGGAGGAGCTCATCGACCACGTATGGGACAGCAGCGTCAACAGCTTTAGCAACGCGACCCGCGTGCACATCTCGTCGCTGCGCAAAAAGCTGCGCGGCGCGTTGGGGCACGACCCCATCCGCAACCGAATCGGCGAAGGCTACGTTATGGAGGATGGCAAATGAAGCGGTTGTCGCTGCAGTGGCGCATCACGTTGATGACGGCACTGCTGATATGTTCGACCTGCGTACTTATGAATTGCCTGGTTGGCTACTCCGGCATGCGCTACATGGACTCGATTGGTGCAGAAGCGTCGGCGCACAGCAAGGTGGAGGCGGCCTCGCCCAGCTCATTTGACCCGACAAACAAAGAGCTCGACGACGCGCTGACCATCGTCGTGAACGACGCCCAAGAATCGTTTGGCGCGACGAGCTGGTATATAACTGCGGCGGTGACGCTGCTCGGCGGCGTGCTGGCCTACTTTGTAAGCGGACATGCGCTGCGGCCGTTGCGCTTCTTTGCGACGCAAGTCGAGAGCGTGCGGCCCGACAACCTCGCCGACACAAAAATCAGCGAGGACGTGCCCTCTGAACTCAGGCGCTGCAGCGCGTCGTTTAACGACATGATTGCCCGCCTTGACGAGGGATTTTCCGCACAAAGACAGTTTACGGGCAATGCGGCGCACGAGCTGCGCACGCCACTTGCGCTCATGCAGGCCCAGGTCGAGCTGTTTTGCGCCGAGCACCCCGACGTCGACGCCGATACAGCGAGCCTGCTCGGGCTGCTGCAGGAGCAGACCGAGCGAATGACGCACATGACAAAGACCCTGCTCGAGATGAGCGAGCTGCGCAGTGTCCCTTGCAACGATGTGATTGACCTAGCGCCGATGATCGAAGAAGTGCTCACGGACCTGGCACCCCTTGCCGAGCAAAAAGACATCACGCTTACAAGTGAGGGCGACGCGCAAACGATCGGCAGCGACACGCTGATCTATCGGTTGCTGTTCAACTTGACCGAAAACGCCATACGCTATAGCGCGCCCAACTCGACCGTGCAAATCAACGCCTGCGCCGAAGGCGACCGCGTGCTGCTACGCGTGCGCGACCAGGGGCCGGGCATTCCCGAGCAATACCAGACGAGCATCTTTCAGCCCTTCTATCGCGTCGACAAATCGCGCAGCAGGGCATACGGCGGCGTGGGGCTGGGGCTTGCGCTGGTCTGGGAGATCGCCGCACTTCACGGCGGCTCCATCGAGGTCGAAAAGAGCTCGGAGCGCGGAACGACCATGCTCGTGACTCTTCCCACTCGCGCACTCGGCTCATTAAAATAACGAACGGGATGGCACGCCGCGTGGCGTACCATCCCGCACATAATATCGAGGATGTGACAAAGGGACTGTCCCTTTGTCACATCTGCTAGTTCTCGTCGCCTACCAGCTGAGTTAGCTTACTCCCACTCTACAAAGACTAACGCTTTTTGTTTAGGAATTATTCTCTGTAATGTTTCTCGTTCTTTTGATTATTTGATATATCCATATTATCCTGCCTATACGAGCTAATGTTATCATTTTGTTATCGGCATTGATAACACCTACTCGATAACTGTGGATAATAACTATATGTAGCATGTCAAATTATAAGCTATTTTGCTTAGAGATTCAACACAAAACTGAAATTTTACTTTTCCTTATATTCAACTGGTATTGCTATTTGAAATGTTTCACACAACAGCATCACATCATGCACATCATTTTTATCGTGTTCATATCCCAAATGAAGCATTACCTGACTCAATGGTTCAATACAAGAAACAGTTATATCTCCAACTTTTCCAATACCGGAAAAAGTTTTTGATGGAAATATATCTCCCTCATAAACAATTCCGTCATCTGTAAATTCAAAACAATGTAAATCAATGATTCTTTGTTTATCATCTTTCCAGACAGTATGACCATCCGTTGTATAATCAGTATTTACTTCCTCAAATCCATGCTGCTTAATCACATAAATATAATCATGATAATGTTTCAGTTCAACAAACAAATCAATATCATTGTGTATTCTTGATTCTCTTTTAAGAAGTGCATCAACACCCCATCCGCCATCTAAATATACTTTAATTTCGTTTTGCAAAGCATATTTTATAATTTCACATGCATCTTCTGTACGTACCATAATCTATCCTCCAAATTCAAATCTTTGTATGCTTTCCAACTCACTAAAAGCCTGAAATTTGTCAGTCTTTCATCCTTTTTGTTATCAATCACCAATTAGCTGTAATCCATTAGGATTTAGCTGATATATTTTATCGCACACCTCTTCAATATACTTTCTATCGTGAGAAATGCTAATGACAGCCCCCGGAAATTCTCGGAGCATTTTTCTTATTACCGGACCGGACAATGGTGAAAAATTTCTTGTCGGTTCATCCAGAATAAGAACATTTGCACCACTTAAGCTCATCCTCAAGAGAAGCACTTTCGCCTTTTGTCCGCCTGATAACTCCCGAATCGGATGCTCCATTTCATCTGGTGTGTATTTAAGTGAACCAAGGTATGTTCTAATTCTTGTACGCTCTTCTTTATCTCCTGTTTTATCAAGGTAATCAACCGGTGTAACATCCAAATCCAGCAGGTCTTCATAAGTTTGAGGCATATATTCTGCTTTAATGTCATTCCGATTTAGGAGTTCTTCCGCTATCTTTTTTAGAAGAGTCGTTTTTCCTGCCCCGTTGGCTCCTATCATACAGATTTTTTCTGAACCTTTTATTTTTAAATGAATTCCTTCTGCTAAAATTCTTTTGCCATCCGGAGTCACAAGCTTTGAAAGTTCATATTCTATGACCGTTTTTCCTGCGGGAATGTGTGAGTTTTCATCCCCTAATTTGACAAAGATTGCTTCTTCCTGTTCCGGCATCTGAGTCATATTTTCATCTTCTTTTTCAAATCTTCGTTCCATTGCCTTAACCGTATGCATTTTGTCCTTTAAGTTTTTGGCAACAGACGGTGCTTGTCTGGTACAACTTCTTAATGCACCTTGTACACTCTGCATAACTCTTTGATATTTTTCATCGCGAATCTTTTTCTCCCTACGGTCACTCAGTGCCCGCTGTTTTTGGATTTCAAATTTATGAAGCCGTTCTTCCACATAGCGTCTATAGGGAAGCTTTGCCACGGTATATCTCGCCTTTGTTTTTCGTATAATCTGCTCGATATGTATCACCATGGCACAGGTGCTTGATGTTTCTCCACAGGCTCTTGATGTTCCTGACATAGACAGCTATATCGGTCTTATGCACACTCTGTTTACCCTTGAAGATATTTACGGTCTTACTGTCAGTGAAGCAGACGGAGAGGTATGCTTAAAGGTCAACAAGGACAAAGGCAGAGAAGCATATGAACTCCTCAAAATGCTGTATGCTTGGAAAGAACAGGCAGACAAGCTATCTTCCGAAGAAATCAACAGAGAAGAATACGATAACTGGCGTTACCATTATCCAGAGTTCGACACCACACAGCGTTGGGCAAAAGTTCCATCACAGGAATTAAGTGACGCTCTCGTGGAAGCATTCAAAGACCACTTGAAAGATAAATAAGCACCTACAGGACCTGCCACTGGCAGCTCCCTACAGATGCTTTGGCAACGACAAAAAAGCCCTTAACTATGGTTATTAACCACAGCTAAGGGCTTAGTTTATAATATGGAATTTGTTCAGAGCCAAGCTCCGAACTTTAGTCTGCAAGCCACCTGTTAATTGTTCCGTTACCCATAAACCACTGGATAACAAGAATAATGGCACTTGCTATGACTGTTATCAATTTGTTATCAAAAGACTAATCGAAATCGCTGAAACCCGCATAAACACTGGCTTTTTTAAGCAACTCGATTTATTCAAACTCGACCGTGCCGACGGGCTTCGGCGTGAGGTCGTAGCACACTCGGCAGATGCCGGGAACCTCGGCGGTGACGCGAGCGGTAATACGCTTGAGCAGCGCCCAGTCGAGCTCGGGCACCTCGGCGGTCATGACGTCAACGGTGTTGATGCAGCGGATGATGCAGGGCCAGTCGTAGGCGCGCTTACCCTCGCGCACGCCGGTGGCGCGGAAGTCGGGCACGACGGCAAAATACTGCCAGATGGTCAGACCTGCCTTGTCGATCTCCTCGCGCACGATGGCGTCGGCTTCGCGCAGCGCCTCAAGACGGTCGCGGGTGATGGCGCCAAGGCAGCGGACGCCCAGGCCAGGACCGGGGAACGGCTGACGCTCAACCATGTTCTCGGGCAGGCCGAGCTCGCGGCCCACGACGCGCACCTCGTCCTTGTACAGCAGCTTGACGGGCTCGCAGAGCTCAAACTGCAGGTCATCGGGCAGGCCGCCCACGTTGTGGTGAGCCTTCACGCCATCCTGGGACTCCAGGATGTCGGGATAGATGGTGCCCTGGGCGAGGAAGCTAACCTCGTCGCCAACCTTGCGGGCCTCCTCCTCGAACACGCGAATGAACTCGGCGCCGATAATCTTACGCTTGGCCTCGGGCTCCTCGACGTCCACGAGCTTATCCAGGAAGCGATCAGTCGCGTCAACATAGACCAGGTTGGCGTCCATCTGGTTCTTGAAGACGTCGACGACCTGCTCGCTCTCGCCCTTGCGCATCAGGCCGTGGTTCACGTGCACGCAGATGAGTTGCTTGCCGATGGCCTTGATGAGCAAGGCCGCGACAACCGAGCTGTCAACGCCGCCCGAAAGGGCCAGCAGGACCTTCTTGTCGCCGATCTGCTCGCGGATTGCAGCGACCTGCTCTTCGATGAACGCCTGGGCAAGTTCGGGAGTGGTGATACGCACCATGTCGTCGGGACGCTTGTTGGGATCCATGCAGAGCTCCTTTTCGGTTCGATGGGAATGCGTTACACGTATGCAAACGCACCGTCACATGACCTCATTATATGCAGAACGAGATGCGTTTCCCATCGCTGCGACAGAGCTTTTTACAGGGGTGGTATTTTTTCCTAATGTCGAGGTCAGCTAGGCTTCGGTAGCCACCTTGGGAGCATCGCCAATAGACTCTTCCTTTATACGTTCGGCACAATCGTAGGCGATACCCACAAATTCAAGTCCCGAGCAACAGGAGTACAATTGCTGCTATTGTTGCCAGCTGTTGGGAGATGGAAGATGGACTGCGATGGCTACCCATGCGTTCCCATGCCGTTGATGTGCACTGCCTTTGTGCCGGGGCAGATGGACGCTGCGGTTGCAGGCATTTCCGACCCCGATTCGCGCGCCATTGCCACGGCAGAAGCGCTGTACTTTCGCGGACAGGCCACCCTTGCTGCCAAGACGGCGCGCCCCTATCTTGACGCCACCGATCCCGCACTGCGCTATTCCGCATGCTTTATCTGCGGATACGCCAGTCTGTCGCTCAACCGTATCGCCGACGCCCGCCGGTGCCTTGCGGGCATCCTCGATACGCCAACTGACGAGGAATCGCCCGCCGTCCACGCCACGCATATCCTGTTCGCCTCGGCCGCGAGCGTCCTGCTGCACTTGCCTTCCCCGTATTCTGCCGAAGAGTTTTATCCGCTTGCGGCGCATCTGCCCGAAGGCCTGCGCTTGTTCGCCAGCTACGTGATGGCGCATGCCCTGTACCTGCGCGGCGAATATGGCCGCAGTCTGGGCATGGCGGAAAACGCCCTAATTATGAAACAGGGAAGCTATCCCATCTCGGAACTGTTCCTGCACCTGGCAGCTTCCATGGCATACATGAGTCTCAAAGACGTCGACGCCGCAAAAGCGCATTTTGGCGCCGCTTGGGACATTGCGCGCCCCGACGGCCTCATCGAGCTCATCGGCGAGCACCACGGCCTTTTACAGGGGCTCATCGAGGCGTGCCTAAAAACGCAATACCCTGACGATTTCGCGCGCATCATCGAGATCACGTACCGCTTCAGCTACGGCTGGCGGCGCATCCACAACCCCGATTCGGGCGAGGACGTGGCCGACGATCTAACGACCACGGAATTCACCATGGCCATGCTCGCCTGTCGTGGGTGGACCAACGCCGAAATCGCACGCCATATGGGAGTATCGCCGGGCACCGTCAAAAACCGCCTATCCGGCGTATACGCAAAGCTTGGCATCGGCACACGCGCCGAGCTGGTCGCGCATATGTTGCGTTAGCGACCGGGCTGCCAAGCGCATCGAACGCGTTCCGGAACCCGGCGCTTCGCTCGATCAATTTGGACATTTTGGCCATCGAACGGCACTACCGCCACGAAGCGTCTTCTCGCAAAATTGGATTATTTCCACCGATATTTGCGGGATGGGAGCCCAAGATGCTTGATCGCCGTTCGTTACTTGTTGCTGGAGCGTCCTCGCTGGCGAGCATCATGTTGCCTCGCGTGCCGGGAAGCGAAAATGCCTTCCTGCTGCCGTTCGCGCCCACCGCGGCCTATGCCGACGAAGAAGATCCCTTCAAGGTGCTCGTTCTCTCGCGCACCATGTTTGGTGTAGTCGTGGTCGACGTCGCCAACAAGAATACGCCCATCGCAGGTGCCCAGGTCACGCTCACATCGCGCTATGCCGTAGGCAAGCAGCTCACCGCCACGACCGATGACGAAGGCACGGCCATCTTTGAGGTCGCCCCTCTTTCGGAAGACTACGTGGACGAGGCAACGCTTCTCGACGCGTACGACTTTAACGGCGGCATCTCCATTAGCATGGCGGGCTACCGCGATGTCGAGATTCCCCTTGCGCGTATCCAGGGCGGCACCGCCATAACCGCACCCACACGTCCGCTGTCCGACGGCGAGCCGTACTTCCGCCAGCTCACATTCGACGAATGGGACATCCAGTACGCTGATGCCACGTTCATGGCATTGCCGAAGGACGACGCGGCAAACGACCAACCCGACACGCATGCCTTTATTGTACAGGCACATCTGCCACAGGGTGGACAGGCAACGCTGCACATCAACAAGGTAATGCCCGCCACGGGTAGCTCGCCCGAAACCGTCACGCAGATCGGCCAGATCAAGGCCAGCGCATCAGGCGCGGATAATCTGGCGACGTTCACACTCGAAGACAAGTTTCTCGACGCGGCATCGGGCCTTCTGGAGGAAGGGTGCAAGCTGCGCTTTGTCCTCGACTATCAGGGCAAAACCTACACGCTCTCATCCCCCATGGCCGTTGTCACCGCGCCGGCCGCAAAGGCGGAATCGGGCTCGACCACTATCGTCCCCACTACCATGGACCAAGAGGTCACTCCGTTTGATTTCCCCGCGGCGTTTCCCGGCATCGGCGGCAATAAGTTCACGTGCTGGATACCCACATTTCCGATCCTCTTCGATTTCTCGTTTGCTGGATACGTGCTGTTTGGCGGAGGATACAAACCAGCCAGCTATATGAACGATTCGGGCAATCCGGATCCGGAGTACTGGAAGAAGTCACCGCGCGAGTCGGGCGCCAAGCAGGCAAACCGCTACCTCGACGAAATGGAGGGGAAGTGGAATCAGTACAAAAGTATGAGTGCCGGTTCGGGCACCGATCCAAGAAACACCAAGCTCCTTCGCCACCATTGCACGCCGCTGTTCACGATGGATATCGCCACACAGCTGTACGGCTCGCTCGCCTACGATTGGGTGGGCAAAACCTGGGGTGACAACAACGACCCCGCATACGGCAATATTAAGGCCCTCTTCCAGGTAAGAACCGACCTCAATTGGACCGAGCAGTTTACCCTAGGACCGGTGCCGTTTTTCCTAAACGTCAACCCCTGGGTGCTGGCAAAACTGGCGCTCGCCGTGGGCGCCCACACGCACGGCAGCGGCGCGGCGTTTTTCAAGAACATTTCGCTCGACTATTCCAACACGTCGGGCTCGTTCACCATCCAGATCGGACTTGCCGTCACCTTTGGAGCCGGCATTGCAGGCGTCGCTTCGTCCGCTGTGCGTGGCGCCGCATCCCTCACACTGTTCATTGGGTACGAGAAGGCAGATGGACACCAGCTTCCGCGGCTGCGCGTAGGTGCAGACGTCGATGTCGATGTGATACTCCAGTTCGTAATGTTCAAGTGGACCACCAAGGCTTGGTCGGGGTCGTGGCCCACACTCATCGATTCGTGGAATATGTCGGTGAACAATGGCGACCAGTATGTGCTCCAACGCTCTGAGCTGGCATTGGGTGGAGATACGCCTTACACGCTGGATGCCTGCTTCGGCACGCCCGGCAACACCGAGGCAGGTGGTGTGCCGCAGTTTATCGCATCGGCCACCATCGTCACCAACGCCGAGCTGCTCGCACGCGCCGAGGTTAAGGCCACTGCCGTAAACGCCGCGCCTGTCGTGCGCGATTGGGATCAAGCGGTCACGCGCATTGAGCTCGAGGCGGATTCAGAAAGCGACGACACGGGACAGATCGAGCATTTCGTCCATGCACTGATAGAGAACGACGAAAATGCCGCACCGATGTATGAGTACACCTACATCGGTCAGTCAACGAACGCCGTTGCGGACCCGAACGCCAATTCTGCCGGCGTGTCGGAGGACGAGCGTGGCGGCGTCAAACCCTCGAGCGACAACGTGCTGTTTTCCGGCGTGCTCAGCGAAGCCCACATGAAGCTAACGATGATTGCCGGCGTAGAATACCTGTTCCGTATCGCCTCGGTGCGCTACGGCGACAATGGCCGCTCGCGCCTGGTGGTGCACACAAAGGCAAACGGCACGTGGTCCGCTCCCACGCCCGTGGACTTTCCCCTTGGGTTTGGCGAGGGCGACGTGGAGCGCGACGGCATATTCGATTACGACTTCGACGTGGTGGAATATACGGACGGAAGAGGAAACCAGGACGCCTACGTGCTGCTGGTCTCGGGCGAGCGCCCCGCCGGCGACAACACCCTTTTCGATACGGCAAGCACAGCCGGCATACTGTCCGTTGTGCGCCTGCGCATAAGTAATGACGAGATCCGCGTGGTGTCGCATACGTCATGGCGCAGCATCTCGCGCGGCCGCCTGCAAGAGGATGGCTACCATTGCCTGCAGTGCCCGCGCATCACGGCAGGCAAGACGCTGGTCGACGGGCGCCTGTCGGGTGCCTACCTCCACCGCCGCGGAACCACCGCAGAGAAGGCGCTCGGCAGCGAGGCCGAGGTTGCGCTGGAATGCTTTACCCTGTGGTCGGATGATTTGGGCGACAGCCTGACGTTCCGCCAAGTTCTTCGCTTTCCGCAGGCACCGTCGAGTATCGAGCTGAGCGAGCCCGAGAATATCAACGGCAAAATGGTGGTGCCCGTTGCGTACGAGACCGCAGACGGTTGCGGCTGCGCATCGTACGCCGTGATCGGCCAGTCCATTGCGGGCTGGGGCGTTATGCCACCAGACGCCACGGTGCCCCATGCGGTGCCGTGGCCACAACATTCGGGCTTTTTGGCCACCGTCAACGAGCAGCTGCAGCATATTACTTGGACGCGAGGCGCATCGGCATTTGCAACGCAGCCCGTGGGTGCCGCAGGCTGTGGCCCGGCATCGTTTAGCGTAAGCAACAACGGCAGGTGCGCGCTCTATGTAGAGAACACCGATGGCAAGGTGGGGCAAACCTACGACGAAGAAGGCAACCCGGTAGCAGTAATGGGCAAGCACTTCCGCATCTTCGCCAGCACCTTGGCAGGCGATCTGTTCACGGAGCCGTTCGTGATGTGCGAGCTGGACCATCCCGTCGATCAGATAACGACATTTTTGACGTCGGGAGGCATGCTCTCCGCGCTCGCCACGCACATTGTGAGCGCGGAGAAGAGCGAGGCAGAGCTGCACGGCATCGAAGTGCCTCTGGTGGCGTGTGCCACTCCGACGGGCGCGGTCGCTACCTCGGGCGCGGTGGTGCCCGGAGCAGCAGGCGAATCCTTCATGGTCACGGTGCGAAACGACGGCAACACTTTGCTGACTGCCGGCACAATCGATCTGTACCGAGAGGGCTCCAGCCAGCCGTTCTCCAGCGCATCCATCGGATTCGGAGCGAACGCACGCATGGCTTCGATCTACGATCCAGAGCTTGCCGAAGACGCTTCGGCCAACGACATGGCACACGTAAAGTACGCGCTCGAGACGCTGGGCGCACGTTTTGCAACGCACCCGCTGGTAGCCGACAACGGCAACGCCGTGCTGGCACCGGGTTGCACGGCACAGTTCCGCATGAGCTTCGCCATCCCCGAGAGTTGGAGCGACGAAGTGGGCAAACGCGTCACGCTGTATGCGAAGGCGCGTAATCTGGTGGCGCTCGATCCCGTAACGCTCGAGGAGATCCGACCGGGCGCAAACTCGGCGCTGAGTGCCGTTCTGCACGAGCTTCATGTGCCCGACGCGGCATGCGAACGCTCAGAAGTTCAGGTCGGCGTATGCGACAGCGCGGATACGACAGGACTTCACGACGCCCCGATGACAGCAGACGGCGATGGTAGCTCGAGTGGCGGCGGTACTGACGAGGGCGGCGGCTCCGGCGGAAGCAGCTCCGGCAGTGGCAAAGACCACGGCAATAACAAGCGCTCCGGAAAAGCGGGCGCGCTTGCGGGCACGGGCGACAGCAACGTCCCCCTAACCGCAGCCGCAGCAGCGCTCGCCGCAGTTGGTGCCGGCCTTGTCGCCTACAGCGCCCGCCGCACGGCGCTCGAAAAAGACACCGCCAATGAGGACAATTCGGATAGGCCTCGCTAGCTCCTAGTTACTTTTGTGAGAGGCGCCGACTCGGCTCATCGAACATCAAAATGGGCTGGTTCTGAATACCCAGAGCCAGCCCATTGCGCATTAGATGTCGCCAGCGGAGTCGAGCTCGGCTTCCTCGCCCCGCATTCCACCGAGGACAGTGGGGCACTATCGTTTAAGGGCTTCGTTATTGTTCGATGGTCTTCTTGACGACTGCGGGGACGCCTGCCGCCACCACGTTGTCTGGAAGGTCTTCCGTCACGACGCTGCCCGCGGCAATTACGCAACCGCTGCCGATGGTAACTCCCTGCAGCACTGACACGTTCGCGCCAAACCAGCAGTTATCGCCGACAACGATGGGCAGAGCCTTCTCGAGACCCAAGTTGCGGTCCTTTGCCTTTAGGGGGTGCGAAGCGGTGTAGAAGCCGCAAAACGGCCCGATAAACACGTTGCCACCAAAGGTGATAGAGCCGCCGTCCATAAAGTAGCAGCCATGGTTTACAAAACAGCCCTCACCAAAGGTCGTCTTGCTCCCGTAGTCAAAGTAGGCAGGCGAAAGGACCGTCAGCCCCCCGGGAAGATCGGTATCGAGCAAGGACTTCAAAGCATCGAGCTGTGCGTCGCTTCCAGGTTTTGCCATATTAAAGTCATAGCAGAGCGCCTCCGCCTTCGCGCGTTGCGCCAGGAGCTCCTCGTCAAAGTTGGCATCATGCCACTCACCGCGCTCCATCTTCTCTTTCTCGGTCATTGCGCCCCCTCAAACAACATGCAGTCTTGATGCGGCAATTCTACCAGCCGATAAGCCACGGTTTTAACACGAGCACCACACCGCGCAGGGAATGACCGCAGAAGCCAAAGGTGCCCGAATCCGAACGATTGTTCGATGGAATTCGTGTTGGTTGGAATCGCCCACGGCCTGGGCTATGCTACCTTGACTATCTATATGACTTAAACGCAGCAAAAGGAGCACCGAGAGAGCGAGCATGGCAAAAAACACCGCAAACTATGGTAACGACAGTATTCGTCAGCTCAAGGACGAGGAGCGCGTACGCCTGCGCCCCGCCGTTATCTTTGGCTCGGACGGACTCGACGGCTGCGCGCATGCCGCCTTCGAGATCCTGTCCAACGCCGTTGACGAGGCGCGCCAGGGCTACGGCAAGCTCATCACCCTTACCGCCTTTCGCGATGGTTCCATTCAGGTAGAGGACAACGGCCGCGGCTGCCCGCTCGACTGGAACCCCTCCGAGAAGCGCTTTAACTGGGAGCTCGTCTTTTGCGAGCTCTACGCAGGTGGCAAATACAACAACAACCAGGGCGGCGACTACGACTTCTCGCTCGGTACCAACGGCCTGGGCTCGTGCGCGACCCAGTACGCATCCGAGTACATGGACGTCACGGTTTGGCGCGACGGCAACAAGTACTCCCTGCACTTTAAGAAAGGCAAGGTCGTTGGCGCCAAAAAGAAAGCGCTTGAGATCGAGCCCAGCGACGAGGACCGCACCGGCACCACCATCAAGTGGCGCCCCGATCTTGAGGTCTTTACCTCGATCAGCATTCCCCACGACTGGTATCGCGAGACCATGCGCCGCCAGGCCGTGGTCAACGCCAACGTGACCTTCCGCCTGCGCATTGAGGGCGACGATGGCGAGTTTTCCGAAGAGGATTTTTGCTATCCCAAGGGCATCGAGGACTACGTGCTCGAGAAGGTCGGTACCGACTACCTTACCGAGCCCTTCTTTATCGAGGCTGACCGTCGCGGTCGCGACCGCGAGGACCTGCCCGATTACAACGTCAAGATCACCGCGTGCATGTGCTTCTCGCGCACCTTCATGATGCAGGAGTACTACCACAACTCGTCATGGCTCGAGAACGGCGGTTCGCCCGAAAAGGCCGCCCGTAGTGCTCTGACCAGCGCCATCGATGCCTACATCAAGCAACAGGGCAAGTACAACAAAAACGAGAGCGGCATTAAGTGGCAGGACGTCCAGGACTGTCTGGTGCTGGTGACCAACTGCTTCTCCACCCAGACGTCCTACGAAAACCAGACTAAGAAGGCCATCAATAACCGCTTTATCCAGCAGGCGATGACGGCATTCTTTAAGGAGCGCCTCTCGACCTATCTGATCGAGAACAAAGACGCCGCCAACAAGATCATGGAGCAGGTGCTCATCAACAAGCGCTCGCGCGAGAACGCCGAGAAGACGCGCCAGAGCATCAAGACCAATCTGCAGCAGAAGACCGACATGGCCAACCGCGTGCAGAAGTTCATCGACTGCCGCTCCAAGGACAAGAGCCGTCGCGAGATCTACATCGTAGAGGGCGACTCGGCAGCAGGCGCCATCCGCACCTCGCGCGATGCCGAGTTCCAGGGTGTTATGCCCGTCCGAGGCAAGATCCTCAACTGTCTGAAAGAGGACTACCCGCGCATCTTTAAGTCCGACATCATCATGGACCTCATGCGCGTGCTGGGCTGCGGTGTGGAGATCAAGGACAAGCGCATCAAGAACCTTGGCGCCTTTGACCTGGACAACCTCAACTGGAACAAGGTCATCATCTGTACGGACGCCGACGTCGACGGTTATCACATCCGCACGCTTGTGCTCACCATGCTCTATCGCCTGGTGCCCACGCTTATCGACGAGGGCTACGTGTATATCGCCGAGTCGCCGCTCTACGAGATCAACTGCAAAGAGAAGACCTACTTTGCCTACACCGAGCTCGAGAAGAACGGCATCCTCAAGGAGATTGGCGACCAGAAGTGCTCGATCAACCGCTCCAAGGGTCTTGGTGAGAACGATCCGGACATGATGTGGCTCACCACCATGAACCCCGAGACGCGCCGCCTGATCAAGGTAGAACCCGAGGACGTCACCAAGATGGAGACCATGTTCAACCTGTTGCTGGGCAACGACGAGACGGGCCGCAAGCGCCATATCTCCGAGCACGGCAAGGAATACCTGGACCAGCTGGACCTGCAATAGCAGCACATCGATAACGACGGCCCATAAGAAGTTCAAGAGGAAATCGTGGCAAAGAAGAAGACGAAGAACCAGCCAAAGAAAAAGCAGGTCAACGCCGAGAACGTCATCGGCCTGCACTCCGAGGTCACCGATCAGCCAATCACGCAGACGCTCGAGGTCAACTACATGCCCTACGCTATGAGCGTCAACGTCTCGCGTGCATTCCCCGAGATCGACGGCTTTAAGCCCTCGCACCGCAAGCTGCTCTACACTATGTACAAGATGGGCCTGCTCAAGGGCGAGCGCCAAAAGAGCGCCAACATCGTGGGCCAGACCATGAAGCTCAACCCACACGGCGACGCCGCCATCTACGAGACGATGGTGCGCCTGGCCACGGGCAACGAGGCGCTGCTTGCTCCTTTCGTGGAGTCGAAGGGCAACTTTGGCAAGTACTATTCGGGCGACCTGAGCTACGCCGCCTCGCGTTATACCGAGGCCAAGCTCTCCCCCATCAGCGCCGAGATCTTCAAAGACATCGACAAGGACCCGGTCGACTTCGTTGACAGCTACGACGGTGCCATGAAGGAGCCGCGTCTGCTGCCCACCACGTTCCCCAACATCCTCGTCTCGGCCAACAAGGGCATCGGCGTCGCTATGGCGTCCGATATCTGCGGCTTCAACCTCAACGAGGTCTGCACCGCCACGATGCACTACCTGAAGGACCCCGACTGCGACCTGCTCGAGTACATGCCCATGCCCGATTTCTCGACCGGCGGCGAGATTATCTACCGCCGCGAGGAGATGGAGAAGATCATCGAGACCGGTCTTGGCAGCTTCCAGATTCGCTCCCGCTGGCGCTGGATTCCCGAAGAGCGCATCATCGAGGTGTACGAGATCCCCTACACCACCAAGACCGATGTCATCATCGAACGCATCGTCAAGCTCTCCAAGGAGGGCAAGGTCAAGGAGATCGCCGACATCCGCGACGAGACCGACCTTTCGGGTCTGCGCATCGCCATCGACCTTAAGCGCGGCGTCGACCCCGACAAGCTCATGGCCAAGCTCTATCGCTCGACCACGCTGCAGGATTCGTTCTCGTGCAACTTCAACGTGCTCGTCGACGGCTATCCCCGTGTTATGGGCGTGCGCCAGATTCTGCACGAGTGGGTCAAGTGGCGTATTGCGTCCACACGTCGCCGCATTAACTTTGACCTGGGCAAAAAGTCCGAGCGCCTGCACCTGCTGCACGGCCTTGAGGCAATTCTGCTCGACATCGACAAGGCCATCGCCATCATCCGCGGCACTAAGCTCGAGGCAGAGGTTGTACCCAACCTTATGAAGGGTTTCGACATCGACGAGACCCAGGCCGAGTTTGTCGCCGAGCTTAAGCTCCGCAACATCAACGAGGAGTACATCCTCAACCGCACCAAGGACATCGCCAAGCTCGAGGGCGAGATTGCCGAGCTTGAGGAGATCCTCTCCAGCGAGGAGAACATCAAGAAGGTCATCAGCGACGAGCTAGCAGCGGTCAACAAGAAGTACGTGATGCCGCGCCGCACGGGCAGGATCGAGCCCCATGAGGTTATCGAGGTGAGCCCGGAGCCCGAGGTCGAGGAGTACCCGGTCACCATCATGCTCTCGCGCGATGGCTATCTTAAGAAGATGACGGACCGCGTGCTCAAGAAGGCGACCACGCTCAAGTACAAGGACGGCGACAAACCCTTTATCGAGTTCCCGTCCTCCAACACCCACGAGCTGCTGGTCTTTACCAATAAGAGCCAGGTGTACAAGTGCAAGGTCGCGGCGTTTGAGGACACCAAGTCGGCCCAGCTGGGCTCGTACCTTCCGACCGATCTTGAGATGGAACCCGACGAGAGCGTCATCTGGGTCATCGACCCCGAGGACTACAAGGCCGACGTGCTGTTCGTCTTTGAGAACGGCCGCGTGGTGCGCGTCGCGCTTTCTGGATACGTCACCAAGACCAACCGCAAGCGCCTTAAGAACGCCATCTACGGCGGCAGCAAGCTGCTGTATGCGCAGGTGCTCAAGGAGGACCGCGACCTCGCGCTGGTCTCGAGCGACTACCGCCTGATGAACTTCAACACGTCGCTGCTCAAGACCAAGACGACCACCAACACGCAGGGCGTCCAGGCCTTTACGGCCAAGAAGGGCCGCTCGGTCACCACCGTCGGCACGACCGAGGAAATCCTTGGCGCCGGCGTCTCGGCCGAGAAGTTCACCGCGCAGAGCCTGCCCTCCGCCGGCGCCCTCATGAAGGAAAATGACATGCCGAGTTTGTTTGACTAAAACAACGGCGACTAAACCGTCATGGTTTTACAAAGCAGCGGGGCCCGGAGCGCAGTAAACGCTGCGCCCCGGGCCCCATGCATTACACCAGCATCATCCCTATAGACAAAATGCCGCATAAAGCGGAACAGACATAAGCCCATCATTCATTCCAAAGGGCTTAGTCGATAGCCTGATAAGGCGCACGCCCGGATGGGTCTTTTTAAGTGAGGACAGACTTCGAGATCTTGTGTTCTCTCCCGCCTTGACTTCAATCGCAGACAAGCATCCCTGCTTCTCTACTACAAAGTCGATTTCCGCACGATTATCTCGCGCCCAATAATGCAGTGGATAACCCATGGCTGAAAGCTGTTGGGCAACGTAGTTTTCGGTAAGTGCACCCATGAATGTGCCGCCGATACCGGCAAGAATATCGGCGCGTTGAGCACCGGCCTTGGAGACCAGCAGCCCTGTATCCGCCTGATAGATTTTAAAAGCAGAAGGGTTAACGAAGGCCTCTAAGGGGCTTTCGATCTGCCCGACTAGGCTGCAGCGCGCCACCGTACCCGACAATACAAGCCAATCGAGAGCATCTCCAAAGAGAGACGCATTGCCCCCCGCTCGCACTACCTTGTATTGAAATTTACGATTCTCTTTGGCAAGCTGCTGTGGAATGGAATCGAAGCACGCACGCGTCTTTGCACTCAAGCGTTCATCAGCATATTTATTGGTGTCGGCGGAATATCCGTCGAGAATAATCCGATGCTTTTCGGCCACATCAATGATTGACTGATCATCGATGTACGTTTGGACCGCCTCGGGCATTCCGCCAACAACAAGATACTGTCGATAGAGCCCAAGCGCCTTTTCATGAAGGCTTGGCGCAAGAGGACCCATTATCTCGAATGATGAGCGTATCTCGTCGACCAGCTGATCGTGCCCCATCGCCCAGAGAAACTCCTCGAAATCGAGTGGAGTCATCTCGATCAAGTCGGTCTTTCCGACGGGGAACGAATACGACTGATGGTTAATGGCAACCCCAAGAAGCGACCCAGCAGCCGCAACGTAATACTCGGGAGCATCTTCGCAAAAGTATTTAAGGGAAGTGAGCGCTTCCTCGCATGCCTGGATCTCGTCAATGAACAGTAAGGTTTTGCCAGGCACGATACGCTGTCCCGTACGAGCCTCGATCGCGCGTACAATCGAATGAGGGTCAAGACCGCCTGAAAAATCCGCTCGCGCCGACCGGTCGTTCTCAAGATTAACGTAGACAACCGATTCGAAAAGATCCTGGGCGTACGTTCTGAGCAAATAGGTCTTGCCACACTGGCGCACGCCTTTGACCAGCAAAGGTTTTCTATCTGCTCTGTCTCGCCATTCCCTAAGTAGCTCGTCTGCCTTGCGACGCATGCGCAACCTTCCCTCATGAACTTCTGTTTGACAATATTTTAACGCGGATTAATTTGTTTTCAGTTATTTTTCTGCGTTTAAAAATTGTTCTATACGGCACTTGAGGGAATTCGCCCCTATCTCTCGGTAAGGACAGCAAGCATTTCCACCAACGCTGATTGCCATGCGTTCTTCTTGTCCTTAGGCAAGCTTGCGAGCGAGCTCTCGCACCTCTTTCAACTTGGGCGAGGATGCCATGCTGTCGCGCTCGGTCATACCGCTGATGGTGACAATGCCCTGGTCCTCCCACTTGCAGTACGCGCAGGTTGACTTGTACATAGCGATCGCCGCATCATAGACACCCTCGCTGTGGCTATCGAGTAAAAGGGCCGTCTTGGTGAACGGGAATCCCGTGGCACCGAAGGCGTACAGGCGGTCGATGGCGGTCTTTTCCTGCGCAGTGATATCAAACCAGTAGATAGGCGAAGCGAAGACAACCATGTCGGTGTCTTTCAGCGACTCAATCACGTTGGCCATGTCATCCTTCTGCACGCAGACGCCCTCATGGGCGAAGCAGTACTGGCATCCCAAGCAGCCGGCGATCTTCTTGCTGGCAACGCGGATGACCTCGACCGTATGGCCGCCCTCACGCGCGGTCTCGGCAAACGCCTCGACCATGGTATCGGTATTAGCGCCCTTACGCGGGCTGCCGCTCAATACAACGATATTCATAGGATTCCCTCTCCCTCATGCTGCAGGCGCGCAGCATGCTTTCTTGTAACCAAAACGAATGGTGTTAATCAATCGCCAGCAGGCCATATCTCTTGTTCAAGTTCCCTAAAGAAGCTCAAGACGATTGCGATTGCCTTATACAACGTCGAAAATCAAAGAGGGCCCATAGCAACGCCACCTACCTGAAATGACATGCGGTCAAGACGAGCTACGAGGATCGTGACGAGCCGATACCGCCCGCATACCTCCTTCAGAATAGGCACTGAGCAGCTCCTGGGCGTGGGCGAACTCGGGCCCTCGCCTCCAACCAAGTAGGCGGTTGACCGCGAGATTTCCCTGGACGTTGTGGACGAAGAGCAGATAGGCGTCCTCGCGCGAAAGCCCAGTCTCCTCCATGATCGAGGGAACCATCTGCTCGGCGCCGCGCTCGACGACGCGCTGTGCCACCCGGGCGTACGCGTCGTCATCCGAGTAGAGCAGATAATAGTCATCGTTTGCCGGCGGACGCTGGCAGAGGGCATCCGCCTCCGATCCCTCGAGCGGGGGCACCGCCGCCAAGGCCTCGTCAATAAGTGCGTCGAGCAGCGCGAACTTGTCCTCGTAGTGCAGATAAAACGTGCCGCGGTTGATATCGGCGCGGCGGCAGATATCCGCTACCGTCATCTTCGCGAAGCCGACCTCGGCCAGTAGCGCGAAGAACGCCTCCCGTATGACCGAGAGCGTATAGCGTCGGCGACGATCGATCTTCCCCACTTCCATGGCCCCTCCAATTGCAGCGCTCAACAATATCCAGCAGCCGCTCGTTTATCGACAGCAGCTCGAAGCTGTTCATTGCTCTGATGCAAATCAACATTGATACTTTTTATAGACACCTGTTCATTGTAGTTGAAAGAGAGTATCAAGTGACTCTATACGAACAGCTCGTTATCGAACTCACCAACCGATCGTTTTCCCTTCATGCCGCCTACCGCAGCGGCAGCACGCCCTATGAGCTGAGTGACCGCGAGCCCGAGCCCTACGACCAGCAAATCGAGGACTTCGCCCGTATGATCGAAGAAGCCGATTGCGTGCTGGTGGGCGGGGCCTCCGGGCTCTCCGCGGCGGGCGGCGGCGACTTCTACTACGAGGACAACGCGACCTATCGCAATCATTTCGGCAAATTCGCCGAGCGTTACGGTTTCAAGGGCGCTTTCGAGGGGTCGTTCTACCGCTGGCCCACCGCCGAGGCGCGCTGGGGATACCTCGCCACCTTCCTCGACACCACGCTCAACGCCCCGCTGCGCAAGCCCTACAAGGACCTCGACGCCATTCTCGCCGAGAAGGATTTCTTCGTGCTCACCACCAACCAGGACACGCAGTTTGTGAAGCTCTATCCCTGGGAGAAAGTGGCAGAGATCCAAGGCGACCACCGCTTCTTTCAGTGCTCCCGCTGTTGCACCGACGCGGTGTGGGATGCGGTCGAGCCGGTCTCCAACATGGTAGAGGCCATGGGAGACGGCCTTGAGGTTCCGACAGAGCTCGTGCCGCGCTGCCCGCACTGCGGGGCAGAGGCGTTCCCCTGGGTTCGCGGCTACGGCAACTTCCTGCAGGGCGAACTCTACGAGGAGCAGTACCGCAAGGTGTCCGACTGGCTCGACGCGCACGCACGGCAGAGGATCCTCTTCCTCGAGCTGGGTGTGGGCCGCATGACGCCCGCGTTTATCCAGGAGCCGTTCTGGGCCCTCACGGCGCAGTTACCGCAGGCCAGCTACATCGCCGTAAACAACAAGACGCAGTTTCTCCCCCGCGCGATCGAGGATCGGGGGCTCGCCGTTCGCGCCGACATCGCCGACGTGCTTGCCGACGTGCGCAAGACGCTGGGGAGGTAGCGCATGGAGACGGCGAAAGCAGTTCGCATAGGCAGGGCGCTAGCCGAAGCGGATCTTGTCATCATCGGCGCTAGCAACGGACTGGACATGGCAGAGGGGCTCAACCTTTTCTGCGCCGATGCTCATTTCCAAGAGGTGTACGGGGACCTCGCCCAGGCAGACGGCATCGGCTGCATACTGCAGGGGCTTGCCTCCCCGGATGCCAGCGTGCGACGCCGATGGGCCGAGCGGTTTCATCAAAAGGAATATCTCGAATATGAGCCCAGCCCGCTCATGAACGAGCTGCGGCGTCTTACAGAGCACGCTGACACCTTCGTGATCACGTGCAATATCGACGGGCACTTCGTACGCGCAGGGTTCAACGAGAACCGCGTGCTCGAGACGGAGGGGGGCATACGCACGTCGATCGACGAGCGGCGTCTCGCCCATCCAGACGCCCTCGCCACGGCCCAGCTCGAGGAGCTCGAGCGCCTTGTGCAAGCCCATCGCAACGGCAGGGTCGCCATCCTCGAACTTGGCGTGGGACTGCGCAACGGCATCATAAAGCACATGCTCGCCCAGATCGCGAACGTCTGCGAGCACGCCACCTACATCGTGTTCAACTACAGCCAGGCCATGGCGCCCGACGCCTCGTGCGAGACGATTCTCGTTGACGGCGATATGACCCCGGCTTTCGAGGAGATTGCCCAATGCCGTCTCTAGAGAGGGAAGCGTATAGGCTTCGAAGCCTTATCGACGATGCCGACGCCATCATCGTCGGCATCGGCTCGGGCATGTCAAGCGCCGCCGGGTTCAACCATTACAACCGCGCAGGCATGGCGCGCGCCGGAATGACGGACTGGCAGCAAGCCTTTGGCTTCAAGAGCCTTTTCGACGGCTTCTACCACCTCTACCCCAGCCTCGAGCAGCAATGGGCCTACTACGCGCGATACATCGACTTCATGCTGCGCGAGCTGGCCTCGCAGCCCTATCTCGACCTACGGTCCCTCATCGGCCATAAGGACTACTTCATCCTGAGCACCAATGTAGACACCCAAGTCGAGAAGACGTTTCCCACCGAGAGGATCTGCAACTATCAGGGAAGCTTCGCGCACCTTCAGTGCAAGCAGCCATGCTGCGACGAGCTCTTCGATGCGAGCCCCTACGTCGAGCGCATGCTCGCGGGCATGGCGGGGTTCGAGGTCCGCAGCGAGGATGTCCCCCGATGCCCGCATTGCGGCTGGCAGCTTGTGCCGTGGGTGCGCGACGACACGTTTCTGCAAGGTGCGGCATGGCGCGAGAGCCTCGGACGATACGAGCGCTTCGTGCGCGAGCGCAGCGATCGCCGCGTGCTGTTGCTGGAGCTCGGCGTGGGCGAGATGACCCCCGGCATCATCACGCTCCCGTTCTGGAGCATGACCGCGAAGCTGCCGGATGCGCACCTTTTGAGCGTAAACATCTCGGGCGGCTCGGCTCCGCTGCAGCTTGGAAGCAAGGCAGGGGCGATCCAGGCCGATTTGGGCACGCTGCTCTCGGCGGCGCGGGCAGGTGGCGAGTAACGCGGAGCGGTAGACGCGCAATGAGGTTTTAGCCGCAGCCTCCGAACGAGAGGGCTCGGAGGCTGGTATTCCTGAATCGCAGGTCACGATGGGTTATCGGAATCGCGAAGAGCGGATACCGCCAGTAAGCCCCCTTCGGAATAGGCGTTGAGCAGCTCCTGGGCATGGGCGAACTCGGGGCCTCGTCGATAAGCGCATCGAGCAGCGCGTACTTATCCTCGTAATGCAGATAGAACGTTCCCCGGTTGATCTCGGCGCGGCGGCAGATGTCCGCCACCGTCATCTTCGCGAAGCCGACCTCGGCCAGCAGCGCGAAGAACGCCTCCCGTATGACCGAGAGGGTGTAGCGCCGCCGGCGGTCGATCTTGGTTTCTCCCATCGCCTCTCCAATCTGAGTCGTTTGACAATGTCCAGTAGCTGTTCGTTTATCGACAGGTGCACGCGTTTGTTCATTGCCCCTGCGAAAATCAACAAGGATACTGTTTATAGACACCTGTTTTTTATAGCTGAAAGGGAGCACGGATGACCCTGTGCGAGAAGCTCGGCATCGGGCTTGTCAGCCGATCGTTTTCCCATCGGGCCGTCTATCGAAACGGCGGCACGTCATACGATTTGAGCGATTGCGAGCCTGCTGCTTGCAAGCAAGATATCGAGGCTTTTGCCCGCAAGGTGGGGGAGGCTGATTGCGTGTTTACGGGAGAGGCAGGTAGGCAGGCGTTATGAGCATCTGCATCAAAAATCAGATTCAGAATATGAATATCGTCATCGGCTGCACGGTGGGGTGTCCATATTGCTATGCCCGTAACAATGTGAAACGTTGGCATATGATTGACGACTTCGCTGATCCTGCGTTCTTCCCGAGCAAGCTCAAGATGATGGAAAAGAAACGCCCGCAGAACTTTCTCCTTACCGGCATGAGCGATCTCTCCGGGTGGAAGCTGGAATGGCGAGACGAGGTATTTGCAAAGATCCATGAGAATCCACAGCATCAGTTCCTGTTCCTGACCAAGAGACCCGATTTGCTGGATTTAAATACCGACCTGGAAAACGCATGGTTCGGCGTTACGGTGACGAGGAAAGCGGAGCTGTGGCGTATCGACGCCCTTCGGAAAAACGTCAAAGCAAATCACTTCTTCGTTACTTTTGAGCCGCTATTCGACGATCCCGGTACGGTCGACCTTTCCGGAATCAACTGGATCGTCGTCGGTACCATGACCGGGGCGCAGAGCAGGAAGGTTCATACGGAACCGGGGTGGGCATGGTCTTTGACGGACCAGGCGCACGCGCTTGGCATTCCAATGTTTATGAAGGAAGACCTCGTCTCTGTCATAGGGGACGAAAACATGATCCAGGAATTGCCGGAAGAATTCGAAAGAGTGCTGGAGGTACAGAGAACATGGCGGAAGTGATCGATGGAATCCTCATCAATGAGATGGAAGCAAAGAACATCATGACCAAGTCCAGCCTGCCGGTAGGCGGCTACTCGGTCAATCCCTATGTAGGCTGCACGCATGCCTGCAAGTATTGCTATGCCTCCTTTATGAAGCGCTTTACCGGACACAAGGAGGAATGGGGCACCTTTCTTGATGTGAAGCATTGGCCGGAAATCAAGAATCCGAAGAAATACGCTGGACAGCGGGTGGTTATCGGTTCTGTGACGGACGGCTACAATCCACAGGAGGAGCGATTCGGGAATACCAGGAAACTCCTGGAGCAGCTGATTGGCAGCGATGCAGATATTCTGATCTGCACAAAGTCCGATCTTGTGGTACGGGATATCGATCTGCTGAAGAAGCTTGGACGAGTGACCGTTTCATGGTCGATCAACACGCTGGATGAGAACTTCAAGAACGATATGGACTCCGCGCCGAGCATCGAGCGTCGCATCGCTGCTATGAAGCAGGTGTATGACGAAGGTATCCGTACGGTCTGCTTCGTGTCCCCGGTATTTCCCGGCATCACGGATTTTGAGATGATTTTTGAGCGAGTAAAGGATCGGTGCGATTTGTTTTGGCTCGAAAATCTCAATCTTCGGGGTGGTTTCAAAAAAGCGATCCTGGATTATATCGCCGAGAAACACCCCGATCTCGTACCGCTTTACGATGAGATCTATAACAAGCGCAACCGTAGCTATTTTGAAGCGCTTGAAGTAAAAGCCGAGGAAATGGCCAAGAAGTACGATTGCCCCTTTGTGGACAACGAAATGCCTTATGGCAGAGTCCCCCAGGGGCATCCGGTGATCGTGGACTACTTCTATCACGAGGAAGTCCGAGGGTCGGATAATAGCGGAAAAAGAAATCGTTAAACGGAAACCGACGACGATTCGCTCGAGCGATTAGCGTCCACGCGTGGCTTCTGCCGATTGGCGCAACGGGCGACGGATTAAGGGATCGTTCGGGCGGATGATCCCGCTGCAGTACAGGCGGTCGCTCAATTTGGCGGCATGAGCGTTTTCGCACGGAAAACCAGTATCCCCTGTGCCGAGTTTAAACGTAGCGAATACAATGGGCACTGAGCATCAATCGAAAGTGGTCGATGGAGATGGATATGCAACTGGCAACCGAGCGGCTGATACTGCGCCCGTGGGCCGAAACGGACGCAGAGGACCTGTACAGATACGCGAAGGACGACAGGGTGGGGCCGATTGCCGGCTGGCCGCCTCACTCGAGCGTTGACGACAGCGCCGAAATCATCCGCACCGTGTTTTCCGCGCCGGAGACGTACGCCGTTTGCCTGAAGGAAGACAACAGGGCCATCGGAAGCATAGGGTTGATGATTGGCGCGCGGTCCGACAAGGAGATTCCGGACACTGAGGGAGAAATAGGCTACTGGATCGGTGTCCCGTTCTGGGGCAAGGGGCTGATACCGGAGGCGGTTCGAGAGCTCGTCCGCCATGGTTTCGAGGACTTGAAACTGGACAAAATCTGGTGCGGGTATTTCGACGGGAACGAGAAATCGAAACGCGTTCAGGAAAAATGCGGCTTTGTTTGGCACCACACCCGCAAGGACGTCTGCTGCGAGCTGATGGGCGACATCCGTACAGAACAGATCACTTGCCTGACGAGAAGTGATTGGCTGAGTCAGTCTAAAGCTTGATATGCAACATGGGTTCTGCGAGCAGCTCGCAAACCCCAGGTCGCAAGTCTTCGTCAGCGGTGAGCAAAGTGAGTGGTCTCAGGTGGCTTGCCTATGGGCTGGCGCGCAGGCTGGGGCTTCGCCATTGGAGCGATCGTTTCATGTACTAGCCTTTTCGCACAGCCCATGATTTAAAAATAATTGGTTTTCCGCAAGCAAGGCTTCCAAGTGCCAGGGACGTTTTCCCCGGCTTTTTCTTATCCAGTTGAGCGCACTTGCCGTCCAGGTCGTCAGATAACGAAGGCAAGCAGCATAGTCATTGGGATCGTTCTTAAATGACTAGTCGTTAAAGAACGTCCCCGACCACTAACTATCGCAAGTGACGAAATCGGGCAGGCGGATGCACGAGATAAAGTTGAAGTCGTCTTTCCTCGTGTAATCGATCTCGCCATCGGCGCGGTCTTGCCACCAGAAGCCCTCGAGCGGCGGCACGACGAAGTCGAAATAGCCTTCGATTTCCCGCAGGCCCTTCTTCGACCTCTTGATGGCATAGGCAACGCCGTAGAGCAGCGGCAACGCGCTCTGCTACGCGCCGCCTTCGGCATTGGGATCGCCCTTGCCCCGCACGGCAACGTAGCTCATAGACGGAACGATCAGAATGCTCGGCTTGTCAGGCGGTTTGCCCGCGATGTTGTAGCGCACCGTAGACGCTGATGGAGATGGCTGCGCGCAGGCACGAGTGCGCCGCCGCACCTCATGGCCTGTTTCTCGGGTATTTGGGGCGCGCGGCGTTCAAAAATGCGGAGCGACTCCGCATGGCTCGAGACTGAGCCGAGGTGCCCTACTTCTCGCCCTCCAGCAGCCCCACGATACGGTCGATGTCGACGGCAAAGCGAGGCCTTCCCTCGCGCTCGTAGCGATCGAGGTATGCCTGGCACTCGGAGACAATGCGCTTGGTGTTGCCGTCGATGATGTGCTGGAGCGTCTCGTAGTAGGCCGAGCCCTCGGTCCTGAAGCGGCGCTGCCCCTACAGGTGAGCGATACTCTACGCCTTGCGGCACCCCGTCGCCCACGGAGGTTAAACGTGCACGTAAGCCGTACTCTGAAAGCCGCGGCTTCCGGCAAGTAGTTTTTACCACGAAAACTCGCCTTAGATGCGTGTAGCTCTCAAAATAACACTCGCCGAGCCGTTACTTAACCGCCGACCTCGCTTGATGCAGAGGACATTGGGGCAACGATAATGCGGATGAGTGCCGTGGATTCAAGTGGGCCTCGTGCCGTCCTTTCTGCGTTCATGCGCCCGTCTTCATTGCCTGAACTAAATTCCCCAAATAGAGCGTTATGGAGCGCATCGCGGCGTTACATGAAGAAGCCCCAGATAGCCAATTCTACCTGGGGCTTCATTGCTATTCACTACCTTTTGTGACGTGCCGTTTTAGACCCTCGGCTACTCCCACTCGATGGCGTCGGTTCTGCCGTCCCGTCATTCCAGTTACACCCAGTTTTCGGCATCGACACGGAACGCGTGCCGCCGAATGACGCGATGTCGCGTTTCGTCGGCTTCGGGGACAAAAGTTGGGACAACCTCAAAAAACTTTTTTCAAACTCAGGGCTTTGAGTTTTTATTTTTGTCCCAAGGGGCACGGAGAGCCGCCTTTGGAGGCTCGATATCGCCGAAAACGCCCGTTTTGAAACTCAACCGCCTTTGAGCCTGCAAGCCACCAGCTTCAACAGTAAGTGAGTCGACGCGGGTGGCTTACGAGCCGTTCACAAAACCGCAGGCCACAGGTCTTTGTCAACGATAAGCAAGGTGAATAGTCTCAGGTGGCTTGCCCATGAGTTGGCGTAAGCCTGTTTAGCAAAAGGCTAATCGGACACGACAGGCCGCCCGCATGGCGACGGCGTTTCCCGTGCGGGCACAAACAGCCCTGCGTGCCCTGTCGCGCGATATCCCAATGCGACGTTCAGAACCCTACCCGCCAAGCAGCCACCTCGCGAAATTCAGCACGAGCACGCCCTCCCGGGTATGGGGCTCATGCCTCGTGCGAGTGATGAGAATCTTCGGGAATGCATCCCCGATGGATAGAATCGGCGCAATCCCCCTCTCGAGCGTCGAATCGGCGCCGATATCGTCGCTCACATACACTCTCCTTCCCGGTTTCGAAACCTGGAAGGCAGTATGCGCAAGGATGCGTCGAGGTGCGATCCCAGTCGTACCATGCCAGCAGAGATGTCGAGGCACATTCGTTCATGCTGCAATGCGGGCATCGGAGATGAAAAAAAGCCCGTCGGGTAGTCATGGGCGTGCGGGAGCCCGCATCAGTAACCTGCCTCCTCGGTTGTCCCTTCTTTGCATGGTCGTCTACATAAAGGAGGAACCAGCCATGCAGATCAGCATGCTTGCCCTTCTTGGGTCACGGACCGGGGAGGCGAGGGCCTCCGTCGGGACCGCCCCGAGCAACCGGCATATCCAAGGAATGACAAGGCTCGATCGCTGTGCTGGTCAGGATGCCGAAGCGGGCCGTCCGCCAATCGGAATGCGGGTCAGGATGCTGCAACGTGATTCCAGCTGCAGGATACGGCTCCTTTGCGGTTGCCGCAAAACCTGCTGGCAACATTCTTACTATCCGAATGATGTACGCATCCCTTGGGATCGTTTCGCCTGACCAGGGCCATCTTCAGCGCCTCATCGGCCAGCTCGGCAGGCGCCTCTTCCACGCGTAATAGCCCTGGCGGGTCACCTACGCAACCAAAGATACAAAAGGGATCGAATGGCCAGAAAGGATTGTCCTTGCCGACAGGCAATCCTTGACAAACGAGCTTCAGCCTCCTTAAAATTGCGTGGTTTGCCGAACTGAGTCAGCGAAGGAGGGGTGTCGTGGTTGGTCTTTTCCGCACGTGGATGAGCGCCTAAAAAGCGGCGCTGTTATGGCGTCGCGCTGTTTTGCACGCCATTCCACGATTGGACATAACCATGATGTTTGAAACCTCTCGGCGCAGGTCTGTTTCGCTGTGCCATTCATGGCAATTTAAGATTTGTTTCGTATGGGGCGGGGAGCTCGTGTCGACATTGACGAGCTCGATTCTCCAAATGGGTCTCATTTGGCATATCGCCCTCACGACAGGATCATCTTCCCTCCTCTCCCTGGCATCGTTAGCAGGCTTTCTGCCGATTGCTTTGTTCGGAGTCCTTGCGGGCGCCGTTGTCGACAGACTGCCTTTGAAACGTGTTCTCATCGGCGCCGACCTCTTCGTTGCCGCGGTGGGCGCCGCCTTGGCGATTGCCTCGTTGGCCGGCAGCTTACCTGCGTGGTCAATACTCATCGCCCTGTTTCTCCGCGCAGCTGGCACTTCGTTCTACAAGCCGGCCTCCCAATCCCTCACGCCCCATCTCGCCCCGCCAGAGCATCTCGTTCGCCTATCGGGAGTGATGCAAGCGATTCAGTCCGCCGGATACATTCTTGGCGCCGCGCTCGCGGCAGTGATTTATCCTGTGGCGGGCATTACCGCCATGATTGCCCTCGACGTGCTGGGGGCGCTTTTCGCTTCTCTAGCTGTCCTCGCCGCTCAGATAGACGCAGGAGGACTCGACGAAGCCGACCGCAGCTCGTCCTTTTCCAATAAAGTTCGAGAACTTTTCTCTGAGATTTCGGACGGCTACAAGCTGATCAGGGGATACAGGGGGCTGTTCGCCATTCTTTGGTGCGGGTTCGTCTTCGCTTTCGCGTTCTCCCCACTCGCGGCATTGTTCCCAATAATGACCTTGGGACATTTTGGCGGTAGCACGGGGGATGCTGCTTTGGTGGAGGTCCTTTTCTCCGCAGGCATGCTGGCTGGGTCCGGCATTTTGGCGGCCACGGGAGGGTTCCGCAATAGGTCGCTCACCATGGTCGCCGCAATCGCCGGCTTCGGCGTCGTCGCAATCGCATCCGGATTGCTCGGCCCGTCGCTGTTCGCCGCTTTCCTACCGGCGAGCTTTCTTATGGGCGCATGCTCCCCGCTGTACGCGGGAACCCAGACTGCCCTTATGCAGGAGCAGATACCTCCTGAGTACCTAGGCCGCGTTTTTGGTCTCTATGGAACCATTATGGCGTGGGCCATGCCCATGGGCCTCGCAGCCCCCTCCGTTTTTGCGCACCTGCTCGGAGCTCCGTTGTGGTCCGTCGGTTCTGGAGCGACCATGACACTGCTTGCGTTGGCGATGCTTCTCGCTCCAAGCGTCCGAAACGTGGGGAAAAAAGATTCCGGGCAGATTCAATAGCCCAAGCATTCGAAAAAAGAGGCGGCAGCCATCGGTTCGCGCGTCAGCCTTCAAGCCCTTGCGACGACGAGGTATTGCGCCGACATCCCACATCGCGCTCCTTATTCGCCGCCAACTATCATTTTCGGATTTGCCGGCTTGCGCAAGGCCAAAACGCTCACGCCGGCAATCGGGCAAAGGCGAAAAATCGACGTGAGCGATTCTTTATTGGCATGGCTGCGCTTCCAGAAAACGACAATACACAAAAGGTGGTTCAACTTATGGAACTCATAGTCAAAGCTAAAGACATCTTTTTGGAATATGCCGGCCGCGATATTCTGGACATCGAAGAATTGGAAATCTACCCCTACGATCGCATCGGCTTGGTAGGAGACAACGGTGCAGGCAAAACCAGCCTGCTAAAAATCCTGAGCGGCAATCTAACCATTGCGGACGCCGACGTCAGGCGCTTCGGCAGCATTGCCCTCATCGGCCAGCTCGACGAACTCGACCTTGATGCGGCTCAGGACAACGGCGAGATGCTCTCCCGTCTCAACGTCGCCGAAGTGGCGCAGGAGACGATGAGCGGCGGGGAGGAAACACGCGCCAAGATTGCCTCTGCGCTCTCCCAGCATGCAAGCGCGATCTTCGCCGACGAGCCTACGAGCCACCTCGACCAAGACGGCATCCGCCTTCTCGTCGGACAGCTCAAGGCATTTGATGGGGCCCTGCTCATCGTGAGCCATGACCGTCATTTTCTCGACCAGGTGGTAGACAAGATCTGGGAGCTCAAAGACGGCGGTATTTCCGAATTCTGGGGTGACTACTCCGACTATCTGCGACAGAAAGAAGAAGAGCGCAAAGCTCAGGCGACTCGATACGAAGAGGCGATGCGCGAGCGCGATCGCCTCGAAGCCGCCATCGAAAAACAGCGGAAAAAAGCACGGCAGGTCGACGCCAAGCGGAAGGGTGCGAAAAAAAGCAACGAGTATGCAGGTCGCTTGGGGCATCAGAAAACAACCGGCACCAAGCAGAAGAAAATGCATCAGGCAGCTAAGAACATGGAGAAGCGCCTCGAAGCGCTCGAAGGGATCGAGGCCCCAGATAGCATTCGCGCCGTGCGCTTCCGCCAGAGCAAGGCCCTGGAACTGCACAGCAAATTTCCCATCTCGGCAGATGATTTCAGCTTGAGCTTCGGCAACTGCGTGCTCTATGACCACGCGAAATTCGAGATACCGCTCGGTGCCAAAGTGGCCATCACCGGTGGCAACGGCACAGGAAAGACCAGCCTGCTGAAGGCAATCGTTCGACGCGCCGACGGTATCAACATCTCTCCCAAAGCAGAGATCGGCTACTTCGAACAGACAGGTTACAAGTTCGACGCCCGCCAGTCTGTGATCTCGTTCATGCAGAATGGTTGCGAGTACAGCATGACCGAAATTCGAGGCATCCTCGCCTCTATGGGAATCGGACCGCGCGACCTGACAAAGGACGTTGGCGTTCTCTCGGGAGGCGAAGTCATCAAGCTGCTACTCGCGAAGATGCTGCTGGGCAGATACAACATCTTGCTCATGGACGAGCCTGGAAATTACCTGGACATCAAGAGCGCCGAAGCCCTCGAGCAGATGATGAGCGCCTATGCCGGAACGATAGTGTTCGTCTCCCACGATAAGAGGCTGGTCGAGAACGTCGCAGACATTGTCTACGAAATAAAGGACACCAAGCTAGTCAAAATCTTTCAGCGCGAATAGCCCTAAATGAGCAGGAAATAATCCCCGAACGGAGACAAGGGAGTAAAACGGCAAAGAAAGAGCCTCCGTCCCAACGCAGGGAACGGAGGCTCTTTAATCGCTTTTACTCATCTCCGTCGCTGGTGGCTTTGTCATGACTCTCGTACGAAACGAAACTCAGCGGCATAGTGCGGCACTCAAAATCGCAGGTCAGAACCCTGTCGTCCTACTCCCACTCGATGGCTTTGGTTCTGTCGTCCCGTCATTCCAGTTGCATCCAGTTTTCGGCATCGACATGGAACGCGTGCCGCCGAATGCCGCGATGTCGCGTTTCGTCGGCTTCGGGGACAAAAGTTGGGACAACCTCAAAAACTTTTTCCAAACTCAGGGCATTGAGTTTTTGTTTTTGTCCCAAAGGAGCTTCCGGCCGTGATTCGGGTGCCCGATTGGGCGGAATCGCCCGTTTCTGAAACTCAACCGCAGCATCACGCGCAAGCCACTCGCAACAACTGCAAATGATTGGTCGCGGGCGGCTTCCAACGCGATTCCAAAGCCGCAGGTCAGGCGACTGCGCTGCTGACAGGGAAAGGGAGTCGTATCAGGCGGCTTGCCCATGAGTCGACGATGAGGCCTCCATCGAATGTCGAGAACATGCTGGTAAAATAGGCAATACTTTTTATGACAGGAGACCGAGCATGGCCGAACCCCACGATAGGAAGCCGATCCTCACGATCGAGCAGCAGATAGAGCACCTCAAGCAGAAGGGCGTAGCCTTCGAGCTGTGTTCCGAGGAAGAGGCCGCGGACTACCTGCGCGACAAGTGCAACTTCTTCAAGCTCGCATCCTACCGCAAACTCTTCTCGAAATACGAGGGAGGCCCGCGCGACGGCCGCTACGTAGACCTCGACTTCGGCCAGCTGCGCCTGCTCGCGGCGCTCGACCAGGAGCTGCGCCACGCCCTGCTCGGCATGACGCTCGACATCGAGCATTTCCAGAAGGTGACACTGCTTCGCGAGATGGAGGACCGCGGAGAGGACGGCTACGCCATCGTGGCCGACTACATGGCATCGCTTACCACTGCAAACAGGGAGTACCGCCTGCGCGAGCTCAAGATGAGCGGCCGCAGCCCCTACAGCTCGAGCCTCTACGCGAAGTACTCCGGCGACATGCCTGCCTGGGCCTTCCTTGAGCTCACCTCGTTCGGCACCCTCATCGACTTCGTGCGCTTCTGCGCCAGGCGATGGGGCGACAGGCGCCTCGAGGCCTCCCACTACGACCTCAAGCGCGTGAAGTCCGTCCGCAACTGCGCCGCGCACGGCTCGTGCCTGATCAACTGCTTCGCCGAGAGGGGCGCCGCCCGGGGCTCGGCGTCCAGCGGCGTCTCCCGAAGGGTCGCCGCCGTGGGAATTCCCAAGGCGACCAGGAGGAAGTGGATGGGGAACACGGCCATGCAGGAGGTCGCGACCGTGCTCGTGGCGCACTCCGGCTTGGTACCCGAGGGCTCCTCGCGCTCGCGCGCCGCATCCGAGCTCGCCGGGATGTTCGCCAGGGCCGACGGCGAAACCGAGGCGCTGCCCGACAAGGGGCCCGACGCCGCAGCTCGCTCCGCGCTCGAGTTCCTTCGCAGGTTGACAGAATCGCTCGGGTTGGTAGAATAGCCTGCAGATAGCAAAACCTTCACGGTTTTAGGGGCGGACTTGCGCAAGCGACTCTGCCCTATTTTTATATTCACTCGCTATAGGAGACGGGTGATACCTGGGTCAATGACAGAACTGAGAGGCCCGGAATAATGGAGCCAGTTAGAAACCCTCGGGTTTGCGGGGCGGGATCGTGAGAGCGGTTCTGCCCTATTTTTTTCCTCCGTCTGCCCCAAACCAAGTAGTTCGAAGATAGCCTGTAGGTGTCCTCATGGGTGCCTATTATTTTTCAGGGAATCAGACGCCCGTTCATGAACGCGGCCATCGGCCGCTTCATGAACGGGCGACCGGCTTGACCTGGATCGAACCGCCTTCATCCCCGTCTAGGCGCCGGCAATCAACACCGTAAATCCGCGCGTGCTACAATGCGGGCACCAGAGATGAAAACACAGTCCCCGTCGGGTAGTCGTGGGCGTGCGGGAGTCCGCATCAGTAACCTGCCTCCTTGGTTGTCCCTTCTCTGCATGGTCATCTACATAAAGGAGGAACCAGCCATGCAGATCAGCGCGTCGTCCACTCTGACCGTATATCACGACGGCCAATTCTGGGTCGGGCTGGCGGAGCATGTCGAGGACGGCAGATACGGCGTCGCCCGCATCGTCTTCGGCACAGAGCCGTCCAACGAGGAAATCCTGCAATTCATTACAAGCAAATGGGCGAAGCTCACGTTCTTCGGCGACGAGGCCACGGAAACAAGCAAGCCCGCGAAGAATCCCAAGCGACGCGCTCGCGAGGCAGCGAAAGCCCTTAAGCGGCCCGCGGTGAGCACCAAGGCACAACAGGCGCTCGCAGCACAGCGGGAAGCGATGAAGCGGGAGTCGGCTCGAGCAAGAAGCCAGCGTCGCGCGGATGAGGCGGAGGCGCGCTTCGAGCAGCGAAAGCTGAAGCGCAAGCAGAAGCATCGTGGGCATTGATCGCCATGTGCAGCAAGGCAAACCATATACAGCAGTGGGGCCAGTTCCACTTGAAGCCGACGCCGCGTAGACGCTAAAGGTGACGGCTATGCACGGGCACGGGCGAGCCACTGCACTTCACAGCTTGTTTCTCAAGTATTTGGGACGCACACGCGGCGTTCAAAAATGCGGAGCGACTCCACATGGCTCGAGACTGAGCCGAAGTGCCCTACTTCTCGCCCTCCAGCAGCCCCACGATACGGTCGATGTCGACGGCGAAGTGGGGCCTTCCCTCGCGCTCGTAGCGGTCGAGGTACGCCTGGCACTCGGAGACAATGCGCTTGGTGTTGCCGTCGATGATGCGCTGGAGCGTCTCGTAGTAGGCCGAGCCCTCGGTCCTGAAGCGGCGCTGGTAGGACTTGGTTATGGGGAACATCTTGATGTAGTGGATGCCGTGGCGACAGCCGGGGCGCGTCGTGGGGCGGGGTGGCAACGCAAAGTACTGGTCTTTGGGCACGTTGGGGGCGATGTTGGAATGCAGCGGCACGGCGAAGTCCCTGCGCTTCCCGCGGAAACGCAGCCTCACCACCACGATGCAGGGGCGATTGTGCTTAAGCATGAGCTCGCGTTCGCCCTCGACGAGGTCGAAGAAATCCTGGGGATGGATACGATCTTCATCGGCTACGCCCCCTTCATACGAAGCGGGGCCCGCATCGCTGCAGACCCCTACAGATGGGCGATATTCTACGCCTTGCGGCACCCCGTCGCCCACGGAGGTTAAACGTACACGTAAGCCGTACTCTGAAAGCCGCGGCTTCCGGCAAATAGTTTATACCACGAAAGGTCGCTTTCAACGCGCATAGCTCGCAAAATAACACTCGCTGGGCCGTCACCCCTGGCCGTTACCCTCCAATCTTCATTGGAGTCAGCAGGTCAATTCATATAGTTATGGGGGTGTATCCTAAAGGAAATCAAATTAATACCCCCATAACTAAGGAATTTTCTATTCCCACTCGATGGTCGCGGGCGGCTTGGACGTAATGTCGTAGCAGACGCGGTTGGCGCCAGGGACCTCGGCAACGATGCGGCCGGAGATGCGAGCCAGGACGTCGTAGGGCAGCTTGGCCCAGTCGGCGGTCATGGCATCGCTGGACTCGACGGCACGCAGGATGATCGGGCGCTGGTAAGTGCGCTCGTCACCCATAACGCCGACGGACTTGATGTCGGGCAGGACCGCAAAGTACTGCCAGCAGCTGTGCTCGGAGTTGCGCTCGCCGGTCTGCTCAAACAGGCGCTGGTTGTAGGCGTCGAGCTCCTCGCGCACGATAGCGTCGGCGTTCTTGAGGATCTCGAGCTTCTCCTTGTCGACCGCACCGATGATGCGGATGGCAAGACCCGGGCCCGGGAAAGGCTGACGGAACACGATGTGACCCGGCAGACCCAGCGCCAGACCAAGCGCGCGGACCTCGTCCTTAAAGAAGTGGTCGAGCGGCTCAATGAGGTCGAAGTGCACGCCCTCGGGGAACGGGATCAGGTTGTGATGGCTCTTGATGGTGGCCGTCTTGCCGCCCGTCTTGCGAGCGCCGGACTCGATGATGTCGGGGTAGATGGTGCCCTGAGCCAGGTACTTCACGGGTTTACCATCGGTCTCAAGCTGCTGAGCAACCGCGAAGAACTCTTTCCAGAACTGCGTACCGATGATGCGGCGCTTCTCCTCGGGCTCGGTCACGCCGGCCAGAAGCTCGGCATAACGGTCCTCGGCGTGGACGTGGATAAAGTCGACGTCAAACTGCTTGGTGAAGACCTCCTCCACCTGCTCGGGCTCGCCCTTGCGCAGCAGACCGTGGTTGATGAACACGCAGGTCATCTGCTTGCCTACGGCGCGGGCGCCCAGCGCAGCCACGACGGAGGAGTCGACGCCGCCGGACAGGGCCAGAATCACGCGGTCGTCGCCGACCTTCTCGCGGAACTCGGCCGTCATGGTCTCGACCAGGTTGTCCATGCTCCAGTTGGGCTCCAGGCCGCAGATCTCAAACAGGAAGTTGCTCAGCAGCTGCTGACCATACTCGGAGTGCTTGACCTCGGGGTGGAACTGCGTGGTGAAGATCTTGCGCTCGACGCACTCCATGGCGGCAACCGGGCACACGTCGGTGCTGGCGGTAACGGTAAAGCCCTCGGGCACCTCGGACACGGCGTCGCGGTGGCTCATCCACACGGTCTGCTCCATAGGCGTGGAGTTAAAGAGCTTGGCGCCGGCCGTACGCGTGATGGTAGCGCGGCCGTACTCGCCCACCTCGGAGTGGCCGACCTTGCCGCCGAGCGTCACGGCCGTAATCTGATGACCGTAGCAAAAGCCCAGGACGGGAAGGCCCAGGTCAAAGATGGCGGGGTCGATGGACGGAGCGTCCTCGGCGTACACGGAGGCCGGGCCGCCAGAAAGGATGAGCGCAGAGGCGTTCATCTCGCGAATCTCATCGGCCGAGATGTCGCAGGGAACGATCTCGGAATACACGTTGAGGTCGCGGACGCGACGGGCAATGAGCTGACCGTACTGCGCACCAAAGTCGAGTACGAGGACCTTTGCGGAAGCCTTTTGATCCATGGTTTCCCCCTCCTGTTGGCGGGGAGCCGGTGCCCGCCCGCGTGAATGAACGAAAATAACTTTCATAGTGTACACGTTATATGGGGTTTCTCGTCCCTCGCAGCCATCAGCGCACGGCAAACGCACGACCTGGGCCCCTATTTGGCTCCAATTGAAGTGTTACCAAACGTTACAGATGATGTAATACGTTTGAACATTGGACGCCCTGTGCCACAATACTGCCGAACGACTCCGCCTCTGCGGCGGCAAATACGATAGGAATACCAGCATGAAGCGCATCCTTCTCATCGCCACGGGCGGCACCATCGCATCGACCGAGGACGGCAACGGCCTCTCCCCCGCCCTGACCGGTGAGGAGCTCGCCCAGAGCGTCCCCGAGATCTCGGGCCTCTGCGAGCTCGACGTCGTGCAGCCCATGAACATCGACAGCACCAATATGCGCCCGAGCGACTGGATGCGTATCCGCGACGTCATCGTCGAGGGTTATGCCGACCACGACGGCTTCGTGATTCTGCACGGCACCGACACCATGAGCTACACCGCGGCAGCGCTTTCCTACCTGATTCAGGACAGCCCCAAGCCCATCGTGCTCACCGGCTCGCAAAAGCCCATGGGCAATCCATTTACCGACGCCAAGCTCAACCTGTACCAGAGCCTGCTCTATGCGCTCGACGAGCACTCGCACGACGTCTCGATCGTGTTTGGCGGCGTAGCCATTGCCGGCACGCGTGCCCGCAAGCAGCGCACCATGAGCTTTAATGCGTTCATTAGCGTCAACTATCCGCCCATTGCCTATATCCGCAACGACCGCATCGTTCGCAACGGACTCCACGGCACTCACCAGAACGAGAACCCGGTTCGTTTCTACGACAGCATCGACCCGCGCGTATTTGTACTCAAGCTTACGCCCGGCGTAAACCCGGGCATCCTCGACGCCCTTGCCGATAGCTACGACGCCGTGATTCTGGAGACCTTTGGCATTGGCGGTATCCCCGAGTTTGGTGAGTCGGGCGAGTCGTTCCAAGAGGCAATTTTCCGCTGGGTCGATTCGGGCCGCACCGTCGTTATGACCACGCAGGTCCCCGAAGAGGGCCTCGATCTGGGCGTTTACGAGGTCGGCCGTGCTTACGCCGATCATCCGGGCATTCTGCGCGGCGACGATATGACAACCGAGACGCTCGTGGCCAAAACCATGTGGGCACTCGGCCAGTCACGTGATGCCGCCGAGATCCAGCGCCTGTTCTACAGCCAAGTCAACCACGACCGCATCCCGATGGCGTAATTCAGTTGTCGACGAGTATCCCCTATTCGATGCCCTCGAGAAGCTCTGACACCGTCATGCCGAGTGCGGGTGCGATCTTAAATAGAACCTTGAGCGTGAAATTTGCCGTCCCATCTTCGATTCGGTCGAGGTAGGGTCGGCTGATTCCTGTCGCCACACAAAAATCAACCTTGGAGATACCAAGGTCCCTGCGTGTCTCTTCGACCCGCCTGCCAAGAATCTGTTTCGCACGTTCGTCCATGCAGCCGAGTTTGAAATGGAGCTGAATCAAAACCACCCCTAAAAGGGGTGGTTTGCTCTTAGGGTATAACCCTTGGATTTCCGGCACGCGTCTAAAGGCGCCGGCCCTCACGGGGTTCGGGCCGCACTGCAGGTTGACCCGTGACGGGCCGGTCAAACCGGCGCTATTTGCGCCCCGGCCCCCTATCGAAGGGGTCCTCGTACTCCTTGACGCTCAGCCGGTCGAGCGCGATGTCGGCCTTCTCCTGCTCCCGGATGTACTTCGCGATCGTCGCCTCGTTCAGGCCGACGGTGGAAACGTAGTAGCCCTCGGCCCAGAACTTCCTGTTGCCGAACTTGTACTTCATGTTCGCGTGCCTGTCGAATACCATCAGCGAGCTTTTCCCCTTCAGATAGCCCATCACGCTGGACACGCTGTACTTCGGCGGTATCGCCAGCAGCATGTGGACGTGGTCGGGCATCAGGTGCCCCTCGATGATCTCTATCCCCTTGTACTGGCAGAGCTTCCTGAAGATCTCCCCAAGGTCGGACCTTATTTGGTTGTAGATGACTTTGCGCCTATACTTCGGCGTGAACACGACGTGGTACTTGCACATCCACTTCGTGTGCGACAGGCTGTAGGCCTTCTGGGCCATACGCCACCACCGCCCTCTCGACTCGGATTCCTTGCGGCCTGAACAATCGCAAGTGTCCGGCGAGGGGGCGGCTTTGTAAAGCCGGTTGTCCCCACCCGCATAGCGGGTGGTTTCTGATGCGGCGCGCTGCGCGCCCCGCACAGGCTAAAGCCTTTAACAAAAACGTAAACTATAGTTTACGTTTTGCCGAATACACAGGAGTTTTCTATGTCGGGTTCTTCGGTCCGCATGTACCGAGCCACGCTTCGCACAAACAGCGCACCGCCCAAGCTCGTCGTCGTTGAAGCCGAATGCCTTTCGCCCGATGAGCGCACAGCATTTGCATTGCTATCAAGTCGCGTCGCCGCCGTTCTGATCCCTTGCCCAGCGCAAGGTGAACTTGCCATCCAATGCCAAACGCACAGCTGCCCGCTCAATCAGGCTGCCGTAATCGCAACCAGCCAACGCGGCCTGCCGCTCCTTCTAGAAGCCGGCATCGCACTCGCCCTTCATGGCGCCGGATACGAAAACGAGACCGCCGCCGACATGGTCTTTAAACCACGATCGAGCGGCGGCCTCGCAGCAGCCATTGAATATATGTGCAGACTCGTTGCCTAAAAGGACAAGCTAGAAACCAAGGCCAAAGCCCGTTCCGGTAATCGCCGAGTACATAAAGTAAACGTTGACCACGTTGAGGAACACACCCGTGATGCAACCGTTGCGCAGGTAGCGCTCGCACACGATGCGCGCCATGGCGGCGGAGTCATCATTGTTTTTAGCCTGGCGTCCCGCCGTAAAGTACGTCGCCACGCTCAGCAGCAGGTTGAGCACCGGCAGTGCCAGCAACTCGTAGCTCTTGCCCCAGCGCGTCGCCTCGCCGGCGGCATTAAACTTTGTTGCCACCTCGGGACCAATGTTGGGGATAACGCACGCTGCGACCACCAGCGGAATCACCGCAAGCACGAGCAGTGCAATACCCATGTAGCCAGCTTTTTTGCCATATTTAAACATATGCGTCGTCCTTACACGTTAAAGCGGAAGTGCACGACGTCGCCATCGGCCATGACATAGTCCTTGCCCTCAATACGCAGCTTGCCGGCGGCCTTGGCGCCCTGCTCGCCGCCGAGCTCGATGTAGTCGTCGTAGCCAATGACCTCGGCCTTAATAAAGCCGCGCTCAAAGTCGGTGTGGATGACGCCGGCGGCCTGCGGGGCGGTCGCGCCCTGACGAACCGTCCAGGCCTTGACCTCCATCTCGCCGGCCGTAAAGAACGACTGCAGGCCGAGCAGCTTGTAGGCTGCCTGCGCGAGCACGTCCAGACCGGGCTGCTCCAGGCCCAAGCTCTCCAGGTAGTCGGCCGCATCCTCGGGATCGAGCTCAGAAAGCTCAGCCTCGATCTTGGCGCAGATGGGCAAAGGCTTGACGCCATCGATGGGCGCCAGATCGTCGTTGAGCATATCCTCGTCCACGTTTGCCACATACAGGATGGGCTTCATGGTGAGCAGGAACAGGCCCTTGGCGGCGGCACGCTCCTCGTCGGTCATCTCCATGGATGCGGCGCGCTTGCCCTCGTTGAGCCAGGCAAGCAGACGCTTGGCAACCTCAAACTTGGGCATGAGTTCCTTGTCGCGCTTGGCCTCCTTCTCGAGCTTGGGCAGCTGCTTCTCGAGCGTGCCCATGTCGGCCAGGATGAGCTCGGTCATGATGGTATCGGCGTCACCGGCGGGATCGACGAACTCGCCCGTGCGGCCCACCTCACGCATGACGTTGGGGTCCTTAAAGTAGCGCACGACCTCGCAGATGGCATCGGTCTCGCGGATGTTTGCCAAAAACTGGTTGCCCAGGCCCTCGCCCTCGTTGGCACCCTTCACCAGGCCAGCGATGTCGACAAACTCGACCGTAGCCGGCACAATGCGGCCGGGGTTAACGATGTCGGCGAGCTTTTGCAGGCGGCTATCGGGCACATCGACGATACCCACGTTGGGGTCGATCGTGGCAAACGGGTAGTTGGCGGCAAGGCCGGTCTTTTTGGTAAGCGCGGTGAACAGCGTCGACTTGCCCACGTTGGGCAGGCCCACGATACCGATGGAAAGGGACACGACAGCTCCTTTTGGTACAAGCATTTCAAACTGCATAAGTATAGCGCCGCCGCAGCATCTGGGCGAACCCGGACGCCACGGCAGCACGAATGAAGCAGAGATAGGGGTCGCTGACTAGTCCGCGAGTTTCTCCACCTGATCGAGCATCTTGTCGAGCTTGGCCTTCGCCTCAGCCTTGACCTTCTGGGCTTCTTCGTGGGCCTTAGCCTTCTGGGCGGCCTTTTCCTCGGCCTCGGGATCGACGACGACCAGGTTGGACGCGTCGTGCTCAACAAGCTTGAGTGCATGCTCGGGGCACACCTTGACGCAGGCTCCGCAACCCAGGCAATACGTGGATTCCAGTGCAAAGCGGCCGCTTCCCACCAGATCGCAGGCAAACGTGGGGCATACGTTGACGCACTCGCCGCACGACGTGCACTTGTCAAAATCGCATTCCGGCGTGCTAACCTGCATGTTCTGGGCAAGCTCAGGGTGGTTTTGCAACGTCGAGAGCACCAGTTGGCGCCCGTGCGTGAGCGAACGGCGACGCTTGGTCGTCGTGGTGCCGCACATGGTGTTGAGCGTACGCTCCAGCTGGGTAATCTGATGGCGATGAACCTTGAGCTTCTGCGTCACCGAGGCGAGCGCCGCCGTCGCCGGATTGAGCTTGGTCACCGTCAGGCCCGTGGTGCGGGCAATCTTTTCCATGTACTCCTTGCGCTCGTACTCGCGGCGCTTATGACATTTGAGGCTCTTGGGGTCGACCTCCAGGCCCATGCCCGTACCGGCCCACTCCTCGGCGGTAGCGATTGCCTCGCCCAGAATGTCCTCACCGCCGGTGTTGCGGCATTTATCGCACACGCCCAACGGCAGGTACACACTCACGTTGGGATAGTCCGCCAGTACCGAGAACCAGGTCTCGGCCGTAATATCGCCCACGCAGGCAACGACGACCTCGTTCTCGCGCGGCATGCGCTTAAGGGCGCGCGTGCAGGTGACGTAGGCGGTCTCGTGGCTCGTAGCTGCCGAGACAATGTCGTCATACAGGTTTTTGGGCGCCAAGCGCGGCGAGATGATCGCCTCGGTCGGACAGGCAGCGGCGCACAGGCCGCACTTGCGACAGGAGTCGAGGATCTCGATGGCGTCTTCCTCGACCTCGATAGCGTTGACCGGGCACACGTCCATGCACGCGGTGCAGCCGCTCTTTTCGTTTTTGCAGGTCAGGCACGGAATGGTGTTGCCGCGCGGACGCTCCTTGTAGTCGGCAGGATTCCACTGCGGAGCCGACGGATCGAGTGCATCGGTCACGCCGCCAAGCGGGTTTTTAAGAAAGTCGAAACCCTTGCTGATCTCGATAATGTCATCAAACAGATCGTGTTCCTGCGCCATGCGCGGCCCCTCCCTGAGCAGTGCAAACAAGCAAGAAATAATGATACGCCATCGGCCCGTGCCTCGAGCAAATTACACGCGGAGCACCTTTGCGGCAAATAGCCCATGGCCTATCGCCGCCTCGATTGCACAAGGTCAATCAAGCGCCAAACTATGCCTCGCACATGAGCTGCACGAGCTTTTGTTTGGTCACCTTGGCCTGCTCGTTGGCCATATTACGCTCGTTTCTAAAGACCGCATTTGCAACACCCTGCAGATCGGCATCGGAAATCTCGCCAAGGCCCAGCTCCTCGAGCGTCGTCGGCAGACCAACGCGCTGGCAAAACTCGAGCACCTGATCAAGCTCGGGCGCACGCTCCAGGCGCAGCTGCACCACCAGGCCAAACGCTACGGCCTCGCCGTGCATGGCCTTGCACTCGGGCAGAATCGTCAACCCGTTAGCGATAGCATGGGCGAGCGCTAGGCCGCCACTCTCAAAGCCGACACCCGAGAGCAAAATATTGCACTCGATCAGGCGCTCAACCGCTGGCGATGTACGGCCCTTTTTTAGATCGCGCTTGGCAGCGACACCACACTCCATAAGCGTATCGTAGCAGGCACGTGCCGCGACCAGGGCCAAGTGCCCCGGCGTTCCACCATGCTCGTTGGTGCCGTGCGCCGCGGCACACGAACGCGCCTCAAAGTACGTTGCCAGCGCATCGCCCATACCAGCGACCGTCATACGCAGTGGGGCCGCCGCGACCACGTTGGTATCGACCACGACCAGGTCTGGATTTTTCTCGAGCATCAGGTAGCGGTCGAACGACCCATCCTCGTGATACAGAACCGAAATCGCGCTGCACGGACCGTCCATCGAAGCCGCCGTGGGGCATACGCACAACGGCAACTCGGCATAAAACGCTACTGCCTTGGCGATATCGAGCATCTTGCCACCGCCAATACCCACCACCATGTCGCAATACTCGGCCTGGGCTTCCTGAGCCATTCTGACAACGGCCTCTTCCGTACACGGACCGTTATAAATCTTAAAGAACGGCTCGCTTAGATCTTCGTCCAGAAATCCATCGACGATCTGCCTGCACAGCCGATCCTCGGTGCCCTGGTCAAACAAGACATAGGCAGCGCAGCCCAACCATGACAAATACCTGCCCTGGCGCGAAAGCTCCCCCGGCCCCTGAACATACCGGCCGGGACCGCCGTAAACCATAGGAAGCGCCATACGAGAATCCACCCTTCATCAAACAACGATTGGTGCAAAGTAACCTGACCCCTTTGCACCTTAGCAAAAAAGGGGCAAAGCCATCTGCTGGCTTTGCCCCTTTTTTGCTTGATTTACTCATCCATGAGATAGTAGTGGCCCAGTGCGTCTGCACCCAGAATGGCGTTTGCGACCATCTCGGGCGTCACCTCAAACGGCATGTTGCACATGGTGTCCTCGGGCGCGCACGCGGCCTCGGCAACAATCATGGCCTGCTCGCGCGTAACCTCGGCAACGCCAAGCTCCTTCATCGTGACCGGCAGGCCCAGCTCAATGCAGAAGCCCAGGACTTCCTCGAGTTTCTCAGTCGGAGCATCCTCGAGTACCAGCTGGACGATGGTGCCAAAGGCGACCTTCTCGCCGTGATACATGCCGTGGCACTCGGGCAGCATCGTCAGGCCATTGTGGATGGCATGAGCAGCAGCAAGGCCCGAGCTCTCAAAGCCAATGCCCGAAAGCAGCGTATTGGCCTCGATGATATGCTCGACTGCAGGCGTGAGCGCACCCTTCTCCAGCGCGACCTTGGCCTTGACGCCATCGGCCATAAGCGTCTCGTAGCAAAGCTTGGCGAGCGCCAGACCGGCCATGCCGCCCTTGCCGCCAGCGCAGGTGCCACCGTCGGCATCATGCGTCGCCTGGGCCTCAAAGTAGGTTGCGAGCGCATCGCCCATACCGGAAACCGTCAGGCGCACCGGGCTCGCCGCGATAACCGTCGTATCCATCAGGACAATGTTGGGGTTTGCCTTAAGGAAGAGATATTTATCGAACTGGCCATCGTCGGTGTAGAGCACCGAAAGCGCCGAACACGGGGCATCGGTCGAAGCAATGGTGGGACAAATGATAACCGGGGACTCCAGGTAATAGGCGACGGCCTTCGCGGTGTCGAGGATCTTGCCGCCACCGACGCCGACGATGATGTCGCAACCGTTGTCGCGAGCGAGCGCGACCAGGCGATCGACCTCACCCTTGGAGCACTCGCCGTTAAAGTCCTCAAACAACAGCTCGGCCTTAGCCTCGGCAAAACCGCCCTCGATCTTGGCACCGACGCGCTTCTTGCCCGAAGGCGTCACGATGACGAGGGCCTTAGCGCCGAGCGGCTCGACATAGGAGCCGAGCTTGGCGAGCTCGTCCGGACCCTGGATGTACTTGCTGGGGCTATTGAAAATTGCAGCCATAACTATCCCATTCTCTAAAAGAAAAAAGAAAGGGGCTCCGTACAGATACGTGCGGAGCCCCTCGTTACGATAACAAGAGTCGATTAGAAATCGATGTCGGTGTCGTAGTAGCAGGCCTTGAGGATCTTCTCGAAGTCGGCAGCCTTGGTCTCACGCGGGTTCTCGGGCGTGCAGGCGTCCTGCTCGGCGTTCGCGGCGATCTCGGGGAGCTTGGCGAGGAACTCCTCCTCGGAAACCATCTGCGGGTTCTCGGCGTCGACCTTCACGCCACCATTCGCGTAATCCTTGATGGACTGCGGAATGTTGAGCTGGTCGTTGAGATCGCGAATCTTCTGGACGAGCGCAGCGATGAGCTCCTCGTTGGTCTCGCCGGGAAGGTGCAGGATCTCCTTGGCCACGTAAGCGTAACGCTCAGCAGCACGCGGGTCCTTGGAGTTCCACTGGATTACCTTGCCCAGGTACATGGCGTTAGCGGCACCGTGGATGATGTGGCCGTTCTCGAAGGCAGCACCGGTCTTGTGAGCCATGGAGTGAACGATGCCGAGCAGGCCCGAGGAGAAGGCGATACCGGCGATGCACTGAGCCTCGTGCATGTGCTGACGGGCCTCATGGTCGCCAGCATAGGACTTGGGCAGCCACTCGACGATCTCGCGGATGCCGTGCAGGGCGTTGGCGTCGGTGAACATAGAAGCGCAGGTGGAAACGTAGGCCTCCATGCAGTGGGTCAGAGCATCCATGCCGGTGTGGGCGCACAGCTTGGCGGGCATGGTGTAGGTGAGCTCGGGGTCGACGATGGCGACATCAGGGGTGATGTTGAAGTCGGCCAGCGGGTACTTGATGCCCTTGGCGTAGTCGGTAATGACGGAGAACGCGGTGACCTCGGTAGCGGTGCCGGAGGTAGAGGAGATGGCGCAGAAATGAGCCTTCTGACGCAGCTCGGGGAAGCTGAACGGCTGGATGATGTTATCGAAGGACTCCTCGGGATACTCGTAGAAGACCCACATGGCCTTAGCGGCATCGATGGGCGAGCCGCCACCGATGGCGATAATCCAGTCGGGCTCGAACTCGCGCATGGCCTCGGCGCCCTTCATGACCGTCTCGATGGACGGGTCGGACTCGACGCCCTCGAACAGCTTGACCTCGAAACCGCCTTCCTTAAGGTCGTTCTCGACGTCCTGCAGGAACCCGCCGCGGCGCATAGAGCTGCCGCCAGAAACGATGATGGCCTTCTTGCCCTTGAGGTTCTTCACCTCGTGGCGAGCGCCCTCACCAAAGTACAGATCGCGAGGATTGGTAAAACGTCCCATACTGTGCCTCCTAAACAAGCCCCTCTTAGACTTGCGTATATAACGGAGCACCCGATTGGCTCCGTTAGGACCGTTTTGCGCGTTGCCGGCGATGACAATGCGCGATGTCTAAACGTCTCAACGCTCAGACAAACACTATTCTACCGTTCTGGTTGGTCAGTTATTCACCTAAAGCCGACAATGATGAAACGTTTTTTCTATCCCTGAAGACCCTTGTGGGGCATTCATACTCCCAAGCTGGGCAAACGTTTTATCAAGGTTGACCACATATCCCGGGCAGGACGGTGCTCCTCCAAAATGTGCCCCGTTCGCCGCCAAAAATCGACCGTTTGCGGCACCGTGATACCACTCGGTCGTCCAAGGTGCCGACATTTGTGCGACATCCGTCTTCGTGGTGCAAAGGTGCAAGTCCAAGTGCGGCACCCCCGGTGTGCCACATGCGGGTAAACTAGAACCTTATATAGAGACATTTGAACCCTAACCGCAGCAAAGGAGGCCCCATGGCATTCGATCCCATTCAAGAGGATTGCCATCGCCTCGTTCTTGAGGCCTTGCGCCGCGACAATATCCCGCTCACCGACGGTGCCGCCGTAGAGCGTCTGATGGAACAATTCACCCGCAACCCTGCACCGCTCATCGTGCACGACCGCGACCGCGCCGAGCACCTCATTGCCAAGGTGGTCGAGGCTGTCGACTACCGCATCCCCTTTATCCCCGACGACGCCCAGGCAGAGCAAGAAGAAGCCGCAGCCGAGAACATGCTCCGCGAGGCAGCCGCGCTCGATCCGGCCAACTGGGATGCCCAGCGCATGCTGACGGCGCTCACCGCCGAATCCAACGAGGAATACGTACAGTACCTGGTGTCCAAGTGCGATGAAGTCGAGCATGACCTGGCGCTCAAGATCGCCTCGGCTCAGGACCCCTACGAGCGCGAGGCCGCTGGCGACCTCGCGCGCCGCCCCTATCTGCGCTGGCTTGCCGCCTTGGCATCGCGCGCCCTCATTAGCGGCCGCTATCGCATGTCGCTCGAAGCCGCAAATCGCAGCTTGGACTTTGCGCCCAACGACCCCGCTGGTGTCCGCCACACCGCGATGCTCGCCATGGCAAAACTCGAATACCCCGCCGAGGAGCTCAAGCGCTTTCGCTCCGCTCACTCCGTGCCGTACCTCGCGAATACCCCGCTGCGCCGCCGCCCCAAAGATGCGGAGCGTGACTTGGACCCATGGACGCTCATCGCGCTGATGAGCGCTGCTTGGCGCGAGCTGGACTACGAGGGCGCCGAGCACTACTTGCGCATCCTTGCGCGCTCGTGTCCGCACGCAGCCGAGGCGCTCTACTTCCAAACCGAGTTTCCCGATGGCGTCTATGCCCGCGTCAACGTGGGTGCAGGCTCCACCGACGAGCTTGTCCTTGCGCTGTCCGAGGCGACGCCGGTACTGCAGGAGGGCCTGGGCGCCCCCGACAACGCCAGCTTTGCCGCCTGGATCGCCACCAACGACATCGTGCGCTCCCAGATCGACGAGCGCATCCTGCGCGCGGCCGAGCAGGGGCTTCCATTTAAGGGAGGGGACCTCTAATGGATCCGAGCGTCTACATCCCCGCCTACCTGGAGCGCACCTATCTGGCGTCGCACCCCGAGCTCACCGATGCAGCACGCGAGCTTGTCCATAACGACATTAGCGCGAATCCTCAAAAGTATGCGCAGGCCGAGCATGCCCAGGCACTGCTGTCCTATGCCGGCGTTCATCGCCACCTGCTCGACGAGCTCCATCGCATCGAGGACATGGGCAGCGACGAGGAGTTTGAGCAGACGCGCAACCGCCTGTTCGACGACATGCGCGACGAGCTGCTCAAGATCGTCCGCGTCGATGCGCTGGCCGTCGACGCGCAGCTGCTCGCCATCATCCTGGCCGACACGCCCGTTGACGCCTGCCTGGGCGACCTGATGAAGCTCGAGGCGACCACGGCCGATTACCTGCAGCAAAGCGTGCCCGGGTTCGACATGGAAGCCCCGCACTACTGGGCCAATAATGTTTTGGCCGACGGTGTCACCGCAGCAGACCTTACCGTGAGCGAGCCGGCTCTTATCGGGTGGCTTCACACACTCGAGGCCATCTCGCAGCTGTGCATGGCGAGCGCCCGCTACCGCGCTGCTGCCAACTACGCCCGCCGCGTCCTTAAGGCAGAAGGCTATCCCACCCGAGCTGCCGGCACCGTGTTGCTCGCCCTCGCTCGCCTAGAAGACCAGGACGGCTTTTTTGCCCTGGCCCACCAGCTCGAGGAGCAGATGGGGGCAGACGCACTCGAAAACTCTCCTTGGTACCTGCTCGCCCGCACGATCTTGCTGTTCAAAACAAACAAGATGCGCCCGGCGACGCGCGCGCTGCGTGAGTTCGCTAACCGTTGCGAGGGTGGCGCGTTCTTCTTGCTGAACCCCATGTACCAGACGCCGTATCTTCCCTGCCGACCCGAGCCGCGCGACCCCTGGGACCTTTCGCACCAGGCAGTTTGGGAGGCCGACGGCATTATTTCGGACACCCCCGACTTTGCCCCCTGGGCCAACGCCTGCGAAGATGTATCGCAGCTCGCCCAGGAATTTGCGCGCCGCTACGGCTTTTAGCGACGCGATCGCCCCGACCATGTCATTCACGTTAGGAACGACTTCATGAACTTCCGCTCATCTCTCGCCTGCACCTCGAGCGATATCGCCCGCTGGGGACTGCGCTCTGTCCTCAAACGCCAGGGCGGCGTACTCCCCGGCCGCATCGCCATGAAGATCGACCCCGAGCTGCTAAGCGACCTCGCGAGCCTGGTCGACCGCAGCGTGGTGATCACCGGTACTAATGGCAAGACCACCACCTCCAACCTCATCGCCGACGCCGTTGCCGCCAGCGGCGCCACCGTGGTATGCAACCGCGCCGGCAACAACATGGAGCCGGGCGTGGTGGGCGCACTGCTCGAGGCGCGCAGCGGCCTCAAGCGAGCCGGCGGCGGCAAGCGCGTGGGCGTTTTTGAATGCGATGAGCTCTACACCGTGCGCGTCCTGCCCAAGCTCAAGCCGACGTACTTCGTGCTGCTCAACCTGTTCCGCGACCAGCTAGACCGCTACGGCGAGATCGACCATACCCAAGACGTCATTGCCCATGCGTTGGAGCTCTCTCCGGCAACAACGCTCATCTACAACGCAGACGACCCACTGTGTGCCGCGATCGCCGCACGCGTCCCCAATATGAGCATCGCCTTTGGCATCGACGGCGCCACCAACACCGAGTCCGACCGTATTAGCGACTCGCGCTTTTGCTCACAGTGCAATGCGCCGCTGGAGTATGACTACGTGCAATACGGCCAGCTCGGCGCCTACCATTGCCCCTCGTGCGGCTGGGGTCGCCCCGCGCTGCTCCGCCGCGTGACGGGCGTTGAGCTCGGCTGCGACGGCTACGGCTTTGACCTGGCCTTTGGACCTGAGGCCAACGCGCCCGCCGTGCACATCGCCACGCGCTACAACGGCCTGTACATGGTCTATAACGTCGCCGCCGCCTTCTTTGCGGCGCACGAGCTGGGCGTGGACGCGGCGCACCTGCAGCCCACGCTTAATGCCTACGTGCCCGCCGGCGGACGCATGGGCCGCTGGGATATTGCCGGCCGCACCGTCGAGGCCAACCTGGCCAAGAATCCCGTGGGCTTCGATCGCCAGATCCAGTCCATTAAAACGGCAGGTGGCAAGCTCTGCGCCTTCTTCCTAAACGATAACGATGCCGACGGCCACGATGTCTCGTGGATCTACGATGTCGACTTCGAGCGCATCGCCGACACGCCGGATCTTGTCGCCTTTGCCGGAGGCACGCGTGCGCACGACATGCAGGTACGCCTCAAGTACGCCGGCATCGATGCCGCGATTATCTCGGACATCGCGCAGGCGATCGGTGCCGTGGCAGACGAGGCCGCCGATGACACCTTCTACGCCGTCGCCAACTACACGGCCTTCCCGCCGCTGGTCAAAGAACTCGACGGGCTGAAGGGTGCCGATGCAGCCACGGTTGCTGCCCGCGCCGTAGTCCGTGCCGACGGCAGCGCTCTTCCTGTCGGCATCGCGCCGGTCGAGCTTTCGCGTCCCCTGCGCATCGTCTACCTGTATCCCGATGCCCTTAACCTCTACGGTGACGGCGGCAATGTTATCGCGCTCGAGCGCCGCTGCGCCTGGCGTGGCATTCCCGTGCGTGTAGACGAGGTCCGTATGGGCGAGACGCTTGATTTGACCGATGCCGATATCGTCATGATGGGTGGCGGCTCCGACCGCGACCAGCTAGCCGTGGCACACGAGTTGCTCGCCCAAAAAGACAAGGTCGCGGCCTATGTTGAGGATGGCGGCTCACTGCTTGCCATCTGCGGCAGCTATCAGCTGCTCGGCCGTTCGTACTATATGGGCGAGGATCGCATCGAGGGTCTGGGCGTCATTGCCGCCGAGACAGTGCGCGGCTCCGACCGCCTGATCGGCAACGTCGCCGTCAAGACCGACCTGGCACCCGAGCCCTTTGTGGGATTCGAGAACCACGGCGGCCGCACCCTGCTCGACGCAGAGGCGACGCCGCTCGGAACGTCCGTCGTCGCGGGCACCGGCAACAACGGCGACGATGGCTTTGAGGGCCTCATCCACAAGGGAGTCATCGGCACGTACTTACACGGGCCGGCACTGCCCAAGAACCCCGAGCTCGCCGACTGGCTCATCGCCCACGCCCTCGAACGCCGTGGCGACGCACAGGCCGCCGCCCTGTTGCCGCTCAAACCCCTCGACGACGCCTACGAGCACGCCGCCCACGACGCCGCCATGAAGCTCCTCCCCTAGCACCCCACCACCACAAAGGGGACAGGTACCTTTGTGGTGGTTTTCCAGTTTGCCAACGATATACGCGCCGGCAAAAAAGTCTGCTATACTCTTTCCCGCTGTCCCCATCGTCTAGCGGCCAAGGACGCCACCCTTTCAAGGTGGATATCGCGGGTTCGAATCCCGCTGGGGGCACCATTTGAAACGAGAAGCCCGTTACCCCCGCGGTGATGGGCTTTTTGCTACCCCAACGCCGGGATTCGAACCCGACAGGGTGCGGATCCCGGCAAATCGGCGGCAAAACGGACTCCAAAGCGTCCTTCGCAAACAAAAACCGGGGCCCGCATGATGTGGACCCCGGCTCAATACCGTGACGATATGTCGGTTACGTCCTACACGTAGAACAGAATGTCGTCGTAGGTCGGAACCGGCCAGTAGTCGGCAGCCACGATCTCCTCCATGGCGTCCACGGCGGCACGCAGCGTATCCATAGCGGGAACGACCTCGTGTGCATACACGTTGGCCTGCTCCTGGCCATCGAGAGCCTCGGCCTTCTGATGCACGGCGTCGAGCGCCTTAATGGAGTCGTTGATGGCGGTGATACCGTTGCAGAGCTTGTTGAGCGTGTTCTGCTCGCACTGCATAGCGGCCTCAGCACCGGCGGCACGAATAGTCTCAAGGCCCTTAGCGACCTTGGTGGCATAGGCGGTAATGACCGGGCGATAGGTACGACGCGCCTCGCGAACCATCGTGGTGGCCTCGATGTTCATGAGCTTGTTGTACTTCTCGAGCTTGCAGTCGTAGCGACACTGAGCCTCGGCCTTGGTCAGGACGCCCGTCTCCTCAAAGAGCGCGATAGCCTTATCGGAAACAAAGGCGGGCAGGGCGTCGGCCGTAGTCTTGTTGTTGGCAAGGCCGCGCTTCTCGGCCTCGATGGGCCACTCGTCGGAGTAACCGTCGCCGGAGAACAGGATGCGCTGGTGATCGGTCAGCACCTTCTTGCAGTACTCGAGCGCGGCGTCCTGGAACTTATCCTCGGGCGTACCCTCGAGTGCGTCGGCGAAGGACTTGAGCGACTTGGCCACGGCGGCATCGAGCACCAGGTTGGAGTCGGAGACGTTCTGCTCGGAGCCGCAGGCACGGAACTCGAACTTGTTGCCGGTGAAGGCAAACGGGGAGGTGCGGTTGCGGTCGGTGTTGTCCTGCATCAGCTTGGGCAGGGTATCGGCGCCCAGGTCAAGCACGCCGCGCGTGGCATGGACGGAAGCCTTGCCATCGATGATCTTCTCGACGACCTCGGTAAGCTGGTCGCCCAGGAAGATGGACATAATCGCCGGAGGAGCCTCGTTGGCGCCCAGACGATGATCGTTGCCGGCCGAGGCAACGGAGGCACGCAGGAGCTCCTGATAGTTATCGACGGCCTCGATCACCGCGGTGAGGAAGACGATGAACTGCAGGTTGTCGAGCGGGGTGTCGCCCGGGTCGAGCAGGTTCTCGGACTCGGTGCCAAGCGACCAGTTGTTGTGCTTGCCCGAACCGTTGATGCCCTCAAAGGGCTTCTCGTGCAGCAGGCAGACCAAGTCGTGACGGGAGGCGATGAGCTTCATCTTCTCCATCATGACCAGATTCTGGTCGATGGCCTCGTTGACCTCGCCGTAGACAGGGGCGAGCTCATGCTGGCAGGGAGCGACCTCGTTGTGCTTGGTCTTGGCAGGAATGCCAAGCGCCCACAGTTCATCGTCCAGGTCCTTCATATAGGACGAGACGGTGGGGCGGATAGCGCCAAAGTAGTGCTCCTCGAGCTCCTGGCCCTTGCAGGGAGCAGCACCAAAGAGGGTGCGCCCGGTGATGACCAGGTCCCTGCGCTTGCGGTAAGCGTCCTTCTTGATCAGGAAGTACTCCTGCTCATCGCCCACGGAAGGAACGACCTTCTTGGGGGTCTTACCAAACAGCGCCAAAACGCGCTTGGACTCACGCGAGAGTGCGGTCATGGAGCGCAGCAGCGGGGTCTTCTTGTCCAAGGCCTCGCCCGTGTAGGAGCAAAAAGCCGTGGGGATGCACAGGACATCGTCCTTAATGAATGCGGGGCTGGTGGGATCCCAAGCGGTGTAGCCACGGGCCTCGAAGGTGGCACGCAGGCCGCCGTTGGGGAAGCTGGAGGCGTCCGGCTCGCCCTGGATGAGGTTCTTGCCCGTAAACTTGGTAATGGCGGTGCCGTCGTGGTTGGGCTCGAGGAAGCTGTCGTGCTTCTCGGAAGTAATGCCCGAAAGCGGCTGGAACCAGTGCGCGTAGTGCGTCGCGCCCTTGGAGATGGCCCAGACCTTCATGGCGTGGGCAACGGCGTTGGCCACATCCAGGTCGAGCGGCTCACCGTCCTCGAGGGTTGCAGCAAGGCGCTTCCAAATGTCCTTGGGGAGGTAGTCCTTCATGACTTCCTCAGAGAACACCATGGTCCCGAAGCGGTCAGTAAGTTCGGCCATACGGAACTCCCTTCGTATCGGCACCGCGTGAGAAGCGGTGTTGATTACTAACGAACGAGTCATAGATTAGGCTCGTCGTGTTTCCGCAACATTACCGTTATGTTGCTGTCACGAAACCAATCAATGAGGTTACCGCATCGCGGCGGCGTTGCCGCCCTCAACAGCCAATCAACTGTATAAATTGCAGACCTCTCCCCATGGTTTAAGGGTAGTCAATTTGGGATGGGGCTCTATTAACTGGTATTTCGCATCAGATACCAGTCTTTATAGACCCATCCTAGATTGACCGCTCTGCTATAGGGAATGTCGATAGCAAGGCATCTTTGATTGGTATCCCCGAATAGCGAGTGAAACTCCACCGTGACACAGTGGTGCTGTAGAATCCTTACAACACATCACACTATTACGTATCTAAAGGAGCACGATATGCGCGTCGACGAGGTTTTTAAGCAGGCAGCATCCCAGGGCACCGCACCCGTTTCGTTTGAGATGTTCCCGCCCAAGGGCGAGCTTACCCTCAACACGGCTCGCGAGGTGGCAGGCAATCTGTGCAAGCTTTCGCCGAGCTTTGTCTCGGTCACCTGCTCTGCCGGCGGCTCGGGCAACGGCGCCACCACCGCCCCCATCGCGCATATGATTACGAGCGAATTCGATACGCCCTCGGTGGCGCACCTCACCTGCGTGGGCCGCTCGCACGCCGATATCGCCGCCAAGATCGACGAATACCGCTCCGCCGGCGTAGAAAACATCCTGGCCCTGCGCGGTGATCTGCCCGCTGGCGCGACCGAGGATGACAAGCCCGCCTCGGACTACGCCTACGCCCGCGAGCTCATCCCCGAGCTTGTCGACGCCGGCTTTTGTGTGGGCGCCGCGGCCTACCCCGAGGGCCACATTGCCTGTGAGGACCTCAACGCTTCGGTCGAATACCTCAAGCAAAAACAGGACGCCGGCGCGAGCTTCTTTGTGACGCAGCTCTTCTTTGACAACGAGTGCTTCTACCGCTTCCGCGAGCTTGCCGACAAGGCGGGCATCACGGTGCCCATCACCGCGGGCATCATGCCGTTTATGGGCAAGTCCCAGATCAGCCGCATGGTCTTTATGTGCGGCGCATCGCTGCCCTCCCCCGTCATCAAGATTCTCGCCAAGTACGAGAACGACCCCGAGAGCCTGCAGGCAGCCGGTGTAGATTATGCCGCCCGTCAGCTTTGCGACCTTAAGGAGCACGGTGCCGCCGGTCTGCACCTGTACACTATGAATCGTCCTGCGATCGCCGCGACCATTATGGAGCGCCTGGGGTAATGGAAAAACCGCACATCGATACAACCGCTGTCGAAGTGCCGGCCGACCTTGCGTCGCCGGCGCTTTACCGTGTCGATGCTGCGCACCATCCCCGTGTCGACCGTGCCGAGATGCTGCGGTATCTGGGCTACGGCGGCCAGCAGATTGAGCCCGAGCTGTCACGACGTATTGAGCTTGTGGTCGAGCGCCTTGAGCTGGACATTGAGCCCCGCGGCGTGCGGCGCGTGTTTACCGTCGATGCCACGGGCGTGGACGAGCAGGGAGAGCCTTGCATCCGTCTGGTTGGCACCAACGTTGAGCTGCGCGGTCGCGACATCTATCGACATCTCAAGGACGCCCGCATGGCCGCGCTCATGGCATGCACCCTCGGCATGGACGCCGAGCGTCGTCTGCGCACCACGGGAGCTCAGCAGCCCCTAGAGGGAGCCGTGCTCGACGCCGCATGCTCTGCCTATGTAGAAGCCGCCGTTGAGCAAATGGACCAGCAGGTCAAGACGGACGCCGCCGTTCATGGGCTCGCCGGCAACTGGCGCTTTAGTCCCGGCTATGGCGACTGCCCGCTCTCGGCCCAGCGCTCGATCGTGAATGCGCTCAACGCCACGCGGCTCATCGGGCTTACCGTCACGCCCACCAGCCTGCTCATGCCCACCAAGAGCGTGACCGCGGTGATTGGTCTGTTTGACGGCGAAGTCCACGACGCCCAGAGCCGCCCCACCTGCAATATCTGCCGCATGCGCGAGCACTGTCGCTTCCGTGCCGCCCACACCACCTGCTATTCCAGCCATTAGGAGCCCTCGATGTTTACTCCGCTTATCACTCATGATCTGGACGGTGCTGCGCTGGCGGCACCTGTCAATGCCGCGCGCTGCAACGGCGCCGCGTACAAGACGCGCACGATCGACGATCTGCGCATTAAGGACGATCGCCTGCGTGCGGCCATCGAGGGCACGGGGCACTTGCTGTTCGACGGCGGCATGGGCACCATGTTGCAGGCCGCTGGTATGAAGGCAGGCGCCCTGCCCGAGCTGCTCAACTTTGAGGAGCCCCAGGTCATTACCGACATTCAGCGACAGTACGTCGAGGCCGGCTGCGACGTGATCACCGCCAACACCTTTGGCGCCAACGCCCACAAGCTCGACGGTACCGCCACCGTGGCAGATGTCTTTGCCGCCGCTGTCGCCTGCGCCCGCGCAGCCGGTGCCCACTACGTCGCCGGCGATATCGGCCCCATCGGCGCGCTGCTGCGCCCCTTGGGTACCCTCAGCTTCGACGAGGCCTGCGACCTCTTTGCCGAGGAAGTGCGCGCCGGCGTCGATGCGGGCGTGGACCTCTTTATTATCGAGACCATGACCGACCTTGCCGAGATCAAGGCGGCCGTCCTCGCCTGCCGAGAGAACTCCGACCTGCCCGTCTTTGCCACCATGACCTTTGAGGAAGACGGTCGCACGTTCCTGGGCACGAGTCCCGAGGTGGCCGCCATCACGCTCGACGCCATCGGCGCCGACGTTTTGGGCATCAACTGCAGCCAGGGACCGGCCGAGCTCCGAGGGCTCGCCGCACGTATGCTCACCGTTACGGACAAACCCGTTATGGTGCAGGCCAATGCGGGACTGCCCCACGTGGACGACGACGGTAATACCGTCTTCGACATCCAGGCCCCCGAATACGCCAAAGCCGTCGCCGGCATGATTGAGGACGGCGTGAGCGTCGTGGGCGGCTGCTGCGGCACCACGCCCACGCACATGGCGGCACTTCGCACGCTTATCGATAACCACACGCCCAGTCCGCGCCACCGCAAGCCCAGCATGTCGGTCACAAGTGCCCAGACTGTGGTGGACCTTCCCTGCGACGGCCACAAGATTGCCGTCATCGGCGAGCGCATCAATCCCACCGGCAAAAAGCGCCTGCAGCAGGCCCTGCGCGACGGCGACCTGGACTACGTCGTGAGCCAGGGCATCAGCCAGCAAGAACAGGGCGCCGACATCCTGGACGTCAACGTGGGCCTGCCCGAGATCGACGAGGTCAAGGTCATCCAGCAAGCGACCGAGCAGCTCCAAGGCTCCACGCTGCTGCCGCTGCAGATCGACTCCACCGACCCCGCCGCCGTCGAGGCCGCCGTACGTCGCTACGCCGGCAAGCCCATCATCAACTCGGTCAACGGCAAGCAGCAGATCATGGACGAGATCTTCCCGCTGGTCGCCCACTACGGCACCAACGTTGTCGGCCTCACGCTCGACGAAGGTGGCATCCCCGATACCGCCGAGGCTCGCTTCGCCATCGCCGAGCGCATCGTGACCGAGGCCGCCCGCTACGGCATTGGCCCGGACCGCATCCTCATCGACTGCCTGGTCATGACCGCCTCGACCAATCAACGCCAGGCCGAGCAGATCCTGCGCGCCATGTCCCTGTGCAAGGAGCGCCTGGGTGTCAAATGCGCGCTCGGCGTGTCGAACATCAGCTTCGGTCTGCCTGCCCGCCCGCTGCTGGGCTCGGTCTTTTTGGCCGCCGCCTTTGGCGCAGGCCTCGACGCCCCCATCATGAACCCGGGCTCTAAGCGCTTTATGGATACCGTCTACAGCTATCGCGTGCTGAGCGTTGAGGACGAGGGCTCGACCGGATACATCGAGCGCTACGCCGGCTGGACCGATCCGTATAAGATTGCCGCCAACCCGGCGGCCGCCCAGTCAGCATCGAGCGATGCCGCACCTGCCGCAAGCACCACCGCAAGCGCCGATGACGACCCCATCCGCCACATGGTCGTCTCGGGCCGCAAGGGCGAGATCGCTGCCGAGACCGAGCGCCTGCTGGCAGACCACGACGCTATGGACCTCATCAACAACCACTTTATCCCCGCCCTCGACGAAGTTGGCGTCCTCTTTGACCAGGGCAAGTTCTTCTTGCCGCAGCTTATGGCCTCAGCCGAGGCCGCACGCGTGGGCTTCGACACCATCAAGCGCCTGATGCCCGCCGGCGAGATCGCCGACAAGGGCAAGATCTGCGTGGCCACCGTCAAGGGCGACATCCACGATATTGGCAAGAACATCGTCAAAATGCTGCTCGATAACTACGGCTACACCGTCTTTGACCTAGGCCGCGACGTCGACCCGCAAGAGGTGCTCAAGACCGTACAGGAGCGTGACATTAAGCTCGTCGGCCTCTCGGCGCTTATGACCACCACCGTCGTCGCCATGGAGGAGACCATCAAGTTGCTCCATGCCGAGGTGCCGGGCGTCAAGATCATCGTAGGCGGCGCCGTGCTCACCCCCGAATACGCCAAGCAGATCGGCGCGGACTACTACGCCAAGGATGCCGCCGAAAGCGCGCGCATCGCCGAAGAGGTCTTTGGGCAGTAACACAACGGAAACAACCGAGCACCAAAACGTGCCGCATGCGCCACTTGGCACGTGCGGCACGTTAGAATAGAAAAGACTATGCTCGTTTTGGCAGATAGGAGCGCAAGGATGGCGATCACGCCCGCAGAAATCGCGGAAACCCGCGGCATGGTTGAGGAGCAGAACCTCGACATCAGGACCATCACCATGGGTGTTTCGCTCATGGGTTGCGGTGACGAGAACCTCGACCGCATGTGCACGAAGATCTACGACCACGTGACGCACACGGCTGAGCATCTGGTCGAGACCGCCGAGAACCTCGAGCGCGAGTACGGTATCCCCATCGTCAACAAGCGCGTCTCCGTTACCCCGGTGGCGCAGATCGCCGCTTGCTGCAAGGATGAGGACCTCACCCCTATCGCGCACGCCCTCGACCGCGCGGCCGAGACGCTCGGCATCGACTACCTGGGCGGCTTCTCCGCACTCGTCCAGAAGGGCATCGGCGACGCCGACCGCCGCGTCATCCAGTCCATCCCCCAGGCGCTCGCCACCACGAGCCGCGTCTGCTCCAGCGTCAACGTCGCCAGCCTGCGCGCCGGTATCAACATGGACGCCGTGCTCATGGCCGCCCAGACCATCATCGATGCCGCTAAACTCACGGCCGACCAGGATTCCGTCGGCGCTTCCAAGTTTGTCTGCTTTGCCAATATGGTCGAGGACTCCCCGTTTATGGCGGGCGCCGTCCACGGCGGTGGCGAGGCCGACGCCGTCATCAACGTAGGCGTCTCGGGCCCCGGCGTTATGGCCGCAGCCCTGGAGACGCTGCCCGATTCCGCATCGATGATGGAAGTCGCCGAGAAGATCAAGCAGACCGCCTTTAAGATCACCCGTGCCGGCGAGCTCATGAGCCGCGAGGCCGCCCATCGCCTGGGTGTCGAGAAGGGCATCGTCGACCTGTCGCTGGCTCCCACGCCTGCCATCGGCGACTCCGTCGCGCGCATCCTCGAGATCATCGGCGTGGGCACCTGCGGTGGCCCGGGCACGACCTGCGCGCTCGCCATGCTCAACGATGCCGTCAAGAAGGGCGGCGTCATGGCCAGCTCCAGCGTGGGCGGTCTCTCCGGCGCTTTCATCCCCGTGTCCGAGGACGCCGGCATGATCGCCGCCGTCGAAGCCGGTGCGCTTTCGCTCGAGAAGCTCGAGGCCATGACCTGCGTGTGCTCCGTCGGCCTGGACATGATCGCCATCCCCGGCGACACCCCGGTCGAGACCATCGCCGGCATCATCGCCGACGAGATGGCCATCGGCGTCATCAACAACAAGACCACGGCCGTCCGCGTGATTCCCGCCATCGGCAAGGGCGTGGGCGACTGCGTCGAGTACGGCGGCCTGTTCGGCCGTGCACCCATCATGCCGGTGAACCCCAACGCCGGCACCGTGCTTGCCCATCGCGGTGGACGTTTCCCGGCGCCGCTGAACTCGCTGAAGAACTAGCTGAGGGGGACTGGCGAGGAGCCCCGGGGAGGGCAAATATATAAGGTCGCCTGCTCGGACAGTCCTGGCTCGCACGGAGAGCACATTAAGTGCTCTCCGGCTCGTGCGGAACTCGCGATCGACCTTATATATTTGCCCTCCCCGGGGCTCCCGCACAACGGGCCCTCGGTTGGGTTCTATCCCTTTGGCAGTCGCTTCGCTTCTGCCCTACTTTGCTGGTATGGCGGTTTGGCGTTGGATCGGTTCTTTCTGATATATGCTGGTTGCGGCTCTTCTTTTGGGAGGAGTCGCTTTTTTGTTGCTAGGAGGTTGGCCCGTGGCTGATGGGGAGAATCGTTCTGAGCTGCTTTCCACAGATTGGAATCTGGAGTGGATGCGTCTGCAAGCTGATCGGCGGCGGGCTGACGATTCTTTTGAGTGGGATAAAAGGGCTCGGCATTTTCGGCCGTTGGAGACTGCCCCTTATGCTCGGGATTTTATAAAGCTGCTGGCGCTTGAGCCCAGCGAGTCGGTACTCGATATGGGGTGCGGGGCTGGGTCGATTGCTATTCCGCTTGCTCAGGCTGGGCATCCTGTGATTGCTGCTGACTTTTCCCCTGCCATGTTGGGCACGCTTGATGCTGGCATTGAGTACTATGGGCTCGAAGATCGCATTACGCCGCTTGAGCTTGCTTGGGACGATGATTGGGATTTGGTTGGGCCGGTTGCCAAGACTGTGGATGTTGCCTTTGCCAGTCGTTCCGTCACCACAAATGACCTAAAAGGTGCGCTTGCCAAGCTCGACCGTACGGCTCGTCGCCGTTGTACTGTCACGATGGTCGCTAACTCCAGCCCGCGCTATGATCTGCACTTGATGAACGCTATCGGCGCCTCGGTTACCTGCAGTAATGGCTTTGTGTACGCCTTCAACATCCTCATTCAGATGGGTGCCCTGCCGCAGGTCACGTACTTTGAATCGCCGCGTCGCGATACCTTCGACAGTCTTGAAGCGGGCGTGGCGGACTTTTCCCGCATGCTTGAGCATGGCAACGAGGATAAGGTCGACCGTCTGCGCGACTACATCGCCCAACACATGATCGAGAATCCCCATGCCGGTGAGCCGGGCTCCAAGGGTGTGCCGCAGGGACGCTACATGCTCGACCACGTCCGCAAGGTCCGTTGGGCATTTATTGCATGGGATCCAGTCTCTGCGCCCAGCTCATAGCCTGTTCGCAGCCCACGCCGCCCACTCACTCGGCATCCGCATTCTTTTTGAACTGGGCAAACGCGCTCCACACCGCGCCGTTCCTGCGCTATCGTGGGACAGCTCACGTAGATTAAGGCCCCGTCGCGGGGCGCCCCATACATAGAAAGCGAGAACCCATGGCACTGACAGGAGCCCAGGTCAAGCAGCTTCGCAGCATGGCCCATCACCTCAACCCCGCCATCATCATCGGTAAGTCCGATGTCAACGAGGGCACCGTCGAGCAGACGGTCGCCTACCTGGAGAAGCACGAACTCGTTAAGTGCTCCGTGCTCGATGGCTCCAGTCTTTCCGCCCGCGAGGCCGCCGAAGAGCTCTCCGAGCGTTGCCACGCCGAGGTCGTCCAGGTCATCGGCCGCAAGTTCTCGCTGTATCGCGAGTCCTCGCGCAAGGACATCGAGAAGATCAAGCTCGTCTAAGAGCCAATGATCCGGCGAGCCAACACATAGCAAGCTTACGGGTGCCCAAGTACTTCGGGCGCCGGTTTTTATCGCTCGACCAGCACGCGATTGAGCCGCCCCTCCACCAAGCGCTCGTATAGACGCCGCGTCTCGGGCTCGGGCACGCCATTGACCTGCTCCCTTAGATGGTGCATATGCCCGCTGTACAGCTCGACGATATCGCGCCGCCGCCCCGCCGCGCTGTAGACGCGCATGGCGCAGCGCACCATATCCTCACGCGCCGTTTCCTGCCGAAGCCCCGACTCCGCCAGCCAAATCGCCGACTGCAGGTCGTTTTCTTCTAGGGCGGCATTTGCTCCCTTAATCATGCAATCGATGTACTTTGACTGCATAATGCGTCGCATACGCAAAAAGTAGGTGGGGTTACAGCCATTGGGAACATACAGCGGCCCGGCATAAAGCTGCTCAATCTTAAGGCACAGCTCAACTAAATGGGGCCCGCGCGCACCCGTGCGATTTCCCAAAACCTCGCGGCTTATCTGGTCAAACAGCCGTACATCGGTCTTGACGTAGTCGCCGTTGAGTCCGATGCATTCATTTTGGATGAGCACACACGACTTGCCATCCGGCGTCGGTCCCAAAGCCGACCGCAAGCGCGATATCGTCGAGTACAGGTTGTTGCGGGCGCTATTGAACTCGGCATGGGGCCACAACTCCATGGCCAGCGTCTCACGATCGACGAGCGCATCCATGCCCAGCGCAAGCCGCTCGGCAAGTGTCGCCGCCTTCTTGCGGCGCCACATTTTGTCCGTGATGGGAAACCCGTCGCGCTCGGCGCGAAACGCGCCAAACATGCGAATCTCGATATGGTCAATGGTATCAACGGCTTCAACCTCGCCGGCCTGGAACAGGCGCTCGCCCTCCCCTTCCAAATCGTCGCGCAGCGAGTACCGCGACAGCTCGCGCACGGGAAGCTTCTTGCGAATCCTGGTCGCCGGCTCGCCCAGACAATGCATGGCAAGGCGCGCAAAGAGCCGATACGATGGCTCCAGAATCCCCGCACGATTCATGGACATCCAGGCCGCAAGATCGCTGTCTCGGCCCGCACAGGCCAAATGCAGCGCCACCATCCAGGCCTCCGCTCCACCAACCTGCGTCTGGCTTATATCGAGCAACTCCGCTTCCTCACGCACCGAAACCATCGAGGTGTTACGCAGATACGCCGCGCGCTCCAGCAGCAATGCGTTATCGCGCATGTACGCAATCGACTCCTCGGCAAGTTTGAGCACTTGGACCGCACGGAACTTTGCATTAACCGGCCGTCCCTCTGCCAGCGACTGCCAGCCTTCTAGCAACAGGCCAAACAGCTGAATCTGGTTGTCGCGCATGCGCACGGCAAAACGATCGAGCTCGTTGAATGCCGCGTCGTCGGTTACCGGCAAGCCGGAAAGGAGCCGCCGTGCCGCCAACACCATGCGCACCCAGATAGCCATCGCCTTGAGCCCACGTACGTCGAGCGCCTCCCGCACCACCGTCATCTCGTCGTCGCGCTCGTCGGTTCCCGCAAACGACCCGTCAAAAAGCTCCACCAGCATGCTGTCGGCCCGTATAACAATCCCCGCGATGTCGAGCTCGCAGTCGTAGGCCTTGCTCGTTTTGAGCTGCTGTAGAACGCCGCCGTCATCTCCCCGCTCGGTCAGGCAGCGCTTGACCTCGATATGCGCGGACAACATATCGAGCGCGGTATGGGATGTCTCGATTTCTGGCACGGTCAGGTTCGTAGGAAGCCCAAGCCCGTTGTCCCCATAGCAAACAGCCGTCAGTGTCTGGGCCACCCTCCATGAAACAGGGTCTATTTCGCAGGCCGCCCGTTCGCCCCCGCGCTCGATGACCGATGCCATATAGCGAGCGAGCTTTGTATTGGACACGCTGACCGCTGCCAGATATACGCCAAGCGCCTCGGCAGGCGTTGGCTCTGGAGCCGGATCCTCGGCATCGATCGTGCCCAGCGCTGCTCGGCAGATATCGGCCCCGTGCCCCGTCAGAGCCAGATCGACCCCATACTGCCCAGCAAGTTCAAGGACCGCATCACGGTCCAAAAAGGCGTCCGCCAGGCCCATCGCCGCATCGCATCGGCCCGCCTTAAGCAAAATCCGGGCCGCCCTCGGAACAAGTTCGGGGCGAACCTCGGCCACCAACTTACGCAAGCGCAAGCGTCCGTTATCCTCCGTGCCCAGACACGTAAAACTCCGCTCGGCAGGGTCCAAGCCAAAGATCGGGTAGTCGCGTACGAAGTAGGACTGGTCGACCATCGATAGCCTCACCCCGCAAGCCTCGAGTTCTGCGATATTGCCCTCGCCCATCAAAATCATGAGACATGCCACGCAAAACAGTGCATTATTGTCGAGCGAAGCCAGGTCGACAAGTGCCGCGCCATATACGTTGACAATCTCGTTTTCGAGCAGACCGGCTACGTCGCCTTGGCCATACAGACCCGTCTGCAATGCCGAAACGAGCTCGGGCACGCCCTGCGTGAGCTGATAAAAGTCGAGCGATGTGCTGATCGAAAACGCCGATGCCCACGCCGAATACTCATAGGCATGCACCTTGAGCATCTGCGCATTGATCTTAACCGAATCGCCCAGCCCATGAATCAGTTGACGATTTGAAGGACGGCAGGAGATAAAGACCCCCACCCCCATAGCGCGCAGGCCGCGAATCCTGTCGATGAGGTCTTCGGTATCGTGCTGATCGAGGTTTGGCACATTATCAATCGCGATAAGGGAGTGCGGTTTGTCTTTGAGTTCTTCGGTAACCACCTCGAGCTGCATAAACACCTCGCGCCCAGTGGCGCGATCGGCCTCGATAATCCGCACGGGGCCTCGCGTCGGGTCGCATTTAACCTCATGGGTGTACTGCAGTAGCACCGAGGTCTTCCCAAACCCGTCGGGCGCATAAAGAACCACGATGCCAGCCTTTCGGCCCTTGGCGAGAAGCTCATTCATCAAGCGTTCGCGTCGCACCATATAGCCACCGCCCAGCGGCATCAGCTCGAGGTCGTCCATACTGCCCAAATCGTTTACCATGCCCGCTCCTCAACTCGACCGTATGGACACTGTAACCGCAAGACCATACAAGCCGCGCTATGAATAGAGCGACCTTGTGTTCTAGGTTGTCTTTTGGTACGCAAGCGGCAAGTTTTTGTACAGCGAGGGCCGATTGTTATTAATCCCCCGACTAATCGGTCTTTAAGCAGGTAAATGAGCTTGTCAGCTTGTCCCATCTAAGCGGCAGTGTAACGCAAATGAACAAGGTTCAGCTATGTCATTCAACTCGCCTAGCACCCGCTACCGTCTACGACCTTTTAGTGGCATTTTTGCATAGAATCTGGTATGGAATGAATCAAGCTGTTGGGCATCCGGCATTCGTCAAGCTTGCGGCAAGATTTTGGTCAAGCGGGCGGAGAGGGATAACAAAAAGGCCCCCGCAAAGCGGAGGCCTTAGGCAAGGCTATGTCGAGATGCAGGATTCGCGCTACTCGCAGAGCGAAAGGGCGGCCTCGTCGGCAACGACAACGCAGTTGGTGTGCAGCTGCAGGATCGAAGCCGGGCACGCGGGCGTAACCGGACCATAGCACATGTCATGCACGGCCTGAGCCTTGGCCTCGCCGTTGGCGACGACTAGGATCATGCGGGCATACATGATGGTCTGGGTACCCATGGTGTAGGCCTGACGGGGAACATCGTCGATGCTGTCGAACAGGCGGCTGTTGGCCCGAATGGTGCTCTCGGTGAGGTCGACGCAGTGCGTGCCCTTGGAGAAGTGGTCATCGGGCTCGTTGAAACCGATGTGGCCGTTGTTGCCAATGCCGAGCAGCTGCAGATCCGGGTAACCGGCGGCGGCGACGATCTTGTCGTACTCAGAGCAGGCAGCGGCGGCGTCGGGGTTGGAACCGTCGGGCACATGCGTGTTGTTCAGGTCGATGTTGATGTGATCGAAGAAGTTCTCACGCATGAAGTAGTGATAGCTCTGGGGATCGTCGTGCGAAAGGCCGCGATACTCGTCCAGGTTGTAGGTGCTGACCTCGGCAAAGTCGACGTCGCCCTTCTCGTACCAAGCAGCGAGCTGCTTGTAGGCACCGATCGGGGTGGAGCCGGTGGCAAGACCCAGCACGCAATCGGGCTTGAGGATAACCTGCGCCGAGATGATATTGGCGGCCTTGCGGCTCATATCCTCGTAGTCTTTAGCTTTAATGATCTTCATTACGCGTCCTTTCTCGTACAAGAGAGGCAAGGCTCCCCTTACAAGCACTTGCCCGCGGCCCGCGTCGGCCGCAACCAACGTGTGCGGCCACCAGGGCGAGGTCGCGTAATGTATGTGTCTCGTGTCTAGCCGCGTCGAGGCCCCTGCCCGTCCACGGTGACCCAAAGCCGTTTAGCTTCGGACAAATCCCATCTTGCCACGGAGGGGGGCCCCTTTCCA
>NZ_QRMJ01000002.1:136280-348348 GCF_003473245.1 Collinsella sp. AM09-41
CCTCTTTCAAGGGCGCCCTCCATAAACGTGTTTGAATTGTAGGCTAATGGCCACGTGCACTTGCTAGCGTTCGCGAGCAACGATGAGCTGGTCCATCTCCTCGACATGCTCGCCAACGGAGCCTTTGATGCTCGAGAACTCAACGGAGTTGCACACCAAGATGGGAACCGTCACATCGTAGCCCTCGGCAGCAATTGCCTCGCGATCGAACTCGATGAGCACGTCACCCTTATGGACGACATCGCCCACCTGTGCATGCACGCTAAAATGCTTGCCCTCAAGCTGAACAGTGTCCAAACCAACGTGGATGAGCACGTCTAGGCCATCGACCGTGTTGAGCGCAACGGCGTGACCCGTGGGAAAAATGGCCTCGACCTTGGCGTCTGCCGGCGCAATCACACGCGTGCCGGTAGGCTGAATCGCCACGCCCTGGCCCAAAAGGCCGGTGGCAAATGTCTGGTCATTGACCTCGGACAACGGAATGACGTCGCCCGAGATGGGAGCATCCAGCGTAAGAACTCGTCCACGCATACCAAAAGACCTTAGGACTTTAGTGAACATGCTCCCCCTCGGACATACCAATCAATCAAAATAGCTTTAACAGTTTACCACTTGGCACCCGTTTTTGACCATTAGGGAAGTTCGCGCTTGACAACCTCGACGATGTCGTCGACAACACGCTGAGTGAGCTCGTGCGTCTCCGCCTCGGCCATAACACGGACCAGCGGCTCGGTACCGCTCGGGCGCACCAGAATGCGGCCGCGGCCGTCAAGCTCCTTCTCGGCGGCAGCGACGGCGTCCCAAATGGGCTGGCAATCGTCCAGGCCGGCCTTGTTGTCGGAATGCACGTTGACGAGTACCTGCGGGTACTTCTTCATGATGCCGGCAAGATCGGTGAGGGTACGACCGGTGCGCTTGAGCACGGCCAGCAGCTGCAGAGCCGTCACCAGGCCGTCACCGGTGGTGTTGTGCTCCAGGAAGATGATGTGGCCGGACTGTTCGCCGCCGATGACGGCGCCATCCGCGAGCATGCGCTCCAAAACGTAGCGGTCACCCACGGCGGTCTGAACCATCTCGAAGCCCTGCTCCTTCATAGCGATGGAGAAGCCAAGGTTGCACATGACGGTCGAGACGATCTCGGAGTTGGCGAGCTTGCCGCGGGCGGCGAGGTCAGAACCGCAGATAGCCAGGATGTAGTCACCGTCGATCTCATTGCCCTCGCCGTCGACGAACAGCACGCGGTCGGCGTCGCCGTCGTGGGCCAGGCCGATATCGGCGTGGGTGCGCAGCACGAGCTCGCGCAGGGGCTCAAGGTGAGTGGAGCCGCACTCAACGTTAATGTCAGTGCCGCAGTAATCGGTGTTGATGGCATGGACCGTGGCGCCCAGGCGCTGCAGCGCGGCAGGCGTGGTCTGGCAAGAAGCGCCATGACCGCAGTCGACGGCAACGACTAGGCCATCGAGCCTCAGGCCATCAAGTGTATCGATGGCGTGGTCGACGTATGCCTTGCGAGCGTCCTTCATCTTGATAATGTGGCCCACGCCGGCGCCAGTCGGCAGCGTATCGGCAGCCATGGCTTCCTCGGACATGACCCAGGCGCTGATCTCTTCCTCGACAGCATCGGGAAGCTTCATACCCTTGCGGCTAAAGAACTTGATGCCGTTGAACTCCGGCGGATTATGCGAAGCAGAGATGACGATGCCGCCGTCGAGCTCGTTTTGGACGGTGAGCAGCGCCACGGCCGGCGTAGGGATAACGCCGCAGCAATGCGGACGGCCGCCCTCTGCCATAATGCCAGCGGTCAGAGCACTCTCGAGCATGGTACCCGAAAGACGCGTGTCGCGGCCGATGCAGATGTCCGGGCCAAGGAACTTGGTCGCCGCGCGGCCCAGGCGAAACGCGAGGTCGCACGAGAGGTCGGCATTGGCGACGCCACGGACGCCGTCGGTACCGAAGATGTTCTGGGGCATAGGATCGCTCCTTCCCTAGCAGGCGATATACAACCGCCCACCCTAGTCGAAAAAGAAAAGCGGGACCCGCCGAGGAATCGGCAGGCCCCGCTTGTACATTGTATCTCGAAAGGAGATAAAACCTTAGCGCTTGGAGAACTGGGGAGCGCGGCGGGCCTTCTTGAGGCCGTACTTCTTGCGCTCGACCACGCGAGCATCGCGCGTAAGGAAACCGGCCTTCTTGAGGTCAGCACGGTAGTCGCCAGCGTTCAGAAGAGCGCGAGCGATGCCCAGACGCAGAGCGCCGGACTGACCGGAGATGCCGCCGCCATCGCACAGAGCGATAACGTCGAACTGACCGGCGGTGTCGGTCACCTTGAAGGGAGCAAGGGCGTTCTCAACGAGCTGATGACGGCCGAAATACTGCTCGGCGTCACGCTTGTTGATGGTCACCTTGCCGGTGCCGGGGACGAGACGGACGCGGGCGACGGCGTTCTTACGACGGCCGGTACCCTGGTAGACAACGGTGTTCTCAGCCATCTTTAAGCCTCCAGCTCAATCTTCGTGGGGTTCTGGGCAGCATGCGGATGCTCGGCACCAGCGTAGACCTTAAGCTTGGTCATCTGGGCACGGCCGAGGGTGGTCTTGGGCAGCATACCGCGAACGGCGCGCTCGATGACCTTCTCCGGGTGCTTCTCCATAGCCTGGCGGAAGCTCTCAGCCTTGAGGCCGCCGTTGTAGCCGCTGTGGCGATAATAGGTCTTCGTGTCGGCCTTGTTACCGGTAAGCTGGACCTTATCGGCGTTGATGACGACAACGAAGTCGCCGCAGTCGCTGTTGGGCGTGAACTGGGGCTTGTTCTTACCGCGCAGGATCATTGCGATCTGGGTGGCAAGACGGCCCAGGACAGCACCATCGGCGTCGACGAGAACCCAGTTGCGCTGGACCTCGCCCTGCTTGGCGTAGTGAGTCGATTTCGAAATCACTTAGACTCCTCCATGTACAGTACGTGTTGTTACAGAGATTCACGGGGCTCTGCAAGTAACCCGTCCATATTACCCCGCTCGCCGTACGAGTCAACAGGTATTTTGGCTCCGACCAGAGTTTCTGCACATGTCATCCACGAGCCGTGATTTTTCCAACTCTTTAGCTGTTGTCATTTTTTGAGGGTTCGCCGTCGCTAGCGCTCAACGAACTCTTGGATTTCCGCGAGCAGGCGCTTTGCCTCCTGACGGCCCTGGATATACAGGTCCAAAAGCTTTGCCGGATCGTGCTCGACATGGCCGACCTCGACCGGCTTTTGCGGAGCGATGACCAGCGCGCAGCCCTCGCGCTCATACTTCCACAGGTGCATGCGCTGGAGGTTATAGCGGTCGTGGCGCGTCTCGATAGCCTCGAGCAGGTAGGGGTAGTCGGCATAGCGGGCGCGCGCGGCAGGCATAAACTCGTAGGGCTTTTTCTCGTACGAGCGGTCCTGGGTGACGATGACGACCGCACGGTCGAAGCCCGCCTCCTCGAGCACATGCTCGATAGGAACCGAATCGGCCACGCCGCCGTCGACGTATTTGTGCCCGTCGATCTCGACCGGCGGCGTCACCAGCGGCAGCGAGGTGGAGGCGCGCACAGCATCGAGGTCGAGCACGGCGCTTTTGACCGGCAGGTAGGCAGCGGTTCCAAACAGCATGTCCGTCGCGACGGCGTACATCTCGATGGGGCTCGCGTCGAACGCCTCGTTGTCAAAGGGATCCAGGCGGTCCTGGATATCGTTGAAGATAAAGTCGTAACCCACGATGGAGCCCGTGGATGCGAAGGATGCGGCACCCATGTAGCGGTTGTCATTGCAGAAGGTCAGGTTGATGCGATTGACGCGACCGATCTGGTGTGACTTGTAGTTGACGCCGTTGAGCGCACCGGCCGATACGCCATATACCGCCGGAATTTCGACACCGGCCTCCATGAGAACGTCGAGCACGCCGGCGGTAAACTGCCCACGAAAACTGCCACCCTCCAAGACGAGCGCGACCTTGCCGGCGTTCTTTGCCTTATCTTCTGCAGTCATATTGACCTCCTGCGATTGCGTTTTGACTTTCTTCTACCCAGTTTTGGGATGGAGGGCGCATGGGTTTTGGAGTTGAGGGGGCGGCTGGCGGAAAGCACGTCCCGTTCTGAGGGGCGATTCCGGGATGCGCTTTCCGCCTGGGTTGCCATGGGGAAAGCATGTCCCACTCTACGGCTCGATTCCGGGTCGCAGCTTCCACTTGAGGCGTCATCCGGAAAATGTATCCCATTCCGAGCTTAGATTCCGGGATGCGGTTTCCGCCTGGGCAGTCATTGGGAAAACGCGTCCCACTCTGCGTCACTGAGGCGTTTTCTTTACGCCCGCGCCCTGCACAGAGTTCGATTCTCCGCGGTACGGGGGATCCGTTGATGCTGGGCGAGGCCAGCTGAAATTCGATAAACATCGCATCTATATTGGGCTGAGGCTTTGCGCGAAGAATCCGCGTATTTGCTTCGCAAATACGCACCGGCTTCGGCCGGCTGCCGCCGCCCTCGCCCGCGGGCTACAAACGCTTCGCGTTTGCTTAACGCCCGCGCCCTGCACAGAGTTCGATTCTCCGCGGTACGGACTAGAAATAAAAAGACAGGTAGATACGAATATCTACCTGCCTGTTACTTATGGTGGAGGCGCGGAGAATCGAACTCCGGTCCACGAAAGCCCCCTGATTGGCATCTCCAAGCTCAATCGCTGGTTTAGTCTCGGACGCTTTGCGCGCAGCGACACGCTCGCAGCATCCCAACCGGTTCGATCTTAGCCTGCGCCATACCGATTACGTGCGCAGAAGCATTCCCCTAACATGACGTCGCACCGGTGTCGGGGAAATCACCGGGTTGACGCGCCGCTATAAATTAAGCAGCGAGAGCCATAGGCTCAAAAGAAGAGTTGTTGTCAATTCAATTTGACGGTACCCCTGTTTAACGAGGCGAGGAGACCTCGGCTTGCTTCCTCTCTCAGAGCTATCGTGTCGAAACCAGTCGCCCCCGAATGTTGGGAAAGTCTGGATGGTATCGGGCCTGCAAACACCCGATAACCGTCGACTTTTCAAGGAACATACGGGGCGAGCCCCGCTTGTGGAGTGTTATCTTACCACGTTCTGAGAGCGGACAGCTGTTCTATGCACGAGCTGTGAAGACCCCAATGTGCGCCGCACTTCGCACTTTTGTTACCGATCGCGTCACGTATATTTTCGCCAAGCAAAATTGACCCGTCGAAAGGACCGTTATGGATACCAAGCAGCAACTCGTCAATGCCCTCGCAGGCCTGGGCTCAACCATTACCGAAGCTATGGATGTCATCGAGGGCTTTGTCCCCTGCGGACATCCCGCCCTCACGGTATCGAACGCACTCGTCGCGCTGGACGTTGACGATGATGCAGCTCTCGCCCAGCAGCTTGAGACCGTCGAGGGCTTTATCGACCACGTGAGTGAGAACCGCGGCGTGGCCGCCTACCACGGTATCGAGGTCGAGCTCGCGGGTCCCAAGGCCGATCTGTTCGCAGCAATCCGCGAGGTAGGCGCCCTTATGCAGACCGCAGGCGTCAAGAACACCCAGGTCAACGAGTGGGTCTACCGCAGTCTGGCAGCACTCGACAGCTCCAACGAAAAGGCAGCCGAGCAGCTCGCAGAAAGTCCCACCATCAAGGCCGAGCTTTTGTAAATAGCAGACGCGGGCCCCTTGGCGCATCGTCGTCCAAGGGGCCCGCGAACAGCTCGCGTCAACCGATAGCCGTGCCGCCGCGTTTGGCCAAAGCAAGAATCGGCATCATTTGACGAGGTGTCTTTGCTGCAAGATCGGCATGTTCGAGCAGTTTTCGATCGTTGGTCACCAAGTAATCAACCTGGGCGCGTTTGCATGCGGCGAGTACCAAGTTGTCCTCGTAATCGCGATGGAGCGCTAAGTATTTGTCGGCCAGCCAAAGGTCCGACGCATCTGCACCCACGGCCGTGGCGTTTTCGGTCATGTTCCGAACAAACGCCAACGCCGCATCGCCAATCGCGCGGGCAGATGCCTCATCGAGCGCTCCCCCGCTGGCAAGAACGCTATGCTTCAGTTCGTGCTGTACAACATACAGTACGTCCTTGGCGATATGCACCGGAAAGAGCAACGTTGCGCCCGATTCCGCCGCCTGCCCAATAAACGCACGCGCGGCAAGCGACTCGGCATGGTCGACGCAAAACGAATCAACCCATACGTTAGCATCCAAATGCAAAAGACCTGCGCCCAGACGACACCGATGCCGTCTGGGCGCAGGCCAGATAACGTGGGTGAACACGTCTGCTAACGCAGATATGCCTTGGCGTTGCTCAGACTGTAGGCAATCGTCGAGCCGTTGTGCAGCAGCGACGACGCCTGCGGGGTAATCGCGCCGGTAATGCCGAGCGCCAGGAGCGCCGAGTTGGTGAGCATCACCTTAGAGTAGGAGCTCGTCAGACGATCAATGAGGCCCTGGCTCATGCGGCGCAGGCGCACGATCGCGGCAAGATCCGTGTCGGTCAGGATGATGTCGGCGACCTCCTTGGCGATGTCGCTTCCGCCACCCATCGCCAAGCCCACGTCGGCCAAACCGAGCGCCGGCGAATCGTTGACGCCGTCGCCCACCATGGCAACGTGGCGCCCCTCGCGCTTAATCCGCTCCACATAGGCGTACTTGTCCTCGGGCAGCAGTTCGGCCTTAAACTCGTCGACGCCCGCCTCGCGCGCGATGCGCTCGGCCGTGCGCTCGGAGTCGCCCGTAAGCATAACGACATGCTTGACGCCCAGCGCATGCAGGTCGGCGATGGCCTCACGGACCCCGGGCTTGAGCGGATCCTCGATACCGAGCACGCCGACGACCTTGCCATCGACCGCCAGATACAGCGGTGACAGGCCCTGCATCTGAGACTCAATGCGCTCCTTAATGTCGGAATCGAGCTGCGCGCTCTCGTCCTCAAACACAAAGTGTGCCGAGCCGATAATCGCGCGACGCCCTTCAATGGACGAAGCGATGCCGTGCGCCACGATGTACTCGACGGCAGCATGGCGCTCGCGGTGCTCGAGCCCGCGCTCGCGTGCCGCATTGACCACGGCACGCGCCACCGGATGCGGAAAATGCTCCTCCAAGCAAGCGGAAAGGCGCAGGACCTCGTCCTCGCTCCAGCCATCGGTGGTGAGCACGCAGGCAAGACGCGGCTGCGCCTCGGTAAGCGTGCCGGTCTTGTCAAACACAATGGTGTCGGCCTTGGCAAACGACTCAAAGTACTTCGCGCCCTTGACCATGACGCCCATCTTGGCAGCATCGCTCATAGCGGTCATGACGGCAACGGAACCCGTGAGCTTGAGTGCGCACGAGTAGTCGACCATCAGTGCCGCCGAGGTCTTGATGAGGCTGCGGGTAGTAAGCGCAACCAGGCCCGCGAGCAGGAAGTTCCACGGGACGATCTTGTTGGCAAGGTCCTCCATATGCGACTGGCCCTCGGACTTGAGCGAGTCGGCCGTCTGCACGAGCGAGACGATTGAGCGCAGTTTGGTTTGCGCCGTATTGGCGCGCACGCGCACCAAGATGCTGCCGTCTTCCACGACGGTGCCGGCGAACACGTCGTCGCCTGCGCTACGCTCGACGGCCAGCGGCTCGCCGGTCAGGGTCGCTTGGTTGACCATAGCGCTCCCCTGCTCGACAACACCGTCGATGCAAATGGACATGCCAGTGCGCACGGCTACCAAGTCGCCGGGCTCGAGCTCGGTGGCGGCAACGCTTACCTCGGTGTCACCGACCACTTTTTGTGCCTTATCGGGCACGTCGAGCAGCGAGTTGATGAGCTCGTTTTCGCTCATGGCGCGCGTGTAGTCCTCGAGCAATTCGCCCACGTTGAGCAGGAACATCGTCTGGCCGGCGGTATCGACGTCGCGTTTGACAAACGAGATACCAATGGCCGAAGCATCGAGCACGGGAACGGTCAGGCGCGGCTGCGCGAGCTCACGGAGGGCGGCGCGCAAAAATGCCATGTAACCGGCCACGACAAACACAGCACGCAGAGGCGTCGGCAAGAACCAGCGGCGCGCGTAGTGGGCGCCGATAAGTGTGGCAAGATCCATGACGAGCTTGTGCTTGCGCGGCTCAAGCTGCATCACGTAACCCGTCTTTGCGTCGGCGATGGCCTGAGCGTCGAGCGCACCGACGGCGGCCAGCACGGCATCGCGGCGCGACTCGTCGTATTCGAGTGCCATCTGGCCGATGCGGCCGTAGACGCGCACCTTGTGCACGCCGTCGATGTCGCCGCCAAGCTTAAGAAGTGCATCGAGATCGCTCTCTGGCACAGGACCCGCCAATTGAAGACGGGTCCTGCCGGGGATCTCGCTAATAATCGAGAATCTCATAGTTTGTGCCTGGGAGCGTTACTCGGCTGCCTCGTCAGCAGCGGCCTCGCTCTGGGTGATGTAAGCAGCCTCGGCAACCATGTCGTCGACATTAGCCTTGGCCTGCTCGACCATGTCCTGGTAGCCGTTCTTGATGCGCATGCCGCACGCGATACCCTGCACGCAGGCGTTCTTTACCGGAGCGCTGGTAAGCAGCTTGATGCCGGCCGTGCCAAGCAGAAAACCGCCACCGACAAGCAGGGTATTGAACGTCGACTTCTTCATGTTGCTTCTCCTTTTTGCCGCATTGGACGCGGCATGGTGCTTCAGCACCCGAGTAAACAAGTTTGCTCGAGCACGCTTTTGAAATATCTCAATTTTATCTAACTATCTAGGTCAGCCATGGCTAACCTTTTGAAAATTAACGATGCGGAGTAACCGATTGTCAATGTGAGAAAGGGACTGTCCCTTTGCCCCTTCTTACAACTGCCAGGTAGCTGCTTCCTTTTGCAGCGCCACCATGCGGGCGAATTCTCCACCTGCCGCCTTGAGCTGCGCCGGAGTGCCCTGCTCGGCAACCACACCATCCTTGAGTACAACGATCTTATCGGCATTTTCCACCGTGCGCATACGGTGGGCAATAACGATAACCGTCTTACCTGCAAGCAGACGGGAGAGCGCCTGCTGAACCACGGTTTCGTTCTCCACATCCAAGCTCGCCGTCGCCTCGTCCAACAGCACGATAGGCGCGTCTTTGAGCAGCGCACGGGCGATAGAGATGCGCTGGCGCTCACCGCCGGACAGCTTGGAGCCGTTCTCGCCGATCATGGTGTCATAGCCCTGCGGCATGCGGCTCACAAACTCGTCGCAGTTGGCGGCACGCGCAGCCGCAAGCACTTGCTCATCGGTGGCGCCACGACGCCCGAGGCGGATGTTTCCCATCACCGTGTCGTCAAAGAGCAGCACGTCTTGGAACACAATGGCGTAGTCGCGCAGCAGCACCTCGGGATCCACGCTCGCAACATCCACGCCGCCCACGGTGACCGTGCCCGCGGTGGCATCCCAAAAGCGCGCGGCCAGGCGGCTCACCGTAGACTTACCGGAGCCCGAAGGACCGACCAGTGCCGTGACCTCGCCTTCCTTGGCGGTAAAGCTCACATCGGTAAGAACTTTCTCGCCGGCGCGGCCGTCCTCGCCCGCACCATAGCCAAATACCACGTGATTGAACACCACATCGTGGCCTACGGGCTCAAACTGCTCGCTGCCCCGCGCCACGGGCTCTTCCATGATGGAACGCATGCGCTTGGCCGACGACTCGGCGGCAAACAGCTCGGACATCAGCATCAGCGCCTGATCAAAGGGCGCATAGATGCGGCTCACCATAAGCAGGAAGGCAAACATCATCAAAAAGTCGACCTGGCCGGAGGCGACCATCGCAGCGCCCGTGACCAACGTGGTGGCAATCCCCAGGCGCAGGATGGCAAAGGCGGAGTTGACCAAAAGCCCATTGGCGAGCTCGCCCTTGGTGGTCTCGCGCTCCTCGGCATCGATCACGGCGTTGAGCCCCTCAAGATAATGAGCCTCCTGGTTGGTGGCGCGGATCTCGCGCACGCAGTCGAGCGTCTCCTGGATCGCCTCGGTAACCTTGACCTTCTCGGCACGCACATGGTCGAACACCGGGGTCATGGGGCCGCGTGTCAGATACAGCACGGCAAAGGCCACGGGCACGCTCCAAAACGCCGCGATCGCCAGCTGCCAGCAAAAGAACAGCGACGCCACGAACACAATGGCGCTTGCGATGATGGCACCCCAAAGCTCTCCCAGCACGTGGCTGTAGGCGTGCTCCATGGCCTGGACGTCGCCCATAATGGTCTCGGTTAAATCGGCCAGATCACGACGGCCAAAAAACGACAGCGGCAGCTTGCGTAAGCGCTCGGCAATCTCCATGCGCTGCTTGCCGCACTCCTCGTAAAAGATGCAGTAGGTGTAGTAATACTGCTGCCAGTTAGAGGCAAAGAGCAACACGAAAAAGACCAGGAGGCCGCCCACGATCGGTAGGGCATCCGGCAGGTCGGCGCCGGTGGCGAGATGTTCGACAAAGCCGGCCATGACCAGGAACAAAAAGCCCATGCCGGCCATGGTCACAAGATTGGTGAGCGTGGTCCAGAAAATGCCGCGTTTTACGCCGGCGACGCCTTTATCGGATAGGAAATACTTCTTTTGGAATGAGGCGAACATTTAGGCCTCGCCTCCCTTCGTGACGGCGGCATCCGCGGTCGCTGCAGTGATTTTCCAGCTCGCGGCCTGTTCGTATTCGGCCCACATCTTGGCGTACAGACCGTTTTGGGACAGCAGCTCGGCATGGGTGCCAGTCTCCTGCACGCTACCTTGGTTGAGCACCACGATCTTGTCGGCCCCCACTACAGTCGAGAGTCGGTGCGCAATCATAATGACCGTGCGACCCGCCGCCAGCTTGCTAAAGGCGCGCTGGATGAGTGCCTCGTTCTCGGGATCCGCAAACGCCGTGGCCTCATCGAGCACCACGATAGGCGCGTCTTTAAGGATCGCGCGGGCAAGTGCCACGCGCTGGACCTCGCCGCCCGAAAGGTACGCCCCGCCGGCGCCGAGCATGGTGTCGATGCCCTGCGGGAGCTTGGCCACGATATCGTCGCACTGGGCCGCGGAGAGGGCCGCGCGCACTTCGTCGTCAGTGGCTCCAGGCTTGGAGGCGCGCACGTTATCGGCAAGTGTTTGGCGGAACAGCTGGTTGGTCTGAAACACAAAGGCGACCTGGTCCATGAGCTCGTGCGGATCCATGTCGCGAACGTCTACGCCGCCCACGAGCACACGACCCAAGGAAACATCCCAAAAACGCGGGATCAGGCTTGCGCAGGTCGACTTACCGCCGCCCGAGGGACCAACCAACGCAAGGGTGCTACCTGCGGGAACGCTAAAGCTCACATGATCGACGGCAGGCGCCTCGGCGCCCTCGTAGGTAAAGCTCACGTCCTCAAAGCGCACATCGCTGCCAGCGGGGTGCTTGGGTTGAGCGGGCACGGAGAGCTGCTTGGAATCCATAACGCTTCGGATGCGAGCCAGCGAATCAGCACTCATCTGAGACGCCTCGCCCACAAACATAAGCTTGGTCATGGCCGTCGGCACCACGGCCGAAAAGATCGCGTAAAACGTGAAGTTGACCATAAAGTGCGCGAAGTCCGTCTCGCCCGGCGCCAACAGCAACGCCACGGGCAAAAGAAATGCCACGAGGCCATTGAGCGCGGTAAGGTTGAGCACCTGCGGGCCTCGGCAGAACGTGCCCGCATAGCTTTGCGCCATGTCGGCGTATTCGGCGATCGCATCGTGAAACGCCTTAAAGGAGTAGACCGTCTGCTGGAATACCTTGACCACGGGGATGCCGCGTACGTATTCGGTGCCGGTCTTGTTCATCTTGACCAGCGCGCCCATGTAAGCCTTCATAAACTCGGCGCCCTTGCCGCTCATCATGGTGGCCATGGCGCAAAACGAAACGACGACCGAGATTAAGCATGCCGCGCCCAAACGCCAATCGAGGGCAAATAGCAGCACAAGCAGGCCCACGACCATGGCGGTGGCACCGGCGATATCGGGCAGCATGTGCGCGAGCAGCGTCTCGGTGGAGGCGGCACAGCCGTCTACGATACGGCGCAGCTCACCGGTGGCGTGCGTGTCAAAGTAGCCGAGCGGCAGCTTAAGCAGATGCTCGCTCGTAGCCTTGCGGATATTGGATGCGCAGCGAAACGCGGACAGGTGCGTGCACATGAGCCCCACGAAATAGACCACGATGCTTGCCAGGGCAAAACCAACAGCCCACCAACCATACATCGCGATGTCGGCGGCCTCGCTCCAGTTGGGCGCCACGGCAATCAGGTCTCGCGCAACAAGCCAGATGCACACGTACGGGCCAAAGCTCAGCAGCTGCGAGAGCGCCGAGAAAGCCATGCCCAAATACGTTAGGAATTTACGGTCACCGGCATATGCAAGCAGCTCGCCGATGCCGCCGCCTTCCTTTTTTGATCCCTTTGCCATGAGATTCCTTTCTAACGGCTTGAGAGTTAACCGTAAGAAACTTATCATGGGCGTGTTAGCCAAGACACACAATCGAGGCAGGCGTGGACGTTTCTGCAAAGGAAGGGGACGCTTTTGAAAATGCGGCGGGCAGCAACCGATATAACCGAGCTCTACGCACCGCAGTTTGAGCAGTTTGGTCTGCAGCTTTCCGGCAAGGGCGCCGTCTTTACCGGTGAGGTGACAAACGATCGGGCGCACGGACGCGCATGGATCATGCCCCTCTCCCCCACCTGCATCGTCATGGAGCATTTCATTACCCCGACGCACAACATGCTCTTGGCCGAGTACACACCCGAACCGTACGCGTGTGTGAGCGAGGTCAGCGCCCCCACGCTCATGTGCATGCCCGAAGCCGGCATAACGCCTGCGAACCTCAAGCCGCTGCATGGACCGTGGCCAAACAGCGCGATCTGCAGCTTTGTCCAAGATAGCTGCGGTGAGGAGCTAAGCCCGCTGTTTGCAGGGCAGCTCTATCACTCGCGCTCGGTCCTCTTTTTGCCCGGTTATTTTGACGAGCTGGAGCATCGCTATCCCGCCGAGTTCGCGGGGGTCTTTGAGGCGTTTGCCGAGTCATGGCACGAGGAGGCAGCGTCTGCCATCTGCCACACGTTGCGCAGGGTTAACGAGGAACGCGCCCGCACCGTAGGCGGACACGTCTATATGCAGGGCATCGTGGAGACCATGGTCGCGGAGCTCGCCTGTTCGCGCGCGGCCCACAAGCAGGCGCGGCAGGCGGCAGACACACGCGCCAGCGTGACCATTGCCGAGGAAGCGGCGGCAATGATTGAGCGCGCGCTCGACAAAGGCAGGCGTGTGGGTATCAACGAGGTGGCCGAGAGGCTCTACACAAGCCGCTCCAAGCTATGCGCCACCTTTAAGGCCCAAACCGGCGAGTCCCTGGGCGCCTACATTCGCAGACGCCGTATGGAGCGAGCACAGGACCTTTTGGCCGATAGCACGCTCACGATAGCGCAGGTGGCAGAGCGTCTAGGCTACCCTCAGCAGGCCGCCTTCGCCCAAGCCTTCAAGCAACACACCGGCACCACCCCCACCACCTGGCGCTCCCAGCATCAATAAAGAGGCGACAAAAGGACGGCCCATAAGTCCCACAAGCAGGGAAGACCATTTGCAATGTGACAAAGGGACTGCCCCTTTGTCACCCGCACAAAAATGGGCGTGCCGACGGCACGCCCATTCACTCTATTCCATTCAGCCCACCTGACCCGAACGGCCGAGTCGTCGCAGAACCCGGGAGCCCCGGCAGGGCGGGTGCTTGCTCAAAATGAGTTCCGCACGCAAAGAAGGCCACTTAATGTGGCCTTCGTCTTGCGCAGGACTGTTTGAAATTTTGAGGAAGCACCCGCCCTGCCGGGGCTCCCGGGTTCCCGCTTACGAGAGCGACGTTCTCAGCAACTCGTTGAAGAGCTTCGGGTTGCCCTTGCCGCGGCTCGCCTTCATGCACTGGCCCACCAAAAAGCCGATAACCTTCTGGTTGCCGTCACGATACTGCTGCGCCTGATCGGCACAGTTAGCCAGCACCTCGTCCACGATCGGCTGCAGCGCGCCGGCATCGCTCACCTGACGCATACCGCGCTCGTCGACGATCTTGTTGGGGTCGTCGCCGGTCTGGGCCATAGCCTCAAAGACCTCGTGCGCCTGGTTGGAGCTGATGGCATCGGTCGCCAGCAGCTTGGCAAGGGCTGCCACCTGAGCCGGCGCGATGCCGGACTCGGCGAGCGACACACCCGCGCCCTTAAGGTAGGCGATCATCTCGTTCACCAGCAGGTTTGCGACCGTCTGGGCCTCCTTGCCAGCCATGCCGGCAGCGGCGGCCTCAAAGAACTCGGCAAACTCGGGGTCGCCGGCAATCTGCTCGGCGTCTGCCGCCTTAATGCCAAAGTCGGCCTCAAAACGGGCGCGCTTGGCATCGGGCAGCTCGGGAATCTCGCCACGGCAGCGGTCAATAAACTCGTCGTCCAGATCGAACGGCGCCAGGTCGGGATCGGGGAACAGGCGATAGTCGTCGGCCGTCTCCTTCACACGCATGACCACGGTGCGCTTGCGGCTGGGCTCCCAGTGGCGGGTCTCCTGATAGATGATGCCGCCCTCCTCAAGCACCTCGGCCTGGCGGCAGATCTCGTAGGCAAGGCCGTCATGTAGGCTCTTAAACGAGTTGAGGTTCTTGAGCTCGGTCTTGGTGCCCAGCTTGGTCTCGCCGCGGCGACGCAGCGACACGTTGCCGTCGCAGCGCATGGAGCCCTTCTCCATGGAGCAGTCCGAAATGCCCAGCGTCACAAAGATGCGACGGAGCTTTTCCATAAACAGGCGCGCTTCCTCGGGCGTGCGCAGATCGGGCTCAGTCACGAGCTCAATCAAAGGCGTGCCGCAGCGGTTGTAGTCGACGAGCGACTCGGCCGCGGCGGTAATGCGGCCCTCGGCGCCACCCACGTGGACCATCTTGGCGGCGTCCTCCTCCATGTGGATGCGCAGGATGCGGATGGGCACCGTGTAGGAACCGTCCTCGCGACGCTCAGACATCTGCAGGTTAGATGCATCGTAGCTGGCCAGGTGGCCGGCACGCTGGTTGCCCTCGCGCATGGTCGACGTCATGGACGTGGACAGGCCCTCGGCGTTGGCCGAGGCGCTTGCCAGGCTCTGGGCCTCGGCCTCGCCAAACGCGCAGTCGGGGCGCTCGGCGGCACCACGACCGGTCACGTCCAGGTCCAGGTGACCGTACATGGCAAAGGCGACCGGACCCTGCGTGGTCTGGAAGTTCTTGGCCATGTCGGGATAGAAGTAGTGCTTGCGGTAGAACATCGAGTGACGCTGGATCTCGCAGTTGGTGGCGAGACCGGCCTTGACGATACTCTCGATGGCGCGCTTGTTGGGCACCGGCAGGGCGCCGGGCAGGCCCAGGCACACCGGGCACACGTTGGCGTTGGGCTCGTCATCGTGGCTGAGCTTGCAGTTGCAGAACATCTTGGTATCGAGTGCGGTGAGCTCGGTATGGATCTCTAGGCCGATCACAGCCTCCCAATCCTGCAGGACCTCGGAAAGCTCCTTCATTACAGCTCGCCTCCCTTCCCGGCAAAATCGGGCGCGACGGATAGTGCGGGCGCACCCCGCTCCAGGGCGCGGGCAAACGTGAGCAGCTGACGGTCCTTAAAGGCAGGTCCCACCAGCTGGGCAGAAACGGGCAGCTGAGTGTCCTCGCCCAGGCCCAGCGGCACCGAGATGCCGCCGTTGCCGCAAATGTTGAGCGAGATGGTGTACAGGTCGGAGAGGTACATCTGCGTGGGGTCGCTGATCTCGCCAAACTTAAAGGCCGTGCGCGGCGAGGCGGGCATGAGGATGGTGTCCACCTTGGCATACGCGGCGTCGTAGTCCTGCGTGATGAGCGTGCGGGCCTTTTGCGCAGCGTAGTAGTACTTGTCGTACACGCCCGAGCTCAGCAGGTAGGCGCCGAGCATCTGACGGCGCTTGGCCTCGGCACCAAAGCCGTGGGCACGCGACAGCGAGCTCTGGTCGGACAGGTTGGCGCAGCCCTCCTCCTGATAGCCGTAGCGAATGCCGTCAAAGCGAGCCAGGTTGGAGAACGCCTCGGCCGGGCCGATGACGTAGTAGGCGGCGATGGCGGCGTCCAGGTGCGGCAGGTCGACCTCCACGAGCTCGGCACCCTGGTTCTGCAGCTCCTGGGCGGCGCGCTGAACAGCGGCCTTGACCTCGGGCGTCAGGCCCTCGGCCTCCATAAACGCGGGGATGATGCCCACGCGCTTGCCCTTGATGCTGTCGTTGAGATGCTCGGTAAAGTCGACGGCGCAATCCTGGCTCGTGCAGTCGTACGGATCGTGGCCCGCGCCGGTAAGCGCGTTCATGGCCAGCGCGACATCCTCGACCGTGCGGCCAAAGGGGCCCACCTGATCGAGCGACGAGCCAAAGGCAACCACGCCGTAACGGCTCACGGCGCCATACGTGGGCTTAAAGCCCACCACGCCGCAGAGCGCCGCCGGTTGGCGAATAGAGCCGCCGGTGTCCGAGCCCAGCGAGAGCGCGACCTCGCCCGCGGCGACGGCGGCAGCGGAGCCGCCCGAGGAGCCGCCGGGCACGCGCTCGGTATCCCAGGGGTTGTTGGTGCGGTGGAACGCCGAGCTCTCGGTGGAGCTGCCAAAGGCAAACTCGTCCATGTTGGCCTTGCCCATGGGCAGGCAGCCGGCATCGAGCATGCGCTGGACGCAGGTGGCGGTGTAGACACTCTGGTAGTCCCCGAGCATGCGGGAAGCGCAGGTAGTGCGCGTGCCCACGAGGTTCATGTTGTCCTTGATGGCCAGCGGCACGCCCGCAAGCGGGGGCAGCGGCTTGCCTGCGGCACGGTCGGCATCCACGCGCGCAGCAGCCTCGAACGCAAGCTCGGGCGCCACCTGCAGGAATGCCTGAACCCCGCCCTCGCGCGCCTCGATGGCGGCAAGGGAGGCCTGGGCCACCTCGGTAGCGGTAAAGTCGCCGGCGGCAACGCCCGCGGCGATCTGGGCGGCGGTAAGGGAATCGAAGCTTAGCGCCATTACTCGCTCTCCCCCTCTCCCAAAATGGACGGCACGCGGAAGTAGCGGTCGCGCGCGCTGCCGGCGTTTTCCAGCGCAACGTCGAGCGGCAGGTCGCGCTCGGGCTCGCGCAGGTCGTCGCCCATCACGTTGGACAGGCTTCCGATGGGATGGAACGTGGGCTCCACGTCGGGCAAGTCATATTGCAAGACGGGCTCGAGCATCTGGACGGCGTCGTTCATGTAGGACGTCATCTGGGTGAGCTCGTCATCGGTCAGTGCGATTTTTGCGTACTCGGCGATGCCGCGCACGTCTTTCTCGCTGAGTGCCATAGGCGCTCCCTTCCGCATAACAGATAAACCGCTCTAGTATACAGGGCAACGCCGCTTGGAGCAGGCGCTTTACCTAAATGCAGCGAAAACGTAACGAGAGCGGCGGTTGGCAGGCTGCGGGCTGGCGGTTCTGCAGCGAAACCGCACCGTCCATAGCGAAAACCGTCTCGCCCGCAACGAAAACCATCACAACATTCGACGCTTTTCGCCAAAATCGCGATTTTCATCGAATGTTGTGATGGTTTGGAAGTCCCGACCACCACAAAGGTGCCTGTCCCCATTGTGGTGGTTCTGAAGAATGTCCTATGCCGAGGCCTTGGCCTTGCGGCGCTTGCGGACCGCGTGGATCACGATGTCCAGCAGCAACAGCACAATGGCCACGACCACGATGAGCACGGCAAACTCGCGCTTGCCCCAGTGACGGCCGGCCAGCGACTTTTGCTTGTCGACGTCCTTCTTGTTGTACTTGGTGCGCACGCAATGCACCAGCAGGCGATGGTCGTTCACGCCGTAGGGCGTGCAGGTGACGAGCGTCACCTTGTCGGCGCCGGGTTCGATGGTCAGCGACTCCATCTCCTCGGGCAGCACCACCTCGGAGTCCACCATCTTGTAGGCGAGCGTCTTGTTCATGGTGTGCAGCAGCACCAGGTCGCCGGGTTCCAGCGAGTGAATGTCGTCGAACATGCTCAGGTTGCGCATGCCCGAGTGCGCGGTGAGCACGCAATGCGTCGAGGTGCCGCCCACCGGCAGGCTCGTGCCCTCCAGGTGGCCGACGCCCGCCATAAGGACTTCTTCGCTCGTGCCGTGGTAGATGGGCATGCTCACGTCGATGGAGGGGATTTCGACCCAGCTCATCATGGGGTCGCGGTCAAAGATGAGCTGCTGAGCGTAGGGCTCGATCTGGTCGGCGGGAAGCTCGGTGGCCTCGCCGGCAAGTTGCTCGTTATAGGAGCGCGCCTGGAGCAGGATGCGCTCGCGCTCCTCGGCAGATAGCGCGTCCACGGTGCTGGACACCGTGCTGATCTGGTTGAACACGCCCGAGGCCTCGAGCCGGTCCAAGATCCACGGCCAGGTCATAAGGCCCACGCCAATAAGGATGATAACGATGGTGATGAGCCGGTCGGCCCAGCGCGGCAGTCGCTTGCGACGGCGCTTGGGCTTTGGTTGAGGTTTGGGCTGAGGGTTTGAGCCGCCGTTGTCCGCGGCGTTATTGCTCTTCATATGTTTAGCGCCCTGCACCATCGCCGGTCACTCCTCTACAACTCAAGTTGTCTAAACAAATAATAGCCGATTAGCGAACTCATGCGCCAGACAACGCAGCTAAACAGCATTGCGCGGCGCGAGCATGGGTCTGCATTTGCGTTTTCAAAATATCCCGAATCGGCGGGGCGATTCGGGATACAATGTCAATAGAAAACGACGCACCCCGCGTAAATGTTTGGGAGCGCGGGCGGCCTAGTTTTCTGGTTTTGTTAAATGCCCGGGCCTCTAACCCCGGGCATTCTTATTTGCGCTTGTTGCGGCGCAAATGCCTTCTACCGTCCGCACCGCGCGTGCGCCTACGGACCTTAAACCGAACCTCATACGAGTCAAGAAACGCGATGACGAACGTGCCCGCATCGGACGATGGAGGCTGCCTGCGTTATCCAAAAAAAACAGGGCAAACTCCAGCGTGGAGTCCGCCCCGAAAAGAGGATGGCAAAGCAAGAACGTGGATGAACGAGAAAAGTGTCCGCAAGTCTCATGGCCATCACATCCCACCTGCCAAAGGGATGGGTGAGCGAGCGTTACTCCTGCTCGGACTCCTCAGCCTGCTTACGGCTGCGGATGAGGTGCGCCACGCCGATGCACAGCACCGCGCCACCAGCGATCCACGTGAAGGTCACGCCATTGAGACCGGTGAGCGGGAGGCCAACCTGCTTGGTATCGCCAACGGTGATGTTGAAGATGCCGTCCGTCTTCTCCGAGCCAGACTTCAACGTCAGCTTGTTATCGCCGGAGTCGCCATCGGTGAGGCCGGCGATAACCTTGTCGTTCTGGCCAGTCGTAAGTACTCCAGTGAGCTCAGTAAGACCAGCACCCGGATCATCGGCATTCATGCTCGGCTTGATCTCGAAGGTGAAGGGGTCGACCTTAGCGTAACCAGAGGGGGCAGAAACCTCCGTGACGGTATAGGTGCCGGCGTCGAGTCCGGTGACCTTGATGACACCGCCGTTGGCAGTCACGAATTTCCAGGGATCAGAACCAAGAGAACCATCCTTCTGGACATACAAACTCTTGGATGCGCCGTCGTCCGCTCCAGTGGCCTGAATGGTGAACTCGGCACCGTCGAGGGCTGCCTCGGTACCCAGGTCGACCTTATTGATCTTGAGGCCGTAGGTGTAATCCTTGACCGTGTCAGGCTTGGTCTCGCCGCGCTCGCTGGTCATGGGGTTATTGGAGTAGTTGAGCGTCACGGCGTTCTCGTTACCCTCGGTGCCCGCGACGACCGCATCCTTGTTGATTTGCGCCTTATAGGAGACGACGATGTAGGAGTCCTTAGTGACGTCACTGACCTTCTTCAGGTTATCGCAGGTCCACGTCGTCGTCTTGCTGCCGTCTTCGGCAGCCTCGGCGGGCGTTTCCTCCTTGAAATACGCAGTGATATCCGTGCCCTTCGCGCGGGTGAGATCACCCTTCGCATCAGACCTGTTCTTATACAGGTAGATCTTAGCGCCCGTCTGCAGCGTCAGACCCTTGGAGATCTGGTCGGAAAACTCGTAGAAATACGTGTCGTACTTGTCGAAGTTCTCGGCGACGGTGCCGTAGAGGTTGTACGTCACGTCCTGGCCGATCTGGGAATCGGCGGCATCGTGCTCTTTGTCATCAGCATCGCTCACGATTTTCTTCTCAACGGTAGGGATGCCCGTTTTCTCGTTGACGTTAACGGGCGTGCTTCCCACGACAGTGAAGATGGGAGACGTGCCCGCCTCGCCGTCTCCGATGGTGCCGGCATCGGTCACAAAGAGCCAGTAACCGTGCTCTAGACCGGAGGCAACACCAGCACTCGTTGTCTTTTTGTCAGTAAGATCGTCCACAGCAGCGGCAATCTTATAAGCAATGTTGTCGGGGCCAACGCAATATGCATCGTTGGTTCCCGTCACCTTACTCGTGATCCAGTCTGCAGCGTCCTGGGCGGTCTTGCCCTTGTAAGTCGGCTCCTCATTCTTAATGACACCCTCGACAGCCGCCTTCACGCTACCGTTTGCCCAGGTGATATTACTCACAACCGTCTTACCTTCGACTGTCGCAACATCAGCCTTAAAAATCTGATAGCCATCGAATTCGGTATGGTTGCCCTCAACGTTCGCAATGGTCACCGAGCCGTTCGCAGTCGTCGTGCCCTCGGCAAACGCCATCGTGACCGGTGCCATCACTCCGCCGAAGCTCAGGGCTGCGGTGAGGCCGGCGGTTACTGCCAGGCGTGCGATGTTCTTGGTTGTTTTCATGTTGGGACCTCTTTCTTGGAGGTTGCTTTAATTCTCGTCATCACCAAAAGTCAGCAGGCTCATTTCCCTGCGCTCTAATCGCTACGGAGGCAGTACGCCATTGAGCAGGGGGGGGGGACAATTATTTATCATGGCGACCTCCTCCCCGCTTGATGACGAGCGCGACGACAATAGCCACTACTCCGATGACGGCCAAAGCCGTTACCAACACCAACGTTCTATCTCCCGTCGAGGGCATAAAGCCTCGACTCACTTCGTTACTTGGGGTGTTAAGCACCGACAACTCGACTAAACCCTTCCCGGCATCGGCGGCATCAACTCGCAGAGGGCTTTCGGCCGATACGGTCACCTTAGGCTTGGCGGCCGCCACCTGGTCGACGTCCAGGCCCTCAGCCTTGACCGTCACGGAGCGCGTGCCCTCAAAGGCGGTGTAGCCCTTGGGCGCCTTGAGCTCGCGGACCTCCAGCTTGCCCGAGTCCACGCCCGAGACGGTCACACGGCCGTCCTCGCCCGTGGTGACGGTGGCCTTGCCCTCCGCATCCCACGTGCCGTCGGCCGCCAGCGCGCGACCGCGGTCGTCGGTGATGCTCAGGACCGCCCCGGGCAGCGGCTTGTCGCCGTCGCTGCCGCGCTTGGTGAGCGCGAGATCCCAGGCGTAGGCGCATGCATCGTCGCTCGGCGTGCTGGTGAAGCCGGCGTCGCCGGACTGGTCGGCAAAGGGAGAGCGCGGGTAGCGCAGGTAGGCCTCGTTGGGGTTGCCCTTCGCGATGCCGTGGTTGCATGCGCTGTTGAGCGGCGCGTTGTACACAGCGACCACGCGGGCGCCCGTGGCGAAGGCGTCGGCCCCGCCGAGCGCGGCGACCAGGTCGCCGGTGTGCACGATGAAGGTCCCGTCCGCGGCCACCTTGGTGGCGCACTGGGCCGTGATGTCGGTCCAGCCCTTCGCGGCCTTAGTGCCGGCGCGTCCGTCCTTGCCGGTGGCAACGGCGTCGAAGCCGCCGTCCGCTCCCGCCGCCACGTACACGTGTATGCTCGCGGCGACCTTGGAGAGGTCGAGCCCCGCGCTCATGGTGTCGACGAACTGCACCGTATAGGTGTCGTAGGCGGTGAGCCCGGCCGGGACCGTGGCAGAGAGGCGCCAGTACAGGTCGTCGGCGACCGTGGCGTCGGCGGCCTTCTGCCATGCGGCGGTGTTGTCCTCCAGCACGTGCTTGGCGACCTTGGGCGTCGCGGCCTTGGGCTTGACGGTGACGGCGTTGCCGCCCACCAGCGCCATGATCGGCGCGGTGCCGGCCTCGCCCTGGGCGATGGCGTCGTCTCTGGCGACGATGAGCCAGTAGCCGCAGGGCAGCTCGGCCGCCGTGCCCGCGTTAAGGGCCACGGGCACGGCGCCAGAGCTCTGGAGGGAACGAGCGAGCTGTGCGCTCAGCGCGCTCGTAAGGTGGGAATCGGTGTTGAGCCACTCGGCAGCTTCCTGCGCGGTGGTCTGGGAATCGGGCATGCCGGCGCTGTGCAGCACAGGCAGGACAGCGTCGCGCGCGGCGTCGCTTGCCCAAGCGAGGTCGGTAAAGGTCTTGGCGTCGCCGTCGCCGTCGACGACGTTGGCGCTAAAGATCTGGTAGGCGTCGTAGTTGCTCGCCACGGCGCCGCTCACCGTGATGGAACCGGTCGAGGTCGGCGCGGCCTGCGCGGATGCGGGGAACACAACCGCGCAGATGCCGATCAGGAGGGCAAGCAGCGCAAACAAGATCGGGAAGGAGCAAACTTTCTTATTCACGACGCTCACCTCCCCTCGCGCTCGCCTTGCGACGAACGTGCATCCAGGCCGCAGCGACGCAAAGCATCGCCGCGCCGGCAAGGTACGTCAGAGTGACGCCCGACATACCAGAAAGGGGCAAAGAGGTGGAGTAGGTGTTGGTGAAGGTGGGAGTGGACTTGCCGGTGAGGTCGTGGGGCGTGTCAGTGGTCACTTCATTGCCATCACGATCCTGAATCTGCTTGTAGGTCGCAGTGACGTCGATATGGTGGTTAGAGTCGTCAGTCGCGTTAACCGTAATCTGATAGACCGACTTGTCGTACGTATAGTGCGAGAACAGCGAACCGTCGTCTTTCTCGCGCACGTAGTACGTGAAGGTCTTGGAAGCACCACGGCCAGTGGGGCCAGACGCGAGCTGGTCGAGTTGATCGAGTTTGTAATCAATCTTGTCGAAGCTCAGGGTCTGGGACTTGTCGCCGTCGGCAGTGGTGGACTTGCTGCTAACGATATCCGTAAAATCTGTGTCGGTCGCAAGCTGGAGCGTGAACTCCTTCATCTCGCCACCCTCAACGACCTTAGTCGCCATAGGCATCCAGGAGCCCTTCGAGTCGTACGGAGTGAACTTGTTAGTGAAAGTCGTGGAGTCACCCTCACAGATAATTGGATAATAGTCTCCACTCTTCTGCACCTTGCTCCTCGCTTTTACGTTCTCCCACTTCCCAGACGACTCGCGGAATTCGTACTTGGTTACACCGACGTTTTTAATCGTGTAGTTATGGATGTAAAGATCCTTCAGTTGGCTTGAGTTTTCTTTACTCGGAACAGACATGAGCAAGGTCTTGGTATCTTCGGCCGTCACCACAATCTTATACACGCTGGAGTCGTACGTGATGCCAGAATCACCACCGGGATCTTCGACCAAGTAGTATGTGATTTCGTTACCCGCGCCACTCGATGCGAATTGTTCACCAAGGTCAAACGTAATGCTGCCTTCTGCATCATTTGCTGCTGTTCCAACCTCGGTGCAAACGTCGCGATTGAATGTCGTGCCAGCTGTCGTGCCAGCCAAAGGGTCGTCTGAATCCTTGCGATACACCGTAAAGGAGAACTCCCCATCATTGAGCTTGCGGCCTTCCAGCTTCTTGGTCGCCTTGAGCTTGAGGCTCGGATAGACATACGTGTCCTCAGGCGCGCCCATGTACAGGTCGCCGTTCGACATGATGCCGCCGCCATGGTTCCAGGAATAATTGCCCGTGATAAACGTCGCGCCCGCCTCTAGCGCAGCCTTTCGCGCATTGATCGCCTCGGGGTCTTGAGCCTTAACATCCGAACTCAGGCCGATGCTGTTATATACCTGCACGCCACCGTTAGCGGGGATAGTAATGGCTTTCTGAAGCTCTAAGCTTCCCCGATACTTAGCATCGCCGCCGCCAAGCATTTTGCCAATCACCGCCGCGATCGGAGTCGTATGACCCTCCGCCGCAAGGAAGAAGTCCGCGTGGCCGTTTTTGCGAAACACTTCGGCATTGTAGGCGTCGGAGTCCTGGTCCTTACCGTGACCACCGCCGGAAAGATGGGGGGTGCCGTTATTGCCTGTATTACTCACGGATTCGTAATCGTTCGCGTTTTGCTCATTTCCGGCAGAAGTATTACCGAAAATCGCCGTGCCGTCGGTGCCTGTCACCAAAGTCTTACCCGTCGGGCAAACCGCAACGCCGCCACCGTAGCCACCGGCCTCATTGCTGCTTATATAGGAGTTATAGACAAATAGCCTACCAGCATTAGACGCGACCTTAGAATCGCCCTGGACGAAGATGCCGCCTCCACCCCAGTCAAAGCGAGACATGCAGTGGTTATTAGTGATATAGACTGGATTTGAATTTGACGCTCCTTTTATCATCGCGTCAACCATCTGGCCCACGCGAATGCCGGCACCCTCAGAGCGAAAACTCACGTTAGAGGCAATAGTTCCCCCCGTAATGTTGAGCCATGCCATTGTCTTGCGCGAGCTCGCCCCTTGGTGTTCGATGTCGGTCACATAGACGCCGCCGCCGGCTTCCTCAGAATAGTTGCCCGTGATCTGGCCGCCCGAAATGGTGACATGAGTACCGTTTTTAGCGGCAAGTCCAGCACCGCCATGATCGCCATTACCATCGTTACCACAGTAATTGGCATATTTATTGTTAGTAATGTAGCCACCAGAAACAGTAACGCTGCCGCCTTCGGCCATGATGCCGCCGCCGAAACCAACACCAGTAGCAAGCGTGCTGTTGCCGGAGATTACGCCATTAGTTATGTTGACCGTGGAGTCTTTAGCATACACACCACCGCCACTAGGAGCACTGTTGCCGGCAATTACGCCACCGGAAACCTCGAGGGTCGAATTACCGTGTATTTCAATTCCGCCGCCCGCACCCGAGCCAGAAGCTCCACACACATAGCCGCCGCGCATGTTGACGGTAGAGCCGTTCTCGGCATAGACCAAGCTGCTAACGCTGCTGCCTTGTTTTTGCGTGATCACGCCGCTCACAAGGTTAAACGTGCCACCCTTGCCGTTGTTGTTATACAGATTGATGAGCTTTAGATTTGCGTTGCCGTCGCACGCCACGATGGCGCCCTTAATATCGACGTTATGTCTGACAAGCGTCTCGATTGTCCCTGTACCACTCGGAGTCGATTTGGTCACGTAGTAGGTAAGATTAGACGGAATGCCACCAACGTAATTTAGCTCGACTTTCTTGCCATAATTATTGGGATCCAGCTTCTGCCCCTGATCAGTCAGCTGTTGGACATCGTTGACCGTCTCAGTCACCGGCGCGGAGTCCTTAATTTCGTCCTTAATTGTAAGTGTTGCGCCGTTAGCAACATCAAATAACGGCTTGTCGGTGTTCAAGCACTTGATCTTATGACCGTTTAAGTTCAGCGTTATATTGCTGCCGCTCTTCTCAAGTTTGATTTCACCAGCATAGTCAATATCAGCTGTGAGCTCGAAGCGGGCAGTTTGGTTTTCCCCAACGCCTTGAAGCTTAGCTGACAAATCATCGGCGTTAGTAATGTTAGTAATAGCTGTGGTTGTCTCTTCGCTCTCTGCAGCCTCCTCGGCTGACGCGACAGCGTTAACATCCATCGCATCATTATCTTCCGCCTGCGACTCGTCCTTGGACTGCTCCTCCGGCCGAGCGTCGTCGTCGCTCGCAGCATCGTCGCTGTTCTGGTTTTCGGCGTCTGTGCCGGCATCCCCGTTAGTACTGTTGTCTATACCAGTAGACTCACTTGAGGAACCCCCCCCCATCACAGTTTCCTCGGTAGAAACCGTCTGGGCATCGTTGGCAATGGCCTGCGAGATCGGGGGCATGACGAGCGACAGTACCAGGCTCAAAACGGAGGCTCCGCACAAAACGCCTGCCAGTACACGGCGCGTCGCTTTATTACTCTGCTTAGATTTGTCCGAATTCGCTTTCATCGATGTCTCCTCCCCAAGAGACCGCGATCTTGCTCTTTCACCATCAAACTTGGGCGCGCAACCTATAATTGCTCGCGCTCGATATGCATATTATTACTCTTTGTTTAAACAACGCAAGCCTAACAATGTCAGTTTTGCTTTACGTTGCCTTAACTTCTTGACAATTATTCAAACTATGCATTGTTTTTCGAGGGTTAAATTTCGGAAAGACGCTGGTAAACTCGTTAGCAAATCTAGATAAATGACACTTTATCATTGTTTGTACAACACTTTGTTTTAACCCGCTCAATCTGTGAACGGTCAAAATTGCGCCGTGAATGGCAGTATATCTACCTGGAAATATTAGTTATGAGCTAATTGGTCAATTACTGCACAACTAGCGTGTGCCGATATGTTCATACATCGACACTTGAATGGCATCGCATGTTACCGGCCGCAAATCTCCTCGCTACAAAAAAGCGTCCCAACAATCGACTGTTGGGACGCTTGGAAAACCACCACAAAGGCGCTCTGCCCTCTTTGTGGCTGCCCCCAGGCGCTACAGCAGATGCTCCTGGATAAAGACCGCGATGCCGTCCTCGTCGTTGCTCGCGGTTACAAAGTCCGCGGCGGTACGGGTGGCGTCGCTGCCGTTTGCCATAGCCACGCCCACGCCGGCGTCGGCCACCATGCAGGTGTCGTTGTCCGCATCGCCAAACACGCAGATGTTCTGGAGCTCCATGTCGTTGAGCTCCGCCACGCGCCCAAGGCCGCGCGTCTTGGACACGCGCGGATCCATGAACTCGTAGAGCCGCTGCGTGGTCTGCAGGGCCGCCGCCTTAACAGTGTTATCTGCAAACGTCGACGCCCGTTCAATCACCCGCGGCATCACCTCGGGCGCCATGGTAAACATCACCTTGGGCTGCGGCTCGCGCAAGAACTCGGCAAAATCGACCACCTGGTAGGGCACGCCGTCGACGCGCGACAGGTGCTCGACGCACGCGTTGCTCTCGGGCACGTAGAACACGCCGTCTCGGGGGCAGACGGGTGTTGCCGGAAGGTCCGCCATGTGCTTGCAGATGCGCGCGATGGTCTCGCCCGGCAGCGGAAAGCTCAGCTCGTTGATGGCGTGCGCGCGATCGATGACCTCGGCGCCACCGCAGCCCACGAGCACGTCCACCAGGCCTTCGATGCCCCAGAGCTTGTACATGGCCTCGGTCGCGTGGGCGTCGCGCCCGGTGCACAGGCCAAAAAGCACGCCGCGCTCGCGCAGGGCGCGGATCGCCGCCACGGTGCGCGGGGACACCGTGTGCTCGCTCGTGAGCAGCGTGCCGTCGATATCGCAGAACACGGCTTTGATGTGGCTGAAGGTGGTGTCCATGGGGGCCTTTCTGGGTTGTGCGGCGGTGTGGGGTGTATTCGTGAACGGCGTACATGGTATACCAAGGCGCGGATGCTGCCTGTCAAAGCAAAACCACCACAAAGGTGCCTGGCCCCTTTGTGGTGGTAGGATGCAGGATGGCCTGGCCCAGGGCGCAAACCATCACAACATTCGACGTTTTTCGGCAAAATCGCAATTTTTATCGAATGTTGTGATGGTTTTACTGCCTTGCGGCACGATCCAAATGCCGGCGTCCAAACAGCAGCAGCGCCGCGGGAACCGCCGTCACGACCATGCCCGCCCCCACGAGTGTCCGTTGTACGCCAAATGTTGCCGCCAGCCACGGTGCAACCGCCAGCGGGGCTACGCCGGCAAACATGTTGCCAAAGCCCATGACCGAGTTGACGCGACCGAGCTGCTCGAGCGGGGCCGTCGTTTGCACAATGGTGTTGTGGAGCGGGTTGACGACACCCCAGGCTATGCCCAGGGCGATCTGGCCGACGAGGGCCACGCCCACGTACGGCGTCCCCACATAGAGCAGGCTTCCCAGGCCCACGGACATAAGCGCCACGAGCAGTGTTTTAAGGTTGACCAGGTGCGGCGGCATCCGAAGCGCAACCACGGCGCCCAGCACCGCGCCCACACCGCAGGCCGACGAAAGCCAGCCCATCCACTCAACGCCGACGTGCAGGACATCGCGATAGAAAAACGACTCGAGCGGATCGAAGGCCCCGTAGCCAAAGTTCGAGAGGAAGATAATGCAGAAAAGTAGCGCGAGGACGCTGTTGGTGAAGACTGTCTTGATGCTGGCTGCGAAGGTGACGCGGGGAGATGTGTTGGGGTCGGGACTTTGACTGGCCTTGTCTGATGTGATCTCACCGGTCGTGGGTTTGCCTTCGCGCGTGGTGGCCGAACCCGCCCGCGGCCTAAAGCCCCAGCCGGCGACGAACGCCAGCACGGTAAAGAGCATCATGAGCACGAACACCGCGCGCGACGACGCAGCCGCCGCGACAAAGCCACCCAACGTGGGTCCGACGATAATACTCACGTTTGAGAACATGGCGATGGCGGAGTTGATGTCTTTGAGCTCGACGGGGTCGTCGGTGAGATAGGCCGGATAGGATGTGGCAATGGGCTGGGCGAATCCCATCGTAAAGCCCAGAAACACCGCGCCGAGCAGGACGATGCCGGTCGCGCTACCAAAGGCGATGATTGCCGTGCCAGTTGCAAGAGCGCCGACGATGCTCAGCAAGAAATGGCGGCGCGGACCCCAGGCGTCGAGCGCCGCGCCACCCACAAAGGATCCCAGGATCACGAAAACGTTCATAAACAGGACAGCCAGCGATGTCGCAACGACCGAGGCGTCATCCGCATAGGTGAGCGTTCCGATGACGCCGATAAAATAACTGGTCTGAAAGCCGGTGTAGATGAGAAAGCGCATCGCCACCAGGCGCTTGGCCTGCACGGACAGCGATGATTGAGGCTTTGAGAAAAGAGAGGCGAGCATGGAGACTCCTTGTTTCATACGAATGCGGACGGTGGGCATTCGCCACCGTCTGTCAAATCAATCTATCCGCATGAAACATTAAGGACACATCGAGCCCCTTCTCTCCGTTTTTCGCCCAGCATAAACTACTTGGTAGATTTTAAGGCATGTCCCACACATCTACCAAAGCAAAAACCACCACAAAGGTGACTGGACCCTTTGTGGTGGAAGTGACGTTTGCCCAGATAAAACCTGCCAAAATAAACCTGTCCCTTTTTGGCAGGTTTTAGGCCAGGTGGTCTTGAATCAGATCGCAGATGGCTCGGGCGTCGTTGATGTTGATAGCTCGGGTCGCAAATCCGGCGTCGAAGGCCTGGCGTGCCAGGGCTTCATTGCAGGCAAGGGCCAGCGTGCGGCCGTCGACCAGGTCGAGCGAGCTCTTGCCGCGCAGACGGTCGACACCGGAGCGCGCGACCACGATGTTGTCGAAGCCCTCGGTCTTGTAGCCCTCGATGATCACCACGTCGACATCGTTGTAGCGCGACAGCAGCTCGCGCGCGGGCATCTCGTCCTCCTCGCGCGTGTCGGCGTACTCCGCCCAGCGCGTGGCGCAGATGAGCCCCACGTGCTTGGATCCGGCCTGGTGATGGCGCCAGGTATCCTTAGCGGGCACGTCGATATCAAAGCCATGATGCCCATGATGCTTGAGCGAACCCACGCGCAGGCCGCGGCGAGTGAGCTCGGCGATAACCTTCTCGACGAGCGTTGTCTTGCCCGAGTTCTGGTAGCCGATAAACGCGATCGCGGGGACGGCCGGTGTCGGAGCTGCGGGCGCGACGGCGACGGGTGCGCTCGCGAGAGCGTCGCCGTCGGCAGCGGCGGCCTCAGCAGCAACCTGACGTTCGGCACGATTCCACACGCCCGAGCGTCCGCCCTCCTTGTGCAGCAGGCGCACGTCGACGATCTCCATGCCGCGATCGACCGCCTTGCACATGTCATAGATGGTCAGACATGCAGCGCTCGCTCCGGTCAGGGCCTCCATCTCGATACCTGTCTTGCCCGTCACGCCCGCCGTGACCAGCACGTGAAAGCCAACCTGCCCGTCCGCGCGCGCCGGCGCCCAGCCCTCGGGCACGTCATCGACAGGCGTCCCCGCCGGAGCGATGGGCGCAATGTCGCACTTGCTCTTGGTAATGAGCAGCGGATGGCACATGGGGATGATGTCGCTCGTGCGTTTGATGGCCATAATGCCCGCCACGCGCGCGCAGGCAAGCACGTCGCCCTTTTTTGCGCGATCCTGTAGCACCATAGCCTGCGTCTCGGGGTGCATGAGGATGGTGCCCTCGGCGATGGCAATGCGATGGGTCTCGGCCTTGTCGGACACGTCGACCATGCGTACCTCGCCCTTGGCGTCCACGTGCGTCAGCTCGTCGCGACGGGCGTCGCGGGCGGGCTCGGCAACAGCGCTGGCAGACGGCTGCGCGGACGCGTCGGCGTTGTCAGCATTCGCCGCAGCCGTGACTTTGTGGGCAGACATCGCGGCCCTGCGAGCGGCCTTGGTGGCATCGGCGTACCTGCTCTTGGCCATATGATCATCCTCCGATTTGGGACATAAATCGTTGCGTGCCCTCAATTATCGCGTGTTCCTGCGGTTTGTGGGCCACGGCATCGCGCCAAATCGAAAGTACCTGCATATCATCACCACGGCGCAGCGCCTCACGCACCGAATACTCGGCATCGCTGAACAGGCACGGACGCACGTTGCCATCGGCCGTCAGGCGCAGACGGTTGCAATTCGCACAAAAATGATTGGACATGGCGCTGATGAAGCCGACCGTTCCCGCCGCGCCCGGAAAGTGCCAGTAGCGCGCAGGGCCCGCGCCGGCAGGAGCGTCGTTGATGTCGAGCGGCTCGAGCTCGCCCAGTCCCGCCGCCGCGGCCCCGGCATTGATGCGCGCCCGCAGCTCGTCGCTCGGAACGGTGTCACTCGCATCCCACAGCTCGGGATTGAGCGCGGGCGCATGCGGGTCCACAGCACAATGCGAGCTCGTGTGTTCGTCGCCGATGGGCATGTATTCGATAAAGCGCAGGTGGATGGGGCGGTCGAGCGTGAGCCGCGCGAGGGCCGCCACATCCTGGTTGAGCCGGCGCACCACAACGCAGTTGACCTTAACGGGCTCAAAGCCCCAAGCCAGCGCCGCGTCGATGCCAGCCATGGTCTGCTCGAGCCGGCCCAGGCGCGTGATCTTTCCAAACAGCGTAGGGTCGAGCGTATCGAGCGAAATGTTGACGCGGTTAAGCCCGGCATCTTTGAGCTGCGGCGCCAGCTTGGGCAGCAGGGCGCCATTGGTGGTAAGCGAGATGTCCTCGATCTGCGGAATCGCGCGGATGTCGCGAATGAGCGGAATGATACGGCGGCTGACCAGCGGCTCACCACCCGTCAGGCGCACGCGGCGAATGCCCTCCCCCGCCACCAGGCGCACAAAGCGGGCGATTTCCTCGGCACTGAGTAGCTCGTCGTGCGCGCGGGGCGCCACGCCATCGGCCGGCATGCAGTAAATGCAGCGGAAATTGCACTTGTCGGTAACGGCAATGCGCAGGTAGTTGATGTCGCGGCCAAAACCGTCATGTTGCACGCGGTCGCTCACGCAGCCCTCCCCTCGCGCGGCGTTTTATTCTTCGGAAAACATAATACCCCACGAGAGAATCATGCCGACACCCGTACGACAGGACAGGGCGCTTCGAACAAAACGGACTTTCCAAGCCCATCCTCAACACAGACCATCACAACATTCGATACTTTTCCCGTTTTTGACAAAAAACGTCGAATGTTGTGATGGTTTGCCTGCCCACGGCACCCCGTAGAAAGGCCGAAACGCCCCTAAAGGCCGCCGTCCCAGTGCCGAATCATGAATTCTCGCAGGTCATTCTGCCGTTTCTGGAACGCTTCGCTTCGGTCGCACTTGAGGCCCATAGCGAGCGCGATGGCATTCATCGCCCGGTGCAATTGCAGCTGGTGGGCAAACTGAATCCCGGTGAGGACGATCATCCTAAAGCCCAGCGCGCTCAGCACGGTCATACGCTCCGCATCCGACGCGCTGCGCTGTTTATCAAGATGGTCAGAGCCGTTGTATTCAATCCCCGTACCGCTCGCAGGCGCATATACATCGATCTCGAAATACCCGGCCTTTGCGAGATACTTGAACTCGCTGGGAACATCGACCCGATGGTTGAGCTCGATCTTGGCGTATCCCAGCCCTCCCTAGGAACGTTTTGCTACGACCATGATTGCGGTGGCCGTCTCCATGGGCGACCGCGCGCCATCGTGCACGCGCTTGAGCACAGCGGCCGCGCGTATGGCCCCCTGACGAGATCGATTCTCATTGCAATAAGCAATCGAGTCGGCGACGGTATACCTCTGCCCCATCTCGATATAGTCGCCTGTCGACAGATGATTCAAATGGTATCGGGCGCAGATTTCGTAGCCATATTCCAGCTGCTCGGGCTCACTCATCCACGAACCCGCTTGGACAAAGCACATGGCCTCATCAACCACCAGAAGGCCCTCTGCCACCTCGATAAGATGGCCTGGAGGCACCAGCGCTCCAAACACGTGGCACCTAAATCCAGCCGGCGTCGAACGCTCAAAATCGAAGTTGACGAGCGTGTCGATATGATCGAGCTCTTCTCGTGGAATACCGAGCGAAACTAGATAGTCGGTAACGATCCCAACTGCCGTTGAAGCCCTCAGCCCCTTGGCATCGAGTCCCAATTTGGGCAGGCTCGCGGTCGGCTCCGCCTCGTTAGCAAGCGAGTCCTCATCGTATAGGCTGCTTGCTCGCGAGAGCGGCTCGGACGGGCGCGCCACGTTGTGGCACAGCCAGGCAGTCTTATGGGACAGGACGATCGGCAGATCCATGAGCCCTCCAATGGAGTCGGATAACCAACCTTATTCCCCTGCCCACGGATCCGCACACCTTCGTGCGCAAGAAAGCGATTCCACCCGATCGAGTGGCAGAAAAACCATCACAACATTCGATGCTTTTCCCGATTTTGTCAAAAAACGTCGAATGTTGTGATGGTTTGAGGCGAGGTGAGGGGCACGAAGAGGTCAAAGCATTGTGCTCGGAGCGTGACTTTTTCACCCCGATGCCAGCACAAACCTTGACTCTACAATCGTTGTAGGGTTTTCACTACACTGGTACGTAAACAAACCCAGCCAGAAAGCCCCGCCCATGGAACACGACCTCACACGCGGCAATGTCCTCAAGACCATCGCGGTCTTTGCCCTGCCCTATATGCTCTCGTACTTTTTGCAGATGCTCTACGGCATGGCCGATCTGTACATGATGGGGCAGTTTAGCGGCGCTGCCGGCATCACCGCCGTGGGCAATGGCGCGCAGACGCTCTATATCATTACCGTGGCGCTTGTGGGCCTGGCCATGGGAACGACGGTCATCGTCGGCCACGCCGTGGGTTCGCGCCGCTTTGACCGCGCCGAGGCTGCCATCGGCAACACCATCACGCTCTTTATGGGCGTCTCGGTGGTGCTGGCCGCTGTCCTGCTCGCACTGTGCCCGCAGATCGTGGCACTCATTGGCACGCCAGTCGAAGCGGTCGAAGGCACTGCCGCCTACCTGCGCATCTGCTTTGTCGGCATTCCGTTTATCGCCGCATACAACATCCTCTCGGCCATCTTTCGCGGCCTGGGCGATTCGCGCTCGCCCATGTACGTGATCGGCGTGGCATGCATCATCAACATCGCACTCGATTTTCTGTTTATCGGCCACATGGGACTCGGTCCCGTAGGCGCGGCACTCGGCACGGTAACCGCCCAGACGGCAAGCGTTGCCCTTGCGCTCGTGTGGCTCAAGAGCCGCCGCACGAACATTCACGTTAAGCGCAGCGACCTGCGTCCCCAGCCCGAGGTGCTCGGCAGCATTCTTAAGATCGGCGTGCCCGTGGCCGTACAGGACGGCTGCATCCAGGTGGCGTTTATGTTTATCACCGTCATCGCCAACCACCGAGGGCTCGTCGACGCCGCCGCCGTGGGCCTGGTCGAGAAGATGATCAGCTTTTTATTCATTGTGCCGAGTTCCATGGGCGCCACCGTCAGCGCACTCACGGCGCAAAACGCCGGCGCGGGCAAGGGCGACCGCGCGCGTCAGGTGCTCAAGGACGCCATGACGATCTCGGTAGTGTACGGCTGCCTGATCACGGTGCTGATGTGGCTGGTGGCGCCGGCGTTTATCGGCTTTTTTGCCAAGGACGCTGCAGTAGTCGCCGCCGGCACCGGCTATATGCGCAGCTACATTTTCGACGCGATTTTTGCCGGCATCCACATTTGCTTTAGCGGCTTTTTCGCTGCATACGGCAAGAGCTACATCGGCTTTGCGCACAACGTGCTGGCGGTGGCGCTCATTCGCGTGCCGGGCGCGTGGCTGCTGTCGAACGCCTATTCCGATACGTTGTTTCCCATGGGCATCGCTTCGCCGTGCGGGTCCATTCTGTCGGCGGTCATTTGCGTGATTGCATTTACCGTACTCAACCGCCGCGGGGCTTTTGACAAGTTGGTGGCGTAGCGGGGCAACGCGAGATTGCCCTGATCGATGACATCATCAGCGACGACCCGGCAACCTACGTGACGCAGATCACGGTGCCGGTTGCCCCAGCAAAGTAAGAACCGCCCGGAAGGCATCGTGCTTCCGGGCGGTTCTTCAATTTGGTTATCGACGCCTTAAGCCTCCGGCACCTGACCAGTCGCCAGGATCTGCTCGAGGGCGTCCTCGTCCAGCACGGGTACGCCCAGCTGCTCGGCTTTGGTGAGCTTGGAGCCCGCTTTGGGGCCGGCAACCAGATAGCTCGTCTTCTTGGACACGCTGCCCGAGACCTTGGCGCCGAGCACCTTGAGCGCCGCGCCTGCCTCGTCGCGGGTGCGGTTGACGAGCGTGCCGGTGAGCACGAAGGTCAGACCCGCGAGCGGTTGTGCATCGGCGAGCTCGCCCGCCACGCCCGCGTCGGCTGCGGCTTGTGCATGCGCGGCGCCCAAGTCGACCTCGAGCGACAGACCCGCCTGGCGCAAACGCTCCAGCACGGCAAGGTTTTCGGGCACGGCCAGGAACTGCTTGACGCTCGCCGCAATCTTGGGACCGATGCCCTCGCACTCGGCGATGTCCTCTTCACTCGCCAAGATGAGCTTATCAATCGACAGGAATCGCTCGGCGATGACCTCGCCCACGCTCTTGCCCACGTGGCGGATGCCCAGGGCAAACAGCACGCGACCGAGCGGCTGGCTCTTGGACTTGTTGAGCTCGGCGATGATTTTCTCGGCCGTCTTGAGGCCCACCGGGATGGGGTCGCCCTTCTTGACGCCCTTTTTGCTGTTGGAGCTAGCGTACACGCGCCCTGTGTCCAGGCCTGCGATGTCGTCGACCGTGAGCTGGTAGAAGTCCGCGACATCGTGGATCAGGCCGGCAGCGATCATCTTGTCGACGATCTCGTCGCCCAGGCCGTCGACGTCCATGCAGCCGCGGCTTACCCAGTGAAGCAGGCGCTCCTTGAGCTGTGCGGGACAGTCGATGGACACGCAGCGGTAGGCAACCTCGCCATCCTCGTGGACCACGGGGCTACCGCACACGGGGCAGACCTCGGGCATGTGCCAGTCGACCGAATCGGCCGGGCGTTTATCGAGCACCGGACCTACGACCTCGGGAATCACGTCGCCCGCCTTGTGCACGATGATAGTGTCGCCCTCGCGCACGTTTTTGCGACGGATCTCGTCGATGTTGTGCAGCGTGGCGCGCGCGATGGTGGAGCCGGCAACCGTCACCGGATCGAACTCGGCGACCGGTGTGAGCACACCGGTGCGGCCCACCTGGATGCGAATCTCGCGCAGGACGGTCTGCTTTTCCTCGGGCGGGAACTTAAAGGCGATGGCCCAGCGCGGTGCGCGGGCGGTAAAGCCCAGGTCGAGCTGCTGCTGGAAGCTGTCGACCTTTACGACCACGCCGTCGATGTCGTAGTCCAGGTCACCGCGGTGTTCGAGCGCCTGGGCACAGAACTCGTGGACCTCGGCGGGTGTGGCACAGCGAGCCACGTTAGGGTTGACGCTAAAGCCGGCGCTACGCAGCCAATCGAGGAACTCGCGCTGGCTGTGGACGTGCAGCGGATCGGTATCGGCGATGGCATAGATAAAGGTAGCGAGATCGCGGCGCGCCGTGACCTTGGGGTCCTTTTGGCGCAGGCTGCCGGCGGCAGCGTTGCGCGGGTTGGCGAAGGGGTCGCGCCCCTCGGCATCGGCCTCGTCGTTCAGGCGCACAAAGCTGCCCTTGGGCATATAGACCTCGCCACGGACCTCGATGGTGCGCTCGCGGTCGGCGCCCATGTGGGCGAGCGCCGGCTCGGACAGGTGCATGGGCACATCCTTGATGGTACGGACGTTGAGCGACACGTCCTCGCCCGTGGTGCCATCGCCGCGTGTGGCTGCGCGTACGAAGGTGCCGTTTTGGTAGGTAAGCGCCACGCCCAGGCCGTCGATCTTAAGCTCGCAGGTATAGGTGACGCTGCCGGCACCGAGCGCATCCTCGGTGCGCTGGAGCCACGCGTCGAGTTCGTCCAGATCCATGGCATCGTCCATGGAATACATGCGCGCCATATGCGTGACCGGCGTAAACTGCTCGCTCACGTACCCGCCCACGCGCTGGGTATAGCTGTCGGGCGTCACCAGGTCGGGGTAGGTGGCCTCAATTTCCTGCAGCTCAACGAGCATCTTGTCAAAGGCGGCGTCCGTGATCTCGGGCGCATCGAGCATGTAGTAGCGATAGGCGTGGTAATCGAGCTCGTGGCGCAGCTCGGCCGCACGCGCTGCCGCCTGGGCACGGGCATCGGCCGGTACGGCGGTATCCGTGCTCGCGGGCGTTTCGGTATCGATGTCCACGCCGTCACCAAACAGGCTCGATTGCTCCATAGCGGCACTCCTTCGCTCGATTTCAAACGGATACTAGAGTACCACCGGTCGCAATGAGGCCGAATAGCGGTCTCGAACCGCACCGAATCGGCAGCCGCCAGACTGGGGTGGATCGCGCGATCAAACCATGCCCCTGTCAGTTCCAAATGATCCGTTTTCCTCCGTCCCCAACGGATCAATAAGAAAAAAGGGCTGTCCCACGTTGATGGGACAGCCCCCTGGCCTCGATATGTGCGAAACGGCTCGCTAGTAACCCTGACCGTAGCCTTGACCCTGGCCCTGCTGGCCCAGCAGCTCCTCCAGGTACTGGCGCAGCTGTTCGTCGGTAATACCGCCGTTGCCGGTGTCGGTCGCGCTGTCGTCCTGCTGCTGGTTCTGCAGCTCCTCGTCGGAGCCCAGCTCGACGGTAACCTTCTTCTCTTCCTTGCCGCGCATGAGCGTGATCTCGACCTTCTCGCCCACCTCGTGGCTGCGCAGCGCGATGATCAGGCCATCGGCGCTCGAAATCTCATCGTCGCCCAGCTTGGTAATGACATCGCCCTCTTGGATGCCGGCCTTGGCGGCAGGACCGTCCTCGACGACGCTTGCCACGTACGCGCCGCTATCGGTGCTCAGCTTGTTAGTGCGAGCATTGAGCGCGTTGACGCTCGAAAGCGTGGCGCCCAGGTACGGATGAACCGGCGTCTTGCCGTCGATGATCTGGTCGGCAATGTTCTTGGCATAGTTAACGGGAATGGCAAAGCCCACGCCCGAGCTGGAGCCCGAGTAGCTCTCGATGAGCGAGTTGATACCCACCAGCTCACCGTTGTCGTTAACGAGCGCGCCGCCGGAGTTGCCCGGGTTGATGGCGGCATCGGTCTGGATCATGTTGGCATAGATGGTGTTACCGTTGGTAGAGCTCATGGCCGTGGAGCGATACAGCGCCGACACGATACCCGTGGAGACAGACTGCTCGTTGCCGAACGGCGAGCCGATCGCCATGACCCACTCGCCCACGTTGAGCTTGGAAGAGTCGCCGATCTCGATCGGCGTGAGCTTAGAGGCGTCAGCATCCTTGAGCTTGATGACGGCTAGGTCGCTCGAAGCATCGTTGCCCACGAACTCGGCCTCGTAGGTGGTGCCGTCGTCCATGGTCACCACGTACTGGTCATAGCCATCGACCACGTGGTTGTTGGTGAGGATGTGGCCCTCGGTATCGAGCACAACGCCCGAACCGACGCTGCCCGAGCCGTCCGACTCGTCGGCAGACTGCGAAAGCGAGCCATTCTGGCCGCCGCTCGAAGTGGCGGTAATGGAAACCACGGAGGGCAGCGCCTTGGCAGAGACGGCCTCGGCCAGCGTGGTGTCCTCGGAGTCGATCGTAATCTTTTGCGTCGATGAACCCGAAGCACCCGCCGTCACGGCATTCTTTCCGCTGCCAATGTTGAGCGTGCCACTCATAATGAGCGCAATGACCAGCAGGGCGCCGCATGCACAGCCGGCGAGCGCCGTAATAAAGATCGGCAGCTTTTTGGTCTTAGTCTTGACCACGGTGTGCTTGTTTACAACCTGCTGGCTGCCCAGCGGCTTTCCGGTCTGCGTGTCGTAGGCCTGCACGTAAGGAATGTTACTGCCATCGGCAGGCGTCGACTCCACCTGCACGCGCGGCTGCTGCTGGGTCTCGCCGGCGTTGCCCGCATCCTGGGGACGCTGGGAATCGTACTCGCTCATAGCTGCGATCCTTTCGTCAAATAACCAAAGGCCCGCCAAACATGTGGCGGGCCATCATTGTTCACGTTGAGTTGTACCCCAAGCTGGGCAGTCCCGAGCACTAGATGCCAAGATTTCAGCTTTGCTTAAGTAATGACATGCTTATAGGCCAATTCGTTTTATGCCGTCATGTCTATTCGATATAACAGTCGATAGCAAAGCTATATGTTGAATCGTTAATGAAGTCCGTAATCGTCGCGCCCATGCCTGATCCGCACGTCCACTTATCCTTCTCCGCGTCGTATGGCGTTGGCCCCCACCCCGTTTCATATGATGCTTCGCCTTCTGCGAAGTAGTTCATCACATATTTATCTTTCTGCATGAGCGCATACCAAGCGTTTGCATACATCACAAGCGGATCGATTTGGACTATCGAGTACTTTCCGGAACGAATCTCAATTTCTGTTTTATCGTTATAATAAGCGACTGTGAGCTCAATCTTGGCAAGCAGCGGCAACGTTTCATCTGATTCCCTCTGGATTGTTATGACATCACCGGCCATAGCGTCGGCAGACACAGTTTTGCTCTCTGGCGTGAAAATAGTCTCTCTGCTTCTTGTTCGCGTTTTTTCATTGCCATTTTCATCTCTGACCACCGTGTCGACCACGAGCGTCAATCGCTTCTGAGCGTCCGGCAACTCCACGGCTTCTGCCATCCCGGCTCGCATCAAAATAGGAGCCCCCGCCATCAGACCTAAGAACTGCTTTCTATCAATCATTCTTCATTCCCCTTGTCTACTTGATTTGACTTTCTCAGCTGAATGGGGATACAGAACAGTCCCGTCAAGTTCCTTATCTTCCACAAAAACTAGAATCCATTTATCACCTGCTTTCAACCCTGAGACATATCCGGAACTTGACTTACGGCGCATATCGATTCTCTTACGGCAACCACTTGGCATAAGCGCCTCAAATTGCCCGTTATGAACATCCGATAGAGCGCGCACCTCGACTGCAACAACCGTGTCGTTTTCTCCCCCATTAGTCGCCCTTAACAGAAAGAAGCTCGCTGCGGTGAGCAAAGCAAAGGAAAGCACCAATAGGAGCATTGCCCTTCGAATGAACTTGTCGCCGTTCACGAGTACAATCAACCCTTGCAATATGTGCCATCGTGAGACGTGTAAATTGATACGTCATATGGAAGAAACTGTAGCTGGTTTGTCCATCCATTCCAAACAACAAGCAGGTACTTCTTGGCATTCGAGTATGTGTTATGCATTGCCACGTAGCCCACAACTGCCATTGCGTGCCCGCTGCCATTTGACCGGAGCCTTCCAGAGAAAATACTCAGATTCCCCGAGTCGGTATTCACCCTAAAGGAATCCCATGACGGATACCAAACGAATGACGTCTCAAGCTCCTTGCCTCGTCTTGCACAAAACTCCTTTAAGGCCGGAGCGGGTTTGTCAGGAGAAGTCTTGCCTTGAGTAAAGTACAGACCAGTCGCTTGATCATATTTCTTTTCTTCTTCTTCCCATGTCCCCGACAGCCTCCAAAGCTCCGAGTATAAATCGGACAATTTAAGGCGGTTCAAAGTCACATAGTGACTGCTAACTGCAAACATTGCCGAAACAGCGCAAGCATAAGTCCCCGTTTCTTTGATAACTTCTGTTTGCGTTGGCGTTATTATTCCCGAAACCGTTTTGCTCGCATCAACAACATATCCCTGTTTATACAAATCCTTGGCAGATACAAAAACGTCATCGAAATGTTCCGGCGATCCGCTGCGATTGCCTCCCGAGGACAATTTATTTGGTACTTTTTTTCCACTTGCGTCTAAAACAATGTTTTTATCTAAGTCGGCAACGCCAACAGTTAGCTCGTCAATCTTTAACGCAACGACGTTATCCGAGGATGCGAGGAGTGCAATTTCTTCGCTTGCACTCTCGATAGGTAAAAGAGCGTTCGGAGCCAAGCAGTATTCGCTGATCCACCAAGATCGCTCTGAATCAAATACGACGTAGCCATAGTTAACGTCATCCCGCTTCGCACGAACGATATACCCGATTGATTCCCCATCGGAATTCACCATTTTTACTGGGTCACAAGCGGTCACCGGCTCATCCGATACATCATCAAAGAAAGCCTGCGCTTGCTCCACAGCTATTTGCGGTGTGACACGGACCAAGTCGTCGTCTCCAAAAACTAACCTTGGAGACATCAGGGCGGCAAGCAACACTATGAATCCGACAATCACCTTTCTCGAATAACGCATTTCTTCCTCCATCCGTGTAGTAGGGAGATACGGTAACTAGATGATATTTGCTAGATAGTGTTATACGTTTGATATTGTTTTTACTGACACACTTTTAATCGGTGAAAGGTCTTCTTTTCGCCCTAAACGAGAAAAGGGTACTGGTGAAATCTCCGGTACCCTCACATTGCCCTCTATTTACTTGCTAGTCCTTAAACAGATAGCCCACGCCGCGGACGGTGGTGATGTGTGCCGCGATCTGCGGGCCCACCTTGGAGCGGATGCGTCGGATGTGCACGTCGACGGTGCGCGTGCCGCCGCAGTACTCAAAGCCCCACACGCGGTGCAGCAGCACCTCGCGGCTGTAGGCGCGATTGGGATGCGTCGCCAAAAAGCTCAGCAGCGAGTACTCCATCAGCGTCAGGTCGATGGGCTCGTTATCGAGTGTCACCTGGTAGGTAGCCAGATTAATCTCGAGGTTATCGATGTTGAGCACATCGTCGGCGGTGACGGTCTCCTCCTCGCCCATCAGGCGCTGCACGCGAGCCTTAAGCTCGTTGGGCGTCGCCGTGGGGCACACAAAGTCGGCATGCGCGTGATTCGGCAGGCGCAGGGTACCGAGCGCCTCATCGTCGACGATCACCAACATGGGGACACCGCCGCGATCGTCAAGCCACTTGGCAATCTGATCGATGCGGTCGCTGCGGATGCCGTCGGAATCGAGGATCAGCAGGTCAAAGTCGTGCGCCGCAGTTGGCGAATCAGGGGTTGCCAGGCTCACCTCGACACCCAGGGTAGTCGTCAAGCTGCGGGCAAACTCGTGGAAGCGCGTCGTGCGCGCCATGAACAGGGCACTCTTTTCGGACATATCGGCCTCCAAAGAAATGAGCTCAATCGTACTGGAACAAGCCAGCGCGATTAGGAGTTCGCCAGGTAGTGCTTGATCTCCCACTCGGTGATCGTAGACTCAAACTTATGCCACTCGTCGCGCTTCTTTTTGAGGAAGAAGCTGTGAATGTGCTCGCCGAGGGCATCCTTCATAAACTGCGAGTCCTCAAACACGTCGAGCGCCTCTTTGAGCGAGCGCGGCAGCGGCGTGTAGCCGGCGTCGACCATCTGACGGTCGGTAAGCTTGAGCGTCTCGGCCGTGGCCTCGGGCGGGAGCTCCAGCTTGCGCTCGATGCCGTCCAGACCAGCCGCCAGCGTGACGGCGTTGACCAGATACGGGTTGGCCATGGGGTCGGGGCTACGCAGCTCGATGCGCGTGGACAGCTGCTTGCCGGGCTTGTAGACCGGAATGCGGACCATACTCGCGCGGTTGCGCAGGCCCCACGTGGCGTACTGCGGCACGGAGTCGCCGCCCGTGGTGATGCGCTTGTACGAATTGACCGTGGGGTTGGTGATGGCGCTGATCTCGCGCGCGTGCGCCAGGATGCCGGCCATGTAGTGCTTGGCGATTTCGGAGAGGTGGTACTTCTCGTCGTCCTCGCCCCAAAAGACGTTGTTGCCGTCATGGTCGAACAGCGACTGACACAGGAACATAGCGCTGCCGTCCTCACCCGCCAACGGCTTGGGCATAAAGGAGGCGTGGCACCCGCTCTCGTAGGCCTGCTGCTTAATGATGAGCTTGGCCGTGGTGATGGCGTCGGACATGCTCAGGGCCTCGGCGTGACGCAGGCTCATACCGTGCTGCGAGCGGCCGGCGGCATGGAAGGTGTACTCCACGGGCACGGACATCTTCTCGAGCGTGAGGACCGTGTTGCGACGCAGGTCGCGGGCGGCATCGCTTACCGAAAGATCGAAGTAGCCCACGTTGTCGAGCGGCTCGGGGGTGTGCTCGTCGGGGAAGTAGTAATACTCCAGCTCGGCACCCACGTTAAGCAGATAGCCAGCCTTCTCGGCCTTGCGGAACATGCGGCGCAGGGCATCGCGCGGGTCGCCGGCAAACGGCTTGCGATCGGGAGTGCACACGTCGCAGAACACGCGGGCTACGCCGTTGTGGCTCGGGCGCCACGGCAGGATCTGGAAGGTCGAAGCATCGGGGAACGCCAGCATGTCGGCTTCCTCGGGCGTGGCAAAGCCCTCGATGGCGGAGCCGTCAAAGCCAATACCCTCCTCAAAAGCGACCTCGAGGTCCTCGGGGCTAATGGCAAAGTTCTTGAGGCGGCCGAGAATGTCGACAAACCACAGACGCACAAAGCGGATGTCACGCTGCTCTACAGAGCGGAGTACGTAATCGATGTTCTGCTGGTTCATGTCGCTCCCCTTTCTTTCGGGCGGGTTTCGACTGGTCTATATCGCAGATACTATCGCAGAAAAATGTTTCCGCAGGGTTAAAGCGTATCAAGCGCTCAAAAAACGTGTGCGAACAGGCTGTCTGACTTACGCGCGATCATAAAGGATCACTCCTTCGCGCTCGATTACCGCGGCAAGATCGTCATCAAGATGATCACTCGAGACGAGATCAACCTGCCTCCCGGTTTCCTTGCGCACTGCCTCGCCAAACGCCGACAACGCAAAAAGACCAAAGCCCTGCTCGCGATCGACTTCGAGGCGCAAGTCGATATCACTATCTGCACGCGCCTCGCCACGGGCATACGATCCAAATAGGATCACGGTTTTGATGGCGGGAATCGGGCTGGCTGCCTCGCGGACGGCGGACTCAATCTGAGCGGTATCCAAAATGCCCGCTGTGGCGCTTTCGCTCGCAGAGCTTTTACCGAGTGAAGGCACAAACGGCAGCGAGCGCTCGCGCAACATCTGCCTCATGAACATATTGACCGCAACGGACGAAGTCATGCCGAGTTCTTCGCACAGCTCGGCAAATGAATCTTTAATTGACGAGTCCACTCGAACACTCAGCACAGACGCAGCCATGGATACCTCCTGTATGACATTGTCTATATAATATCACACAGACTAGCGCGAGGTCGAAGCGCGGTGTTCGATGTGACCGGGGATCTCGATGCGCTTGGGGGCGAGCTTTGCGGCGTCGCCCACCGTAGTGGTAACGACGTCGATGCGCTCGGACAGACGCTCGATTACGCGCTCGGCGATGGTGTGGGTGTCTTGCGCGGCCGTGGTCACACCGCCAAAGAGCACGTGGTTCCAGGGGTAATCGTCAAACGTTGCGATCTTAAGGCCCGCCGGCAGCGAGGGACCCAGCTGCGCCAGTGCCTCGGTCAGGCGCAGGAAGACCAGGCCGTTGACGGCAATGAGGCCGAGCTTTTTACCCGCATAGCCGCGGATGGTCTCGTCCAGGCGACTGACACCCTCGGCACCACCGTCCGCCAAGGTGACGACCTCGCCGGCCAGGCCGCGGCGCGAGAGCTCGTCGGCAAACGCCTCAGCGCGCTCACGACGCACGGGGCTGTCATCGCTTGCCTCGGTAAGCAGGCACAGACGCTCGCTGCCCGCAGCAGCCAAGGCGTCTACCAGGCCGGCGACCAGCTCACGGTTGTTAGATGTCACCAGATCGATGCCGCCATCGGCAACATCGCGGTCGAGCAGCACAACGGGTAGGCGTCCCGCTGCCGCGGCGATCGCCTCGTCATTGCCTCCGCAGGTGTTGACGACCAGGCCGTCCACGCCGGCATCGATAAGTCTGGTGAGCGACTCCGCTTCCTTGGCGGGGTCGTTGCCGCTAATGGCCGTCATGAGCGAGCAGCCGCGCGCGGCGGCGCTGGCGGAAAGCCCTTCGAGCATGGCGCTGGAGAACGGGTTGGCGATGTCGGCCAAGATTACGCCGATGAGGTTGGCGCGCGAGCTGCGCAGATTGCGTGCGGCGGCACGTGGGCGATAGCCGGTGCGCTCGATAACCGCCGCGATGCGGGCGCGGGTCTCCTCGGTCATCTGCCCGGGGCGGTTATTGAGATAGCGCGAGACCGTGGCCGGGCTCACGCCCGCCTCGGCGGCAATGTCCTTAATCCTCATCTGCGCCATAGCGCACCCCGTTTCCCAATTGTCAGCAATCTGAGCCATTTTAGGCATTTTTTAAAAATCTCGGTTGCAAAACGCTGTAGGTGAGCAGCATCGTTTTTGTGTCTCGAGCAGATGCGGCGATGGGCTAGATTGACGAGTCTTTCGACAGCTCAAAGTAGTCGGGATGCAAGGCGATAACCGGGCCCTGTTCCTCGGGCATCAGATGCAGGTGCGTCTCTGCCAGGTAGCTCGCCGCGTCGGTATCGCCCTTCTTAATGGCCTCGAGAATTCGGCGATGCTGCCGACGAATCGGCTCCCAATCCAGATCCTGCGACACCATACGCAACCAGTTGTATCGCTCAAAATGTGTGTTGACGCTCTTCATCCAATCCCACAACATGTGGCGGCCGGCAATCTCAAAACACGTCTCATGGAACAGGTTGTCCAGATCGAAAAAGCGACGCGTTTCGCTATGGTCGAGCGACTCGGACTCGGCAAGAATCCGCTCGAGCCGCTGCTTTTGCTCGGGCGTGACGGCAGAGCAGCATTTAATGAGCACGCTTCTCTCGAGTTTCTCGCGCAAGAAACAGGCGTTCTCGGCGCGCTCCATGCTGATTTTTGAGACATAGGTGCCGCTTTTGGGACGCGTTTCCACCAGCTCCTGCTCACGCAAGCGCACAAAAGACTCGCGAATGGGCGTGCGCCCGATTCCCGTCTCCTTTTCCAGACCAATCGCCGAAAGGCGCGTGCCGGGCTTGAGCTCGGCATAGATGATCTTGGAGCGCAATGCGTTGTATGCCTGATCTTGCAGGCTCTGATTATGCTGGTGTTGTTCCATAAAGCCCTCGGATGAAGCTCACGGTTTGTCGAATTTCACCACGTAATACTATCGCATCGACACGCCCCAGCTCCCAATCAGTCTTTTTGGGACGGGGCTCTTTTAGCTACCCTGGCCCGCAGATCGGCCCCCCCTTGCCACAAAAGTGGCCCATCTATTACGTTAACACGGATAGCCTCGGCCATACCGAAAACCGTGAAAACAAAACCGCAGGTAGACAGCTTGTCGATTTTCGAAAAAACCGACTATGGTTGACCCCTGCGGCTTAAACGTAGTAGATAGGCCCTTTTCGTGGCGCAGCACTACTGCACCCCAAATTGGCACCCCGAGCCTGTTATAAGTTGCTGTGAAATACGGACGGTTGATAATCAAGGGTTGAAAATCAAGGCGCGCTATACGGCTTGCTATATCTCACTATACTTTGCTGTACGTCGCTGTACTTTGCTATAACTTGACAATAATCGGCCCATTACCATCCGGGATATAACGGACCCCAAGCCAACGCTGGCTTGGGGTCCGTCTTGTACCATGGCTCTTTTGGACTATGAGCGCTCGTATTTCGTGGCCCGCCCGGTTCCCTGCCTTACGATTGCATTCCGTTCAAGCAGAGATTCGAGTGCCGCCAACGTCCGCATGCGGCTCAGCCCCGTCTGTTTTTCAATCTCGCTTCGCGACATAATTCGCCCGCCCGACAAGGCCTTGAGAACCTGGACCTCTTCCTCGGACCCTTCAAAGGCATCGGTAACGGGCAATGTGACGGCCACCATGCCGCCGCGAACATCAAAAATTGGTTGATTGATCGAATCGCGATAGGCACGTCTAATGCGCGCAATTCCCGTACCAAATTTCTCGATGTAATCCAGCTTTAAGAAGGCCTCTGCAACGATGGGGTTTCTGAGCACGGATATCTGCCCATACAGGTATTGTTCCGTCGTCAAACCGGCGGGCAGCGATCCGGGGGAGGTCACAACGACGCGATCATCGTACAGGGCAATTTGAACGTTCGCTCGAACGTCCCACGTCCGATGCACTAAAGCGTTTGCAACAGCTTCGCGGAATGCCTCAAGAGGAATTCGATCGGTTTGGACGCGCTCCATCCCTTCGATACGCTCATAACGGTAGTAGCGTGCAAACATAGCCACCGCCCTGTCCGCCTGCTCAATTGCGGATACATTTGTCGCCGCCTCGCGATCCAAGATCACATCCTCGGTATCGCCAAAACGGACGCAGTCGATGCCTGGAAAATCATTCTTATCCGCTAAAATCGCCGCGGCATTGGTATAGCCATCCTTGCCGAGCAAGCGGAGCGTACGCAAGATATCCGACGTTAGCTCGGAAATGCCGAGGTGTTCAACACACTTATGCTCGAGCGTATGAAAGCTCAAGTCCTGGCGAGCCGACGTGAGCGCGTCGAACGTTACGTTGCTGCCTTCGAGCGTCAGCCTGCCATACTCAAACCGGTCGACCTCCACCGTTGCCGAATCGTTTCGCCTGTAGGCCTTTCCCTTGCTTCGATAGGGTTTGTCCTGTCCCTCATAAACCGTAAGGATTACGGTCCCGTGTTTCTCATCGGGCTCGAGCGTGTAACGGGGAGCGGGGTCCAAGCTGTCATTAATCATGTTCTCGATGCGGAGACACTCTGCGACCGGATCTGCAAGGCCGACAACCACGCCCTCGTCATCAACGCCAAACTCAATCTTGCCCGTCCCATAGTTTGCATAGGCGCTCACCGTTTTAAGAAACGTCGGCGTAACGCTTTCCTTGTATTCGACTGTAGGGCTCTCTCTAACAACCATATGCACAACCCCCTCGTTTCGTACCATTCATAACCGTATTATAAGACGAAAACCGTTTGCGTACTGATTTATATAAGACGCAAACTGTTTTCGTCTTGATTTGCGTACGGAATTAAGACGCATAATTTCGCTTTCGTATGGCTCAATACCGGACGCAGACTGTTTTCGTCTGTCAATACGTCTGAAATCCAAACGAAAAGAGCCCCGAGCTCGTATGAACTCGGGGCTCTTTGTGCCGCACATCTATGAGAGGAAAAATTCGATGCGTACGGGCGCTACCCCATGAAGCCGCCCTGGGATGGCGGCAACCTCGCCGTTACCCGTCTGATGGGTGTGCTCAAGGCATCCGTTCCCCTCTTTATCGACGTAACGGGCAAAAAAGTTCGTCGAGGAGACCATCCGCACGCACCACGGTGTGGCCGACGCCATTGAGACGCGCAACCCCACCGCCGCTCACGATGCGATGTATCTGCACCTGGTCTACAACCGCAATATGATTGCGGAAAGCACACAAACAAAAGGCATTTAAGGCTCGACAATAATCTTTCTTTGATAAAACGCAGGCAGCGAGCGCTTGCGTTTTATCAAATGGTGCAATGGGGTCAGGTTTACATGCATCAACTTAGCGCAAAGTAACCTGGCCCCCACGCAACAAAGGGTTAACTAGAGCTCGCAGGCAACCTTGTAGCCATCGCCGATGGCGTCGCGAATGTTACCGCACTTGTTGGCATCGCCCAGCACGTGGGTGGCAACACCGGCTGCAGCCAGGTCGTCTGCCAGCTTGGTATTGGGACGATAGCCCATGGCAAGCACCAGCGTATCGGCACCGGTGATGGTGTGGACCTCGCCGTCCTTCTCGTAGCTGATAGCATCCTCGGTAATCTCGGTCACCTTGGCCTCAGTCAGCACGTGGACACCCTTGGAGAGCATGCGCGTGATGAGCACCGCGCGGCCGGCACCGCCCTCGTTGGCGGCGAGCGTCTTGGTCATCTCGATGACGGTGACATCGCGATTGGCCGGCGACAGGTCGTTGACCAACGGGGCCAGGTAATCGGCCGTCTCGCAGCCGACGGTGCCGCCGCCCACGATGACGATCTTCTTGCCCGGAAAAGCCTTGCCGCCCAACAGGTCGTCAGCCGTCATAACCTGCTTAAAGCCCTGCATGAAGGCCGGAGCGATGGGCTCGGCGCCATAAGCTAGGACGACCTCGTAGCCGGCGTAGTCACGCTGAATGTCCTCGGCAGTAAGCTCAGTGCCAAATACGCACGTGACGCCGGCCTCGGCCAGGCGACGGTACTGGTACTTGATCACACGAGTGAGCTCCTGCTTTGCCGGCGGAACGGCCGCGATGCGCATCTCGCCGCCCGGTTCGTCCTGCTTATCCACGAGCACCACGTTATGGCCGCGCTTGGCGGCAATGTAGGCCGCCTCCATGCCAGCGGGACCGGCGCCCACGACGAGCACGTTCTTGGCCTCGGCGGCAGGCTCGTAGCCGGCCTCGTCGCGCTCGACGTCCGGGTTGACGGTGCAGGAGATGCGCTTGCCAAACATGATGCCGTTCAGGCAGCGCAGGCAGCCGATGCAGGGACGGATCTCGTCGGCGTTGCCGGCAGCCGCCTTATTGCAGAACTCGGCATCGCACAGATTGGCGCGGCCCATCATGCAGATGTCGGCGGCGCCGTCCTCGATCAGCTCCTCGGCGATCCAGGCCTCGTTGATGCGGCCGACCGTGGCAACGGGAATGTTGACGTGCTTCTTAATCTCGCGCGAGCAGGCGGCATGCGAGGCCTGCTGCGTACCGGCGGCGGGAATTGCGGAGCCACGCTTGATGGTGGTGCCGCCCGACACATGAATCATGTCGACGCCGGCCTTCTCCAGGCGACGCGAGACGTAGATCATGTCGTTGAGGGTCAGGCCGCCATCGGTGTACTCGTCGCCCGAGATACGGACGTCGATAATGAAGTCCTTGCCGCAGCGCTCGCGAATCTCGGCGATGACCTCGAGCAGGAAGCGCATGCGGGCGTCGAGCGAGCCGCCGTACTCGTCGGTACGCTTGTTGTAGAGCGGAGTCAAAAAGCCGCCGAGCATACCGTGGGCGTGCGCCGCATGGACCTCGACGCCATCGACGCCGGCCTTCTGCATACGCACGGCAGCGTCGCCGAACTGATGCGTGAGCTCGTGGATCTCGTCAACCGTGATGGGACGCGGTGCCTCGCGGGCATAGGACGGGCCCACAAAGGACGGGGCGATCAGGCGCGGCGTGCCTGGAATGTTAAAGGCCATGTAGGCGGGGTGGAAGAGCTGCGGCATGATCTTGCAGCCGTACTCGTGGACGGCCGCGGCGAGCTTTTCCCAGCCGGGGATAAACGTGTCGTCGTAGCAGCACATGTCACCCGGCAGATAGGTATAGGTGGGCTCGACCGTCACGACCTCGGTGATGATGAGGCCCACGCCGCCCTTGGCGCGGGCGCGGTAATGATCGACCAAGTCGTCGGTCACATAGCCATGATCGGCCAGGTTGGTTGACACTGGCGGCATAAAGACGCGGTTCTTGACCTCGGTCGTACCGACCTTGATCGGGCTAAAGAGCATTGGATAGGCAGAAGACTCCATGCAGGCTTCCTTTCGTTTGAGCCGCTCGGCGGCAGTTACTAACGTACTTATCGTATCAGTATCCGCCGCATTCGCACTCGCTCGCACTCCCCACCTTCAATCCCGACCCTCACAAAAAAGTTGCGGTGGAATACGGAGTAGATGAGACTTTTGACAGCCAAAACAGTCCGTATTTCACCGCAACCGATGGGCGGGGTGGAATTGAGGGCTCAGATAGTCAGTCATGCCCTCATCCGCCACTCCCTCACTTACAGCGCGCCGTCCAGCATAAGGTTCACCTTGAGCACGTTAACCGTGGGCTCGCCGAACACGCCGAGGAAACGGCCCTTGGTGCACTGGGCGATGATCTCGCGCACCTCGTCTTCGCTCTTGCCCGTGGCCTTGGCAAGGCGCGGGACCTGGTACTCGGCGGCATCCGGAGAGATCTCCGGGTCGAGGCCGGACCCCGAACACGTCACCAGGTCGACGGGCACAGCGTCCATATCGGCATCGGAGTTGGCGGCGCGAATCTTCTTCACGCGCGCATCCACAAGCTGCCGATACTTCTCACTCGCCGGGGACAGGTTGGACGGGGCACCATACGCCATGAGCTCGCCGTCTTCGCCTTCGACAATTGACACGTTCTGGATACGACCCCACATGTGGGCTTCGTCATCGAAGTTCTGGCCGATGAGCTCGGAACCCACAACCTTGCCGTCGACCGTAATAAGCGATCCGTTCGCCTGGTACGGAAACGCAAGCTGCACGACGCCGGTCACCACGAGCGTGTATCCCAGGCCGCAGACGATGGTAAACAGCGCGAACACGCCAAGTGCGCGCGATGCGATACCTTTGAACATACAAACCTCCGTCTACATCATGCCAATGCCGAACAAGGCCAGCAGCATGTCGATAATCTTGATGAATACGAACGGCGCCACGATGCCGCCCAGACCCCACACCAGCAGGTTATGGGTCAACAGCTGGCCGGATGGAACCTCGCGGTACTTGACGCCCTTGAGAGCCGCCGGAATTAGCGCGACGATGACCAGCGCGTTGTAGATGATGGCGGACAGCACGGCCGTCAACGGGTTGGTGAGGCTCAGGATGTTGAGGGCGCCCAGTCCCGAATAGATCGGCGAGAACAGGGCCGGGATGATAGCGAAGTACTTCGCCACGTCGTTGGCCACCGAGAAGGTCGTGAGCGAGCCGCGGGTCATGAGCAGCTGCTTGCCAATACGCACGACCTCGATGAGCTTGGTGGGGCTGGAGTCGAGGTCGACCATGTTGCCGGCCTCCTTGGCAGCCTGGGTGCCCGTGTTCATGGCCACGGCGACGTCGGCCTGGGCCAGAGCGGGCGCGTCGTTGGTGCCGTCGCCGGTCATGGCGACCAGGTGACCCTCACGCTGGAACTCGCGGATCTTCTCGAGTTTGCCTTCAGGGGTGGCCTCGGCCAGGAAGTCGTCAACGCCGGCCTCGGCGGCGATTGCCGCGGCGGTGAGCGGATTGTCGCCCGTCACCATGATGGTCTTGATGCCCATCTTGCGCAGGTCGGCGAACTTCTCCTTAACGCCGGACTTGATGATGTCCTTGAGGTACACAACGCCCAGCACGCGGCAGTTCTTGGTCACGACCAGCGGGGTGCCGCCGGCCTTGGCGATGCGTTCGACGGCCTCTTCGCACTCCTGGGAGAACACGCCGCCGGCTGCCTCCAGATAGGTGCGCACGGAATCGGCAGCGCCCTTGCGGATCTCATTGCCCTCGTAGTTCACGCCGGACATACGCGTTGCCGCGGTGAACGGGATGAACTCCATACCCTTATCCTCGAGCGTGCGGCCGCGCAGACCGAACTGCTCCTTGGCGAGCACGACGATGGAACGGCCCTCGGGGGTCTCGTCGGCCAGCGAGGAAAGCTGGGCGGCATCGGCCAGCTCCGCGGGATCGACGCCGTCGACCGGGATGAACTCAGCGGCTTGGCGGTTACCCAGGGTGATGGTGCCGGTCTTGTCGAGCATGAGGATGTCGACGTCGCCGGCGGCCTCGATGGCGCGGCCGGACATGGCCAGCACGTTGGCCTCGTTCAGACGGCTCATGCCGGCGATGCCGATGGCGGACAGAAGGGCGCCGATGGTAGTGGGAGCCAGGCACACGAGCAGCGCCACGAGCGTGGTCACGGCCGTGGGGTTGACCATGTCGTTAAGACCGACCGAGAAGCAGGAGTAACAATACAGGGCCAGCGTGACCAGGATAAAGACGATGGAGAGGGCCACCAGGAAGATCTCCAGACCGATCTCGTTAGGGGTCTTCTTGCGCGCGGCACCCTCGACCATCGCGATCATCTTGTCCAGGAAGCTCTGGCCGGGCTCACTGGAGATCTTGACGATAATCCAGTCGGACAGCACCGTGGTACCGCCGGTAACGGCAGAGCGGTCGCCGCCGGCCTCGCGGACCACGGGGGCGGACTCGCCGGTGATGGCGGACTCGTCAACGGAGGCAGCGCCCTCGATGACGTCGCCGTCGCCGGGAATCTGCTCGCCGGCGCGTACGATCACCAGGTCGCCGCGCGTGAGCTCGGTGCCGGGAACGACGGTGAAGTGCTCCTTGTCCTCAACGGACTCGATGCGATGGGCCTCGACATCCTTCTTGGCCGCACGCAGGGAATCGGCCTGAGCCTTACCGCGGCCCTCGGCAAGCGCCTCGGCGAAGTTCGAGAACAGGTCGGTGAGCCACAGGATGACCGCGATGGCGACCACATAGTAGGTGGGCACACCCGCGTCCTGCACACCGAAGATGGAAGCGACGGCCAGGACGGAGGTCATGACGGCTGAAAGCCACACCAGGAACATGACCGGGTTTTGAATCTGGACGCGAGGGTCCAGCTTGGCAAACGAGTCGCGGACCGCGCGGCCCATCATGTCTTTTTGCATAGTCATAAATCTGCGCCCTCCTTTACGCAATCATCTGGAAGAACTCGGCAACGGGGCCAAGCGCCAGGGCCGGGAAGAAGCTCAGGGCACCGATCAGCAGAACGATGAACACGAGCAGGAATACGAACATGCCGTTGGTGGTAGACAGGGTACCGGCGCTCTCGGCGACCTTACCCTTCTTGGCCAGCGAGCCGGCGATAGCCAGCGTACCGATGATGGGCATGAAGCGGGCGAACAGCATCTCGAGGCCGAGCATGACGTTGATCCAGGGAATGTTGCAGTTCATACCTGCAAACGCCGAGCCGTTGTTGCCGCCGCATGAGGTGAAGGCATACAGCACCTCGGAGAAGCCATGCGCCCCGCCGTTGGAGAGCTGGTCGGCAAGACCGGGCACCATGCAGGCGATGGCCGAGCACACCAGAATGGCAAACGGAGTTGCCAGGCACAGGACAACTGCCCAGCGCATCTCGCCCGGCTCGATCTTCTTGCCCAGGAACTCGGGCGTGCGGCCGACCATAAGGCCGGCGATGAACACTGTGAGGATGGCGAAGCCGATCATGCCGTACAGGCCGCAGCCCACGCCGCCGAAGACGACCTCGCCCAGAGCCATCTGGAGCATCTGGACAAAACCGCCCAGCGGGGTGTAGGAGTCGTGCATGGAGTTAACCGAGCCGTTGGAAGCGGCGGTGGTGTAAGCCGACCACGTGGAGGAGGTGGCGATACCGAAGCGGCTCTCCTTGCCCTCCATGTTGCCGCCGGCCTGGCCGTCGGTCATCTCGATATTGACCGCTCCGCCATCGGCCAGCTGCGGGGTGCCCGCATGCTCGTTAACGGCGATGATGCCGGTAAAGACCACGAGCAGGATAAGCATCGCCGCGAAGATGGCCTTGCCCTGCTTGGTGTTCTTGACGCCGATACCGGAGGTGAAGCAGCAGGCGGCCGGGATCAGCAGCAGGCTGGTCATCTCGATGATGTTGGTGAAGGCACTGGGGTTCTCATACGGATGGGCTGAGTTCACGCCGAAGAAGCCGCCGCCGTTGGTGCCGGACTGCTTGATGGCGACCTGAGGAGCCGCGGGACCCTGGGGCAGGAACTGCTCGGTGACCACGCGCGCACCCTCGACAACCTTGCCGTCGACCTTGACCGTATCGCCCTCGATCTGGGCGCCGTCGATGACGCTCCAGCCGCCGTCTGCATTAGGCTGGACAGCGACGGGCTCTACGAGCTCAGCCTTCTGAGCCGGCTGGAAGTTGGAGATGACGCCACCGGCAGCCAGGCAGATGCCGAACACGAGGTTCAGCGGGATGAGCACATACAGGACGGTGCGGGTGAGGTCGACCCAGAAGGAACCCAGACCCTGCTCCTTGACCTGACGGAAGCCGCGGATCAGCGCGAACATGACCGCAATACCGGTGCCGGCGGACAAGAAGTTCTGCACGGTGAGGCCCATGAACTGCACAAGGTAGGACAGGGTGGTCTCACCGGAATAGGATTGCCAATTGGTGTTGGTTATGAAGGAAGCGGCCGTATTGAACGACAGGTCCCATGACACACCCGGCAGGTGCTGGGGATTGCCTGGCAAGAAGGGCTGAAGCGCTTGGAGTGCCACAAGGGCCACGAGGCCGATCCCCGAAAAGACCAGCACGCTCGCCAGATAGCGCCTACACCCCATCGGCTCTGCCGCGTCGATGCGAAGCAGACGATAGACGCCACGCTCCACAGGAGCAATCACAGGCGACAGGAACGTATGCTCGCCATCCATGATATGGGCCATGAACCGACCGAGCGGAACGGCCAGGACGACGAGCACGGCAAAGTACAAGATGTACTGAATCGCAGCGTCCATAGTTTACGAATCACTCCTCATCAGAATGTAGATGTAATAGATAAGGAGTCCGATGCAGACGACTCCGATAATGGGAATGAGGATGTCCATTACCGCCCCTTTCACGCGCGGTCCGATGTCTCGGACGCCTGCTCTCGCAAGCGCCTGGGGACAGTAAACGCTTCTAGAGATTAAAGAGGCGTGAGGGCCGGGGCTCACGACCTTAAGATGCCGTAAAGATGCAGGTAGAAAGCACTATTGCGGCTGCAGTGCGCCTATACTCGACCTCGCGAGCATACAGTGGCGTCCTCACCGCGTATGCACGCATGGACAACGTTTCAGAAAGGCTACGCTATGCAGCGCGACGCATCGGACACTCGCGTCAATCCAGACCTCATCCTCAAGGCAATTGAGAAAGACGAGGTCGCCGATGACGCTCGAACCAGCCGGGGACACCTCAAGATTTTCTTTGGCTACGCTGCTGGTGCAGGCAAAACCTATGCGATGCTTCAAGCCGCCCACGCCGCCAAGCGGCGAGGTGTCGACGTCGTCGCGGGATACATCGAGCCGCACGAACGTCCGGCAACTGCCCATCTTGCACAAGGGCTTGAGAACGTGCCCTGTAAACTCATCGAGCACAACGGCATTGCGCTCAGCGAGTTCGATCTAGATGCGGCTATCGAACGCGCCCCTCAGCTCATCCTTGTCGACGAGCTCGCCCATACGAATGCGCCGGGGTCTCGCCACGACAAACGCTATCAAGACGTCGAGGAACTTCTACATGCAGGCATCGACGTCTATACGACCGTGAACGTTCAGCATATCGAGAGCCTAAACGACATGGTTGCATCCATCACCGGCGTTGTCGTGAGCGAACGAATCCCCGACCGCATCTTCGATGATGCCGACCAGGTCGAGCTCGTTGACATAGAGCCCGAAGACCTACTTGAGCGCCTTCGCGCCGGCCTCGTCTACCGTCCCGCACAAGCCGAGCGAGCGCAACAGCATTTTTTTACCGTCGAGAACCTCACCGCACTCCGAGAAATCGCGCTGCGCCGCTGCGCCGATCGCACCGGCCACCTCACAGACGCCGCACGCGTGCTGGGAAACCGTGACTACTACACCAGGGAGCGTATCTTAGTCTGTGTCTCCCCGGCGCCGACCAATCCCCGCATCGTCCGTGCCGCCGCACGCATGGCGAAAGCGTTTCGCAGCGAGCTCGTCGCCCTGTTCGTAGAGAGCCCGCGCACGCAAGCCATGAGCGATGATGAGCGCGCCAAGCTTGCAGACAATATCGCCCTAGCCGAGCAGCTCGGAGCACATATGGAAACCGTCTATGGCGACGACGTCGCGTTTCAGATCTCCGAGTTCGCGCGCCTGTCGGGTATTTCGAAGATCGTCATGGGGCGCACGGGCGAGCACAGCAGCGTCCGTCAGGCCCTCTTTGGCCGCAAATCTCTCGTAGAACAGCTCATAACATTCGCCCCGAACCTCGACATTTACATCATTCCAGACCAGTCGACTCCGCCCTCCCGACCCAAAGGACGCCGCCATGCGCTCGCCCTGCAGCCGCCCAGCAGCCGAAACGTGCTTCGCACGCTGGCCCTCTCTCTTGTCGCCACGGCGATCGGCACGGCTTTCCGCCATCTGGGATTTGCCGATTCCAGCATCATATCCCTCTATATCCTCACGGCCCTGCTGACCGCCGTCACCACGACGGGGCGTATCTGCACGATCGTATCGAGCGTGCTCTCTGTAGTGCTTTACAACTTCTGCTTCGTAACGCCTCTGTTTTCGCTCGCCAGCTACGACCGAAGCTATCTGGTCACGTTCGGCATCATGTTCGCTACCGCTATGGTCGCCGGCGAGTTAACTGCGCGCATCGCCGACAACGCCCGTACCTCCGCCGAGAACGCATTCAAAACGCGCGTACTCCTCGAAACGAACCAGCTCTTGCAGCAAGCCCATAGCGCGGAGGAGTGCGCCCACGTCACCATGAACCAACTCATCAAACTGCTAAAACTCGACGTGGTCTTCTACTCCGCCGAACACGGCACGCTCGGCAAGGCGCTCCATGAGTCCGCTGGCACCGAAAACCGATCCGCGTCGCTGCTCACCGACTACGAGCGCGCCGTTGCAACCTGGACCTACACCAACAACAAGCGCGCGGGCGCAAGCACGCGGACCCTGCCCGAGGCGCGCTGCCTCTACCTCGCGGTTCGCACCGGCGACAAGGTATTCGGTGTCATCGGCATCGACCTGGAGGGGCGCGAGATCGAAGCCTTCGAGCATTCGATCGTCCTATCTATCGTAGGCGAATGCGCCTTGGCGCTCGAAAGCGACCGGGCGGCGCAAGAGCGCGAAGAGGCTGCGGTCTTGGCGAAAAACGAGCAGCTGCGCGCCAACCTTTTGCGCTCCATCGGCCACGATTTGAGGACACCCCTCACGGCTATATCCGGATCTGCGGCAATCCTTCGGAAGAGCGACGAGAAGCTCAGCCTCGAACAACGCTGCGATCTTGCGGATGCCATCTACGACGACTCCCTCTGGCTTATCGATACCGTGGAGAACCTCCTCGCCATCACACGCGTCGAGGATGGCACCATTCGCCTCAACTTCACATCCGAGCTCATCGACGAGGTCATCGAGGCCGCCCTCAGCCATGTCGCCCAAGCATCGCATGGACGTACCGTCACCATCGAGCACACTGACGACATCCTGCTGGTACGCATCGACGTCCATCTCATCATGCAGGTGCTTACGAATCTCATCATGAACGCCTTCAAATACACGCCCGAGGACTCGACTGTCACCATCAGCGCACGTCGCGAGGGCGCGTTCGTCGTGGTGGACGTCGCAGACGATGGGCCGGGTGTGGCAGACTGCGACAAGCCTCATATCTTTGAGCGCTTCTTCACCTCAAGCAATACGCGGCCCGTGGATTCGCGTCGAAGCATCGGCCTTGGGCTGTCGCTCTGCCGCTCCATCGTGGAGGCGCATGGCGGCGCCATCGAAGTTCGCGACAACCACCCCCATGGGGCCGTCTTCCGTTTTACCCTGCCCGCCGAGGAGATCGAGATTCATGAATAATGCCGCTAAGCCACGCATCCTCCTGGTCGAAGATGACCTGACCGTTCAAAACCTCGTTTCGACCGCGCTTGACCTCCACGGCTATGTCGTGAGCAAGGTTTGCAACGGCCAGGCCGCCATCATGGATGCGGTGTCGCACGGCCCTAGCCTCATCATGCTCGACCTCGGCCTTCCCGACATTGACGGTATCGAGGTCATCACGAAGATCCGAAGCTGGTCGGCAGTCCCCATTATCGTCATTTCGGCGCGCTCCGAAGATTCCGACAAGATTGCAGCACTTGACGCAGGGGCAGACGACTACCTCACCAAGCCCTTTTCTGTGGATGAGTTGCTCGCGCGCGTCCGTGCGAATTTGAGGCGCTCATCGATGGCGTCGAGCGAGTCGACAGAAGCGAGCACGTTCGACAACGGTCCGCTGCATATCGACTACGCCGCGGGATACGCGACGAAAGACGGACGCGAGCTCTCGCTCACCCCAACCGAGTACAAATTGCTCGTCCTTCTGGCGAAAAACGTCGACAAGGTGCTCACCCACACCTTCATCACCCGCGAGATATGGGGCACGAGCTGGGACAGCGATCTGGCGAGCCTGCGCGTGTTCATGCGCACCCTGCGCAAGAAGATCGAGGCAGACCCCTCTCACCCCAAGATGATTCAGACGCACATGGGCGTCGGGTACCGCATGCAGCGTCTCTAGCCCACCCCACAAAAAGTTGCGGTGGAATACGGAGTAGATAAGGCCTTTGACAGCCAAAACAGTCCGCATTTCACCGCAACTGATGGGCGGGGTGGAAGAGGAGCAGGTAGTTAGTCATGCCTTCGACGGCGAGCTTGGCGCCTGCCACGGCATGGACCACGGTGAGCGGGCCGTTGACCACATAGTTAGCGATACCCCAAAATCACTCTTTAACTCACCGCGCTCGCCCCCATATGTGCAAAGCGCCCCGCGAACGGATACTCGCGAGGCGCCTGGATGCCTGGATGTCCGGGCCTTATTTGATCCCGCGGCCCAAGTCTTCGGCAATTTTGTCTACGCCCTTAAGTGCGGCGCAGGTCTTTTTGTTGGAGCAATGTCCCGTGCAAACGCCACCTTGAGCGCAGTCGGCGCAGGTGCCCTTGCGATAAATGCGCACGCACACGGCGACAAACGCAATACCGATAACAGCCAGTACAACAATATCGATAGGTGCCATAGCAAGCCTCCTCTAGTTAACCATCACTTACTTTACCCCATTCTCAACCTACCAAAAAGGGACAGGTTTATTTTAGTCGGTTTTATCTGCGGAAACGTCACATCTCCCCCACCAAAAAGCCCGAGTGTCACTGGGACACCCGGGCTCGTAGAAAGGGGCTAATCCTTATTTGGACTTAAGCGGAAACTGCGGCGGAAGCAGTGTTGGTCTCGTCCTCGTCGGTCCATGCATGCTTGGGCATGGGACGGAAGATCTGGAAGAGCATCGCAGCCAGCAGCACGATGGCCACAACCGTCCAGATACCAAACTGCCCAAGAACAAGCAGGTTATAGAACTGGTTGATGAACAGGCCGATGACCCAAGCAAAGGCACACTCGTAGCCGATGGCAATCGCGGTCCACTTACCGGAGTTCATCTGGTTACGGATGGTGCCGATAGCGGCAAAGCACGGAGCGCACAGCAGGTTGAAGGCACCAAAGGCGACGCAAGCGCCCATGGTCGGGAACATAGCCGCAAACGCGGTCCACAGGCTCGGGTCGGTCTCGCCGGCGTCGGCAACGGACAGCAGCGAGCCGGCGGTGGCGACAACGTTCTCCTTGGCGACGAGGCCAGAGACGGTCAGTGCGGTGGCCTGCCAGGTGCTAAAGCCGAGCGGGGCGAAGATCCAAGCGACCAGGTTGCCGAACATGGCAAGCACGGAGTAATCCATGAACTCCTCGGGGATGCCCTCCATGGAAGGCAGGTAGCCAAAGGCGCCGTTGTAGCTACCAAAGTTGGAGAGGAACCAAACGACGACGGTGGACGCAAAGATGACCGTGCCGGCCTTCTTGATAAAGGCGAAGCAGCGCTCCCACACGTGCAGCGCCCAAGAGCGGATCGCCGGGAAGTGGTAGGCAGGAAGCTCCATAACAAACGGCGTCGGGCGGCCGGCGAAGAGCTTGGTCTTCTTGAGCATGAGGCCCGAGGCAATGACGGCAAAGACGCCCAGGAAGTAGAAGAGCGGGCTGATCCACGCAGCGGTGGTAGAAGAGTCGCCAATGATGGAACCCATAAGCAGGGCGATGATCGGCAGCTTGGCGCCGCAAGGGATGAACGTGGTGGTCATAACCGTCATGCGGCGGTCCTTCTCGTTCTCGATGGTCTTGGTAGCCATGACGCCGGGGACGCCGCAGCCCGAGGACACGAGCATGGGGATAAAGGACTTACCGGACAGGCCAAAGCGGCGGAACACGCGGTCCATGATGAAGGCGACGCGGGCCATGTAACCGCAGTCCTCCAAGAAAGACAGCATCACAAAGAGCAGGAACATCTGCGGGACGAAGCCCATGATGGCGCCGATGCCAGCCACGATGCCGTCGCAGACCAGCGAATCGACGAGGCCACCGTCCTCGGTACCGCCCGCCACGAGAGCGTCATGCACCGCGGTGGTGATACCCGGGACATAGGGGCCGTACTGTGCCGGGTCGACCGAGTCGGCGTTGTCGCCCGCAGCCTCAACAGCTGCGTCATAGGCGTCGCGACCCTGACCGAGCACGTACCAGCCGTCGGTGCCGAAGAGCTGGTCGTTGGTGAAGTCGGTCACCGTGCCGCCCAGGGTGGAAACGGCGATGTAGTACACGCAGAACATGATGACCACGAAGATCGGCAGGCCCAGGATACGGTTGGTAACCACGCGGTCGATCTTCTCGGAGGTGCTCATCTTGGCCGGAGCCTTGGTCAGGCACTCGTCGATGATGTGGGCGATCACGCCATAGCGCTCGCCGGTGATGATGGACTCGGCATCGTCGTCGCAATCCTGCTCGCACTGGGCGACCAGCTGCTCCACGCGAGCGGCCTTCTCCTTGGTAAGGTTGATGAGCTTGCAGGCGTCCGCATCGCGCTCAAACAGCTTGACAGCGTAGTAGCGACGCTTGTTGGCGGGAACGCTCGCCGGCAGGTTATTCTCGATGTGGGTCAGAACGTCCTCGATGGAGGAATCGAACTTGTGCTCCGGCACCTGGCCCTTGGAAGCAGCAGACTTCTTGACCTGCTCGAACAGCTCCTTGATACCCTTGTTTTTAAGGGCCGAGATCATCATGACCGGGCAGCCAAGCTTCTTGGAAAGCTTGTCCGTGTCGATCTTGTCGCCGTTCTTCTCCACGAGGTCGGCCATGTTGAGGGCCACGACCACGGGCAGGCCGGTCTCGATGACCTGAAGTGCCAGGTACAGATTGCGCTCAAGGTTGGTCGCGTCGACAACCTGGACGACCAAATCGGGCTCGCCGCTCATGAGGTAATCGCGTGAGCACTGCTCCTCGGGGCTGTAGGGGGAAAGCGAGTAGATGCCGGGGAGGTCCGTAATCGTGACGTTCTTGTCACTCAGGAGCTTGGCTTCCTTTTTCTCAACCGTGACACCGGGCCAATTGCCAACGTAGCCGTTGGCGCCGGTGATCAGGTTGAAAAGCGTGGTCTTGCCGCAGTTGGGGTTACCCGCCAGCGCGACATGGATCTGAGAATCCGCCATTCAATCCTTCTTCCTTGTGTGCCCGCGCTGCTTTCTCCGCGCAGGCTGGATAATGTGCTTCAACGTTGCATTGCAGAGTTAGAAAAACCTAACTTTACCTGCAAGAATACATGCCGCTGGCCCTTACTGGACCTCGACGACGGCAGCCTCCTCCTTGCGGATGGAAAGCTCGTAGCCGCGCACGTTGATCTCGACCGGATCTCCGAGCGGTGCAACCTTAACGACCTTAAACGACGTGCCCTTGATGAGCCCCAGGTCCATAAGGTGACGGCGCAGTGCACCCTCACCGTGAAGCTTGACGATGGTAGAGCTCTCGCCCACCTTGACGTCACCCAACGTCTTCATGTACTTGTCCCCCTTTCAGCTTTTTGCGAAATGCTGCGAACTAACCGACGGTCATGATGTGCATGGCAACCTTGGAATCGATACCAAAGCGTGCACCCAGCACCGTGACGATGATATTGGCGCCACTCGAGCTCACCACGTGGATCTCGTTGCCCTCGACAAAGCCGAGGTCCTTGAGATGGTGCTTCATATCCTCATTGCCCTTTACGCGAGACACGCGCACGGTTTCGCCCGCTTTTACCATCGAAAGCGGCATAGCCGGCATCTGCGGTCCGCAAGACATGAGTGAGCTCCTAACGTCAGTTCGTCCTCAACATCGACGCAGCAAAAGTTAACCACGTCTATGTTCGCTATAGTAAACTAGCACGTGGTTAACTTTTTGGAAAGGGTCCCCATTTAGATTTCGAAAAAGTTTCCTATACGAAACAAAAAGGCGCGGCAAAGAGCTGTCCTTTGCCGCGCCCTGTCATGCTTAGAGCGAGAGGTTTCTGATCGATGTGACGCAGGAAGCCTCGTCTACGCCCGAAACGCGGAAGATGATGTCCTCGCCGCACTCGCCGTAGAGAGCCATGAGCCCCATTACATCGCGGCCGTCGGTATGGCGATCGCCGATACTGACCGATACGTTGCTACGATGCTTGGCAATGATGTCGTAAAGCAGCGCAACCGGGCGGGCATGCAGTCCCAACGGATCTTTAATCGTCTTTGTAAACTCGACCATGTCCCCTCCCGCGGCATCGCACATTCGGCCGGCAAACCCAACCACGTGGTAGTTATTGTAGCGTTAGATGCTTGTCGAGAGCTCCTCTGAACACCTCGTGGGCAAAAAGTGGCAAATATGAGTACTGTCACCGATTTAGTAGCAGCAAAATCGCGAGCAAAGTGCCTGCTTTGAGCGATTCGAAGAGGTTGAAAGCCGTCAAACGCCCTTTAAAGGGGGTTAGATAAATTGATTTTGAGCCCGTTTTTGCTCAGAACAGGCCGAAAAATATGACACCTCTTTTGCAACAGTACTCATATTTGGCATTTTTTGACCACGGGGTCCAAAACCATGCCCCAAAACACAAAAGGAGGGGCCTCGTAAGGCCCCTCCTTAGGAAAGGGAATCGATTTATTCCACAGCCGTAGATTAATCCTAGCCGCTACTCCATCATGTCGAGGACGGAGGGGCGAAGCTCGTTCTCGGCGGCCTCGGGATCGGTCTCGCGCAGGCGGTTGATGTAGCGGTTGTACCACATCACGGCAAGGCCCAGGAAGACAACTACACCGCCAACGTTGTAGACCAGCGTCAGCCACAGAGGCTGATCGAGCGGAATGGTGCCGCAGATAAGCACGAAGCAGAAGACAACGAGCAGGAAGGCGGCAATGACCAGACCGAAGGTGCGCGAACCCATACGGAAGTCGCGGGGCGCAGCGTCGAAGTTCTTGCGCAGCATAAAGTAGGCAAGCAGAATCAGCAGCGGCGGGAGCAGAGCGGTGGCAGCCGTCATGTTGGTGACGATCATGAGCAGGTCGTCTAGGTTGCCGGAGCCCAGGGCCGGGATGATCAGGATGGGGACGACGATGGCGAACTGCAGCCAGGCAGCGCGGGCAGGAATGCCGTGCTCGTTGAGCTCGACGATCTTGCTACCAAAGACGCCCTTGGGGATCTCGGTGAAGAAGACCTTGATGGGAGCAGAGGTCCACATCATGAGGGAGCCCAGCGTGGCGGCAAGAAGGATCAGGCCAATGACGCGCGTGGGCACTTCCATGGGAATGCCAAAGTGGGCAAAGACAGCGCCGAATACGTCGAAGATACCGGTGGAGATGGCAACGCCGCCCTCGGGAATGAACAGGTTGACCAGCAGCGAAGCGCCTGCATACAGAAGGCCGATGGTCAGGCCGGCGATAACGACGGTGCGCACGAAGGCCTTGACGCCACCCTTAAGGTCGTTAAGGAACACGCCGACAGACTCAGCGCCGCCAACGCCCTGGATGATCCAGGCAAGCGTACCGAAGAAGCCCCACATAGTTGCGAAGTTGCTCGTGTCGGGAGCCATGTTAGCGGGGGTAGGAGCCGTAGCGAACTCGACGCCGCCAAAGGCAGCAGCCAGGGACAGCAAGATGAACACGGCAGTCAGGCCGAGAGCCGCGGTCGAGCCGAAGGAGGAAATGGAGCCGATCCACTTAGCACCCTTGGTCGAAACCCACGTGGCGATAGCAAAGACGACGATCTCGATAATGGTGATCCACAGCTGCGAGAGCTCGGCATTGGCACCAAAGAACACGTAGCTCGCGTAGATGATGACGTTAGGCAGGACGGACGCAAAGTAGAACAGGTTAACGAACCAGTAGCTAAATGCCGTCAGGAATGCCCAGCGACCGCCCATCGAGGTCTTGACCCAGGCGTACACGCCCGACTCGGAGTCCTTGTTAAGGCCGACGAATTCGGCGGTAACCAGGGTATAGGGGACAAAGTACAAAAGCGTAGCGAAAAAGAACGACGGCGCAGCTGCCAAGCCGATGGCCGCGTTGTTGTTGATGATGTTCTTGATACCGAACACGGCGGCGACCGTCATGCCCAGCAGAGCGAACGAACCAATCGTTCCTCGTTTTTCAGAGCTCATAAGCCCTCCCAATCATCCGTTATATCTCATCTAAAACCGTCCGGACTGCAAGCGCAATCGTGGACGGCGCACCTGCTAAGGGGAATGGGGAAAAGGGAGTCAACAAAGCCATCCCCCTTAACGGCGCGAAGCAAACGTCCAAACGGACGAATACTACTTGTTGGGGAAGGAATAACCTTCAACCGTCACGTGCAGTACCACGACGCGGGAATCCGCGGCATCGGCCACGACACGGTAGGCCTCGTCAATTTCGACGACGGCAACGCCGCCGGCGGGAATCGTCACGGTCTCCCCCGCACCCTCAAAGCGCTCGCGATCATCGATATCGCTGTAAGCACGGATGCAGGTGAGGTCTGCCTTGGGGGCAACCTCGACGGTCAGGTCGCCGTCGAGCGGAGCGAGCACGGCATGGTAGCGACGGTGACCGACCAGATCGGCGGTAGCGGCCTCGCGGGCATAGACCCACCAGTACACCAACGAGTCGCCGATGGAGTAAGCCACGTCGTGCTGCAGGTCGGCAACGCCATCGAGCGCCTGACCGGTGCGCATCCACTTCTTGACGGACTTCATCTGAGCGTCGAAATCGGCGCGCGAGTTAAAGACATGCATGACTTATGCCTCCTTAATGGGTGCCAGCGCCTGAGCCAGATCGGCAGACGTCAGCGGTCGCAGGGACACCTCAAAGCTGAAGCTCTCAAAACGGGTGCGGTAGGAATCGAGCACCTCGGAACCCCAAGAGTTCGAACCAAGGCCGAGCAGCTGGTCGTTGATATTGACCGTAACCGTGTCGCCCTTGACAAGGTCGTAGACGTGCTTGGCGTTATCTATAGCCTCGCAGCTATAGGGCCATGCCGAGAACGAGAACGGGTTGGAGGCGGCGTCGCTCGGACGCGTCACGACCAGACCGTCACCGTGGCTAGAGCGCAGGGCGACCCAACGGGTGCCCTCGCGGTTAGCACAATCCTGAGGCATAACGTAGGGCGTGAACATGTCGTCGACCGTAGTGCGGTAATGACCGACCGGGTTGGCGCGCAGCGAGTCCGGATAGTTCTCGCCCGGGCCGTGGCCATACCACTCGACGGCACGATCGCAACCGGGGACCTCGAAGGAGATGCCGATGCGCGGGATGATATCCGAGTAATCGCCGTAGGGCTCGCCGGAAACCTTGAGGTCGACTCGACCGCTCGGAAGCACGGTGTAGACGAGCTCGACGCGCATGCCGAACGCGCGGACGGGAGGAGCGATACGCTGGCTCACGGTAACGACGACCGCATTGCCATCCTGCTTCCAAGAAACCTTGCGGGTAGACGTCTGCATCACATCGATGAAGTTGTCCTTCCACAGTGAGTCATACTCCTGGGCATGGTTATCGACGAGCGGATGCCAAAAACCAACCTGGGGACCAGAGGCCATGACGTCGCGGCCGGATGCCTTCCACTCGCTCACGGTACCGTTGACTTTGCTGAAGGTCAGCTCGCCGTTGAGGGAGTGGATGCGTATCTCCTGCTCGGTCTCCTCAACCGTAAGCTCAGGACGAGCGGGGGCCACGATGGTCGGCGCCGGATGGTTTGCGATGGCAAACTGGCTAGCGCCCAGCTGGAACATCGGCTCGCACCAGACGTGAGCGGCCATGGTGTAGGCGCGCACGGTCAGCAGGGTCTCGCCCACTGCGGCCTCGCGAATCACCAGTGGCAGCTGGACGGACTCGCCGGGGGCAACCGCGCCGGGCATGAGCGTCTTGCGGCAGACCACGTCGCCGTCCACCAGGGTCTCGGCCGACAGGCAGACATCCTCGAGGGTGGTGAACCAACGCTTGTTGGTGACGGTCAGCTCGCCTGCCTCGGCGTCATAAGCCATGCGGACCGGGCAGATAACCTGGCCGTACTCGGTAAGGCCCGGACTCGGCTGCTGCCAGGGGAACACCATGCCATCGATGCAGAAGTTGCTGTTGTTGGGGTAATCGCCGTTGTCGCCACCATACATATCGTAGGCAACGCCGTCCTCGGTCACAGCAGCCAAACCGTGGTCGCACCATTCCCAAATGAACTGGCCCTGGATGCAATCCCAACGATCGAAGACCTCCTGGTACTCGGACAGGCCTCCGGGACCATTGCCCATGGAGTGACCGTACTCACAGTTGATGCGCGGCTTGGGGAATGGGTGCTCGCCAAAGTCGTTCATCTGCGAAACACGGGAGTACATCGTGGAGATAACGTCGACGGTATCGGCGTTGCGGTCCTCCTCATAATGGACCGGACGATCATCGAGCTCGTGAGCCTTGGCGTACATCGCGCGGATGTTGCAGCCATAGCCGCTCTCGTTGCCCATCGACCACATAATGATGCAGGCGTGGTTGCGCTCCTGCATCACCAGGCGCTCAATGCGGTCGACGTAGGCCGGCTCCCATGCCGGATCGTCGGTGACCAGGGCGATGTTGCCGATATTCTCGAAGCCGTGGCTCTCCATATCGGTCTCGGCGACCAGCATGATGCCATACTCATCACACAGCTCGTAGAAGCGCGGGTCATTGGCATAGTGAGAGGTGCGCACCGCGTTGATGTTGTGCCGCTTCATGAGCTCCAGGTCGCGGCGCATGCGATCGAGGCCCACGGCGCGGCCCTTGTGATCGTCGTGATCGTGGCGGTTGACGCCATGCATCTTAAAGTAGGTGCCGTTGAGGTAGATATGATTGCCCTCGACCGTCACCTCGGCAAGACCCTGGCGATGCGGAACGTACTCGCTGGCCTCGTCGCCATCGTAGACCTCAAACGTAAGGTCATAGAGGAAGGGGTCCTCGGGATTCCAGAAGTGGGCATCGGCAACGCTGCACTCGGCATGGCCGTCGACGCACTCACCCGTAGCCACCACGTTTCCGCCATCGCTGAGCGTATACACAACGCGGGTAGCGCCCTCGGCCACCGTATCGAGCGTGATCAGAGCGGCATCGCCCTCGCGGTGCGTGCGGAACCTAAAGTCGACCAGGTGCGCGGCGGGACGCTGCATAAGGTACACATCGCGGAAGATGCCCGAGGCCCACCACATGTCCTGATCCTCGATATAGCTGCCATCACTGTACTGCAGAGCCTTGACCGCAAACAGGTTGTCGCCCTCGACGAGCGCGTCGGTCACGTCAAACTCGGCAGACAGGCGCGAACCCTTGGTCATGCCGATAAACTGACCGTTGACGTACAGCTCACCATAGCTCTCGATGCCGTCAAAGCGAATGATCTCGCGAGCGCCGGCAGGCACGGCGGGAAGGTTGACGATGCGCTGGTAGACGCCCGTGGGGTCGTCGGAGGGAACGAACGGCTGATCCACCGGGAACGGGAAACCCTCGTCGGTGTAGGCAAGGTTGCCATAGCCATCCACCTGCCACAGGTGCGGAACCTCCACGTGATCCCACTCGGGCTCGTACGTGGAGAGCTCCTCGTTGGAAACGGCAGCAGGCCCCTCAAAGAGGCGGAACTGCCACGAGCCGGACAGCTGGACAAACCCGCGCGACAGCTCGCGGCTGTACGTAGCGGCGAGATCGGCGGTCTCGTAACCCATAAAGTACGCATGGGGTGCCAGGCGGTTCCTGTGGGTGAGCGCTTGGTTTTCCCAATCGTTAATGGCGTCCATGGTGATGCTCCTTCGTCATCGTAGTGATTCTTGTGCAACCGGTTGTCCTTATCTTACGGGCGATGCAAAAAATTGTGCAACCGGTTGTCCGCTGAACGGTCGATTTGGTCGGATTAACGGTGCAACCGGTTGTACAGCTGCGACACTTATGTCACCCTGAGTATCGAAACTCAGCGCAAAACATCGTTCTTAAGCTCGTAGGCAACCGCCACGCCCGCTGATATCTCACCCACACGAGACGTATTCGATTGCGGCTTGGTTGCAAAACGACACCTGTCACCGGATATCATGAACGCTGTTCAGGTGCACTATAGTAAGCTGTATCCGCACCAGCCCGTATCAGTGACAACATCGACCGCATTTTCCAGGAGACGCCATGACCCAACCAGTTCGCACCGCACCTACGCTTGCCGAGGTTGCCGCAGCTGCCGGCGTGTCGCGCTCCACGGCATCGCGCGCCCTCAACGATTCGCCCCGCATTAGCGAGGAAACCAAAAAGCGCGTCCGTGCGGCGGCCAAGAAAGTCAATTTTGTCCCCAATGCCCGTGGCCGAGCGCTCGCTGTCGGGCGCACGGAAATCATCGCCGTGCTCGTGACCGAGCCCCTGAGTGAACTCTTCAGCGACCCCACCTATAGCGAGTTTTTGAGCGGTATTACCGAGGAACTGTCGGAGTCGTCCTATCTGCCCGTTATCTTGCAGGCGTCTTCTACGCATGAGCGCAACCGCGCACGCGAGCACTTTGAGCGCCGCTCGTTCGACGCCGTGATCGACGTCTCCCCCTACAAGGGCAGCGAGCTGCTCGAGGTGCTGCGCGAGCTGGGCGTACCCACCGTGTTGTGCGGCCAGCTCGAGGGCCACCCCTATCGCGATGTGTTCTCGACGGTCTACTCTGACGACGAAGAGGGCGGACGCTTTGCGGCACACGCCATGAAGGAGCGCGGGCGCAAAGATATCGTCGCCGTGTTGGGACCGCAAGACAACCCCGCTGTTGTCGACCGCCTGCGCGGCTACCGCGCCGTCTTGGGCGAAGACCTCCCAGACGCAAACGTTATCTATACCGGCTGGAACAGCGGAGACGGCTATCAGGCCATGCGCCAGATCCTCGCGCGCAAGATTGCTTTCGATGGCGTGCTCTGCGGATCGGACCGTATCGCGGCTGGCGTCATCACCGCACTCAACGAGGCAGGCCTATCCGTTCCGGCGGAAGTTTCTGTCGTCGGCTTCGACGATCACGAGATTGCGACGCGCTGCGTCCCCGCACTCACGACCGTCCGCCAGCCCCTGCGCGAAGAAGGCCACATGGCCGCCAACATTGCGCTCGACATGATCAAGGGTGCCGAGCCCACCACCACCGTCATGCACATGCAGCTCGTTCAGAGAGACTCGCTGTAGGAAACTGGGCCGGGCTTTCCGCCAGACAGTTGCTGTGGAAAGCCCGGCCCGTTTTGAGCGCTCATTCTGGGGCACAGTTTCCGTTAGACAGCTCAACCGGAAACTGTGTCCCATTATTTTGCCGAATTCTGGGTCGCGCTTTCCCAGAGGACCCCCTTTGGGAAAGCGCGACCCGTTCTGGACGCAGATTCCGGGACGCACTTTCCGCGACGCCCGGTCATCCCATGCCCTCACAATCTCGGCGCATAAAAAACGAGGGAAGGCACGTGTCCTTCCCTCGTTACGGGCAATATGTAGCCGCTTGCCTACATCAAGCGCAGGCTGACGTCCTTGAGCTGGGCGCCGGAAACGGCACTCGGGGCGCCCGACATGAGGTCGGAGCCGCTGGCCGTCTTGGGGAACGCCATGACGTCGCGGATGGAGTCGGAGCCGGTGAGCAGCATGCACACGCGATCCAGGCCCAGAGCGAAACCGCCCATCGGGGGCGCACCAAACTTGAGCGCCTCCATGAGAAAGCCGAACTGAGACTCGGCACGTTCCTCGGTAAAGCCCAGGAGCTTGAGCATAGACATCTGCATCTCGGCGTTGTGGATACGCATACCGCCGCCGCCGGCCTCAAAGCCGTCCATGACAAAGTCGTAGGTGCAGGAACCGGCTGCCAGCGGGTCGGCCTCGATCTTGGCGATGTCGGTCTCGGTCGGCAGGGTAAAGGGCTGGTGCTCGGCAGCATAGGCCTTGCGATCCTCGTCCCAGTGGAACAGCGGGAAGTTGACGACCCACAGGAAGTCGTGGCCCTCGCGCTTGATCTCGAGCGCGTTAGCCATGTGGGAACGCATGCCGCCCAGGATCTCGTCGGAGAGCAGGCGCGGACCGGCGGCGAACATCACAAGGTCGCCGGGCTCGACGTTCATGCGCTCACGCAGAGCCGCCATCTCCTCGTCCGAGAAGAACTTGACGATGGGGCTGTTGATGGAGCCATCCTCGCGGAAAGCGATCCAGGCCAGGCCCTTGGCGCCAAACGTGGAGGCCACGCCAGCGAGCTTATCGATCCTGGCACGTGCCCAGGCACCGGCGCCCTTGGCGTTGATGGCCTTGACGACAGAGCCCTCCTCGTTTGCAGCAGTCGCAAAGACCTTGAACTTGGAGTTGGCAAAGATGTCGGTCAGGTCAACCAGGTGCATGCCATAGCGGGTATCAGGCTTGTCGGAGCCATAGGTGTCCATGGCCTCCCAGTAGTCCATGCGACGCAGCGGCGTGGGCATCTCGACACCCATGCGGCCGAAGGCATCGGCCAGGACCTCCTCGAGCGCGCTCATAACGTCGTTCTGGTCCACGAAGGACATCTCGATATCGACCTGGGTGAACTCGGGCTGACGGTCGGCACGCAGGTCCTCGTCGCGGAAGCACTTGGCAACCTGGTAGTAGCGCTCGACGCCACCGACCATAAGCAGCTGCTTCAGGAGCTGCGGGGACTGCGGCAGGGCGTAGAAGTTGCCCGGCTGGATGCGGCTGGGGACGATGAAGTCGCGGGCGCCCTCGGGCGTGGACTTGAACAGGGAGGGCGTCTCGACCTCCATGAACTCACGGTTGTGCAGCGCCTCGCGAATGGCAAAGGTAAAGTCGGAGCGCAGCTTGAGGTTGGCCATCATCTCGGGACGACGGAGGTCCAGATAGCGATAGCGCAGGCGGGTGTCCTCGCTGGTCTCGATGCCGTCCTCGATCTGGAACGGCGGGGTGACGGAAGTGTTGAGCACCTCGGCGTGGTCAGTCAGGACCTCGATCTCGCCGGTCGCGAGCTTGGTGTTGGTGGTCTCCTCGCCACGGGCGCGCACGACGCCATGGATCTTGATGGGCCACTCGGGACGCATAGTCTCGGCGATCTTAAAGGCGTCGCCGTCGGAGTGCTCGGGGTCGAAGGTGAGCTGCGTGATGCCCTCGCGGTCGCGAAGGTCGCAGAAGATAAGGCCGCCGTGGTCGCGGCGACGGCTCACCCAACCGGTGAGGGTGACCTCTTCGCCCACGTTCTCGCGGCGAAGCTCGCCGCAGGTACGGGTGTGCATGGAATGCTCGTCGATGGGACGGGTCTGGCTCATACCAGTGATCCTCCTTTATGGATCTGTGCCGCCCCGTGTCGTTCCGGGCGGCGTCGTACAGATTTGCCCGGCCTGCGTAAACCGCGCAGCCAGACATGGCGTTCTATCTTATCGCACCTGTGTCGATGTGCCGCGGAAAAGTAGCTCCTGCCCAAAGACTTGACGGAGACGAAACAATTGACGCACCGCGGCACCCGTCCGCGCTCGTCACGTGCGACAATATGCCCAATAAAACTGCACTCGGAAAGGCCCGCCATGACTGTACGCCTCATCGTTATGGATATCGACTCCACGCTCATCAACCAGGAGGTCATCGACCTGTTGGGCGAGGAGGCCGGCGTAGGCGAGCAAGTGACGCAGATCACTGAGCGCGCCATGCGCGGCGAGCTCGACTTTAAGCAGGCGCTCGAGGAGCGTGTGGGGCTGCTTGCCGGCTTGGACGAGAGCGTGTTCGAGCGCACCTTTGCGCGCGTGACGTTTACCCCCGGCGCGCTGGAGCTTGTACGCTCGGCGCACAGCAAGGGCTGGAAGGTCGGCGTGGTAAGCGGCGGCTTTCACGAGGTCGCCGACAAGATCGTGGCCGCCGCGGGCATCGATTTTTGCCTGGCCAACCGCCTGGAAGTCGTGGACGGCAAGCTCACGGGTAAGCTGGCGGCAGACATCGTGACCAAGGAGTCCAAGCTCATCCAGCTGCTGGACTGGGCAGTTGAGTGCGGCGTCGACATGGCCCATACGGTCGCTATTGGCGACGGGGCAAATGACATCCCCATGATCCAGGCCGCAGGCACGGGCATCGCATTTTGCGCCAAGCCCAAGACGCGCGAGGCGGCCCCGTTTGCCATCGACGAGCGCAACCTGATGCTCGCCATGGACATCATCCTGCGTGACTAGCCGATCCGTCTAACAACAGAATCAATTCCTCTATGTCTAGTTTCCGAACAATTTTGTTCTAATGTTCGGAAACTACCTTTCACGTGCTAGACTTTGCACCGTCGAAGGGAACATATATGGATAAGCGAGATCTTGAGCAATTGCTGAGCGATGTTGCCGGCGGAGCAGTCACCCCTGCCGACGCCCTCACGCGCATCCAGACGGCTCCGACCGCCGATTTGGGCTTTGCGCAGCTTGATCTTTCGCGCGGGGTGCGCCAGGGAGCCGGCGAGGTTGTCTACGGGGCCGGTAAAACCGCCGATCAGATTGCCGCCATTATCGAAGCACTGCGCGATGCCGGCCAGGAGCGCATCCTGGTCACGCGCCTGGATGCCGAAAAGGCAGCCTGCACCTCGGAGCTCCTCGGCAACGGCATCGACCTGGGATATGTCCCGGACGCCCAGCTCGCCCTGGTGGGTGGCAAGCCCTCCCCCAACGGCAACGGACGCATCGTCGTCGCCTGCGCCGGCACGAGCGACCTGCCCGTTGCCGAGGAAGCCGCGTTGACGGCCGAGTTCTACGGCAACGAGGTCGATCGCCTCTACGACGTGGGTGTCGCCGGCCTGCACCGCCTGCTCGCTCATGCTGAGGAACTTGCCCAGGCGCAGGTGGTCATCGCCATCGCCGGCATGGAAGGCGCCCTGGCGAGCGTCATCGGAGGCCTTGTGAGCTGTCCGGTCATCGCCGTCCCCACCAGCGTGGGCTATGGCGCGAACTTTGGCGGCGTAGCCGCGCTGCTCGCCATGCTCAACTCCTGCGCCAGCGGCGTTTCGGTCGTCAATATCGATAACGGCTTTGGTGCCGCCTATCAGGCAAGTCTTATCAATCATCTGAGCGCCGGCACGTCCTGCGCCCGTTAAGGAGCATTTCATGTCCAACCATCAGCACACGCTTATCATCGACGGCACCTCGGGCATCAGCGGCGATATGACCGTCGCGGCCCTGCTCGACCTGGGCGCCAGCGAGGAGCACCTGCGCGAACAGCTCGCCACGCTGCCGGTCGACGGCTTTTCGATCGCCGTGACGCGCGTAAACAAGCATGGCATCGACGCCTGCGATTTCGACGTCCAGCTTGCAGAGGAGCTCGAGAATCACGATCACGATATGGCCTGGCTCTACGGCAACGAAGCAGCTGCCGAGCACACGCACGAGCATGAGCACCACCATCATGATCATGGCGAGCACGAACACGAGCACTGCCACGAGCATGACCACGACCACGAGCATGACCACGACCACGACCACGAGGGTCACCATCACGCCCACCACCATCACCACCGTTCTTTGGCTGACGTCACCGCCATCATCGATGGCTCGCAGTTAAGCGATGGCGCCAAGCGTCGCGCCCTCGCCATTTTTTCCGTACTCGCCGCTGCCGAGGCCAAGGCTCACGGCAAAACGCCCGAGACCGTCATGTTCCACGAGGTGGGCGCCGTCGATTCCATCGTCGACGTCTGCTCTGTCGCCATCTGCCTCGATGACCTTGGTATTGAGGACATCGTGGTCGAGTCGCTCTCCGAGGGTCACGGTACCATCCGCTGTGCCCACGGTCTCATGCCCATTCCCGTCCCCGCTGTCGTCAACCTGTGCCAGGCGGGCAATATCGTCCTCACGCCCGCACCGGTCGCCGGCGAGCTTGTGACGCCCACGGGCGCCGCCATCGTCGCCGCACTGCGCACGTCCGAGCACCTGCCGGCCCGCTACCGCATCGAGGCCGTCGGCTACGGCGCCGGTAAGCGCCCCTACGAGGGCTGCTCCGGCACGCTCCGCTGTCTGCTCGTTCACGCGGACGCATAGCCATGGATGCCCGCAAGGCAAAAAGCCGCGCTGCCATCGTTGCGGCGTTCTCCGAGCTGCTGCGCGAAGAGGACTACGGCAAGATCACCGTCGGCGACATTATCGCTCGCGCCCATGTGGGTCGGGCCACGTTCTACGGCCTCTTCAAAAGCAAAGATGATCTGCTCGCTGAGCTCGTGAGCGACATCTGCACCCACGCCCTCGACGATGACGGTACGCCCCTCGATGACCCACTCGTTCAGGTCGAGCATATCCTCAACAACCTCTGGGAGCGCCGTCAGGGTGTACGGGCACTGGTAGCCGGCGCCGGCTCACGCGTCTTCGCCGACTGCTTACGCAAAACCATCATGTCACGAGCAGCCGAAACCGTCCCCACCGACCCAAACGGCCCCGCCGCCACCATGGACCGAAGCTTCCTACTACACCACATAGCCTCAAGCTTCGTAGGAATGGTCCAATGGTGGGCCTGGCACAACTTCCAAGCCCCAAAAGAGGACGTAGCCAAAGACTACCTATCAGCCATTAAGCCCCTCTTCAACTAAGTAAGAAGCTCATCCCAAAGCATCACCCCAACCCAGGGCGCCACGCATCCCAAAGTGTCAACAACAGCCCAGCGCCCCTATCAGCAACAAGCCCCTCCCATCCAAATTCAGATTTATATGTTGGGTTGCTTGTTCCAACGCGACTAAAATCCCGCAGCTGGCCGCATGGGGTAACTTCCCAGCGCATTCCGCAGGACGCAAAAAGGCTCGCCGCACGAAGTGCGCAGCGAGCCTTTTTGCATGTCCGAGGACGCGCTGGGAAGTTACCCCATGCGGCCAGCGGACAACTATGTAGCCTTGGACTAGAACATGCCCAAGAAACCATGCACAAACAACGCAGCCACGATGGCACCGACAAACGGCGCGATGCCAGGAACAAGCAGGCCGTACTTCCAGTTGTTATCGGCCTTGTTCTTGATCGGCAGCACCTGATAGGCCATGCGAGGACCAAGGTCACGAGCCTGGTTCATGGCGAAGCCGGTGATGCCGCCCATGCCCATGCCAACAGCCCAAACGATCAGGCCGACGCAGATTGCGAGCATCAGAACGTTCTCGCCGGCGCGGCTAGCGGCAGCAAGGATGGCGCTGATGAACACGAAGGTGCAGATAGCCTCGCAGAAGAAGTTACGAGCATAGTTCGTGCCCTCGGTGGTGGGGTTGGTCGAGAAGATGTTGCGCTGGGCAATGGGGTCGACGACGCCCTCGGAAGCCTTGAACTCATCGGCATACATAAACCAGGCGATTACGGCACCCACAAAGCCGCCGAGCATATCGGCAATCATGAAGGGGATGCAGCTGCCCCACGGCACCAAGCCGACGATGCACTGGGCAAGCACCATGGCGGGGTTCATGCACACGGCGCCGCCAAAGACAAACAGGCAGACCGAGATGCCAAAAGACCAGGTGGTGATGGCAAACATATGGCCGGAGCCCTGATACTTGGTGCCCTTGAGCACGGTATCGCAGTGCACGCCCACGCCAAAGACGATCATGAGGGCCGTCGCGCCGAATTCGCAGAGGAGTTTGGTAAGCATAAAACCTTATCTTTCTTGTCGGTTATAAACGATTCGTTTAGGCCGCGCACTAGTGCTGCGCAACAACAACGCCCAGGCCATCGGGAATGACGGCAACCTTGGCATCGGCACCCTTCATCTCAAAGGCGAGCTTGAGCGCCTCCTCGATGGTGTTGACCGGCGTCATGTGCATATCCTTGAGCATCTGGTGATCGCACAGATCGGTGACCATGATCACAGGGTGATGCGCCAGGATGCGGGCAAAGATCTGGCTCGTCCACTGGTCGGGCAGGGTCTCGTCCTTAGGACGGTCGATGCAGGCGCGCTCAAACTCCGCCGGATCGTTGTCGGCGATGTTGTGATAGAAGCCCTCGCCACCGTGGCCGTCGGCACAACCGGCGACGTCGATGATCACGCCGCCCTCAGGAAGCGTGGCCTCGGCAGCGCACATGCCCTTCACAGCCTGATAGATGTTCTGATCGAGGGGGTAGCCACCGTTGGTGGTGATGGCAATCTCGCACTCGACGGGCTCAACGCCGGCAAGGCTCTTCACGAACTCGCAGCCGGCCTCGTGCGCCTTGTGGATATCGCCGGCAAAGGAGCCGATGACCTCGTGCTTGCCGTTAAGCACCACGTTAAGCACAAAGGCAAGGTGAGCCATCTCGGCGGCGGCGAACATGTCCTCGCTCACGTGGTTGTGGCACAGGTTGCCGGCACGCGAGTGGGAATCGTTCACAAACTGACCGTTGTGGTTGTACATGATGGTCTTGTAGCTGGCGATGCCAGGCAGGACGGACTTGCGGCTACCAGAGAAACCGGCAAAGAAGTGCGGCTCAATAAAGCCCTCGGCAAGCAGCAGATCGCAATCGGCGGCAATCTTGTTGATGATGCACTCGCCACCAGAAGGCAGGGTGCCGATCTTTTTCATCATGCTGTCGTCAGTCGCGACGTGCATAACGATTTCTTCGTTAGCGACGATCTCCTCGCCGTACTTGTTAACGAGTTCCTCGTGCGTCGAGGGGCGATGCATGCCGGTCGCGACCAGGATGCGCACACGTGCCTCGGGAGCGGCAGCGTGGATGTGATGCAGCAGAATAGGCATCGTCACACGCGAGGGAACGGGACGCGTATGATCGGAGCTAATGATCACGATATCCTTCTTGCCAGCACAAAGCTCCTCGAGCGAAGGCGAGCCATAAGGGTTGGCAAGCGACTCCTCTACCAGCTCTTCCTGAGATTTTGTAGTCTTAAACTCGTTTTGATGACCTTCCATCACACCCGCGAAGTTCTTATCCTCGAGTTCCAGATGCAACGTCTTGTGGTCAAACGGCAGTTCACATTCAAACAATGACGAGCGCCCTCTTCCTTTCAACTGACACACTAGATAAACCGTTGGAAGGATACGCCGCTCACCGAAAAACACCACCGTCCACCGACTCATTAACACAACGTTCATATTTGACCCACAACAAAACGGCCACGATCCCAAACGGAACCGCGGCCGCTACAGTCGTAAGTCGAGAAGCGCGCCATTATTCCCCCAGCCAGTAATCCACCGAAGACCGGACATCGTAGGGCCCGCCATCAGCTTACTTTTAGGCACACTCCGCAGGACGCAAGAAGCCCTCGCCGCACGAAGTGCGCAGCGAGGGCTTCTTGCATGTCCGAGGACGTGCCTAAAAGTAAGCTGATGGCGGGCCCGGACGACTACAGGGCTATCGATTACCCCGTGTTTTGCAATCCTGCCGAGACGCCGGTCACAGTCGAAAGAATCAGGCTCATGTACTCGGCCTTCTTCTCCTCCGCCATCTCATCCTGGCTCATACGCACCTCGCGAAGGGCGCGGACCTGGGCGATGGACAGGGCGTCGACATAGGGGTTACGCACGCGGACGGCGCAGCCGAGCACGCGACGACGCTGCAGCGGCCACTCGTCACCGACGATGGCAAGGACCCACTTACGCGTGAGCTGCATCTCGGTGAAGACCTTCTTGGACAGATCCTGACGATCGCCTAGGTGCAGATACATCTTAGCGATGCGCTGGTCGGTCTTGGCGATCGACATCTCGATGTTGTCGATAAAGGTGCGGAAGAACGGCCACTCCTGGTAGGCAGCCTTGAGCTGGTCAAGGTCGCCAAACTGCTCGCAGGCGGTGCCCAGGCCGTACCAAGCGGCCAGGTTAATGCGCGCCTGGCTCCAGCTGAAGATCCACGGAATGGTACGCAGGTCGTCGAGCGACTTGGCACCCAGACCGCGCTTGGCCGGGCGCGAGCCAATCGGCAGCAGACCGACCTCGGTCAGCGGCGTCACGGTCGAGAACCACGGTGTAAAGTCCTCAGTGTTCAGCAGGTCCAGATAGCGCTCATGGCTTACTGCGTTGAGCTTCTCGGCCATATCCCAGAACTTCTGCGTGGTCTCGGTGTTGGTCTTCTCGACGCTCGGAGCCGACTGCAAAAGCGTTGCGGCGGCAACGGACTCAACATGGCGCTGAGCCAGCGTGCGGTTGCCGTAGCGGGCAAAGATGACCTCGCCCTGCTCGGTGAGCTTAAAGAAGCAGTTGACCGAACCCTTGGGCTGCGCCAGCACGGCCTTGTTGGCCGGACCGCCGCCACGGCCCACGGCACCGCCGCGACCGTGCATGAGCACCAGATCGATATCGTTTTTCTCGGCCCACTTGGCAATGCGCTCCTGCGCGGAGTGCAGCGCGAGCATGGCCGTGGTAGGACCGGCATCCTTGGAGGAGTCGGAATAGCCCAGCATGACCTCCATGCGGCGGTTGGTCTGGGCAAGGCGCTTTTGCACCACGGGCAGCGTAAGCATCTGGTCGAGCACGTCGACGCAGCCCTCGAGGTCCTCGAGCTGCTCGAACAGCGGGATCACGTCGAGCTCGGGCACGTCCTCCTCGTGCGCAAAGGACAGGTGGGCAAGCTCAAAGACGTCGGCCACATGCTGAGCGCTCTTGGTGAACGAGATGATGTAGCGGTGCGCCATCTTCTTGCCGTAGCGCTTTTGGATGGAGCCGATAGCGCGGAAGGTGTCGATGACCTCGCGCGTCATGGGCTGCAAATCACCATGGATACCGTTCTCGTGAATATCCTTGAGGGCGCGGGCGTGCACCACGGAGTGCTGACGGAACTCCATCTCGACCATATGGAAGCCGAAGGACTCGACCTGCCAGATGATGGTCTGGACCGGGCCGTAGGCAGCACGGACGGCACCGCAGGCGGCCAGGGAGCGCTGAACGACGCGCAGGTCATCCAAGAACTCGTCTGCGCTGTGGTACATGGTGTCGGTGATGCGACGCACGGTGGCGTTCAGACGGTCGGCCATGACGAGCATGACGGCGCGATGCGGCTCGTGCTCGGAGATCAGCTCGGCGCGTGCGGTGTACTGGGTGCTCATCTCGACCTGATGGTTCCACAGGTTGATGAGCTCGGCAGACGGCTTGCTGTAGGTGGCCTCGAGCGTGAGGTTGCGGCCGATGCGGCGGCACTTGTCCTCGAGCTTGAGCACCATGTGGGTGAAGTACTTGGCGGCGACCTCACGGCTCACCTTGGCGGTGACGTTGGGGTTACCGTCGCGGTCGGAACCGATCCAGCTGCCGGGATGGAAGAACGCCGGGCACAGCGGCGGCACGGTACCCGCCTTGTCGCCCAGCACCCAGTCGTCAAAACGACGATAGATAACGGGGATGACGTCGAACAGCGTGTTATCGAAGATGTCGATGATGGTATCGGCTTCCTCGACCGGCGTGGGCTTCTTGAGCGCGATGGGGCTCGTACGCACCAGGGCGTCGATTTCCTGCAGCATATGGCGCTCGTTCTCCACTAGGTCGGAGCCGCCCAGGCGCGGACGCTCCTCCAGCAGGTTGGAAATACGGCGAATCTTGCCCTCGACGGCCTTACGACGGGCCTCGGTGGGATGTGCGGTAAAGACAGGGTGGAACTCCAGCTTGTCGAGCAGCTCGTTGGCGCCCTCGACACCCATCTCGTTTACCAACTGGTGATAGGCGACGGTGAGCTCGTTGGCGGGATCGACCTCGGTATCGGTCGATGCGCCGGCCTCACGCTCGCGCAGCTGCGCCACACGGTAGTTCTCCTCAGACAGGTTTGCCAGGTGGAAGAAGCTCGTAAAGGCGCGGACGATAACCTGCTGCTTATCGAGCGGCAGACTATCGATCAGATCGACGACTTCACGAAATGCCACGGCGGTGGGCTCGTCGGCGGTGGGCACGCCCTGCTCGTCGACGGCCTCGTCAGCGGCACGGCTACCGGGGTTGCCGGCATTGGCCACAATCTCGGCTGTCAAAATCTTGTCGAACAGGTCCGCGATCTCGGGATCATACTCGCTAAGCACACGGCGCTCCAGGCGCAAGAACAGCGCCAGATTGTCGCGCAGCTCCTCGGGGATCTCGATCTCGGCGAGACGCTCCTTGGACTCGGCATTCGAGCCGATTCGGTTAACGAGGCGGTTGACCACGGCAGCGACGCGCGCCGCGGCTTCGGGTACAGACTGGTTGCTTAGGTTCTCAGCCACGTTTCCTCCCATTCCTCCTTCTATGCACGTAACATGCGGTATCCATTATAGGCACTCGGCAAAAACTTTCGGAGCTGATTGCGCTTTACCACACAAAAGTATTTTCTGCATTGCAAGGGTTTTTGCCCCAAATGGTCGTATTTCTCGGTGGACGGCATACGCAAACGGGGGCATTCCGCATAAAAGCGAAACACCCCCGTAACAATCGCTCTCCATGAGCAGGGCACGTTAGCAGCCCCGCAGCTCAAAAAACATGCGCTACAGGCGCTCGCGAACCGCCTCGACCACGTTGGCCAAATCGACGAGAACCTCGTCGTGACTCTGCATGTCGCGCACCTTGACCTTGCCGGCGGCAAGCTCGTCGCCACCCAGGACCAGGATGAGCTTGGCGCCCACCTTGTCGGCCTGCTTAAACTGGGCCTTGAGCGAACGACCCTGGTAGTCGGCCTCGGTCACGATCCCTGCGGCGCGAAGCGCCTGCGTAATGGCAAAGACGTTCTGACGCAGATCCTTGCCGGCGTTGGCAACGTAGACGCACGGGGTCTCATCGGCGCCCAGGTCGCTGCCAAAGGCCTGCAGGGCCAGCAGGGCGCGCTCAAAACCGACGGCGAAGCCGACGCCGGCCGTGGGCTTGCCGCCCTCGAGCTCGACCAAGCCGTCATAGCGACCGCCGCCACCGATGGAGCCGACACCGGCGCCGGGAGCCTCGACCTCAAAGACGGTACGGGTGTAGTAGTCCAGGCCGCGCACCAGGGTGGGATCCTCGACGTACTCGATACCGGCGGCGTCCAGATAGCGCTTGACCTGCTCGTAGTGCTCGCGGCACTCATCGCACAGGTTGTCGCCCATCAGCGGGGCGTCGGCCATGATCTCGCGGCAGTGGTCGTTCTTGCAGTCGAAGGCGCGCAGCGGGTTAAGCTCGGCGCGCTCGCGGCACTCGTCGCACATCTCATCGGCATGGTCGAGAATGAACTGCTTAACCTGCTCGCGATAGGCCGGACGGCATTGGGCATCGCCCATCGAGTTAATGAGCAGACGGAGCTTGGACAGATCGAAGCCCAGGCGCTTGTAAAACTCCATGAGCATAATGATGCACTCGGCGTCTGCCGCCGGATCGGGAGCACCGAGCCACTCGATGCCCACCTGGTGGAACTGGCGCAGGCGACCCTTCTGGGGACGCTCGCCACGGAACATGGCCTCGGCGTAGTAAGCCTTAAACGGCGTGGAGCCCTGGGGCACCAAGTTGTTCTCCACGACGGCGCGCACCACGCCAGCCGTGCCCTCGGGACGAAGCGCCAGGCGCTGCTTGGGCTTGAGCTTGGTATCGGTGCCCTCGGTAAAGACGCGCTCCAGGTTGGCGCCGCTAAACACGCGGAACATCTCCTTGCGCACGACGTCGGTCGACTGGCCGATGCCGTGGACAAACACGTCCACCTGCTCGATGGCGGGCGTCTCGATGGGCTTAAAGCCAAACGGCTCGAACACGCCGGCAGCGATCTGCTGCATCTTTTGCCAAGCGCGCATCTCAGCGCCGATAAGGTCGCGGGTTCCCTCCGCCTTCTGTGCCTGCATGGGCAAACACCTTTCTTTTGTATCGCGTCATAGGTAGTGGTCATTATACGGCACAAACACAAACAGCGGCGGTGCATCTGACCGAACGAGGGTATGGGGACTCGTTCGGCCAGATGCGCCGCCGCGGTGTGCAATCTGCAATCCTTCCGCCTCTTCGGATCACAAAATCCGTTGGACGGAAAGACTTCGGGTCATCTCTTGAGCCCGTGGCTACATGGGAAACCGAATGACGGTACGAGCATCCATTCGGCTTCCAAGGCAGCCACGGACAAAACGGGGCAAAGAGCTACGAGCGACGTCGTCCCTACTCCCCCGCCACGCTCGCGCGCAGCTTAGCCGCGATGGGCTCAGACGCCAGCAGGAACACCAGCATTGCCACCGAGCACGCCAGACACACGATCCATGTGCTCGTAAAGGAGCCCGTGGCATCGAACAGTATTCCCGAGACGATGGCGCCCACCGTGCCGCCAACCATCTCGAGCGAGGTAATGGTGCCCGTGACCTTACCCAGGTCGGCCATGCCAAACTGCTTAGACGCAGCGATCGTAGGCGTTGGAGATGGTGTACTGCGCAAGGGAAATGCCCAGGTCGCTGACGATCAACGGCTGGAACAGGCTCATGCAGTTGACGAAAATGGTGTAGCACGTGGCCATGATCACAAAGCCGGAGGCCACCACGAGCCAGCCGGGGAAGAACTTACGTTGCTGAGACATACTGTTCCTTTTTAAGCAAACGAGTAGCAAGATTGGGTGCTACCGGTGGTCGGCGATGTAGCCCAAAGCGACGGCGGCATAAGCCGCGGCGCCAAGGGGAAGCTCGGCATCGCTAAAACGTGCCTTGGGATGATGCTGAGCAAAATGCTCGTCCGTATCAGTCACAGCAGCGCCCACGGTAAAGTACGCGCTCGGGATCTCGCTCGAGATCAACGCGAAGTCCTCGCTCGCCATGGCGTGGAACAGCGGCAGGAAGGCGGACTTGGGCAGCACCGCGCCCACGTAGCCAAGCGACGCCTGCGTCATGCCGTCGTCGAGTACGAGCGGGGGAACATCCGAGAGTGTCTCGATAGTCGCCGGCGTACGATAGGTCGTGGCAACGCCTTTGACGACCTCCGCGATGCGGGTCTTGAGGCGCTCCATGAGCTCGACGTCGAAGCCACGCAGCGTTCCCTCGAGCACACAAGTGTCGGGGATGACATTTGCGGCCTGACCGCCGGCGAACTTGCCAACGGTAAGCGCGACCTCCTTGGCCGCCGGCACCTCGCGGGAGATGAGCTCCTGAAGCGCCAGATGCACATGGACGCCGGCCGTGATGGGGTCGATGCAGATCTCGGGGCTCGAGCCATGGCCGCCCTTGCCCTGAAGCGTGATGCGAAAACCGTACACGCCCGAGAGCGCCGGGCTGCCGTAGAGCACCAGGCCAAGCGGCGACTGGCTATTGACATGCATGGCAAAGGCGACCTGGGGGCGCGGGTTCTGCAGCAGACCGTCGGCGATGGCGGCGCGGGCACCCTCAAAGGTTTCCTCGCCCGGCTGGAACAGCAGCTTAACCGTGGCGTTGGCATCAACAAGCGCGGACTCGCGGGCCTTGAGCAGGCGCGCCGCTCCAAGCAACGCCGTTGCGTGCATATCGTGTCCGCATGCGTGCATGCAGCCGTTCGTAGAGGCGAAAGGCTCACCTGACTCTTCGGCAACGGGCAGGGCATCCATGTCGCCACGGAGCATGATGACCGTACCGGCCTGCTCATCCGTGCAGACGCCATTGCCTTGGGCCGCGGCGGCACCGGCGCCGACAAGGCCCACAACGCAGGAACCATCAACGAGCGTGGCAAATGGGATGTCCATCTCAGTCAGGCGCGCTTGGATATACGCAGAGGTCTGTGGGAGGCTATTACCCAGCTCGGGCATCTGGTGGAGATCGTGTCGCCACGCAGCGAGCTCGTCTGCAAAAGCCTGAGCTTCTGCAACGAGACCGTCACCGATAGCGGCCTGCGCCGCTGCGGTGGCCTTGGGCGCTGATTGCGGTTGAAGATCGGACTGAGCTGGTGCCATAAATGCCCTCCAGTAGCGTTTTTGCAGTAAGCACTTTGATAGCGTAAAGTGCAAGGTACAACTTTAAAGGCGAGGCATAAAAAACGCCGCCCCAGGAGGGCGGCGCAACAAGTTGTTTACAATTGCGGGCGAGATTTTCGGCGCAAGAAATCGAAATGCGTCTCGCTCAAGATAATCGACAAAAAGATGAGCGCAAAGCCGGCAAGCAGGCGCGAGGTGAGCGCCTCCCCCATCAGCAGCACCGAGAACAGCACGCCCGAGGGGGACTCCATCGAAAGGAGCAGTGAGCCCGTCGAGGCGGGGACGTGCGCCAATCCAACGTTTTGGACGAGCAGTGCCACGCACGTACAGCCCACCGAGAGAAAGGCCGCCACGCCGACAAAGCTCGGCGTCCACACGGACAGAGGCGCCTGAGTCTCGAATAGCAGCGACGTGATTAAGCTCAAAACGCCATTGCCCACAAACATCCAAAACGTGATGACGTTGATGTCCATCTTGCGGCCATACTTGGCGGTCACTGCCATCTGGATAGCAAAGAAGACCGCGCCGCCCAGCGTGATGACATCTCCAGCATTGAACTCGACGCTATCGAGTGCCACCAGGCCAATGCCCGCCAGGCACAGCAGTGCCGCACCCAGGTTATAGCGGGTGAGCTTTTCGCCGCTCAGGACATAGCTGGCAAACGGCACAAGGATACAGTACGTGCCCGTCAAAAATGCACTCTTGCCTGCCGTGGTCTGTGCCAGGCCAATCGTTTGCAGTCCGTATGCTCCCCACATGAGCGCACCCATGCCCAGCCCGACGATCAGGTTGCGGGCATTGAAATGAGCGATGATGCGCTTATGGAAAATAGCAAACATAACCAGTGATGCCGGGAGAAAGCGAACGTAGACCAGCTCGAACACCGGAATGGTATCGAGCGCATCTTTCATGGTGGTAAAGGAATAGCCCCAGATGACCGCCACCGAAAGCAGCAAGACCTTCCAGAAGAACGGAGAACGCGCGCCGGCGCCGCGGGAGGTGCCGCCGGCACCCAGGTCTTCGCGCGCTACAGGGCTATCGGGCATGTTTTCGATTTCATCAACGGCATTCTGAGCCATAGGGCATCCTCGCGCTCAGTCTGGGCGTGGTGTCCGCACGTGCATGGCCGCGTGCCGCCTCATGGTCAAATAAAACGGGGCGCACCGGACCCCCGGCACGCCCCGCTACTGTAGCAACAACCAGCGTTGCACCGCAATCCAGCCCACTAAAGCGTCAGCAAAGTGAACCTCGACGTTTTGTCAATGTCACGCTGTTGCACTAAATAAGCTTCGTGCTTTCAAGCTTTTCGATGATCCAGTCGTTGGCTTTGATGACCGGGCGGCGGAAGACGACGCCCAGTGCCAGCGACGGAATCAGATAGCTCGCCAGAATGCCTAGCTCAATCCAGTACTCCATATGGTAGGCGCCAGCCATGGCGGCATGCATGGCGTTGATGCCGTGGGTGAACGGCAGGAACGGATAGATCGCCTGGAACACAGGGCCGGTCATCTCGATGGGGAACGTACCGCCCGAACCGCCGACCTGCATAACCAACAGCACGACGGCGAGCGCCTTGCCGATATCGCCAAACGAAACCGTAAGCGTGTAGACGATATTGGAGAACACGAGACTCGCGACCCAACCCGCCAGCACAAATTGCAGCGGGTTGTCGCACTGAATGCCAAAGAACAGGATGTCGCCCGCGCACACGAGTGTCGCCTGCAGCAGGGCCAGACCTCCAAAGAACAGGTAGCGGCCCAGGTAGATCTCGTGCAGGCGCACGGGGATCAGCTCGTTGATGAGCTCATCGTCAACCGAGACCTTCATCATGGCCGCCAGTACAATCGAGCCCACCCACAGCGACAGAATCGTGTAGAACGGTGCCATGGCCGAACCGTAGTTGCGGATCGGATAGACCGGTTTGCGGTCGAGCGCGACGGGGCCGGAAAGCGACACGGCGAGGCCCTCGGGGTCGTTGCCAATCATTGTCTTAATCATGGCCAGGTCACCCGACATCAGAGCGCTATCAAGCTCGTCCTTAAAAGCGCTGATCTTGTCCGACGCCTCGCCCAACTGATCAGAAGCCTTGTTGACCAGCGTCGCAGCCTTGGAGAGGCCCTTTGCGAGCGAGCCAGAGGCGTCGGTCAGACCGCTCACGGCGCTATCCAAGTCACCCGAGATACCGTTCAGGGAATCCAGAACGCCCGAGATGGTCTTCTTAAGCTCCTTGGCCTTAACCGAGAACGTGGAATCGTAGTCGGACTTGGCTCCCGAGATACCCGCCTTGGCATCGGCGATGGCCTGGTCGACCTCGGCACGCGAGTTGTTGACCTCCGCCATGCCGTCCGAAAGGGACTTTGCGGTCGCCGTCAGGTCCTTCGCATTGTTGCGGTACTCCACGGCAATTCTGCCCAGCGACGTAGCAACGGACTTGAGACCGTCTTTGAACTTGTCGTCACTCACCTGGTCGGCAAGGTTGCGGAGCTGATCGGCCATCGCATCGATATCGTCAGCACGCGTATTGAGCGCCGCTGCGGCTTCGTTGAGCTGAGACACCGTAAGGTAAACATGCGGATTCGCGGCATCGAATGCCTTCGCAAGCTCGGCGGACACGTTGTCGAACGAGCCCGCGCTTCCGTCAATCGCCGCGTCAACGGCATCGTTGGCGGCCTTGAGCGCTTCCTTGGAATCATTGATGCCGCTCTTGGCGTGCTCCATCAGCTGCTTCGTCGACTCATCAACGGTGCCCGTCTGCTTGAGCATGCCGCCCGCCGATGTCAGTGAATCGGACGTGGAGCTCAAAATGCCCGCGAGCGACGTCGCACTCGCCTGAACGTCCTGCAGGTCCTCGACCGAATCGCCCAGCGTCGAGGACAGATTGGCGATAAAGTTGCTCACCTGGTCGGTGCTCATATAGTCGAGCAGGCTGGACACGGTCTTAAGGCCGATGGTCGTGATGGTCTTGGTAAAGGTCTCGTTGACCTGACTCTGGACGGCGCTCGAACCCTTTTCAGTCACGATCTGTGCGATGGCGTTGGCCTTCTGGTTCTCATAGAACTCGATATCGGCATGCTTCACCTCGGTCGAGAAAAGCGTCATCATGTCGGCGCTAAACGTTTTAGGGATAACGACGGCAGCGTAGTACGCGCCCGACTTAACGCCCTCAATCGCCTTATCGCGGTCGTTGAGGACGACCCAGTCGAAGTTCTCGTTGCCGCGCAGGGTGGCGGTTACGTTTTCGCCCACGTTGACCTCGACGGGAATCAGGTCGCTCTCGTAGCCCTCATCGGTGTTGACTACTGCAATCTTAAGGTTGCCGGTATTGCCGTACGGATCCCAGCTGCCGGCGATGTTAAACCACGCGTACAGGCACGGCACGATAATGAGGCCCATCACGACGACCATGCCGATCACGGAGCGAGACACGTTTTGGACATCACGCTTAAACAGGTGCAGGATGTTCTTCATTTATGCCTCACCTCCTTTAGAGTGCTTGCCAAGCGAGGTGGTGTCCCCGTCGTTTCCGTTTACGTTGTCAGCGCCGTCGGCATCTTGAGCCTTACGATGCGCACCGATATGCGACAGACGGCTCGTAGGCTGTTCGCCTCCCTTGGCGCCACGCTCGCTGGCGTTGAGACCAAACATGCGACGGGCGGCAGGGATGGCAGCCGTGTGCTCGCGCATCTCGCGGCGAAGGTCCTCGTCCGAAAGCGCCGAGATACGCATCTGGGTATTGAGGCTCGCACGGATGTATTCGATGTTGATGAGCCAGCCGCAGATGGCGATAACCGAAATGATCCAGATAACGAGCAGGATGATCTTGCCGTTATTGTCGATATCGAGCACCGTCGAAAGCACAAAGAGCAGAACCTGCACGCCTACCACGGCGGCAAAACCGCCCTTGATGTAGTACGGGTAGCGATGCTCAAACGCCACGGCATGATCGAGCAGCTCGCGACGGTACGAATCCGAATCGAGCATGACGCGCATGGCCGTGCGCAGCGAATAGCGCTGGCGCGGCAGGTCGTTGGACTCGCAGATCATGAGGCCCGTCGTGGAAAGCTGCTTGTCAAAGAGCAGGTTGAGGTTGAGCAGCAGCGGACGCAGCTGCAAGCCAATAAAGAGTGCGATGGCAAGGAACACGCCCAGGATGCACAGGTTGAACAGGTAGTTGAACGAATACATGCCACCGACGGTCTCGCGCAGCAGGTTGATGCCATAGGTGAAGGGCAGCAGCGGATGCAGCCATTGGAAGAAGCCGGGCATCATCTCGATGGGATACATGCCCGACGAGCCGGGGATCTGCACAATGACGAGGATGACGCCAATGGCTTTACCGATATGCTTAAACGTGGTGGACAGCGCATAGATGATGTTGACGTAGGTGAACGAAATAGCGATGCCGCCCAGTACAAAGAGCAGCGGATTGACGCACTGAACGCCAATGACCAGATCTCCCACCGTAACGATGATGGCCTGCAACGCACCCAGGATCACCAGCAGCAGCCAGCGGCCAAAGTAGCCCTGACGCGCCGTAAAGCTACCGATGCCCTCGCGGTCGACCTCGAGTTTATAGATAGCGATGAGCACATAGCCGCCTACCCACAGCGCCAGATTGGTGTAGAAGGGCGCGATGCCCGAGCCAAAGCTCTTGACCGGATAGATTGACTTGGACGTCAGCTCAACCGGAGATGCCATGAAATCTGCCACGTCATTGACGTCGACGTCCATGAGGTCGGCTAACTCGCCCATAGACTCAGAGGTCTGCAGCGCCGCAATGTCATTGGCGGCGGTCACGAGCTTGTCCTGAACCTTGGCAAGGGAGGCGTCGGTTTGGGACAGCGTGGTCTTTGCCTGCTTGAGCGTGGCGTCGAGCTGCGCCAGCGTGCCGCGCGCGCTCGCTATCGTGGGGGTCATACCCGACACAATGCCGGTCAAATCGCCCGAAACGGCGGCAAAGGAGTCAAGCGCGCTCGAAGCCTTCGGAAGTGCGTTCTGACCCAGATCGGTCTGAGCCTGACCGAGGTTAGCCGTACCGGTCTGAATTGCCGCGTTGAGTGCGTTGCTCGCGTTCGAGATTGCCGTAGCGTCGTTTGCCATGGCGCTCGATTGTGCAGAAAGGCCATCCTTGATGCTCTGCAGCTTCTGGTTTTGCTCGCGAAGCGAATCGATGGTCGATACAATGCGCGCGTCAATTTCCTCGGAACCTGTCGACGTGTCATTAACGAGAATCTCCAAGTGCCCGATAACGGCCTTATTGTGATCGATCGTCGCCTGGAGAGACTCGAGCGAGTTGTCGATGCGGGTGGTCGTAGATGTGACCGTACCCGTTAGCTTGCCAATCGCAGCGTTCGCGGAGGCTGACGTCTTGGTGAGTGCAAGGCTACCTTCCGAGAGTGCCTTGGAGAGCGAGGTGATAGAGTTGCCCGCCGTGGCGCGAGCCTCGCCCAGCAGGTCGTTGCCCTGGGAGATTGCCTGCGTCAGCGACGGTGCCTGACCTTGCAAGCCGGCAAGCGCCGCATCAGCCGAGGCGATAGCGCCACTCGTCTTATCGATGGCGGCATTCATATCGCCAATCGAATCGCGCACCTCACCCAAGGTGTCGGATGCCTCGGACACCGAACTTGTCAGCGAGTCCTGAGTCTGGGTTGCCTTGTCCTTTAAATCGACACCGGCATCCTTGGCGATACTGGCAACAGTCTCGCCCACCGTGGAGACAAACTCCGAGTTGATCTGCTCCTCGATGGTGTTGGCACCGGTATCGGTGACCTTGGGCGCAATGGCGCTCTTCTTCTCATTGACGTAATAGGTGAGCTTCGGCTGATGGTAATTGCCATCGAGCATCGAGACAAGATTGTCGGAGAAGTTCTTGGGGATTACGATCGCCGCGTAGTATTCCCCGCTCTCGACGCCCTCTTTGGCATCGGCAGCCGAGTCGACGAAGGTCCAGCCCAGCTGATCGTTTTCCTTGAGCTGGTCGACCACCTTATCGCCTGCATTGAGCTCGCCCACCAAGTCATTCTGGGTGCCCTGATCGTTGTTGGCGATGGCGATTTTAATGCCCTGGGTATTTCCGTACGGATCCCAGTTTGCCACGATGTTGTACCAGGCATACAGCGAGGGAATAACACACACGCCGAGGGTAACCACCAAGGCGACGGGGTTCACGAGCAATCGCTTGATGTCACGCTTAAAGATCGCAAAGGATACCTTTGCGTTGGATAGTTTGCTGCCGAGACTCACGCTTAGACCATCCATCCTGTCGTTGAATCGAATCGTACTATCGACAACCATTGTACGTAGGCGCTTTAGTGCCTCGCGGCACAATGGTGCTGAGTTTTGCGGGTAGCAATATACTACGAAGATGAGTTAACGTACAGTTGTACAGTATCTTAAATTTCAGCAGGTCACAAAACCACAACCCGCACAAATTAGCAATCCGAATAGTCATCGGGGGCGTTCTTAAACTACCAGTCAAACAAGAACGTCCCCAACGACCACTTTTTCTCCGTCCCCAAGGGATCATTATTGGACCGTCGATGTTTTGGTAATGCCAGCGAGCGGTCACCAGAGCGAACAAATTGGCATGAAAAGAGGACGGCATAGACCTTCTGGTCATGCCGTCCTCTTTGAATGACAAGTTGTCGCTCTGGTGCCCGCGCAGCGTCGGCTGGTCCGCCGTTCGTTAGAACGGCGGAACGAAGGGCAGCGTCGAGTAGTTACGCGGTTCGTAGAACCGCGTAACTACCCAATTACATAAGCTCGCAGACAGCTGCTGCGAAGGCAACGGGGTCCTCAGGGAGGATGCCCTCGACCAGCAGGGCCTGATCGTAGAGCAGGCCGGAGTACTGCTTGATCTTGTCGGCGTCGCCGGCCTTCTGGGCAGCGACGAGCTTGGCGAAGACCGGGTGTTTGGCGTTGAGCTCGAGCACGCGCTGGCTCTTGGGCATACCGTCGGGCGCGCCCTCAGGACCCTTCTGAAGCACCTTCTCCATCTCGAGCGAAAGCGGACCCTCGGTGGTGATGCAAGCGGGGGCATCGGTCAGGCGCGCGGAGACGGCAACTTTCTCGACCTTGTCACCGAGCGCCTCCTTCATAGCGCTAAAGAGGTCCTCGTTCTCCTTGGTGGCGTCCTCGGCCTCCTTCTTCTCGTCCTCGGTCGCCAGATCAAGATCGCCAGTCGCGACGTTCTTGAGCTCCAGGTGACGATCCTCGACCTCGGGCTCGGCACCGTCGGCAACGGCCTTCTCGGCAGCCTCGCGGGCGGCGTCGTCTTCGTAGATCTTAGGCATATCGGCGGCAACGTACTCACGCATAGCCTGGAACGTAAACTCATCCACATCCTGCGTCAGCAACAGCACGTCATAGCCGCGCTCGAGCACGCCCTTTACCACGGGCATCTTGGCCAAGCGCTCACGCGAGTCGCCGGCGGCGTAGTAGATGGCCTTCTGATCCTCGGGCATGCCCTTGGCATACTCGGCCAGGGTAATCATCTTCTGCTCCTTGGCAGACCAGAACAGTAGCAGGTCGGCGAGCTCATCGGCCTTCATGCCATAGCTCGAGTAGATGCCGTACTTAAGGCCGCGGCCAAAGTTCTCAAAGAACTTCTCGTAGGCCTCGCGGTCGTTGTCGCGCATGTCCTCAAGATCGGCAGTGATCTTCTTCTCGACACGCTTGGCAATGGCCTTGAGCTGACGGTTCTGTTGCAGCGTCTCACGCGAAATATTGAGCGTCACGTCGGCAGAGTCCACGACACCGCGCACAAAGTTGTAGTAGTCGGGCAGCAAGTCGTCGCACTTCTCCATAATCAGCACGTTGGAACTGTAGAGCGCCAGGCCCTTCTCGTAGTCCTTGCTGTACAGATCGAACGGGGCGCGACCCGGCACAAACAGCAGCGCATCGTACTCAAGCGTACCCTCGGCATGGAAGCTGATAGTGCGCGCGGGATCGTCAAAGTCGTGGAACGTGGACTTGTAGAACTCGTTGTAATCCTTCTGCTCAACGTCGGAGCTGCGCTTTTTCCAAATCGGCGTCATGGAGTTGATGGTCTCGAGCTCCTGGTAGTCCTCGTACTCGGGCTTGTAGTCGTCGCCGGCGTCCTCGGGCTTGGGTTTCTGGCGGCTCTTGCTCACCATCATCTGAATCGGGTAGCGCACATAGTTGCTGTACTGCTGAATCAGGCTCTTGAGGCCCCACTCGGTCAGGAAGCGATCGTAGGTCTCGGCCTCGCCGTCGGCGTCGAGCTTCTCGTTCTCGCGCAGCGTCAGGATGACATCGGTACCGTGCTCAGCACGCTCGCCATCCTCGATGGTGTAGCCCTCAAGACCGTCGGACTCCCAAACGTGGGCGGTGTCCTCGCCATAGGCGCGGCTGACAACCTTTACGTGGCTGGCAACCATAAAGGCAGAGTAGAAGCCCACGCCAAACTGACCGATGATGTCGACATCGGAACCCTGCTGCTCGGCGTTCTCAGTCTTAAACTCCTCGGAGCCGGAATGGGCGATGGTGCCCAGATTGCGCTCGAGCTCCTCGGCGGTCATGCCGATACCGTTATCCGAAATGGTGATGGTACGGGCATCTTTATCAAAGGAAACACGGATGGCCAGGTCGCCCTGGTCGAGCTTGACACTCGGATCCTGCAGGCTCTTAAAGTTGAGCTTGTCGACGGCATCGCTCGCGTTGGAGATAAGCTCGCGCAGGAAGATTTCCTTATTGGTGTAGATGGAGTTGATCATGAGGTCGAGCAGTTTTTTGCTCTCGGTCTTAAATTGACGCATGTGCAGTCCTTTCGCGCTACCCCCGTCCGCAAAAACGGCCCGGTTGCCCGAGCCGCATTGCAGACCTGCTATGTTCAGACTTAGATTTTATAACCCATTAGCGCGCATATATACATACGGAATCGAAAAACTGTATGTCCAAACGCTCTGATGCACCAATTGCCAAGGAGTGTCCCCGACTGCCGGCAGGAAAGGAACGTCCCTATCTGCCATCTACGCGCTTGGCCATCCAAACATGGGGCTGGCCCTCGTCTTCGTAGTCCACCGGGGCAATCTGCGTGTAACCCGCCTTGGCATAGAGTGGTAGCACGTATTCCTGCGCGTGCAGCTTAATGAGCTTGGAGCCGGCATCACGCGCGCACGTATCACTGGCCTCGACAATCTTGCTCGCCAAACCGCGACGGCGCATGCTCGGCAGCACGGCCACGCGCCCCATAATGTAGGTCTCCCCCGCCGCGACGCCTTCGTCCAAGTCGCACGCCGGCAAAACTGGGGCTTCGGCATCTGCCGCGTACTCCAGTTCCTCGGGAAACACGCGCGAGCAGCCGGCAAGCTCGCCGTCTACATAGAGTGTCACATGAATGCAGTTCGGATCCTCGTCGATAGCGTCGAACTCATTCTCGTAGCCCTGCTCGTCCATAAAAACGACGCGGCGCACCAACGCCGCGTCGTCAAAGCATCCCGTCTTAAGTTGGATATCCATAGCTGCCCTTTCATTCAACGCGAACGTTAGGGACAGATTTTAGCGAAAATGAGCTCCGCGCACGCTAAACTTCGCGCGAGCCTTCGCCAGGCAGTCGTAATGACCCACGTTATGGGCATCGCTCGCGATGAAGCTGTACAGGTTCTGATCGAACAGGCGCTGCGCCGGCTTTTTCTCGCGACCAAAGCGACCGCCGGCAATAAAGTCCGCCGAAGCCTGCAGCTTGCAGCCCATATCGACCAGGCGCTCCGCCACGCTTACATCCTTTTGAACCGCACGATAGCGCTCAGGATGAGCGATGATCACCTGGTAGCCACGGCACTGCAAATCGTAAATCGTGTTCTCGTACTCTCTAAACGCATACGCATCGGCATGCGTCGAAAGCTCGAGCAGAAACTCGTTGGTCCCATCGAAATGCAAGTGATCCGCGGCATCGATACCAAGCTCAACGAGCTTTCGATGGTTGACCTCGAAGCCCATCTGGAGCGGAAAACCGTCAGCGTTATCGCGCAGCAGCTCAAAGGCATCCCACATCTTGTCGTAATCAAAATAGGGATCACGGCAGTGAGGAGTGCAAACGATTCTGGTTACACCGGCCCGCTTGGCAGCCTCGAGCATCGCCAAGCTCTCTTCGAGATCGGCGGCGCCGTCGTCTACACCCGGCAAGATATGGCAATGAATGTCACGCATAGGTCGGCCTTAATCAACTAAACGTTTGCTCGGTTGGTGAAGATGCCCTTTTTGGAAGTGCCCTGATCGTCGGAGCCCTTCTTAACCTTCTTACCGTCCTTGGTGTAGTAAGAATAGTAGTACTCGCTGGTCTCGGTCTCACAGTAATTCATGACGGTACCGATGAGCTTGACCTTCTCGGACTTCTTAAGCTGGGCGATAGCGTTGAGCGCCTCTTCGCGCTTGGTAAAGTCCTCGCGCACCACGAACAGCGCGCCGTCGGTCAAGCTGGCAATCTCGGCAGCATCGATGAAGGTGCCGACCGGAGGAGCATCGAAGATGACGTACTGGAACTTGGCGGACAGTGCCTTTACCAGCTTGGCAAAGCGATGGGAGACGATGATGTCGGCAGGATTGGGAATGTGCGGCTCGGCATCGAGGAAGTAGAAGTTCTTCTGACCCGTCTCGACAATTGCCTGGTCAATGGAGATCTGCTCGGAAAGGACCGCATAGAGTCCGCCGCGCGAACGAACGCCGAGCATATCGGAAAGGGACCTGCGGCGCATATCGGCCTCGACCAGGAGCACGGACTTGCCGCTCGTGGCGATTGCCTGAGCAAGGTTAATGGAAACCGTAGACTTGCCCTCATTGGGAATCGAGGAGGTAACGGTGATGGTGCGAATGGGGTCATCCACGCTCGCAAAGCGGATGTTGGCCAGAAGGGTCTTGGCGGCATTCTGTACAACGAGCTTATCGGTGTTCTTTGCCTTAGCCATGCCTATTTACCACCTTTCATAGCCGGAATTCGGCCAACAACGGGAATACCCAGGAGCTCTTCTGCCTCTTCGGCACCGCGGATGCGGGTATTGAGCATGTCTGCCAAAACGACATAGGCAACTGCGATAAAGATACCGGCGAGGAACGCGACGGCAATATACAGCGTGCGCTTGGGGCCGCTGGGGGCTTCGGGGGTCTTAGCCTCGTCGATAACGTTGATGCTCTGGGCAGCGCCGACGTTCTGAGCGACCGTACTCACCGAGCTGGCAATGGCCTTTGCGACCTCAGCCGTCTCCTTGGCATCGGTGCCGGTAACCGAAAGCGTAATGACACGCGTGGTGGTCTCGGAGGAAACAGACACCTTGTAGTCATCCAAATCGGTGAGGCCCAGTTCTTTGGCGGCGCCGCTCTTAACGCTATCGCTATCCAGCAGCGTGGCGATATCGTTGGAAAGCATCTGGCTCGCCGAGAGATCGTTGTAGCTCATCTGACCGCTATCGTCGGTCTTGGCGAGAATGTACATGCTCGTCGTCGCGGTGTAGGTGTTGTCCATCGCAACGAAGGACACGATGCCCATAGCGATCGCGCAGACCACCGGAAGGGTGATGACCAGCTTGAGGTGCTTCTTCAGCAGCTGGAACAGTTCGAGAAGGGTCATGCAGCTTGCCTTTCATTTCCCCAGTTCGGATTGACAAAACTGTCCGTATGTTATCGCATCTTTTTACCGAGACCAAACTCTATACATAAGAAACAGGCTCTCCTGTAAAAATGTCGGAAGCAATCGTAAAATTGCACAACAACGCCGCACCCGAAAGTCAAATGCGGCGTCTACATCAATATCTATGTTGTATCGCTATGCGAATGGCTCGTCCTGCTGTATGGGAAACGTCACCGTAATGGTGGTTCCCACGCCCAACTCGCTCGACAGATCGAGCGTGGCGTGATGATACAGGGCCGCATGCTTGACAATGGCAAGCCCCAGGCCGGTTCCGCCGCGTGCCTTGGACCTACTCTTGTCCACGCGATAGAACCGCTCAAATACCTTGCCCTGTTCTTCAGGCGCGATACCGATTCCCGTGTCGGCGACAGCGAGGAACGGATGGCCTTCGTCGTTGGTGCCGCACTGCAGCGTAACCGTACCGCCGGGCCGATTGTAGCGGATGGCGTTGCTTGCCAGATTATAGATGAGCTCGTCAATCAAGCGCGACACGCCTTCGATGACCACAGGCTTGGTCTCATGACTTATCGTCACATTCGCCTGACGGGCAACCTGTTCAAGGCGCTGCTCAACCGCGTAGATCGCACGCGAGAGCTCAATAGGCTCCGTGGACCCAATGGGCACTGCCTCGCCTTCAGTTGCACGTTCGGCCTCGTCCAAGTTAGACAGCGTAAGGATGTCGTTGACAAGCGCTGCCAAGCGGCCCGCCTCACGATAGATGCGACCGCCAAAGTTGCGCAGGTCGTCCTCGCCCTCGACCATGCCATTTGCGATGAGCTCGGCATAGCCCGAAATCGCCGTAAGCGGCGTCTTGAGCTCATGGGTGATATTCGCCGTGAACTCGCGGCGCATACGGTCGTTATCCGCTAGCACCGCCATTTGGCGCTTGAGTTCCTGGCGCTGCGACTCGATACGCTCAAGCATGGGGACCATCTCGGCATAGGCGTGCTCATAGCTACGGCGTGGGTGATCCAAATCCACCTCTTGCAACGGCGCGATGATGGCACGGGACTCACGGCGCGCCATAAAAAACGAGAGTACTGCACCCGCTGCTGCGATAAGCAGCATCGGCGCCAGCATCGACAGCAAAATCGCCGCAACGCCAGGCTGGGCCTGCGCCAAGCGAACGACCTGGCCGTTATCAAGGGTGACAGCGCGATACAGCATAATCTCGTCGAGTGTAGAGCTTGCGCGCTCCGCGGAACCCGAACCACTCTCAAAGGCCTCGATGACCTCGGGGCGATCGCCATGGTTGGGCAGTGTGGAAGGCGACGCCTCGTTGTCGTAGGCAACAGATCCGTCCTTATTGATCAGCGTGATACGAAGATCCTCGCGATCGAGGCTTCGCAAGAACGGAATGGGCTCCTGCTGCTCGTCGAGGGCGGCAGCAATGAGCTCAGTTTCCTGCGCCAGATTGGCACTCGTGGCATCCGCCAAAGTGTTTTGCACAAAGAACGCGCCCAGCACCGTAAACGCCACGATAACCGCCATGGCGCAGACAAAGATCGTCACAAAAACGCGGTGCGACAGCGTATGTTTTCCCTGGGGGGCGAAGACCACGGGTTACTCCTCCGATGCGGTGGCCGCGGTGTCGTCGCCTTCGGCACCATCACCGGCAGAAGGCTCGGCCAAGCGGTAACCCACGCCGCGCACGGTCTCGATGGCGCTGGCATGCTCGCCCAGTTTTTGGCGAAGCGTCTGCACATGCACGTCGACGGTGCGCGAACCGCCGTCGAAGTCCCAGCCCCACACGCTCTGCAGCAACGACTCGCGGGTAAAGACCACGCCAGGCTTGCGCATGAGGTACTCGAGCAGGTCGAACTCGCGCAGGGTGAGCTTAAGCGGCTCGCCGGCAACGGTCACCTCGCGATGGCTGGGCGAGAGCACGATGTCGCCCACGCTGAGCACATCGCTCGCCTGCTTGACCATGCCGCCGCGACGCAGCAGTGCGCGGCAGCGGCTCGCAAGCTCCATGAGCGAAAACGGCTTAGTCAGGTAATCGTCGGCACCGCCATCGAGCGCCATCACCTTGTCGAGTTCGGTGTCCTTGGCGGTAAGCATCATGATGGGCACCGTCGCCGTCAGGCGATCGGCACGCAGGCGACGCATAATCGCCAAGCCATCGGTGTCGGGCAGCATGATATCGAGCAGCACAGCATCGGGCACCCGTCGTGCCACGGCAGCTTTAAACTCGCCATCACACGAAAAGCCCTCGGCCTCGATTCCCTGCTTGCGCAGCGCGTAGACTGTCAAATCCCTGATGTTGTCATCGTCCTCGACGTAATAGATCATGTTGAACCCCTTTGCGGCCGATATGACCGCATCTTAACCCTAAAGGCACCTGTAAAAGACAGCGTCAGCCAAAACGCCCCGTCAAATAATCCGCGGTGCGCGGATCGGACGGATTCTTGAAGAGTTGCGCGGTGGGCGCGTGCTCCACCAGCTCACCCAGCAAAAAGAACGCAACCGAATCGGAAATACGCGCGGCCTGCTGCATGTTGTGCGTCACGACCACCAGCGTGCAGGTCTCCTTGAGCTCGCAGGCCAGCTGCTCCACCACCAACGTCGACACAGGGTCGAGTGCCGAGGTCGGCTCGTCCATCAGCAGAATGTCGGGCTGCACGGCAAGTGCGCGGGCGATGCACAGGCGCTGCTGCTGTCCACCCGAAAGACCCAGGCCTGACTCTTTGAGCTTGTCCTTGACCTCGTCCCACAGGGCAGCGCGACGCAGGGAGTCCTCGACCAGCTCATCGAGCACGACGCGGTCGCGCACACCCATACCGCGAGGACCGTAGGCGACGTTGTCGTAGATGCTCATGGGAAATGGGTTGGGGCGTTGGAACACCATGCCCACGCGCTGGCGCAAACGGCAGATGTCGCAATCGCCCAGGATATCTTGACCATCGAGCGCAATCTTGCCCTCGATGCGGCAATCCTTGATGCCGTCGTTCATGCGGTTAAAGCAGCGCAGCAACGTGGACTTTCCGCAGCCCGAAGGCCCGATGAACGAAGTGATCTGCTTGTCGCGGATCTTGATATTCACGTCCTTGAGCGCATGGTGATCGCCATAGAACAGGTCGAGGCCCTCGACGTCGATGCGCGTCGGCGAGGCGGCAAGATCCTCTGCCGTGGGGCGAGTCGCATCCCCAACCTCGCGCTCATGCGCGGCCTCGGCCTGCGCTTCCATGAGTTCTTCAAGCTCCGTGGGCTCCACAGCCGCAGCAGCCGTCATACCGCACACCTCCATATCGATATCAATTCAGCAGTATCGATAGTAGGAATCGCGGCTCATACGCACGTGAGCACATTGTCAAGTGTTTGTAAGGGCACACTGGCTATGCGGCGGGCAGCTCGATGGTGAATATCGTGTGTTCGGGCGTCGATTCACATGCAACGGTACCGCCGTGTGCCGCGATGATCTCCTTGGCAATAGCAAGGCCCAGGCCGGCACCACCGCGATTGGTCGCACGCGCCGCATCCAGGCGATAGAACTTCTCAAAGATCACCTTGAGCTTAGCCGCAGGGATAGGATCGCCCTGATTGATAAAGCGCACGCGCACGCCGCCATCGTCTTGGCGCCTGGCCTCAATCGTGATAGTCGAGCCCTCATAGCTATAGGCGACGGCGTTTTTCATGATGTTGTTGAACACGCGGGCCATCTTGTCGCCATCCACGAGCACCGTCAGGTCCTCGCGAATATCAACTTGGGCTTCCTTATGCTGCTCGTTGAGGATGGGATAGAACTCGTCAGCCACCTGAGCCAGCAGCAACCCCAGATCAACATAGCCGCGCGTGAGCACGATATCGTGGAAGTCAAAGCGCGTGATATCGAAGAACTCTTCGATGAGCGCATCGAGCCGGTGCGCCTTGTCGAGCGCCACGCCCGTAAAGTGCGCACGTTGCTCAACCGGCAGCTCAGGAGCCTCTTGCAGCAGCGAAAGATAGCCCACCACACTGGCAAGCGGGGTGCGTAGGTCATGTGCCAAGTACGTGACCAGATCGTCCTTGCGATGAGACTCGTCACGCAAGGCCTGTTGCACCTTGCGCTCGCGATCACGCACACGGTTGAGTGCGCCCTCGACCTCCAGGAAGTCGCCGTCGATGTTGTCCCAGGTGTCGGGGTGATCGATCAGGCGATCTTGAATACGAGCGGCCAGCACACAATCGGCATGCTGCTCGCCCTGCTCGTAGCCCTGATAGTACAGGGCGCGGCCGCAAAAGAACAGCACGCACACGGCAAGCGCCAGCACAAAGCCAAGCATGTTGAATACAAAGCCGGCATCGAACAGCACCGGTCCTTCGATGCCGCCGAGTGCCATGGCGCCAATCGCCAACGTCATGGCCCACGCGGCACCGCCAATCACCACGCAGCGGCGCACGACTTCAAATCGATCGATCAGCAAAAAGCCGACAAGCAGCACCGCCAAGATTCCAGCGATGTTATCGATGCCAATCAGCAGCAGGCTCAGCAAAAAGAGCAGCACCGTTGCAAGCGCGCGGTTGTCGACGACCGACCTCACGTATTCAAAGAGTCGATCGGGCACCTCGAATGCCTGCCTATCCTCTTTTGTCATATCCACTTCCCCACCATCAAAGGCGTTATTCGATTATGTAGCCGACGCCCCAGACGTTTTTGATAAAGCGCGGCTTTTGAGCATCATCGCCGATCTTTTCGCGCAGGTGGCGAATATGCACCATCACCGTATTGTTGGAGCCGGGCATAAAATCCTCGTTCCACACCGCGCGGAACAGATCCTCCACGGCCACCACGCTGCCGCGATGCTCGACCAGATACAGCAAGATGGAATACTCGATGGGCGTGAGGCGAACCGGCGCACCGTCCACCGTTACGGAACGAGCATCGCGATTGATCTCCAAGCCGTCGAGCTGAATGGTCGGCGACTCGGCCGCCTGCGCACGGCTACCGTAGCTGGTGTAGCGACGAAGCTGAGCGTGCACGCGCGCGATGAGCTCCAGCGGGCGGAACGGCTTAACCACGTAATCGTCCGCGCCAAGCGAAAGGCCCTCGATCTTGTCTTGCTGGGCATCGCGCGCCGTCAGCATGATCACGGGATAGGTATGGCTGGAACGGATCGTACGCAGCAACTCAAGCCCATCGATATCGGGCAGCATGACATCCAGCAGCGCAAGATCGAACTCCTGCTCCAAGATTGCCTTGGCAGCATCGGCCCCGCTATAGGCGACCTGTACGTCAAAGCCTTCTTTTGTAAGGTAGATACCAACCAAGTCGGCGATGGCCTTTTCGTCATCAACTACCAAAATGCGCTCGTTCATGCGTGCTCCTCTCGCGCTCCATTATGCCCGAGGGGGCGCATGCCACACACAACAAGCGTGGGTGATTAAGTCGGCCTTAAGCACCCTTGTGCCCGTTCGGGCGCGGATGTGGGCCACGCACGCACGCGATGATCGCCGACACCGGCAAACGATATACTCTAGTTCCAGAAGAGACCATCCCGTCGAAAGCGAAATCTGTGAAGTCCCTCACCTCTTTTGCAAAGCGCTCTGCTCAGCTTGCCGCCGGCTTTGTCTGCGCTATCGCCCTTGCCGCTGGCGTGCCCACCGTCGCCGGCGCCCAAGTACTCACGACCGACAATGTTTGCGGCAAAACCGCCGATGCGCGCGGCATCACGGCCGAAAATCTGCCCGATATCGATGCGACCAATGCACTCGTCATGGGCAAAGACGGCACCGTCTACTATGGGCGCGGCGCCGATGAGCAGGTTAAAATCGCCTCGATCACCAAGGTCATGACCGCAATCCTAACCGTCGAGAATTGCAAGATGGACGAGAAGGTCACGGTGAGCAACGCCGCAGCCACCGTGGGTAATTCGACCGCCGGCTTGCTCGAAGGTGACGAGCTTACCGTGGAGCAGGCACTGCGCGGCCTGATGATTCCCTCGGGCAACGACGCCGCCGTCGTGCTCGCCGAATATGTGGGCAAGAAGATCGACCCTAAGACCAAAGACGCCGAGGCAACCTTTGTGAAGGCCATGAACGAGCGCGCCAAAAAGCTCGGCTGCACCGGCACGGTCTTTGAGAACCCACACGGTCTGGACTTTGATGAATGGGCCGGCGACATGTACTCAACCGCACATGACGTAGCGCTGATGATGCAGGAGGCCATGAAAAACGACACGATCCGCGAGGTCGTAGCGAGCGAGGATTCCTGGATTGAGGTCACGGGCGCCGATGGCTCAGACCATTCGCATTCCATGGACACGCACAACGTTTTGCTCGGTCAGGACGGAAACATTGGCGGCAAGACCGGCACCACCGACGACGCGGGCTATTGCTTTACGAGCGCCTACAACCGCGACGGCGACGAGATCTACACCGTAATTTTGAACTCCACCACCACCGACCAGCGCTTTACCGATACCGCCACCCTTGCCAACTGGTACTACGGCCACAAGGTCACGGTCGCAATCGCCAACACGCAGGAGAAGACCGCCAACGGTAACCCGCTCATGGCACGCATTAGCCAGACAGATTGGACGGACAAGACGATCGACGCCACGCTCGCCGACCCTGCCGCACAGGCAACGGTGTTCTCACTCGCCGGCGAAGTGACCGAAAAGGTTAGCTACGATGACCTTTCGGGCACGGTGCATGTTGGCGATAAGGTGGGCAGCGTTACGCTTAAGCAGGACGGCACCAAGATTGCCGTTATGGACCTGGTCGCCGACGAGGAAGGCGCAGGGCCGAATCCCATTGAATGGCTCCTTGTGAAGCTTGATCGCTTGGGCCGTCGCATCGACAACCGCCCGCTCACGGCAGAAAGCGAGACCGTCGCCAAGGCGCCCGAGGTGTAGGGCGCAAGAATAATAAGCCCACTGAAAGGAGGCGTCCGAAAGGATGCCTCCTTTTTTTGAGGGTTCGAATCCCCAGCCGCCATTCTTGATAATAAAAAGGGCCCCAAATGGGACCCTTCTTCAAATTCGTACTGGCGGAGAGCTGGGGATTCGAACCCCAGATGCCCTTTTGGGGCATACTCGCTTAGCAGGCGAGCACCTTCGGCCTCTCGGTCAGCTCTCCGTAACAGCCGTTCTATAGTAACCAAACAGCCAAGGATGAGCAAGAGGAAATTTTCTAATTGCCTAGCAGCCTTTCCTTCTTGAAAGCTTCGCCTACCCCAGCGAGCGGTTGAGGGAGCCGAGCTCGTCGTTGCCCATGGTGCGCCACATTTGGAAGATACAACCGCGCGCCAGGAAAAAGAAACCGTTGTCGACCAGTTGCACAGCGGCATCTGCCAGCTGATTCGTCACGGCGGACACTGGCGGCAGCTCTAGTCCAGCCTTGTGGATGGTCTCGACCGCTTCCTCGAACGTCGGAGGCTCGCTGACGCCCATCTCGTTCATAAGGCCCTGCATTTCTTCCAGCGCGCTGCTGCCCGACTCCTCGCCGCGCGGCACCAGACGGTAACAAGCCAGCGCCAGGTCGAGCTGATCGCAATTCCAATAGGCAAACGCCAAGCGATAGAACAGGTAGCCGATTGCAGAACGATCGCTGGCAATACGTAGGCCGTGGCGCGCCACCTCGATAATCTCGTCAAAGCGCTCCAGACGCGCAAGCACGTTGATGAGCGCAAAGTGCGACTGCATGGACGAGCGCGCCAGATCGTAAAGATGGCGCACCTCGGGCAGTGCTCGTTCAAAGTCCTCTTGCTCGGCGTAAAAGCTGCAGATCTCGTGCTGGGCAAAGTACAGCGCATCGGGCGCACGAAGGATTCGCACAGAGCGGTCTTCTTCCAACACCGGTAGCACCATGCGCACCAGCTGGTTATCGCAAAACTGCGTTTGAACCGGACCTGTCGCCAAAAGCTCGGCGACGGCGCACTTAGCCTCCAACTCCTCAACAAGACGGGAAAAGCCTTCAAAAGCACCTGTACGGTCGACTTTTGCCTGCTCGCGCAATTCAACAACACGGGCCACGTATGGGTCGTCGTCCTCTTCCATGACCTCCAGCTCGTCAGCCGTATCGGCAAGCAGCAGGTCGCGCAACGCCGGCGGCAGCGAACGGTGGTCGTCACGCGGGCGAGCGTGAACCTCCGCAGGCTCAATCGCATCCGGCGCGTCCGACTCATATGCCTCAAGCATGCGTTTGCACGGCATATCGTCCATATCCATGCTCTCAAGATCCTTGGCGACAGGCACGCAATTGGCCAGATAGGCCGCACGCCCAAAGGAATATGTTGCGATAACGCGCTCGCCCTGCTCGCCGTCGGGAGCCACAATCTGAACATAGCAGCGCGCAATGCAGGCACCTGCGGCAAAGCACGCCGCCGCAAGCGTAAGCGCCACACGCGCGTCGTGCTCCGCAGCCCAAATCGCACGCGCGTTCTCGTCCAACTCGCGCCAGACATCATCCTGGGCGTCGTATTCACGTTGCGGCATGGCATCCACGACAGAGTGCCCAAACCGAACGAGCATAATCCCCTCGGCAACGTTTGCCCGATAGGTATAGTCGAGCCGTGTGACCACGTTGAGCGCCTCGACCATACGCGCGAAGCGGGTGCGCACGTCCCACTCACCGCCCGGCTGGCAAGCCACCGTTCCCGGTTTGCCCCACGGGTTGTCGCTCGAGGCCGTATCGAGCAGTCGGGGAACATCGTTGGTCGTCTTGGCGATATGCCACGCGTCAAAGAGCGCGCAGCCCTCAAGGCTCGGCGAGGATGCCGCGGGGACCAATCCGGCCCCGATGCGCTCAAGGATGCCGGAGAGGCGGTTGAGACGGCACTCGATGGCAAGCAGCATGTCAATCTCGTCCTGGTCCAGCAGGCTACGATCAAAATTGAGATAGAACAGCTTTGACCGGTCGATGCGCGCTAGGCTCATTTCGGACTTGGCGGTAATGGTGCGCAGGCGGGGCAAGTCGACCTCGCTCATAAGGGCGGCGGCATAACGCTCGATACCGCTCGGATTCTCGGCATGGTCAACACGGTAAAGCAGCGTCTCGATAGCATCGGGGAGCGGCGCCGTGTCAAAGCCCAAAAACACCTCGACCGGCTCGGGCAACTTTACGAGCTTGATCTTGTCGACAACGTTTTGCATGTCTGCATCGAGACCGTCGACGCCCGCCGTGTTCGCAATAGCGCTTTCGGAGCTGGCGAATATCACGTAGCGCAAGAACATCGAGGCCATGAACTCGCCGTAAGGAAGGGCGCGGGTCGAATTCCATGTCTCGTGGTCGGACTGCTCGCGCATGGGGCCTTTGGGAGAGCCAGCAGTTTGCGCACACGCGCGCATTGCACCGTTGGCTTCCCTCACCATAATCTCGCCAATACTGGAATCGGAGTCGTGAAGGAACAGCTCCATGTCGGGACCTTCGGGCAATGGCACTTCCCGAACAGGGCGGTCAACCTTATAGACCTTGCCCGACACACTTACATAACCCAAGAGCGATATGTGGCTTTTGCCGACGAATTCAACGACATAGCAGGATTCTTTAGGATCCTCGCCAAAAACTTTCCAGACAACACCGTACGAGCGCCCCGCGGGCTGCTCGGGCATCGATGGAAACCGCTTTTTGGGGTCGAGAAACCTGAGCTTGTATGTCGGACGCTCTGCCACGAAATATCACCCTGATCGGTCGTTGAGAGAAGGAGCGGTCGCGGATGGGCCGCGACACCTACTCGGAATCTTACACGAGTCGATAAGAAATAGTCCGCTTCACGCTCGCGCCTCGACCGAGGTTCGAATCCATGGGATGCCGGCGTAAAAGAAAAGCCCCCGTTGCCCGAGGCTTCAATCTCAAATGGTGCGGCGTATAGGATTCCGCGCATCCGCTGCGCGGATCCGCACCGGCTTCGCCCGCCTGCCGGCGTGCTCGCCCGCGGGCTAAAAACGCTCCGCGTTTTCTTTACGCCCGCGCCTCGACCGAGGTTCGAATCAATGCGGTGTTTACGTAAAAGAAAAGCCCCCGTTGCCGGGAGCTTTAATCTCAAATGGTGCGGCGTATAGGATTCGAACCTATGACGTTCTGATTCGTAGTCAGACCCTCTATCCAGCTGAGGTAACGCCGCGACTTGTTGATTATTATGCACATGGACTGAATATTGGTCAAGCGTTTTTTCAAAAAAAGTTATTGAATTTGATTTTTACTCATTTGGAGCACTTGGCGCGATCTTCAACGCACCGCGATATAAAAGAGCAGTCGTTGTTGGGAGCTTTAAAGTCTATTGATGCGACGTATAGGATTCCGCGCATCCGCTCCGGCTTCGACCGAGGTTCGAATCTCCGCAATGCTCCCATATAAGAAAAGCCCCCGTTGCCGGGAGCTTTAAGATCAATTGGTGCGGCGTATAGGATTCGAACCTATGACGTTCTGATTCGTAGTCAGACCCTCTATCCAGCTGAGGTAACGCCGCAACGCACGGATTATTATGCACGCGAGCCCCCGATGGGTCAAGCGACAATTTGAAAAAATTTTACGATGAGGTGGTCAGGCTGTTCATGCCTCGACCGAGGTTCGAATCCATGCGGCGTGGCCATAAAAGAAAAGCCCCCGTTGCCGGAGCTTCAAGTTCGATTGGTGCAGCGTATAGGATTCCGCGCATCCGCTACGCGGATCCGCGCCGGCTTCGCCCGCCTGCCGGCGCGCTCGCCCGCTCGCTACGGACGCTCTGCGTCCGCTTCACGCTCGCGCCTCGACCGAGGTTCGAATCCATGGGATGCCGGCGTAAAAGAAAAGCCCCCGTTGCCGGAGGCTTCAAGTTCGATTGGTGCGGCGTATAGGATTCGAACCTATGACGTTCTGATTCGTAGTCAGACCCTCTATCCAGCTGAGGTAACGCCGCAGTGCAATACATATAAAACCACTTTAGTTAGTTGGAGTCAAGCACAATTTCAAACTTTTTTGCAAATATGTTCCTCACGCAACTCCGCATGCGCCAGCGTCCCCCATGCGGTCAATCGGTTTTTCAACCACATCGAACCCAGCACCGAGCTCCCTCAAAAGCGAGCGCACCCGCTGGGCACAGTCATAATCGGCAAACGAGATGCTCAACATGCGCGCGACCTGGTTAGAAGTTCCAACTCCATAGAACTGCTCAAGCGCCACAAGCCCCTCGTGCGTCACAAAGGTCTCGACCACATGCGGCGACTCCTCAAAGCACCATTGGGTCAACGGACCTTCACTCGTCTGCCGCACCACCAAACCGCCCATACCCGATGGCTCACACGTTACCGTCAGCCGCTCCCCGTCTTCATCGCTCTCAAACAAAACTACCCGCTCATCAAACAGCTCCATCGCATCCCCTTCCTCTCGCTTCTATCTAAGAAAAGCATAGCAGGTGGATGGCTGAATACAGAACATTTGTTCGTGTGTTTTCTATTGAGCTGTCCGCACGATATGGTAAGGCCCTGCGCACAAAAAAGGCGCCCCGGAAAGGAGCGCCCTTGCAAATCGCCTATGCAGCAAACCTACGCGACCGGCTCGATCTTCTCGAGGCCGCCCATGTAGGGACGAAGAACCTCGGGGATCGTGATGGTGCCGTCGGCGTTCTGGTAGTTCTCCAGGATGGCGGCCATGGTGCGGCCAGCCGGCAGACCGGAACCGTTGAGGGTGTGCAGGTAGCGCGAGCCCTTGAAGTTCTCGGGGTCGCGATACTTGATGTTGGCACGACGAGCCTGGAAGTCACCGCAGTTGGAGCAGGAGCTGATCTCCTTGTAGGCGTTGTAGCTCGGCAGCCAAACCTCGACGTCGTAGGTCTGACGGGCAGAGAAGCCCAGGTCACCGGTGCACAGGCTAATCACGCGATACGGAAGGCCCAGCTGCTGCAGCAGGTACTCGGCCTCAGCGGTCATGCTCTCGAGCTCCTCGTCGGACTCCTCCGGCTTGGCAAACTTGACCATCTCGACCTTGTCGAACTCGTGTTGGCGAATGATGCCGCGGGTGTCGCGACCAGCGGAGCCGGCCTCCTCGCGGAAGCAGGGGGTGAAGGCGGTATAGCGGCGCGGCAGGGTGTCGGCGTCGAGGACCTCGCCGGCGTGCAGGTTGGTGAGCACGACCTCGGCGGTGGGGATCAGGAAGTTGTCGCCCGAGACGTGATAGGCGTCGTCCTCGAACTTGGGCAGCTGGCCCGTGCCAAACATGGTCTGACGCTTGACGACGATGGGCGGCCACCACTCCTTAAAGCCGCGGCTGGTATGCGTGTCCAGGAAGAAGTTAATGAGGGCACGCTCCAGGCGGGCGCCAGCGCCACCGAGAACGGTGAAGCGGCTGCCGGAGAGCTTGTTGCCGCGCTCGAAGTCAAGGATGTCGAGGTCGGTGCCCAGATCCCAGTGCGGCTTAAAGTCGAAGTCGAACTCGCGCGGGGTGCCCCAACGACGGCGCTCGATGTTCTCGTCCTCGTCCTTGCCGTACGGCGTGGCCCCGCAGGGAATGTTGGGCAGGTGAGCCATGAAGTCGTACTGCTCCTGCTCGAGGGCGGTGCGGCGCTCGGCCAGACCGTCAATCTTCTCGTTGACGGCGCGCACGGCCTCCTTGGCGGCCTCGGCCTCGTCCTTCTTGCCCTCCTTCATCAGGGCGCCGATCTTCTTGGACTCGGCATTGCGCGTGGCTTGAAGTTCCTCAACCTCGGTGATGACGGCACGACGCTCGTCGTCGAGCTCAAAGAACTTCTCGCGATCCCAAGACGTCTGGCGGTTAGCCATGGCGACATCGATGGCATCGGGGTTCTCGCGAACAAACTTGATATCAAGCATTAGATCCTCCGGCGATATACATTCCATTTAGGTTGCAACCTTGTACATGTATGGGCAAGTATATACTTATGAGCGTTTACGACCCAACTCAACTACGCAAGAAGGCACCCAATGGACGCAGTTTTTTCCTTTTTGTTTGGCACCCGCACCGGTTTTGCCATCCTTTTCGCCGGCGGCATCCTGCTGTTTGCGATTATTGCCTTTGTAATGGAGAAGCGCACCCATAAGATGTATGTCGACCGCGGCCCCAAGTCCGAGGACGAAGAAGACAGCTTCTGGGACTAACCTGCCAAAAAGGGACAGGTTTATTTTGGTCGGTTTTATCTGGGCAAACGCAAGTGCCCCGCAACTGGAATTGAGCCAGTTGCGGGGCACTTTTCGCTAAAAGGACAAAACCGCAGGAAAAACCTGCCAAAATAAACTGTCCCTTTTTTGGTCGGTTTTACTGGAGGGTTGCGTCGATTGCCTTGACCAGGGCGCTGCGCATGCCGGCGTCCTCGAGTGCAACGACGCCCTTGATGGTGGCACCGCCGGGCGAGCATACGGCATCCTTCATCGCCGCAGGATGCTGGCCAGTTGCAAGCTGCAGCTTTGCCGTACCCAGCACCATCTGGCTCACAATGCGATAAGCATCCGCACGCGGGATACCGTGCTTGACCGCCGCATCGCCCAGGGCCTCGATTGCCATGGCGACAAACGCCGGAGCGCAACCACCCACCGTGCCGCCCACAAACAGCAGGCTTGTGTCGAGCTCGACGACAGCGCCAAGCTTACCGAGCAGGTCGAGCACCACAGCACGCTGCTCGTCGTTAAGCGTCGAAGCCTTCTCGCAGGCGATGACGCCCTCGCCCACCGAAACCGGCGTGTTGGGCACCGTCGAGATATGCGCGACGCCCGGCAGGACCTGCTCCCACTTGGCACTGTCCCAGGTCCAGGCAACCGACAGAACGACCTTTTTGGCAAGAGCATCCTTGAGCGGGGCGAATACCTTCTCGATCATGTACGGTTTGACCGCAGCGACCACGATATCGGATGCGGCGACAACCTCGGCGGCATCGTGGCAGGCGACCATGCCGCGCACCTCGCAACGCTCGACCAAAGCATCGTAGCGGCCTGCGCAGGCGCACATGTCGCCCGCGGCCACGCCGGCGGCAATCCAGCCATCGGCCATAGCACTCGCCATATTGCCAAAACCGACAAATCCGATCTTCATATCACACAGTCCTCTCAGATGCGTTCCTCAAAAACGAAAGTCATTGTCCCACGCTATTGTTTCGTATTGCCGACCTACTTGTGATACGGCTCGCCACGGCTAATCTTGCAGGCGCGGTAGATCTGCTCCAGCAGCACCACGCGCGCCAGGTTGTGCGGCAAGGTAATGCGCCCAAAGCTGAGCATCTCGTCGGCGCGGGCGCGCACCTCATCACTCACGCCGTCCGAACCGCCGATTACAAAGGCAATGTCGCTGCTACCTCGCAGCATAAGATCGTCGAGCCTCGCCGAGAGCTCCTCACTCGAACGCTCCTTGCCCTCAATGGCCAGCAAGATCACATGCGCTCGAGACGGCAAGGCAGCAAGAATCGCCGCCCCCTCCTTGTCACGCGCAGCATCCACACCGCCCGCCTTAGCCGGGTCGATATCGGCCACCTCGCGGATATCCACCTTGGCATAGGCACCCAGACGCTTGGTGTACTCAGCGCACGCGTCCTTCCAAAAGCGCTCCTTGAGCTTACCAACACAAACGACGGTGTATTTCACGCGCGCCTACTCCTTCGAATCGTTTTGAACTTTGCCGGCAGCCAGCATCTGCTCGAACATAGAGGCCGACTGCGAGAAGTCGCTCGGCAACACGACCGTCGAGTTTTTGCCCGTACGTGCGAACTCCGTCATCATCTCGGTCCACTGCGTAAACATGAACAGCTGGTTGGCCTCATCGTTGCCAACGCCTGTCTCCTGGATAATCTCGAGCGAATCCTTGATGCCCAACGCGATAGCTTTGCGCTGGTTGGCGATGCCTTCGCCTGCCTTTTCCATCGCCTCAGCCTCGGCGGTCGCCTCGGTGACGCGCTTGATGCGGTCTGCCTCGGCGAGCTCCTGTGCCGCAGCGCGCTTGCGCTGGGCGGCGTTGATGTCGTTCATGGAGTTCTCAACCTCGGTCGGCAGTGCGATTTTGGTGATGAGCGTCGACACGAGGGTGAAGCCGTAGGCGGCCATCTGCTCGGAAACGGTAGCGTTGACATCCTTGGCGATGTCATCCTTCTTGGCAAAGACCTCATCGAGTGTGTAGACAGGAATCGAAGAGCGCAGGGCGTCGGTGATGAAGTCGCGCATCTGGTCGACGGGCTCCTGCAGCATATAGTAGCTCTTGTAGATGCCCGAATCTGCCGGGCCGGCGCCCATGTCATAGCTCACGTGGTACTGAGCGGAGACCTCAAGGCCAATGGTCACGTTGTCCTGGGTCTTAACGTCGATGCCAAAACCATTTTTCATGGTGCGCAGACTCACCGTGGCGGCCTTGCGGTCAATCACGGGCACCTTCACGTGGAAGCCCGCGTTGACGATACGATTGAACTTACCCAAGCGCTCGATGATCACAGCGTGCTGCTGCTCAACGACGTAGCAGGCGTTGGGGAGCAGCAACAACAGGATGATGATGGGAATCAAAAGGCTGGTAAGGGCGGCGATGATACCGGAAAACAGCATGGTCTCTCCTCTGATAGGCACACGTTGGCATTAGGATACCCGTCCAAGGAGATCGTGCATAACAAAAAAGCTCCCATTGCTGGGAGCTCTTTCAATCCATGGTGCGGGCGAAAGGACGTCCGCGTATCCGCTTCGCGGATCCGCACCGGCTTCGCCCGCCTGCCGGCGGACTCGCCAGCTCGCTAAAAACGCTCCGCGTTTTCTTAACGCTCGCTCCTTCACAGGTTCAAGTCCCTGCGATGGGCCCATAACAAAAAAGCTCCCATTGCTGGGAGCTCTTTCAATCAATGGTGCGGGCGAAAGGACTTGAACCTTCATGGGGTTGCCCCCATACGGACCTGAACCGTACGCGTCTGCCAATTCCGCCACGCCCGCGTGCAGGAATTAGAATAACGGAGCTCCACCGCGAACGCAAGAACTATTTTTGAAAAAGTTTGCAGGCATTTTCCCAAGCGGCATGCGCGATTGTTTCGGCGTCCTCACCAGTGCGATCGACACGGTCGTTAACCAGCGCGTTTGCCGTAATGGAGATCATTGCTGGCTCGCATTCAAGACCGCGAATGGGCTCCGGCGCCATATACGGGCAATCCGTCTCGAACAAAATGCGGTCGAGCGGGGTCGCCGCAAATGCCTCGCGCACGTCGTCGTTGCGCTTAAAGGTGGCCGCACCACCATAGGCGATATAGCAGCCCAGCTCCACAAAGCGCTCCATCGTGGCGCGGTCCTCGCCAAAGCAGTGCAGCACGCAACCGGCCTGAGGCACACCCACCTCGCGCAGCACGTTGTACGCATCCATATGCGAGGTGCGCTCCCCATCCGAGTCCTCGTGCCGCAGGTGCAGCTCCACCGGCACATTGCGGCGCACGGCAACTTCGAGCTGACGCGCCATGCAATCAATCTGCACACTGTGGGGCGCCGGCGCGATGTCGTCGTCGTAATCCATGTGGTAGTCCAGACCGATCTCGCCGATACCGGCGCACAAAGGGTCATCGAGCGCAGCAACAACCTGCGCGTGAATGTCATCGGTATAATCCGGCGCGCCATAGGGGTGAACGCCAGCGAGATACTTGATCTGCGGAATATCCCGCATCGGCAGAATTTCGCGCACGAGCCAGTCGCTATAGTCCGTCACGCTGCGCTTGTCGGCGATGGGGTCGAGCATCGTCACCAACAGGTCGACGCCCGCGGCTTTGGCGCGCACGAGCGTCTCGGGCACTTCTTTCCCCCAAAACGAAAGCAGATGCGCATGCGTGTCAGCAAGCGGTGCCAAGGGCACAGGACAAGCAACCGTCTTCTTTTTCTTGGTAAACGTCACGCGTTCGGCATTAGGCATCATGGATGAGCTCCTGAGCCAGGCGGATAAAGTCGGCAACATCAAGCGTTTCTGCGCGCGAGGTGGGTGCGATACCGCAAGCCTCAAAGGCGGCGTCGAGCACGTCCTTGGCAAAGCCGTTGGCGCTCATGGAATTGCGGATGGTCTTGCGGCGCTGAGCAAATGCAGCATCAATCACGCGGGCCACAAACTCGCGATCGAGTCCTTCGGGCGCCACGCCGTCAACACGGTCGATACGCACGACGGCCGAGTCCACGTGCGGTGCCGGCATAAAGCAACGTGGCGGCACCTCAAAGCGACCCGTAACCTGCGCATACAGGCCGAGCTTTGCCGTGTAGCCGCCATAGGTCTTGTTACCCGGCACCGCGGCAATGCGATCGGCAACCTCCTTTTGAACCATGACCACGGCACGCTTGAGCGCGGGCATCGTCTGGAAGAACTGCAGGATGATCGTCGCCGCCACGTTATAGGGCAGGTTCGCGACAAATACCGTCGGCTCACCGCCTGCAGCCTGCTCAATCTGCCCCGTCGTCACCTTGAGCGCGTCGCCCATGATAAAGCGGAAGTTGGCATAGTCGGCGGCATGGGCATCGAGCACCGGTTCGAGTTCGGGATCGGCCTCGATCGACGTGACGCACGCCGCCTCCTGCAGCAGCGCGAGCGTGAGCGTACCAACGCCCGGGCCAACCTCGAGCACGCGCTCATCGCCCGTGAGCTCGGAAAGCTCGCAAATGCGCTCAATTACATGGCTGTCGATCAGGAAGTTCTGGCCCAGGCGATGCTTGGTCGCAAGGCCAAACTCCTCCAGCAGCTCCCTTGTTGCCGTGGGGTTTGCCAAAGGCGAAGTTGTCATAGTTGCCTCCTTAGCATGATGGCGGCGTCTTGAAACAAAAGGGCATGGACCGTTGCGGCCATGCCCTTACATCTAAACAGCAAATTGCCGATATGGCGCGCGGCGTCTTAGCCCAGACGCGGGAACAGCGGCTCACCCTTCTCGACGGGCTGACCACCGGCAAGCAGGCCCCAAGCGCAAATGCCCTTGAGGTCGTCGCTCGCGGCCTCGTCCTCGCAGGACAGGCGGCGCAGGGCTTCGGCAGAGGTCTGAGGCATGAGCGGCATCAGCAGGTGAGCGGCAATGCGGATGGCCTCGAGCAGGTTGTAGATCACAAATGCCAGCTCGTCAGCCTTAGCCTCATCCTTGGCAAGCGCCCAAGGCTCGGAGTCCTCGATGTAGTGGTTGGCGGCGTGGATGAGCTCCATAACCTCGTCCTTGGCTCCGCCGTAATCGAGCACGTCCATCTTGGCCATGTAGCGGTCGACCAGGCCATCGGCGATCTTTGCCAGCGGGTTGTCGAACGCATCGAACGATGCGGGCTTGGCGGGCGCGCAACCGTCAAAGTACTTGCCGCTCATGTTGAGCGAACGCGAGATAAGGTTGCCCCAGCTGTTGGCCAGGTCGGCGTTGTAGACCTGCTCCATGCGATCGAAGCTGATAGCGCCGTCGGTACCGGGAACGACGTCGGTCATAAAGTAGTAGCGATAGCCCTCGACGCCCAGCATGTCGATAACGTCCTGCGGAGCGATGGCGTTACCGCGGCTCTTGGACATCTTCTCGGCCTTGCCGGTCTCGGCATTGCGCACGGTCAGGAAGCCGTGGGCAAAGACGTGCTCGGGCAGGGCCTCGCCGATGGCCATGAGCATGGCGGGCCAAATGACGCAGTGGAAGCGGATGATGTCCTTACCCACGATGTGGAACTGCGCGGGCCAGCGATAGGCCAGCTCGGCACGCGCCTCGTCGGTGTCGACACCGTAGCCGACGGCCGTCATATAGTTGAGCAGCGCGTCAAACCATACATAGGTCACATGGCCCTCGTCAAACGGAACCTGGATGCCCCAGTCAAAGCTCGTGCGACTCACGGAAAGGTCGTTGAGGCCGCCCTCGACAAAGCTGCGAACCTCGTTCATGCGGAACGCAGGCTCGACAAAGTCGGGGTGCTCGTCATAGAGCTTGAGAAGCTTGTCCTGGAAGGCGGAAAGCTTAAAGAAGTAGGACTCCTCCTGGACGCGCTCAAGCGGACGGTGGCAGTCGGGGCATAGATGCTGGCCGACGCTGCCGTACTCCTCGTCGCCCTTCTGGACCTGCGTATCAGTGAAGTAGGTCTCGTCAGGCACGCAATACCAACCGTCGTAGCTGCCCTTATACAGGTAACCGGACTCCTTCATGCGCTCCCACAGGTACTGCACGGCATGATGCTGGCGCGGCTCGGTGGTGCGGATGAAGTCGTCGTTGGAAATCTCGAGCTTGCTCCAAAGCTCCTTGAAGTGCGGGGCCTGGCTATCGGTCCACTCCTGCGGCGTCATGCCATGCTTGGCTGCGGCCTCGGCGACCTTCTCGCCGTGCTCGTCCATGCCGGTCAGGAACTTGACGTTATAGCCGGCGGAACGGCGATAGCGAGCCTGAACGTCGGCGATGATGGTGGAATAAGCCGTGCCCAGGTGCGGATCGGCGTTGACGTAGTAGATGGGCGTCGTGATAAAGAACGAAGGCTTGCTTTGATCCATGGGGTTTGTCCTCCAGAAAAACGTTGCATACAGAGGATGATTCTAGCGCAAGGGCTGGATATCCTCCATCTATTGCATATCGAGCACCATGGCATAGACATCGCGCTTGCGGCGCGAATACTTCTGAGACAGGCGCTTGGCCACCGCAGACGCGGGCTCCCCCTCCTCGAGCGCGGCGCGGATATCCTCGCGCAGGGCCTCGTCGGGATCCGCTGCCGTGGCGCCGACCGGCACGATACCGGCCTCCTCATCCTCGCTCGGTGGCGCGATGACCAGCGCAATCTCGCCCTTTACCTCGCCGCGAGCACGCAGCTCCTCGGCAAGCTGGTCAGCGGGCCCGCGCAAGACCTCCTCGTGCAGCTTGGTGAGTTCGCGGCAGACGGCAACCTCACGCTGGGGAAAGACCTCCGCCACGGCCTCGAGCGTCGCCACGATGCGATGTGGAGACTCGTAGAAGATGAGTGCGCCGGGCACCACGGCAAGGCGCTGCAAACGGCGCACACGGTCGCCGTGCTTTCGGCCCAAAAAGCCCTCGAAGAAAAAATGCTCGCAGGGAATGCCGGACGAAACAAGCGCCGTGACGCAAGCAGAGGGCCCGGGAATAACTTCGACGGGCACATCGGCCTCACGCGCCGCCTCGACCAGCGCCTGGCCGGGATCGGACACACTCGGCATGCCGGCGTCCGAGGCAAAAGCGAGGGTCTCCCCCGCCAGCAGACGGTCGACCAGGCCGGCGGCGCGGCTGGCGATCACATTCTCGTCGCAACGGACAAGCGGCTTGGAAATGCCCAGGTGCATCAGTAGCTTTGACGTCACACGCGTGTCTTCGCAGCAGATGGCATCAGCAGCGGCAAAGGCCTCACCAACGCGCGGGGACAGGTCGCCCAGGTTGCCGATGGGCGTGCCGACCACATAGAGTTTGCCCGTATGGGCGCTGTTTTGCGTCATATCAACCTATTCAATCATGCCGCGCTCGAGCGTACCGAGCGCCGCGCGGGCGTCCCATGCTGCAATGCGCTTCTCGGTCTTCCACGTTTGGAAGAACCAACCGGCAGCCGGCGCAAACGAAGCCAGCTGGTTGGCGATAAACACGCGCTCGTAGGCATTGCGGCCCTCGGGCGTAACCGACGAGTTGGCAAAGATCGCCGCGCCCGACCATTCGCCCACCAGCACGGGGAACCCAGTCGAAATCGCTTCTTTAAGCTCGCGCTTGTTACGCGAAATCGCCGTCGTCAGCCCGCGAGGGCTCGTGATGTCGAGCGCATACTCGTCGCGGTAATGGTACAGGTGAAGGTCCATGTAGACGTTCTTGTACTTGGCGCCGCGCATAAAATGCTTCCACTCGCTGGGATGCCCCGACGACGAGAAGACGACGATCTTATCCTCGGGCATATACGAACGGACGAGCTCGTAGGCATCGCGATAGAAATTGCGCAGGTAGTGAGCAGGAATGCCATCCGTCATGGTGAAGAGGCTCTTGCGAACGCTCATCTGCGGCGTGTCCAGCAGCTCAATGCCCAGCAGGCTCTCGGCCTCGCCATAGCGATCGGCCAAGCGCTCGAGCACGTCGAGTGCGACATGACGGCCGTTGGTGGACGAATGCCACTCGGCAACAGCCTCCGGCGTGGTGGGCGAATCGTTGGAATCGCCCTGGCCACCGGGCACGGTTGCCAGATCGAGCAGCACGCGGATGTCGTACTTGGCAGCCCACTCAATTGCGCGGTCGATGTAATCGACAACCGATATGTAGGAGGCATCGGACTCCTGTGAGCCAAAGGCATACCAGGGCACCGGCAGACGCACGGCATTGAGACCGATCTGCGCCATGCGGCGAAAATCGTCCTCGCTCACAAACGTCTCGTAATGGCGGCGCATGCGCTCGTTATAGGCGGCGGTACCCATGGCCTCCTGTAGCTCAGCCGCGTTGGATGCACCGGTCGCCGCGTACAGCGACGGGGTCACCCAAGGCTCGGGAATAAACCAGCCAGAGAGATTAACGCCGAGTATCCTCTCCATCACTGCCCCCTTCGGATCATGCAGGTCGAACCCGCATCGTATTGCGTAGGATAAGTATCGTTTTGAGTATACCCGCGTGTGCGGACAGGCGACCGAACGGTCTGCAAAGTGACGCGAAAGTGGGAGGAATGTCTGGGAGCAGACGGACTCGGAATGGTGCGACGAGGTGTGTACGCGCGCCGGAGGCAGGCACCGGAAAGTGTGTCCCGTTCTGAGCCCTTATTCTGGGACGCAGTTTCCGCAGAACCCTACATAAAAGAAAAGGACCCCTTTGCAGAGGTCCTAGTCAATTCAAGGTGGCGGGGAAGGGAATCGCGTCCGCGCGCTGCGCGGACGGACCGCTGCGGCGCTTACGCGCCTTGCGAGCTGCGCTGGCAAACGCTTACGCGTTTACTCAGCTCCGCGCCCTCACGGGGTTCGATTCCGTGCGAGGGCTACATAAAAGAAAAGGACCCCTTTGCAGAGGTCCTAGTCAATTCAAGGTGGCGGGGAAGGGAATCGAACCCCTGACACGAGGATTTTCAGTCCTCTGCTCTACCAACTGAGCTACCCAGCCATTTGAGGTGTGCCTTGTTTCAAGGCTTGATTAGTATAACCAAGGACGCGTTCCGGTCAACCGAGAATTTCAAAAAAGTTTTTGAGCACAGCCTCGGTTCTTTAAATCGGCACGTCAGAGGCATCAGCCGGCAGCAAGAAGTTTTTCGCTCAGAGCCGCACGGGCAAACTCACTTGGCGTCATCCCCTCGGCAGCCGCCCGTCGACGAATGGCCTCCTTCATTCCCAGAGGAATCTTGACCGACAGCGTTGCCGTCCCCTCACCTGAGAGCGGGGGCCGTCCAAGCACGATCCCACCAACGGTGTGTTCGCCATCCGGAAACTCTCCGCGCTCGTACGACTCACACCACGCGTCAATCATTTCATCCGTTACAACCTGACCATTAGCGGCCGTATACGTCTTGCCCATCATCGACCCCTTTGCCGAGCCTGTTCAATCTCCTGCCAAACTTACCCAATTTCGTATGACGAAAGTCCGCTGTCGCCAATTCTTAAGCCGGCACGCGTTGGAGAGCAGGGGTCGAAACAATGATTGAAGGACGCTCTAGTACGGCCCAGGCGCCGGGGCAGGAGCACATACGCCAGGGACGTACGTTTTCGTAGCATACGAGGACATAGCCACGTGCATCGATAAAGGCGATATCGATGGGATAGGCCATAAAACACGTATGGACCGAAGAGCAGCGTGGAAATGCCATGACGAGCGGCAGACCGTTGGCGGCAACCGGACACCGTCCCAGCATGCCGCGCAGGCGCACGGCAAACGACTCCGCCACCGCAAACTCGGCCGGCGTCCAGCCCAGCCTATTGAGTGCCCGCGCGTAGGCGATGTAGGACGAGACCGCGGTCACATGACCACCCCCGGACGCCATGGATCGACCGTCACCGCGCGCTCGTGCGACAACGTTGTCGGCGCCCCCAGCGGAACGCCAGCGATGCTGAGAGAAGTCGGCCACGGCTCATAGTGCATGGTGCAGGTGTAGGTCCTAAACGTACCGGATAGGGAGAGCAGGCCACCATCCGATGCCTCCGCGCCTTGCTCGCTCGACACTTCGATCTGCAAGTCATAGCCTTCCATGGCATTCAGAATTTGAGTCCGGACCGTCGCCGAGGCATCGACAGAGCTTTCGTCGCCCTCCCCGCTCGGCGCCACGGCGTGCGCCAACACGATGTCGGGCACCACGCGGTCGAAGCGCGCGACAGCGCTGGCATAGATCATGACGTTGTATACGATGAGTGCCAGCACCAGCAAAACGGGCGTAACCACTGCTATCTCCACCGTCGCTTGGGCGCGCTCCTCGCGCAGACGCATGCGGATACTCATTACGACCCACCGCCCAGAGCGCCAACCAGCGTGGCGACATCGACGGTGAGCGGGATGGAGCCGCCGCCGGGCAGAGGAATCTCCGCAAGCGTGAACACCGTACCGCTGATGGTGCGTTCGACTTGATATTCCAACGCCTCGCAAAGCGCCTTGGGATCGGTCACGCCCAACGGAATACTTCGCAGTTTGTCTTGCGCTTGAGAGAGACCAGCAATGTCAGACCCCGGGCTCTTAATGACGTTGGCGGAATCAGTCAGCACCGGCTTTCGCAGGCGCAAGTCGCACGGTTCCAAACCCAGCGCCGCCACGGACGCCGAAACGGTATCGCCGAGCCACGATGCGATGGAGCCCAACGCGCCGCTGCCCCCTCCTAGGCCTTTAATCATCTCGTCCATAAGTTCGTCGGCCGAACCTTGGATGTCTCCGTATCCCACAAGCAGCCGTCCCCAGACATCCATGACGCCATCGAGTACGCCGGCAACGCCACCCGAGCGTTCCTTCAATGTCGAGAAAAATCGCGAAAGCACGTTGTTTTGCGCCGTCGCCTCATCGGGCGCCAGCACCGCGGCAGAGATGGCACCGCGATCGCCAAGCCTTACTGTCGTGTTAAACGAAGAGTTGAGCTCATCGGGGCTCGGGATGGCACCCGAAACCGCAAAGGCAACCACGCCGTTGCGACCAGGCGGAGCGATACGCGGGCGCTCGCCCGAAAGCGCTTGAATGGCCTGATCGAATGCGCTTCCCGCGCGATCGGCCTCGTCTTCGGTCTGTCGCTCGAGCTCGAGCTCCTTGTTGCGACATTTGACGTAGTTTTCCATGGCGTCTTTGAACTTGTCGAAGTGGTATTCGAAACCGTTTTCGATAGAGGTTGAAGGCGCCGCAACAGCACCAAGCGACAAAACGCCAAAATGGCATTTGCTGCATTTATCCTGTCCATCGTAATCGGCAACCGAAGCAAATCCGCTCGGCGTCCCTTTCTTATAGTTAGGGCAGGTCGTCCCGTAATGCAGATACGCCTTGTCATCGTTCACGCTAGTCGGCCACACCGCATCGGTATAGAGTTCCGTCGCCCGAACCTCATCAGAGTTGCGCGGCAGCAGCGGAATATAGGAGGAAACCCTGTCTCCGTTCTCGGTTATATGCGCCCGATCGACCTCCGCGCTCGCATAGGTATAAAACGCCTTACGCGCCGCAGACTCTGCCTTCATCTCGACACTCGAGCCGTGGGGCTTCTCATTTGTCAGACGCCAATGGTAGTAGTCCTTCGCGCGATCAAGGGCAACTTGGGGCTCCCACGTAACGCTCGATGAGTAATGCGGATTTTGAACACCGGAGAGATCCGTTAGGCTTTTCGCACGCTCCCACATGCAAGAACAGCTGCCGACCGAGCCCTTGTCAGACCCACCACAATCCGCCAGCCAAGCACGCTCTTTAGCCTTCGCCGTGTCCTCAGAAGCCTTCCGCAGCTCCTCGGCCGCACACTCTAAATCATCTGATGTGTCTTTAATGGCATCGGTCGAGATCTCGGACCCCTCGAGCGCAGCGAAGTCAGACTCGGATGTCCTGGGCACGGCAAGCGCCGTACCGGTATAGGTCACACTATCGGTATCCTGCGCCGACACCGCCTGCGTGGCACGCGCGACGATCAGATACGGCAGAGCCGTCTCGATTTTCTGTAAGCCTTCCGATGCGCTTTTGGCAAACTTGTTGCGCGTTTTAATGATCTCAATCCCGGTGTCGACCATATTGCCGGCAACCGGCTCGGCACCCGGGATGAGGATGGCGACCAGGCCCGTCCCGATCGTGGCAAACCCCGCCAGCCCCAGACTCAAGATGCTCGCATCAACCATCGTGGCAGCCGTGTGATAGGACGACACTACGTTGGCACCCGCCAGCGCGCCACTATCAGCCGCCACCTGAGTATCCCCGGCACGCGACATGCTCCATATCGCCGCGGTCGACGAAAACAACAATGTGAGCACCACTAGGATGACCACGGCAGAAGAAAGCGTGGTATAGGCGCCGTCTTCGATAAACAGATCGACACCGGCTCGACCCATAAAGCCGCCTCGTTTGCGGAGAGCGCCTGGTCGACGGCGGGCCGCAAACCCTTGCGTCACCCGCAACAGGCAGCGCCTAATCCCATGCAGCAATCCACGAATCATAATCTCCCTCCAGCCATTCGGGACGCGATTGATACGAGACATCGACCTTGAGCTCAACGTAGCCGCCCTCGGCGGTACCACCCATAGCCTGCGCAAACGCACCGATCACAGGCAACGGCTTGACCTCGCCGGAAACGGACACGGACGAGACGCCACCCGCACCGGCCCGGCCAAGCTCGATATCCCACGACAACGGCCCGCCGGCATGAAAGATCGAAACGTTGGGCACTGCGGCAAGTCGGCGGCGGGTGAACTCCTTAAGATCGTCGTCCTCCGCCGTCGTCGTGGTCATGAGCCGCGCGGTCTCGGCGGCGGCAGACTCCATGACCGCGCGCGTATAGAGCAGGCACACCGGTTGCAGCGCGAGAAGGATGAGTGTCAGAAACGTCGGCAGCAAAAAAGCGGCCTCGACCGTAGACTGCGCCCGGTCCTCGCGCGCGGCATCAATACAACGCGATGTCCTTAGCGGCCGCAGCGGCGTCGATAACCGACGTCGAGGCAACGCCATGGGATGCCGCCCGCTCAACCAGCGCCGCCAAGCGCCCATCGGTGCCGGCACGCCAAAGTCCCGCGATCGCCAGCACGATCGATAACAGCGCCACCGTGACGATGGCGTATTCGACCGTCGCCTGGGCAGATTCCTCACGCAGGACATCATGCATTTCACGATCCCTCCTTTGAGTCCGTTGCCTGCGGGCTCAGGCGCACGGCGCGCAGACGACACGAAGCATCGCCAGCATCCGCGGCAATTGTCACCATATCGACCCAGCCACGTCCATCGCGCACGATGGCGCCCCATACGTTGCCCTTAATATCGAGATAGCCGCTCAGGGCGAGCTGGGCCGTTGGCACCTCGCGGTAGGCGCGTAACATATCCGCCGCTGCCTCGGTCATCGGTCGGTCCTCGGACCATGCAAGCCGGACCGCAATCGCGTTGCCCTCAGGCGAATCCGTCGCAGTGGCAGACCGCTTGTCGAGCGTCCACAGAAAGGTTTGCGCCGTGACAGCGACATCCGAATCGTCCGCATCTCGCGTCTCATCTTTTTGAGACGCCACCGCCGAATCTGAGCCCGAATCGGAGGCGGCCCCAGGACGCTGCTGCCGCGCGGCGTTAAGCCCCCAAAGCACCGCCGCTATCGCCACGACCAGGCAAGCAAACACCAGCAGTACCCCGATGGGGCGCTCGCCCTCTACAGGCTGTTGATGCCCTCGCTGATAGCGTTCCATAGATCTTGGACCTTGCCCTTAAATGCGACGATGGCGATAATCGCGATCACCACGAGCACGCCGACCAAGATGGCATACTCGGTGGTACCCTGTGCGCTCTCCTCCTGCAATAGTTCCTTGGCGCGCTGACGAACATGTGCCGCCCGGCAAAACGCCCAGCCCTGGACCTTGCCAGCAGCGTCAGTCATCGTGTTCATGTATTCCTCCCTACATCATCCCGCCTGCTCCCAGCAGCGGGCCCAATATGGACAGAAGCAACGCCGGCAAGATGAGCGTGCCGGTAGGAATCAGCAGCTTGACGGGCGCACGCTCGATCTCGCGCTCGACCGCGGCGCGATGAGCCGCACGGATCTCGCGACTTTGAGCGGCCAGCGTCTCGGCAAGTGGGGCACCCAGGGCGAGCGCCTGCCCCACCGTGATGGCAAAGGTCTCGAGCGCTCGCACGTCCAGGTCGCGCGCGGCGGCCAACAACTCGTCCTCACGCGTGCCCACGCCCACCTGCCACGCCATGCAGGCTCGCTCAAGGCGAAGAGCCAGCACTGACCGGCGGTTGGCGCAGAAAATCTCAAGCGCCGCATCAAACGAAAGACCTGCCGAAAGACCCAAGCGAACAACATCGATCATCTCGGACACTTCGCCAAGCGACACTCGCGCCGGGCCGCCCGCCCCAACCGCGCCCTTCACTCGCGCGGTCAGGGCATCGACCACCGAGCGACCCGCGGCAGCGACCAGCACCGCCTCGCGCTTGCAGGCCCCCGCGATCTTGCGTGCATCCGCCCGATCCAAACCCGTCGCGACAAATACACTCAGGGCGCACAGGCAAGCCGCAACTGCAACCGGGGCGCTCATAGCTCCACCCGCATAATGCGCCGGATAACCACCAGGGCAACGGCGTTGAGGGCAAGACCCAGCACCACAGCGCCCGCGCCGGCAGGCGTCGCAAGACCGCGACGAAAATCTGCCGAAAGCAGCGCCAACACCGCGCACATGCCCGCCGGCATCGCCGCGACCATATGCGCAGACATGCGAGCCTGCGACGTCTTAACATCCAGGCGGCGCTTGAGCTCAATGCGCTCCCCCACCATGCTCGACGCCTCGGACAGTAAGTCGGCAAGCGGAGCGCCGGTGCGCTGAGACACCTTAAGCGCCAAGGTCACAAGCGAAAGACCGGGGGCGTCGATACGCACGAGCAAGTCATCGAGCGCGTCGGTCGCCGAGATGCCGCAATCGATCGCCGCCGCCACCCGCAAAAACTCGGTATGCACTGGCTCTTGCGCATGAGCGCCCACAAAGCGCATGCCTTGGGCCAGCGAATGTCCCGAGGCAAGCGACATGGAAAGTGCGGTAAACGCCTCGGGCATTGCCTCTTCTGCATCGTGTTGCTCGCGCCGGCTCTCAAAGCCATCCCGAGCGGCACCAACGGCAAACGGAGCAACAAGTCCCAAGGCAAATCCGAGGGGCGATAACGACACCATCGTTAGTAAAACGCAGCAGACACCGCTCGATAGCAGCAGAAACGCCAAACGTCCCGAAGCATCTTCGATCACGAGGCCAAGGCGATGCGCCGGAGCCAGCGATGCCCACGAACGGGCGATCTTTTTCAGCAGATCGTTTTCCACCAGCTCACGCGGCAGCTTCTCTGCCACCGTCTCGAGCGCCTGACGTGCCAGCTCCGCCGGCGGTACCTGCGGCACACGAGGTTCCGCCCCGCACGCCGTCGCGACAGAAAGCCCTGCCAAGCCCCCTACGACGAGGGGCACAGTGATCTCCATTCGTCCACCTCCTCTTGTGTGAGCGTCCCCGACCGCAGGCCTTCTGCGATAAACGGCGGCTCGCGGTCAAGCGTCCAGGTGCGCTCGGCGGCATCGAACGTCACATAGCGCTCGAGCTCTACGCCGCCCGATGCGGCGCGTCGCACCCCCGAATACGAGGAGACGAAGCGCCTGCCATCGGCGTGGCGCTCGGACATCACGATACCGTCGAGTGCCATGGCAATCTGCTCCTCGATGAGCTCGCTCGGCAGATCGATGCCATAACGTGCAAGCAACGTCAGACGCACCACGGTCTCCTGTTCTGAACCCGCATGAAGCGTGGTGAGCGACCCGTCGTGGCCCGTGTTCATGGCCTGCAACATGTCGCAGCACTCGGCACCGCGCACCTCGCCCACCACGATGCGGTCGGGGCGCATGCGCAGGGCATTAGTCACCAGGTCGCGGATCGTCACCGCGCCCTCGCCTTCAATTGAAGCCTCGCGCGCCTCTAGGCGCACCACGTGCGGATGATGCGCAAACTTGAGCTCGGCAGAGTCCTCGATCGTCACGATGCGCTCGCCGGTGGAAATCTCACATGACAACGCGTTGAGCAGGGTGGTCTTACCAGATCCCGTGCCTCCCGCAACCGCCAGGTCCTGTCGCAGCGACACCGCACACGACAGCAGCTGCGCATACCAAAGCGGCAGCGATCCCAACCCCACGAGCTCGTCCAGCGAGCAGATACGGTCCGAGAACTTTCGGATGGTGAGAATCGGTCCGTCAATCGCCACAGGCGGAATCACCGCGTTGACGCGATAGCCCGTTTTGAGGCGGGCGTTGACGATGGGGCTGCGCTCGTCGATACGGCGGCCAAGTGGCGAGATAATGCGGTCGATAAGCACACGGATCTGCTCATCATCCTCAAACGCATGCTCGATGGGGTACAAGACGCCGCCGCGTTCAAAGAAAGCCGAGCGGCAGCCGTTGATCATGATCTCGGTAACGGTGTCGTCCTCGATGAGCGGCTGCAACGGCCCCAAGCCCACCACGTCATCCAAAATCTCGTCGATGATGGTCTCGCGCTCGGGCGTCGCGAGATCGGTCGGCTCCTCAACATTGAGCGCCGCCTCCACCGCAGGACGCAATTCCGAGCGGGCAAGTGCCGGGTCGATATAGGCGCTGATACGCGCCACTTCGTCGTAACCCATGCGGTCCATCACGGCGCGCTTGGTGCGTCGTTTCACGGCGCGGCGACGCCCCACATCTACAGGCGCTGCCGCCGCCGCAGCGCCGGCAGCCTTAATCCTCGTTTGCAGGCTCATCGCTGATCACCCTCGCGCGACCAGGGAAGGCGGATACGCGGGCGTTCGGTGCGCGTTGCACGGTCGGCGACCATATCGCTCCAAGGGCCGACGGCGCACCCCAGTTCCACGAGCATCTCGCGCGTGGCCTCGCGCACGCTAGTCGCAAAAGCGCTGGTCTGCCCCACTGCCTCGTCAGCGCGCCCAAACGCCATGAGCGCGGCGAGATCCTGCCCGCCATCGGCGATACGAATCTTGGAGCTTAACGCACAGGCAATCTCAAAGCGCATGGCGACGTCCTCGTCTGCCCCGCGCGCACCGAACCGGTTGAACACGGCGCTCATGCGCGTGCGCGGCACACCTACTCGACTTGCCAGTTCGATGACGCGCGACGCCGATGTCGCGGACGACACCGCCGCATCGCCAACGACCAGGCAACGGTCGCTCGCCGCCACCGCAGCCGCCACGGCGTCGCCCCAAAAGACCGAGGTATCGATAAAGACCACGTCGGATTCACGACGCAGAACATCAAGCAGTAGCTCCACCGGACGCGCCATGAGCTCAGCTTGCTCGGGCGCCGCGACGGGACCCCAGAGCGTAACGCCCGGCGCCACGCGCATCGATGTGGCTACGATATCCGGCTCGGTGAGCGTGCCCGCCGCCGACGGCTCGATAAGTGCCGCCATATCGCGCGGAGCATCGACGCCTAACAAGTCGTAAAGGTTTCCAAACATCAGGTCCAGGTCGAGCACGGCGGCACGCAAGCCCAACAGCGACGATGTGTGTGCCATGGTGGCAACGATCGTCGACTTGCCGCAACCGCCCGAACCCGAAATAGCGCAGATGACCGGAGCTCGATGCGGCGGAGCGGCAGCGTCTGCCGGCGGCATCGGAGGCGGCGGGGCGGGCGTCGGTGGCAGCGCCCCTGTCTCCCCCGCCGCAACCACACGCTGCGTCCAAGCCGGCATGGCAGCTTGTTCGGTCTGCGAGGCAGGCTCGTTCTGCGCAATCTGCTCATGCTGCATTAGCGACAACTCGCCGCACCCGGCAAAGCCCTCAACTTCGTCGAGTTCATCCACCAGATTCACGCCGTGCACGTATCCCATATCTACAGCCGGGGAGTCGCCAGCATGCTGCGCCGGCCCTCCAGCGTCATCGTCTACAAGGGGGTTCCGGGGGCGCCGACCATGCTCGGCTTCCGCTTTTCCATAATCATCAACACGCGGGCCTCTTGTAGCGCGAGGCGCCCCGGGTTCCCTATCAACAAAAGCATCGGGCTCAATCGTCATGCGCCGATCGGAATCAACCGCTCCCTCGCCCGCACGCCCGTTGCCGCATATACTGTGTGCAGCGATGACCTCGGTCGCCCCCGCGCGAAACAGCCCCTCGATATCCGACGGATCGAGCGCTTCTATCAACACGACCACGCGACTCACGCGGCCTTCGGCCGTCAGGCGCGCAACAGTCTTGCGCACATCTTCAGTATCAAACAGAGACGCCGCGATGATGGCAGCCCCGCGGCGCGACGGAAACGCCCGTGCCATGGAAACCAGCCCGTCCAGGTCACCCACGCGAAGCACCTGTGCACCCACATCACGGCCCTCGACTTCCCGCTGCAACAGCCCGTAATCGCCGCACGCGCAGCACGCAAGCCAGATCGCCTTCATCACTCGTCGCCTCCGCTCTTTTTGCCGCGCGCCGTGGCGGGAATCGTCAAGCTGACCGTTCCCTTGCCCGAGGCTCCCAGCAGTTCCTTGACGTCTTCGGGGTCAGCCGCCAGCGTCACCCATTCGATCTTGCCCTCGCGCGTGGAACCGGAATCCTCACTGGTATCGATCACGTACGCACCGCACAGCCGATCGGTTACGCCGTCTTTTTGCACGTACACGTCCACGTAGCTGCCCACGCCCGCAGCACCGCCGACCGAGTGCTCGGCATCGACCGCCACCGAAACGGCGACCTTGCCCTTAGGCACCTCGAGCATGTGGCTCTCGGCCTTGGTGTAGACATTGCAGATCACGGCGTTTTTGGGAATACGCGAAGTCGTCACGTCGCCGCGCACCCGGCGTAGCTCGGTCGCCGCGTCACGCGGCAGCAGACTCGTCAACCACTCCTGGGTTATGACATTGGTCTCATCGAGGGTCTCGCCCACATCGATATCGCGCGCCGCGACGCATACCTCGACGCGATCGCCACCGTACTTGGCCAAGGTCTCAGCCTGGACCTGTTCGGCTTGCGAGCGGATCGACGAGCCGTAAACCATGCAGAGCAGAGCAGCGAGCACGCCCGCGACCAGACTGATGGCGATGCGCTTGCTCTTGTTCACGGCCGCTCCTCTCATGGCAGTGCCGGGCGAATGCCCGTACCACCATTGTCTGGGCGGCCAGAGTGCAAAGCGGCGCAATCGCAATCTTGGTTTTCGATGTCAAACCAATCGCTGACCAAAAGCTGAACAGCCCGTCAAGCTCGTGACAAGGTTTTGGTCAGCACGTCAGCAAACTGCATGTTTCGAGGCTTTTCCGCAGCAAAAAAGCCGTCTCCCGAACAGTTGGGAGACGGCTGTCATAGATAAATTCAATTACAGATGGACATCGGGATCGAGCATTTGAGCGCTCACGCGCATGGATGACGCCAGATTTTGGAACGTTTCCAGACGCAGGCCGTCGATCTGCCCGGCGTCCTCGGCCTCGCGAACGGCGCAACCCGGTTCGTGGGTATGCGTGCAGTCGCCAAACCGGCACGCACGCGATGCCTCGACAATCTCGGGGAAGGCGCGTGCCAGACCCCGCTCGTGACCCACGAGCGGCAAACTGCGCAGACCCGGGGCATCGGCGATCACGCCGGCGTCGCCCGGCAGCGCCACCATCACGCGCGCGACGGTAGTGTGACGGCCCTGGTCGTCGCGTTCGCGCACACCGCCGGTCGCCAACGTATCGTGGCCCAGCAGTGCATTGAGCAGCGTCGACTTGCCGGCACCCGACTCGCCCAGAATCATGGCGCAGCTCCCGGCGGGCACGCAGGCACGGACCTCGTCCAGACCGCGGCCCTCGGCAGAAGACGTCACGATCACGCGCACGTCCGGACCCACCAGACGACGCACGCGGTCCAGATCGCGCTCGAGCTCATCGGCCTCGCAGCGGTCGGCCTTGGTGAGCACCACCACCGGCTCGGCATCGCAATCGAGCGCCAATACCAGTGAGCGCGCCACGCGATCGAGCAGCACCTCGCCGGCGCCGAGCGCCTGCACGATCAGCACGCTGTCAACGTTGGAGCAGAGCACCTGGCGCTCACCGCGGGCACGGCCACGCCAACGCTCAAAGCTCGTACGGCGCGGCAGCACGCACTCAATCACGCCCATATCGTGCCCGGGAGCGCGGCGCACCGCCACACGGTCGCCCACGGCAGGCAGCAGGACCTCGTCCTCGCCGCGCGACTTGGCAAACCCCACGGCATGCTCGGCACGAAACGTGTCATCGGCAGTCGCCACCAGCGGAAACCCGCGGTCCAGGCGCACCACGGCGCCAAGCTGCATCTGCTCGGGCTCCTCGGCATGTGCGCAGAAATCATCAAAGGCAGTCTGCTGAGCTTCATCGACCGGCAGGTCATCAAACGCCGGAACATCCTGCAGCGCGTCAAGCCCCGGTACACTCGCCAGCAATTCCTCAGCAGATGCAGGGGCTTCGGTCGCGAGCTTCCGACGACGATCGCGCTTAGCCCGCGCCCCCGTCGTCTTTTTCTTCGCCTTAGCCTTAGCCTTGCCCACAAGCGCCTCCCAGCACCATAAATCACAACTGAGCAGGTATTTTCCCACAAAAAAGAGTCGGTCGAGCAAATGCTCGACCGACTCACACACTTTCCCTCAGCCCTTTATCATCCGCGCGGGAGAAAAGCCAGCAAGGATACCGCAGGGCCCGCCCCGGAAGCCCTTTCTCCCGAACGATCCCGCAGCGCGAAGCGCGAGGACCAGTGAGGGAGAAAGGGCGTGGGGTGGGCCCGGACGAGTACGTTACTCTTTCTCCACGGCGCGCATGATCGCCTTGTAGATCTCCATCAGCGGGATGATCAGGAAGGCCAGGCCCAGGGCAGCGACAACGCCCTTGAGCTCAAGCGTCACGGGGCCAAAGAACATCTCGGCAAGCGTCGGCTGCACGGTCACGATCACCGTCAGCACCAGTGCCAGCGCGGCGGAAGCCCACAGCCACTTGTTCTGCTTCTTCATGGTGAACAGCGACGCACGACGGCTGCGCATATTGAAGCAGTGGAAAATCTCGACCATGTTGAGCGTGATGAACGCCATCATCACGCCTTCCTCGTCGGCATTGCCGGCGATCATATCGGCGATGTGGATGTAGCCCATGTCAAAGTACACGCCCACAAAGAAGCTCGCCAGCACCAGCGCGGTGATGATTAGGCCCTGGACCACGCAGTCCAGACCCATATGTCCGGCAAAGACACCGTCCTTGGCGTTGCGCGGCTTGCGCTTCATGATGTCGCCCTCGGCATCCTCCATGCCCAGCGCAAGCGCGGGGAAGCAGTCGGTGACCAGGTTCACCCACAGCAGCTGCACCGGCTGGAAGATGGTAAAGCCGATGAGCGTGGCGATAAACACCGAGAACACCTCGGCAAGGTTGGCCGAAAGCAGGAACTGGATGACCTTGCGGATGTTGTCGTAGATGCGACGACCCTCTTCGCAGGCGCCGATGATGGTAGCGAAGTTGTCATCGGCAAGTACCATGTCGGCGACGTTCTTGGTGACGTCGGTACCGGTGATGCCCATACCAACGCCAATGTCGGCGCGCTTGATGGACGGGGCGTCGTTGACGCCATCGCCCGTCATGGCCACGATCTGGTCGCGCGACTTCCAAGCCTCGACGATGCGTGTCTTGTGCTCGGGCTGGACGCGGGCGTACACGCCGTAGTCCTCGATGTGCGCGTCGAGTTCCTCGTCGCTCATGCGATCGAGGTCGGCACCGGTGATGGCCTGGCTGCGATCGGCGACGATGCCCAGCTGCTTGGCGATGGCCACGGCGGTGTCGATGTGGTCGCCCGTGATCATGACGGTGCGGATACCGGCGTCGTGCGCCTCGTGGATAGCGTCGGCCACCTCGGGACGGACCGGGTCGATCATGCCGGACAGGCCACAGAAGACCAGGTCATGCTCGAGCGCAGCGGGGCTGCAGTCGTCGGGAACCTCGGTGTAGGTGCGGCTTGCCAGCGCCAGTACGCGCAGGGCCTCGTCGGCCATGGCCTTGTTGGCCGCCACGAGCTCGGCGCGGCGCTCCTCGGTCAGGGGGACGACCTTATCGCCCTCGTAGATATGGGTGCACAGGCCGATCACCACGTCAGGCGCGCCCTTGGTGTACTGCTCGTACTCGCCATCCAGGGTCTCGACGACCACGGACATCATCTTGCGGCCCGAGTCAAACGGGGCCTCGCCCACGCGCGGATGCTCGGCAGTCAGGCCAGTGAGGCCCGCCTTGCCGGCGTCGTTGACGAGCGCACACTCAGTCGGCTCACCCACGGCCTCGCCCAGCTCCTCGTCCCACTGAGCATCGGAGCACAGCGCCATGCCGGCCAGGAACTTCTCCTTGGGCGCAGCGAGCTCGTGCTTGACGACGGTCATCTTGTTCTGGGTAAGGGTACCGGTCTTGTCGGAGCAGATGGTCTGTGTGCAGCCAAGGGTCTCGACAGCAGAGAGCTTGCGGATAATCGCCTGGCGCTTGGCCATCTTGGTCACGCCAAGCGAGAGGACGATGGTCACGACGGCAACCAGGCCCTCGGGGATGGCGGCGACGGCGAGCGAGACGGCAACCATAAAGGTGTCGAGCAGGGCAGTCGGGTCGGTAAGAACGTTGCCCACGCCGTGGCGGATGATATCAACGCCAAAGATGACGACGCAGATGACGATAACCATGATGGTGAGGATGCGGCTGAGCTCGGCGAGCTTCACCTGCAGCGGCGTGAGCTCTTCCTTGGCCTCGGCCAGGGCGCCGGCGATCTTGCCCATCTCGGTGTTCATGCCGGTGCCGACCACGACGGCGCGACCGCGGCCGTACACGACGGTGGAGCCCATATAGCACATGTTCTTGCGGTCGCCGAGCGGCACGTCATCGGTGCCCGCGGCGAGCTCGATCACGTTGGCGTGCTTCTCTACGGGCACGGACTCGCCGGTAAGGGCGGCCTCCTCGATCTTCATTGTGGCGCTCTCGAGCACGCGGCAGTCGGCCGGGACGGAGTCGCCCGCCTCGAGCATGATCACGTCACCGGGCACGAGCTCGGCGCTCGGCAGGTGCACGAGCTTGCCGTCGCGCAGCACCTTGGACTGCGCCGCGCTCATCTCCTGCAGGGCCTCGAGAGCCTCCTCGCTTTTAGCCTCCTGGACCACGCCCAGCACCGAGTTGACGATAACGACGAACATGATGATGGCAACATCGGCAAAGTCCGCCTCGCCCTTGACCATGCCCGTGAGCGCACTGATGACGGCGGCAACGATCAGCATGATGACCATGGGGTCGGCCATCTGCTCAAAGAAGCGCTTCCACAACGGTGTCTTCTCGGCTTCCTCGAGCTTGTTAGGGCCTGTCTTGGCGAGGCGCGACGACGCCTCGTCGTTGCTTAGGCCGAGGTTCTCATCGACGCCCTGGTCGCTGAGTACCTCCGCCGCGGCGGACAGGTATTCCTTTTGCATATAGAGTCCCCTCCTGGGATTCGGGCCACTCAGCAGATTGATGCCCGATCATAATTCCCAGGAGAAGGGCAAGGGCTCATCAAGGCTGCCGTGCTGAGCGGCAGTTGATAGTGGAGCTATGGTACCCCAAAGCGACGCGTCTAGCCAAAACAATCGGTTTGGAAATATGGTCCGCACGCAACGGTGCAGACCGTGTGATGCTCAACATTGGTAAAACGTTTTTTCTTCGGCACATCGCCAAACTGACATATCGCCCAGATAGCAGCGGTTGGAGTGGTTGGTAAAGATTTTCCATATACCGTTTTTCCCGCAAAAAATGAACTTCCATTTCGGCATACGGTCGTTTTTTTGGGGTATTCGGTCGGCATTTCGTTATAATCATCTCGGTTTTATTTCTTATGGTTTATCTATCAGCGCAAGACGATGTCAGATGGAGGTCTGAATGTACAAGCGCACTAAGATTGTATGCACCATGGGTCCCGCCTGCGATAGCGACGAGACCATCCGCGAGATGATCAAGGCGGGCATGAACGTCGCCCGTTTTAACTTCTCGCACGGCTCCTACGACGAGCACCACGGTCGCATCGAGCGCGTCCGCCGTATTTCCAAGGAGCTCGGTCTGCCTGTCGGCATCCTGCTCGACACCAAGGGCCCCGAGGTCCGCACCGGCCTTCTGGTCGACGGCAAGAAGGTTGCCGTCAAGACCGGCGATAAGATCGTCGTCACCGCTCAGCCCACGTCCGAGGATTTCCACGGCACCGCTGAGCACATCTCCCTCGACTACCTGGCTCTGCCCTCCGAGGTCGAGAAGGGCTCCCTCATCCTGATCGATGACGGCCTGGTTGCCCTCGAGGTCGAGTCCGTCAGTGGCCAGGACATGACCTGCGTCGTTAAGAACGACGGCCTGATCGGCGAGCGCAAGGGCGTCAACATGCCCAACGTCAACATCTCGCTGCCCGCCATCACCGAGCGCGATCGTCAGGACATCCTCTTTGGCCTGACCGAGAACATCGACTACATCGCCGCTTCCTTCATCCGTGACGGCGAGTCCGTCCGCGGCATCCGCGAGCTTTGCCGCGAGAACGGCGGCGAGCACGTGACGATCTTCCCGAAGATCGAGTGCGCCTTGGGCGTCGAGAACTTCGACGAGATTCTCGAGGCTTCTGACGGCATCATGGTCGCCCGTGGCGACCTGGGCATCGAGATCAAGCCCGAGCTCGTTCCGCACATCCAGAAGGAGATCATCGCCAAGTGCAACGCGGCCTACAAGCCCGTCATCACCGCTACGCAGATGCTCGACTCCATGCAGCAGAACCCGCGCCCGACGCGCGCCGAGGTTGCCGACGTTGCTAACGCCATTTATGACGGCACCGACGCCGTCATGCTGTCCGGCGAGTCCGCTGCCGGTAAGTACCCGGTCGAGGCCGTCAAGATGCAGGCCAGCATTGCTCTCGAGACCGAGAAGTACCTCCCGGCCCACGCTCCGCTCGAGGTTCCGGCCGATGCTCACGGCACCCGCGTCGTCAACAACGTTGTGGGTATGTCCGCTGTGAACATGGCCACCACCGTTGGCGCCAAGTGCATCACCGTGCCGACGACCACCGGTCGTACCGCTCGCCTGATCTCGCACTTCCGCCCCAACATGCCGATCTGCGCGTTCTCCCGCCACGAGTGGGCCGTCCAGCAGATGATCATGTACTGGGGCGTTATCCCGCACCAGGCCGAGATTACCCAGGGCACCGTCAACGGCACGATCGTCAAGGCGATCGAGACCGCTAAGGAGCTCGGCTACGTCGAGGCTGGCGATTTGACCGTCGCTACCGCCGGCGATCCCCGCATGAGCGTCCAGCTCGAGGACAAGGTCTCCTCGACCAACGTCGCTTACGTCGCTCAGGTGCGTTAAGTCGTACTTGCAAGCATGTTTGCATTGCAAAGGGCCCGGAAGGCTTTGCCTTCCGGGCCCTTTTTAGACCTTCTTCGTATGCCGCATCATCGATTTGTGTTCAGTCGCAAGCCTCTCCGATGCCGAGCGCACCACCGAAGACGCCCTGCGACGGGAGCCGTTGGTCAATTGGAATGAACTGTTCACCGTTAAGCCGGCCGGCTAGCAGCTAGCGATCAGGGGGACTGCGGGAACGTCAGAAGCAGCAACGCGAGCCGCAAATCCCGCCTCGGTCAGCTCGATGACCTCGGTAAACGTTGCATCGAAAAACTCCTCGGTTAGCAGGCGATACGGCGGATGATCGGGCTCGCCGGGGTTTTCGCGTACAATCTCGTGCATGACGCCGATAGTCTTGAGCACATATTCTTTATGGATGGGATACTGCCCAAAACGCGTCGCAGCGGTATAGAGGCGATCGGTCGCACGCGGAATGGAAACGATGCCCAGCGTCTTGCCAAACCAGTCAAAATCGCCCTGCTTTTTAATGCGGAATTCCTCGCACGGCTTGCCGCCGTGTGCTTCCAGATACTGGTTCACACGCGTGTTCCATACCGTGTCGGCCACCAGATGCGACCAGACGCCCAGCGTTAAATCGAGCAGCGACTGCGCCACATCTTCGGACGCAAGCGAGAACTCACAGGCGCCGGGACCGACAACCGGCTCGGCATCCCTGTAGCGCTGAGGATAGTGCACGCGGTTCAGTCGCTCGCGCTCCTCGACAATCGAGGTAGCCTCAGCAGGTTCGCCCGCGGGTGCGCCTTTAAGCAGCGGCGTCACATAGGTATCCCAGAACTCGTGCTCGCGTGGTTTGGGGATAGGCTCGGGCTTAGCAAAGTGCGTGATGCGGTACGGGATGGGATCGGCAATGCCGGGAACCATGTAGCCCACAAAGATGTCCGGAACCACGCAGCCAAACAAAAAGGCATTGCGGTCGCGCACGCTATCGGCAAGCACGCTAGCACGTGTCAGCAAGCGCTCCGTTTGAGCGATATGAATGTTCCAGCTTGGCATAGCAACCCCCATAAAAAACCTGGATAACTATACCATCACGGCAAAGCCGCGCGGGCGGCTACGCATCCTCTACGCAGCAACTATTCCGCAGCACCGCTCTCGGTTCCATACGACGGCGAAGGCGCCTCGACCACATGGTGATATCGATCGATATAGATGGCACGGGCCCCCAAGTGGCGCACCAAATCTTGATGGTGCGTACTCATCAAAACCGTCTTACCGGCAGCAACGTAGGCCAGCAAAAAGTTGACTACGATGTCGCACGAGTCCTCATCGAGCCCGTTGGTGGGCTCATCGAGCACTAGGATATCGGGGTTCATCGATACGACTGCCGCCAGCGCAACGCGCTTCTTTTGCCCGCCCGAAAGCTGATAGGGCGAGGCATCGACCAGATCGGCAACCTGGAACAGCTCCATGGCATCGCGGACGCGGCGCTCGAGCTCGTCTGTCGGCAGCCCCATCTGCGCGGGGCCAAAAGCAACTTCCTCGCCCACCGTAGCGCAGAACAGCTGGGCGTCGGCATTCTGGAACACAAAGCCCACGCGCTGATGGAACCGCTGAGCGGCTGCGGAATCCTTGAGATATGCCGCATCGATCACGTGCCCGTCAAACAGGCACGCACCCGCGTCCGCTAGTTCAAGACCGTTGATAAGGCGCATAATCGTCGTCTTACCGCAGCCGTTGGGACCGAGTAGGGCAACGAGTTCACCACGATCGACCTGCAGCGACACACCATCGACAACCGTATGCCCCGCATAGGAGAACACCACGTCGCGAAACTCGATGAGCGGCACGCTCTTGGCGCCAGTAGCACCGCTCGCGCCCATCACGCCATTCGTATCGTTTGCCAAAACGTCGCCCTTCCCTATCCACATCGACGGCTCGGCCGCCCGCGCTACAGCACCACGCACAACACGGCGAGCAGCACCACGACGGCCGCATAAACCGCATCGCGCCAGCCAAAGCCGCTCCGCCCGGGCGCCGGGTACGCACCGGCAAAGCCGCGGCAGAGCATAGCCTCGTCCATCGTGTGGCTGCACTCCATCGCCTTGATAAAGGTCATGCCCATGATACCCGCCAGCGAGTCGGTGCGCGAAAATCCCTCAGGCGCACGGCCAACGCTGCGCAGCATGACCGATTCGCACAGATCGTGCGCCGTGCGTCCCAGCACCTCGATATGCTTGAGTGCCATATCAAAGGTAAAGATGACCTCGTCGGGCAGGCGCAGCATCTTAAGCGCCGCCGACATGCGACTCCAGGTGAGCGTCCACGAAACGCCCAGCACCAGCGACACGTTAATGAACGTCTTGAGTGCAATCTTGAGCATGGCGCCCGCGGCAGACGCGCCCAGCAGCAGGGCAGGCAGTGCCAGAACCACCGCAAGCCCCGTGGCGCCGAGCGCCGGTACAAAGGTCGCACGCAGCCCGCGAGCGGGGCGCACCGCGACCAACACCAGCGCGATAGCCGCCATCAGCATCAGGTACAGCGGGCTCTGCGTCAGACACACGCACAGGACGCAGACGAACATCCCCACCAGGCGCACCGGAGCCGAAACGCAAGAAAGGGCGCGGTCGACCATCGACCCGCCCTCGTGCGCGCCCCCACCCAGGCGAACCCGCTCAAGCAGGCTCGCCAGGTGCAGGACGTTCTTTTGCATCACACGATGCCGAGCCCCCGCGGGCTCGTAACGCTGCTCGACCGCAAGCCAGCTAGGCAGCTCGGCTATTGCCATGAGCACCGCTTTCCTTGACCGTCAGCGAGATCAGACGGAATGCGATGGTGAGCACCGCCACGCCAATCACGCCCGAAAGGATATACATGGTAGCCTGGCCGGCAAAGCCAAGGCCTTGCTCCTCGGAATAGGCCTGCAGATAATCGCCCGTGGGCAGGGCATCGGCAAAGGTCGGGGTATCGAGACCGACCGAAGCCTGCAGGCTGTCATCGCCAGCCTCTTGAACGGCGGTCGCGGCGCCCTCGGCGTCCCACTCACCCCAGGCGTCACCCGTGGCCAGCAGGCCCAGCGGTGTTGCTACGACAAGCACGGCAACCAGGATGAGCGTGGGGACCAGCGAGGTCTTCTTGGCGGCAACGCCCTCGGCAGCAAGTTGGCCATCGACGGCCTCGGGCCCGACAATGATGCTCGGCGCCGTCTTCTTAATGAAACCGTAGATCGCGGCCGTCGCCACGCCCTCGATCACGCCGGCAACCAGCATATGCGGGATCAACATGGCCGGAATAGCCACGGACAGCGGGAAGGGGCAGTACAGCGGCGCGCCCGAAGCATTGGTAAAGAGCATCGGCTGAATACCAAACTCGATTGCCGCGCACAGGGCCGCCAGGCACAGGCCGACCCAGCCGCTTACGATGGCAGAAACTGAGGTGCCCCAGCTCTTGTCGTGCAGACGGCTGTTGAGCGCACGGAACACGATAGCAGCGACAAACGGCAGCACAAAGGCCATGTTAAAGCAGTTGGCGCCAAACGACAGAACGCCGCCGTCTCCAAACAGCAGCGCCTGCAGCGCCAGCGCGACCGAGACAGCGATAGCCGCAGCCTCGGGGCCCAGCAGCAACGCGATGAGCGCGCCGCCAACAGCGTGACCAGTGGTGCCACCGGGCAGCGGCACGTTGAACATCATGAGCAAGAAGGAGAACGCGGCGCAAATGCCCAAGAACGCCATATGCTCGCGATCGAGCGTGGCGCGCACCTTTTTGATGCAGTGGACCCATACGGGCACCATCGCCACCGCCATAACGGCATCGGTCTGCGGGGACAGATAATTATCGGGAATATGCATGAGCCCTCTCAATCAGAACGTTGTGTGTTACGTTTCCAACAATCCGTAACACCGACTCTGCATACTAACAAAAAGGCGCACCGCCCACAACGCAGCACGCCCTTGCAATACGTACGTTATTAGCCCAGGTCCACGCACCGCCCAATAAAGGGCCCATGCACTCCCAACTTTCCGGTCACCCGGAAGAAGGTGCGATCCGCTCGCAACAAGGTTAACGCAGGAACCCGCCCCCGAGAGGGGTTTTCTAAGGCAACATCCCGCAGCCGCGAAGTGGCGAGGACGTTGCCGTGAAAACCCCGCAGGGGGCGGGTTCCGAACAGCAAAGATTACGAGCGGACTTCGCCGTTTACGCCCTTGCACACCTTGGTGACGATCTTCTGGTGCGCCTTCTCGACCTCTTCGCTGGTGAGCGTGTGGTCGTCGGAGCGATACGTAAGCGCGAAGGCCATGGACTTCTTGCCCGCACCGATGCGGATGGGATCGCGGTAGACGTCGAACAGGCGCACGCCCTCGAGCAGCTTGCCTCCGGCACTCGTAATACGACGCTCAAGATCCTCGCAGGTCACAGTGTTGTCGACCACGATAGCGAGGTCGTGCTCAACGGCCGGGTACTGCGAGAACTCACGGTAGTTCTCCTGGTTGCGGGCGCCCTTGATCAGCTTGTCCAGATCGAGCTCAAAGGCAACGACGACCTCGTCAATGCCCATAGCCTCGCGTGCCTCGGGGTGGATCTCGCCAACCCAGCCCAGCACGGTACCGCCCGAGAGCACCTCGGCAGCACGACCCGGCTGCAGGAAGGCATAGCTCTCGCCCTCGACGGGACGGAAGCGATCCTTCTCGATGCGCAGCTGGGCGAGCAGCTCCTCGACAATACCCTTGCCAAAGAAGAAGCGCAGCTTGCGGTACTTCATGTTCCAGGACTGCTCGCTCCACTGGCCCGAGAGCACACCCGCCACGGACTTGGTCTCCTTGGGCAGGCTGGCGTTCTCGCGACCGTGGAACAGGCTGCCGACCTCGTACAGGTGCACGTTGGGCGTGCCGTGGGCCTCGTTATAGGCCACGGATTGCAACAGGCCCGGCAGCAGCGAACGACGCATCTCGGTCTGCTCGGCTACCAGCGGGTTCATGAGCACCACGGGGCAGCCGCGGCCCTCGGTGGACATGCCGATCTTCTCCAGGTCGCCCGGGGCGGCAAAGCCAAAAGTCGTGGTCTCGTTGAGGCCGCAGGCGCGCAGGATTTCGCCGACCTTGCGGGTGAGCTTCTGCTCGCGGGTCAGGCCGCCGATGTGGTTCTTGGCAGCCGGGATGGTCGCCGTCACACGGCCCATGCCCCATAGGCGCAGGACCTCCTCGATCAGGTCAATCTCGCGCGGCAGGTCGGGGCGGAAGCTCGGCGGAGTGACCATAAAGTCGTCGCCGTCGCGCTCGACGGTGCAGCCCAGGCGGGTGAGCGAGCGCTCGATAAAGTCGGGCTCGATGTCGGCGCCGCAGATGGCGTGCACGCGGGCCAAGCGCAGCTTGATGCTATCGATGGTCTTGGGCGCGGGGAACACGTCGACATAGCCGGGAGCAACCTCGCCGCCGGCGATCTCTTCGATGAGCGCGCAGGCCACGTTGGCCACATCCACGCAGCCGGTCTCGTCGACCTGACGCTCAAAGCGGATGGAGGCGTCGGAGATCAGCGACAGGTCGCGGCTGGTGTGCGAGGTGCGACCGGCATTGAAGCAGGCACTCTCGACCATCACGTCGACGGTGTCGTCCTCAATCTCGGAATCCATGCCGCCCATAACGCCGGCCAGCGCCACGGGACGCTCGCCGTCGGTGATGAGACCCATGCCGGCGTCGAGCGTGCGCTCCTCGCCGTCGAGGGTCGTGAACTTCTCGTCCTGCTGGGCGGCGCGAACCACCACGCGGCGATGGCCCTCGCGCTCGGCAAAGGTGTCCAGGTCAAAGGCGTGCAGCGGCTGACCGGTGAGCATCATCACGTAGTTGGTGATGTCGACGATGTTGTTGTGCGGACGCACGCCCAGGGCGTTGAGGCGCTTGACCATCCAGTCGGGCGACGGGCCGACCTTCACGTTGCGCACGATGCGGGCGACATAGCGGTCGCACAGCCCCTCGTCGGCAATCTCGACCGAAAGCTCGTCGTCCGTCGCGCGGCCGGTCTCGGCCTTGATGGCGGGCAGCTCAACGTGGAAATCGCGGTCGAAGATGGCGCCGGTCTCGCGAGCCATGCCGATCATGGACAGGCAGTCGGGGCGGTTGGGCGTGATCTCGCAGTCGAGCACGGTGTCGCTCGAGCCCACGTACTCGGCAAACGGCATGCCGCAGGGCGTATCCTCGGGCAGGATCATGATGCCGGAGTGGTCGCCGCCCAGGCCGAGCTCGCGTGCGGAGCAGTTCATGCCCATGGACACGACGCCGCGAAGCTTGCTCTTCTTGATCTTGACGTCGCCGGGCAGAACTGCGCCGATCATGGCCGTGACGATGTGGTCGCCGGCCTCGAAGTTCTGCGCGCCGCAGACGATCTGCAGCGGAGCGGGATTGCCGTCAGCGTCGAGGTTCTTGTCACCCACGTCGACCGAGCACACATACATATGGTCGCTATCGGGGTGCGGGGTCTTGGTGAGCACCTTGGAGGTCACCACGTGGTCGAAGGATTCTCCCACGGTGTCAATCGCCTCGACCTCGGTGCCGGTACGGATATATTCGTCCGAAAGAGTCTTGGGATCCTCCGGAATATCGATCATGGTCTTGAGCCAGTCGTAAGAAACGCGCATCTAACTGGTCTCCTTTCATAAATGCGGCTTTGAGCCAAAAACTGCAACGGAGACGGGTTTTCCAAGTGCCGCAGATTGCCTTGAAAGAGGAGGGCCGCGTACTTAGGTACGCAACCGACGATTGAAAGGCAAGGTGCGGTGCTTGGGAAAGCCGCCGGGCCTAGAACTGATTTAAGAAGCGCATATCGCCCGTCATGAGCGTTCTGAGGTCGGGCAGGTCGTAGCGCAGGGCCGCGACGCGCTCGGCGCCAATGCCAAAGGCGAAGCCGGTATACTTCTCGGGGTCGATGCCACAGTTGATAAGAACGTTGGGGTCGACCATGCCGCAGCCCAGGATCTCGATCCAGCCGCTGTGCTTGCAGAAGTTGCAGCCCTTGCCGCCGCAGACGTGGCAGCTCACGTCCACCTCGCAGCTGGGCTCGGTGAAGGGGAAGAAGTGCGGGCGGTAACGCGTCTTGCGATCCTCGCCAAACATGCACTTAACAAAGTAGTCGAGCGTGCCCTTAAGATCGCCAAAGGTGATGCCCTCGTCGACGACCAGGCCCTCGATCTGGTTGAACTGCGGCAGGTGGCAAGCGTCGGCTGTATCGGGACGGTAAACGGTGCCCGGGCAGATCATGTAGATGGGCGGCTTTTGCGACTCCATGGTGTGGATCTGCACGCCCGAGGTCTGGGTGCGCAGCAGCACGTCGGACTCGCCGTGGGCGTGGGCCTCGGGGTGCGCGACGCTGCCGGGGTTATTGTCGACCACGTAGAAGGTATCGCGGGCCGAGCGGCTCGGGTGATCCATGGGGGCGTTGAGCGCGGTGAAGTTGTAGTAGGAGGTGTCGACCATGGGACCGGACTCGACGGTGTAGCCGATGCCGCAGAAGATGTCCTCGGCCTCCTCGATGATCTGCTTGATCAGGTGCTGGTGGCCGATCTGCGGACGGATGCCCGGCAGCGTGATGTCGACGGCGTCGTGCTCGAGTGCGCGCTTGAGGGCGGCGGCCTTCATCTCGGTGTTGCGCTCGTCGAGCATGCCCTCGATCAGCTGGCGCATCTCGTTGGCGCGCTTGCCCATCACGGGACGATCCTCGGGGGCGAGCTTGCCCATCATGCGCATCAGGCCGGTGATGCGGCCCTTGCGGCCGAGCAGCTCAACGCGCGCAGCCTCGAGCTTGGCTGCGTCGTCGGCGCCTGCGACGAGCTCCTTGGCCTCTTCCTCGAGTTTGACCAGATCATCAATCAGACTCATGTCTTCCCTTTCGTCTCTCGCGCTCTCCGTTTGCCGAGGCAGCTGCCGCCGTCTGACGTTGCGAAAACGCGGCCCGGTTCGGTAATAAAAAAACCGTCCTCGGGCATGTGCATTGCCCAAGGACGGTTGAATTCCGCGGTACCACCTTGTTTGACCCGGCGGATGTCTGGCCCGCCGTGCCCACTCTGCGCCCCTTATCGCGAGGCTCACGGCTTCCCTACTGGGGCTTCGCCGCCGCTGGCCGCGCGCCCGTTGAGGTCGCTGCTCGGGAGTGAACGCTTGGCCCTTGCCACCGCAGGAAGGCTTGCAGCCCATGACCTTCCCTCTCTTGCCGGCGACGCGGCGGGCAAAACCCTCTCCGTCAACGCATTGGGCTACAGGATAACACATTCTGCGTGTGCATCGCCGCGTTCCGTTTTGTTCGCACTGGGTACAAGGCAGGTAGCTGTGCAAACTGGCCGCGCGCCCACCCGAAGCGCTCGGCTCACGAGATCAAGGATATGGTATGGGAAAGAAACTCGATAAGAAGGCCGAGCCTGCAGCGGGCAAGACATCCAAAGGCATGAAGGTCGATAAGGCCGTCAAAAAATTCCGCAAGCTCGAAGGCAAGCTGTGGACTCGTGAGTACCTGCTCAAGATTGCCGAGTTTGACGGCGCGACCATTGCCCCCGCCAACGGCGCAGCAGCGCGTGCCGACGCCATGGGCACGCTTGCCGGCGAGCATCACAAGCTGCTGACCAGCGAGAAGTCCGTTGAGCTCGTACGCTCGTTAGCGCGCGAGACCGTCGCCGGCGGCAAAATCGACGACCCTCAGCTGCTCGACGAGATCCGTGTGCTCGGCCGCGATCAACGTGAGGCCAGTGCCATCCCCACCGAAGAAGCCGAGGCCTGGACCAGGCTCACCTGCGAGGCGGACGCCGTGTGGCGCAAGGCCAAGGCAGCCAACGACTGGGCGAGCTTTGAGACCTATGTGGATAGAATCGTCGCCCAACTTAAGCATCAGGCCGAGCTCATGGACCCCAAGCGCGATCCATACGACGTTTGGCTCGACCAGTACGAGCGCGGCCTTTCCGCCAAGAGCTTCGACGCGTTTTGCGACGAGGTCAAGGCCACGGTCGTGCCGCTCGTGCACGCCATCGGCGAGCGCGGCCAGCAGCCGGCTGCCGACTTTTTGCACGCCCACGTGCCCGAGGCTGCCCAGCGCGCCATGAGCTTCGACCTTATGAAGCTTGTCGGCCTGGACCTGGACGACACCACGCTTGCCTTTACCGAGCATCCGTTTAGCGAGGGCTTTGCCGTGGGTGATGCGCGCATCGCGACGCACATCTACGAGGACGACTGCATCTCCAACGTCTACAGCATCATCCACGAGGCGGGGCACACCATGTACGAGCTGGGCGTCAATCCCGCCTACGCGCGCACCTGCCTGGAGGGCGGCACCTCCATGGGCATCCACGAGAGCCAGAGCCGCTTTTTCGAGAACACCGTGGGTCGCAGCCGCGCCTTTATGGGCCCGCTGCTCGAGGTGCTGCGTCGTCACGCGCCCGAGGTCTACGGCGACGTCGACGAAGACACGCTCTACCGCGCCGTGAACATCGCGCAGCCGTCGTTGATCCGCACCGAGGCCGACGAGCTCACCTATCCGCTGCATATTATGGTGCGCTACCAGATTGAGCGTATGCTGTTTGCCGGCGAGGCTGCGGCCAAGGACATCCCCGCGCTTTGGAACCGCTTTATGGACGAGTACCTGGGCATTCCCGTTCCCGACGACACGCACGGCTGCCTGCAGGATACGCATTGGAGCGGCGGTTCGTTTGGCTACTTCCCCACGTATGCGCTGGGTAGCGCCTACGATGCCATGTTTGTGCCGGCCATGTGCCGCGACGGCGTCGACCTTACCGGTGCCTGCGCGAGCGGCGATCTGGCGCCCGTCCGCGCCTGGCTGGGCGAGCACATTTGGCAGTGGGGCCGCGCCAAAGACGCGCCGGAACTCATCAAGGGCGCCTGCGGCATGGCCTTTGACGCCCGCTACTACTGCAGCTACCTGCAGGACAAGTTCACCACACTGTACGAGCTGTAAGGATTGACCAGCACGCCATCGCCAACGCCAACTATGTTGACGCCAATGTCTTGGCAACGTCAGCGAAAACGACCCTAAGCGAGCAAGGTGACGTGAAATGAAAGGGCGCTGACCTTCTGGTCGCGCCCTTGAAATTGAACGTCAGATTGCCGCTTAGGGGCGTTTGCAGCGTCGAGCAGTTACGCGGTTTGGTAAAACCGCGTAACTACAGAGCCTCGAGCGCGTTGGCAATGCGCTTCATGGCGGCATCGGCGGATGCTTGGTCGGGTGCCTCGGCCAGCACGCGGATAACCGACTCGGTTCCACTCTTGCGTACGAGCACGCGGCCCTCGCCTGCCAGCGCAGCCTCGGCCTCGGCGATGGCGTTCTGCACGCCCATGTTCTCGAGCGCGGCGTCCTTGTCCGCCACGCGCACGGCCACCTGCGCCTGCGGCAGCAGCTTGCACGGAGCCGTGAGCTGCGAGAGCGTCTCGCGCTCGGCACGAATCACTTCCATCACGCGCAGCGAGGTCATAATGCCGTCGCCCGTGCGCTCGATATCGCCAAAGATCGTATGGCCCGTCTGCTCGCCGCCTAGGCTGTAACCGCCCTCGCGCATCTTGGCATACACGTGACGGTCGCCCACACCGCTGGTCACGGCACTTAGGCCGGCAAGCTCCAACGACTTGATCAGGCCAAAGTTGCTGGCAATCGTCGGAACCACGGTACCGCCCGAAAGGCGACCGTGCTTGTTCAGGTACACGCCGCACACGTACAGGATCTGGTCGCCATCGACCACGCGCCCGCGCTCGTCCACGGCCAGGCAGCGGTCGGCATCGCCGTCATAGGCAAAGCCCACGTCCAGGCCCTGCTCCACCACGTGGCGCTGCAGACGCTCCATATGCGTGGAGCCGCAGTCGACGTTGATGTTAAAACCATCGGGCGCGGCATTGATCACGCGCACGTCGGCGCCCAGCGCGTCGAACACCGGCTTGGCCACCGAGGACGCCGAGCCGTTGGCGCAGTCGATGCCGATCTTGACGCCCTGCAGCGAAAAGTTCGCGCTGGCGATGAGCGAGGCAATGTAGCGGTTGCGCCCCTGCATGTAGTCCACCGTGGCGCCGATGTGGTTGCCCGTGGCCAGCGGCACCTCGCTCTTGCCATCGATGTAGTCCTCGATGAGCTCCAGTACGTCCTCGTCCATCTTAAAACCGTCGCTGTTGACGAGCTTAATGCCGTTATCGCAAAACGGGTTGTGGCTCGCACTGATCATGATGCCGCAATCGAAGCAGCCTTCCACGGTCTGATGTGCTACGCCCGGCGTGGGGATCACGTGCAGCATATAGGCGTCCGCACCGCTCGCGACCAGGCCGCTCACTAGCGCCGCCTCGAACATATAACTCGAGCGACGTGTGTCCTTGCCCACGATGACGCGCGCCTTGCGCTCGCGGTTGGCGCCGTAATACCAGCCCACAAAACGGCCAATCTTATAAGCGTGCTCTACCGTCAGCCCAACGTTGGCCTCACCGCGAAAGCCGTCGGTGCCAAAGTACTTCATGCGCTCTCCTTACAAAATAGGGGCGAACAGATTGCCTGTCCGCCCCAAAATGGTACTCGATTATCTGCGCTACCAGAAAAATCCTACGCCGACGCGCTGTCGCGAGCCGCCTGGCATGTAGGAGTCTGACGCAGCGTAAGCGGCTTGTCCCCCGCCTCGGCCGACGTGGTCAGCGTATATGTGATCGTCGTCGTCTCGCCAGCATGCAGGTCAACGGTGCCCGAATAGAAGGGGATTCCATGCCACGTAGCGGCGCCAAGACCAAACTGGGTGCCCTCGACGGTCAGATCAGTAATGTTGCCGCCCGTCGGTGCAAACAACGAGACATTCAGACGCTCGTCGTCGCGCGCTGCATCGGGTGCGCTCGCCGCGACGTAGTCGGGCAGCTTGCCTGCCTCCTCCTGCGTCATGATGTTCGTCAGGGTAACGGTGATGCGATACGAGCACGTGCCGTCACCGTTCTTGACGCCCTGGCCAATCTGCGTATCGGCATTCAGGTACCAGTCGAGCTTGGAGAAGCTCAGGTTGTTAAAGTAGACACCAGCAACGGGATCTTCACTCGGGTCATCCGGATCGGGCAGCGAGGCGTCGATGTTCATCTGCTTGATAGCGTTCTGCTCGTCATCGTTTTTCATCCACGCGATCAGGCGGCCCTCTTCGGCACCGCGCTCAACGGCGCTGACAAGCTTCGTAACATCAACATCGCCGATACCGCCAAGGATCTTGTCGAAGGCAGCGCTGGCGACGGATGCAAAGATGCCGTCAGACTCCTCGACCGGATAGTTCCAGTACACATCGTGCATGAGGACCTTTGCGGCGTTGGTGCCGTCGACAACCGTTCCGTCGGGCAGCGACACATTACCGACCAGGCCCAGCAGATACTGCAGGAACACCGGGTCAATGCCCACGACGCCGTCAACGTCCTGGCCATATTGAGATTTCCACAGGGCTGCGACACGCTGCGAGTTGCGGGGCCAATCGGGCGAATAGGTATTGCCCGAGTTGTACAGGTTACTGTGGTTGCCGAACAACGCCTCATCCTCTTCGTCGACGCTCTCGACCGCCTCGTCCTCGCTGAGTCCAATGCGGGGAACAAACTCGCCGATCGACATCTGGCCGTCGGTGACCGAAATCAGGCCCTGCGAACCGCCAAAGCCGCCGCAGGCACGAATCTCGACGTTGTTCATGGCGTACATAAGGTAGTTGCGCGTCTGGCCGTTGGCACCGAGCATCTGGGGAAGGACGGGGGCGACCTTCTCCGCCGCGTCAACCGCGCCGTTGAGGGTGGCAAAGCCGTCCTTGGCCTTATCGACCAGCTCGGTCACTTGGGAAATATGAGTATCGCCAATACCCTGGATCTTCTCGTTGGCGCTCTTGAACACCTTGGAGCTATCGGAAAGCGAATCGGCAACGGCCTGCAGCGCGGACACGTTAATCATGCCGTCCTGGAACAGCTTGCCTGGCGTGGCCTGCGAAAGGTTGTCGGCCATGGGAACCAGCGCGTTGCTCGAGACATCGGACAGGGCATCAATCATGGTGCGGGCCGCATTGATGTCGCTGCCATACACCGGGATAAACGAAGCCACCGTCCACAGCGGGCTCGAGGTCTCCGCCTTCATGCTATCGCAGAGCTCATCGATCTTCTTCGCGTCGTCAGGCAGCGTCGAAAAATCGCCCGACGTGACCTTGTCCTTAAGGCCACCGACGATCTCGACAGCCTCCTTCGCTTCGCTCTTTACGGTCTTTGCCGAGTTAAGCAGCATAAAGCCGCTTGCGCCAAGCGCAACGAGAAGCACCGCGACTACAGCGGCAATAATGGCGCCAGTGTGACGCTTTTTGCGCTCGCCCTTGCGATGGCGATGACGGACCAGACCGTCAGAGGTCGAACTCGACGAAGCGTCGCTACCGTAGTTCAAGCCAAAATCGTAATAATCTTCCTTGGAACCCGAGCCCGCAAACTCGGCACCGCTATCATCCAGGCGGGCGAACGTGCCAGTCTCGGAGGCGCCGGTGTAAATCGTGCCAAGGTTACCCGTAAGCCCCGCGCCACCGGCAGAGGGAGTATTGTTGGCGGCCTTGCCGGCATTAACGTTGCCGGCGGTATTCGCGGCGTTGGCAGCACCTGCGTTGTTCGCAGGTATCGAAGGGGCCCCGCTCGGCTGCGACGTGGAGGTTGCACCGCCCGCAAAGACATTCCCTCTTGCACGGCCGGTCTTTTTTGCCTTTTGAGACTGCTCGTACAGAGCGGTAAACATCGCCGTCTCGCCCGGGGACACGCGCTTACCGGAACCGCCCTGCCCAGCGCCGCCCGGCGTGCCGGCCTTACCAGCCCCGTTCGGACGCGGCGGAACTGCAGGACGGCCGCTATCGCTGCCCTTAAAGTGATTACCAGCCATAAAGAAATCCTCGCAATTGAGTCGCAATGAAAAAGTCCATAACGTTATTAGTTTATGGCATTTTGAGCATCGACAGCTAAACTCCAGACACGGACATCAATTGGCGAAAATGTGGCACAACGCCTTTTCCGTCTTGGCGCCAGCTACACCGTCAAAAACACCATCGCGATAATCATGGCAAAGCCCGCCAGGTCGGTGGGCAAAAACACCGTTCCCAGCATAAGGGCGCTGGTGATGGTGGCCGAAACCGGCTCCATGGTTCCAAGGAGGCTCGCGCGCACCGAGCCAATCTCCTTAACGCCCTGCATGTAGAACATATAGGCGAAGAACGACCCCACCACAATAAATATCGCGAGCGCGCCGACACCCGAGGGGCCGAGCGCCGGCATATGCGCCCACGGCTGGGTAAAGATACTCATCACGATTCCCGCCGAAAGCATGGCCGAGCCCGTGACGACCGGGCTACCGTATTTGTTGAGGATTCCGGCAGGGATGATTGCTATGCAGGCACCGCCCACTGCGCACAAAAGGCCCGAGAGCAGGCCCATCGGCGAGATGTTGAGCGTACTGGGGTCGCCGCCCGTGGCGATCAAAAACGTTCCGACCAAGGCGAGCAAAATACCCAGCGCCTCGCGCGTGCGCGGCAGTCGATGCGCGGTGACGCAGGCATACCCCATGACGACCACCAGCTGCAGGCACTGGAAGACGGTCGCGGTGCCCGCGTTGGTCAGGCGCACGGCTGACAGATAGCAAAGCTGGTTGAACAGCAGACCAAAGATCGTAAACAGAATGAGCTGCTTGCGATCGGCAGGGGTGGTCCACAATTTGACCAGGCGGTCGCGATCTTTTCTGAGCACGACGAACATAAAGAGCAGGCCAGCGATAACTTGGCGCACGCTCATCAGCCAAAACGTCTCGATATGGCACACGTCAAAGAGGTAGCTGGCGCTGGTGCCAGAAAAACCCCAAAACGTACCGCCGGCAAACGCGGCGAGCGTACCCAGGGCCATCTTGCGCGCCTGGGCGTCGTTGAGGCGGTCGCGCCATGCGCGGCGGGTGCTGCGGCTCAGCTCGTCAGTCCCCTCGGGCACGATAAAATCAGACGCCGCCGTCATCGGTACCGAAGCCCTTTCACGTGCACACTGCGCCGAGCGCTTCTGTTCCATCCCACTCCCCCGAAATCAATTGGCAATAAAGCGTCCAAACTGTAGCACGAATATTGGTATGAAATAGCAGATGATGCGGAGCATCTGCGAGCGTCCAAATTGCAGGGACGAAAGGCACCGATGAGCTATGCCGAGCGGTTGGAATCGCCTGGGGCGCCGGGATCGGCTTCCGCACTTTCATCGGTATGGCCACCGTCGGCATCGCCCTCGTCACCGGCGTCGCCCTGCTCCTCCTGCTCTCGACGGCGCTTTTCGCGAATCTGCTCCACGGCTGCGCGCAGGGCGGCCTCGTCCTCGGCGCGTGCCACCTCATGCGTTGTCTTGACCATATGGCGAATCTCGAGCACCAGCAGCACGATCAGCGGCACCACGATAAGCGGAAAGAACAGCAGCGGATTGGTGAGCAACGAGACCACCACGCCCAGCCCCGCCGAGACAAAGACCACGCGCCCCACCACGTCGGCGGCGGGCACGGGCGCAGCATCCTCGACCGGATTGGCATCGCCCATGGTGCGGTAGACCGGCGTGCCGTCGGCCGCATCCTCCACGGCAACGATGCGATGCGTGTTGAGCGAACCCTCCAGCGCGTCATCGGACGAATGGAAGGTGATGATGTCGCCGACCTGGTAGGCCTGGCTGTTGTCGGTATCGACGACGATAAACGAATGCACGGGAATCGCCGGCTCCATCGAGCCGGTCAGCGTGCGCATAAAGCCGTAGCCCATGATGGTGGGAATCTCGCCGGCGGGCGTGAACACCGTGCGCAGCAGCACCACAAAGGCGACCAGGATCACCACGGTCGCCAACACGTTGATCACGCGGAGCACGTGCTTCATCACTTGTCGGCGTCCTTTGCGGAAGGCTCGACGTCAGTGGCGTCAGATGCCGAAACGTCGGTCTCATCTCCCTCAACGGTCGTGGCGACATCGCCCTCGGCGTCCTCGCCGCGCAGGCGGGCCAGCAGATAGCGCGACAGGCTGTTGCCCTCGGCACGGCGCTCGGCGCGGGCGCGATCGCGCTGGGCCAGCTCCAGCTCGTGCGCCAACGAGTCCAAGCGTTGCTGCATCTCCGCGCGGGCGGCCTGGAGCTCGCGCTCGTGCGCGGCCTTGACGGCGGCGACCTCCTGCTCAATGCGCTTCCCTGCCTCGAGCTCGGCCGCGGCGATACGCGCGTCGGCGTCGGCACGGGCCTTCTCGGCGGCGCGTGTGGCGGCATCGCGCTCGGCAGCGGCTGCGGCGACCTTCTCGCCGGCGTCCACCGTAGCCTGCTCGACGGCAGAATCGGCGGCCGCACGGGCGGCATCAATCGCGGCATCGGCTGCCTGCTGAGCAGCGGAAACCTTCTCCTCGGCCGCGGCGACGGTGTCGGCGAGTTTCTGCTCCGCCACAGCAGCAGCGGCGTCGGCCGCCTCGGCCGCGGCACGGGCATCGCGCTCGGCCGTCAGCTGCACTTCCTCGATCTGCAGCTGGGCGGCGTCCAGCTTGGCATGCAGCTCGGCCGCCTCCTTGGCAGAGGTCTCACGCATGCCGGCGAGCTCGGCCGCGGCGGCGTCCTTGGCTGCCTGCAGCTCGGCGGCATCGGCCGCCGTCTTGGCAGCCAAGGCCGCGGCGGACTCGCTCTTGACCTGCGCGACCTGAGCGGCAGCGGCCTGCTCGGCGGCAGCAACCTTGGCGTCCGCGTCGGCACGGGCGGCAACCACCTCGGCATCGGCCTCGGCACGCATCTGCTCAAGCTGGGCCGCCGCGGTCGAGCGCGCCTCAACGGCAGCGTCCTCGGCGGCCTTCTTGCCCGCTTCGACATCCTCCAGTGAACCCTGCAGCTCCTCGACATCGGCCTCGGCCATCTGCGCGCGCTGCGTCAGCGCCAGCTCGCGCGTCTTTGCCTCGTCCAGCTCGTCGGCCAGGTCGTCGCGCTCGTCGGTCAGCGCATGGGCCTGAACCTTCCAAGACTTGACCTGCCCCCGCAGTTCCTCGATCTGCTCGCGCGCCTCGGCCAGCGCCTGCTCGGCATCTAGCTGAGCCTGCGTGACCTCCTCCACAAACACGCGACGGACCTCGACGTCGGGCAGGTCGGGGCTATCGACCTGCACCTCCTTGATCTCCTTAATAAACTTAGGCGCCACCGGCGCGTGTTGCACGCTCTCGAGCTCCTGCAGGTTGCGTTCGTCATCGGTCAGGCTCTTAAAGACGGCGTAGTTGTTGATGAGGTTGGTGTACATCTGCACCATGTACTCGTCATCGAACGCCAGCGCCTGCTGCTGCACGTCGATGTTGTAGCCCACCTTGTCGTAGCGCTCCATAAACTGCCACAGCTGGTAGCACTTGCGGTAGTTGGGGTCCTTCATGATGAGGTTAGTGCGCTGAATGGGGCTGCGGACCGCGCTGCACCCGTTCATGATCTGGCAGAACGACGCACCGCGCAGTGCCATGACCAGGCGGCGCACGCGGTCGATGCGCATAAAGACGTCCATGTTGTCGGCGTCGTTCTCGGCAAAGCTCTGGCGGTTCTTGACCGTCATCTCGACGTTGTACTCGATCTCTTCGTACGCGTCGTCGATCTTGCTGTGCATCTTAAAGCGGTTGCGGATCTCGTTGCCCGTCGACCAAAAGATCACGTCGGTACGCTTGTCCACAAACGTCAGCAGGCGCTGAATCAGGTGGTAGATAAAGCGGTTCTCGTACAGATCGTAGGTCTCGACGGTATTGACGTTGAGGATGCGCGTAGGGTGGACGCCGCCGTCATCACTCGGCGCCAAGAACTGCGTGTTCTGGCTCAGGTGACGGACGCTGTCGGCGCTGATCTTTTTGGCGAGCGAGACCGGCACCACCTCTTCCTCGGTGGTGATAAAGCGCCGCGGCTTTTCGATAATGGTGTTGATGGCGTCGAGCGAGTCCTCGATCATGCTGATCCATTCCTCGTCCACCACCTTGACGAGCTCCTCGCGCTGCTGCTCGATCGTGGTGCCCGAGGCCTGCGCCATCTCAAACAGATAGCGGAAGTAGCGGCTGTCCTCCTGGATGGGCTCCATCTGCTCGGAGAAGCTGGTATAGAGGTCCTGAATGGTCTCGGACATGGGTTACTCCATAGGTTGGATCGATCGGAAAGGGACGGGGCGACATCACGCCGCCCCGCACTTACGCCATTAGTAGAAGTTCTGGATCCGCTGCAGGTACATGACGGAATCGGGCAGGCCGCCCTCGCCAAAGGTCTTCTCGATGTACTCGATCAGGCCCTTCATCTCGTCGCGCACAAAGCTCACGTTCATGGACTCAAACTTCTTGAGCACCTTGCGGGCGATGATGTAGTCCATGCCGCCCAGCTCGGTGCCGCCGCACGCCACGTACACGGGGATAAAGTCGTACATCTGCTTGATGATACGGTTGCCAAAGGCCAGCTTAAAGCGGGTCTGCAGGTACTGGTCCAGCTTGTGCATCTTCTGGAGCAGTTCCTCGTCGATTACGTACTCGACCTTGGCCTTTTGGAACAGATACTGCAGGTGGTCGGCCGTCACGTGCACGCGCTCGTGCGGCTCGCATTCAAACGCGTCGGCGCGCTCGTTGAGCTCGATGGGGATCGCACGGTCGTACACCTTGTCCGTGATGGTAAAGGTGGAGTCGTCGTTGTTGGCGGTGCCGATAAACCACAAGCTGTCGGGAATGGTGAGCTTGCCGTCGTGCAGGGCCTTGGGGTCGGCGGCCCACTGGGTGGGCACCAAGTCGAGCACCCACTCGTCGTGGCTGGGCATCTCGAGCACCGACAGGATCTCGGCAAAGTAGTACTCCACGCGGGCGAGGTTCATCTCGTCGAGCACGATCATGGACGGGTCCTGGCGAAGGCCTGCCTCGTACACGGCGCGCAGGAACTCGGTCTCGTTAAAGCGCTTGGAAAACTCGTTAAAGTAGCCCAGTACCTCGGTGCGATCGCGGAAGCTCGGCTGCACCGATACGATGGTCGCGGGGTTGTCCAGGTAACGGCTAAAGCTGTAGGGCAGCGACGTCTTACCGGTACCCGAGATGCCCTCCAGGATCAGCAGCTTGGAGGCGGCCATGCCGGCCACAAAGCGGCGGATGATCTCGGGCGTGTAGTAGAGCTTCATCTGGCTGCATGCAAACGCGCGGAAGCTGTCGACAAAGTCCTCCAGCGAGATGGCATCGTCGTAGACCGGCGATTCCCAGTCGCGGTACTTAAGGTCCACGAGGGACAGCTTGGGAAAGCGGTTGGCCTGGGCGATCTCTTTTTCCTCGGCAAGGGTCTTGGCCTCGACGGTGGCCTTGGCCATGGCGGCTGCGGCATCCTTGACACCCTCGCCATCGAGCGCGAGCGACGCGTTGCCCGACATGACGGCCGTCGCCGCGGCGCCCTCGCCCGCAGGCGCACCGGCGCCCGCCGCGGCGCCCACCACGTTGCCCACCGTCGGCAGGTGGTCGTCGGCCAGGGCCGAGGCGCCCACGTACGGAATCTGCTTGGTACCGCCCATGGCATTGACCTTGAGCGCCAGCAGCTTGTTCTTCTCGTCCATCAGGTCGAGCACCTGCTTGTTCAGGCGGCCGATCTCGCGATAGAGCGCTTTGTTGGACGTGTCGTCGCGATGCAGGCGGCGGTTGATGCGGTAGCGGTGGACCAGGATGGCCACGATCAGCACGGGGACCGCGATGAGCATGGCAAACAGGATGACCGCGCCGATCTTGCCCACCAGGTCAAACGTGGTGAAGTAGGTCATAAAGATGTTGAAGTACTCAACCCAGCCAAACACCAGCAGGTTAAGGATGGAGCTCACAACGGCAACGACGTTGTAGACAACCTTTGCCAGCAGCTCCCAGGCAAATCCCAGAAACTCACTCACCGTCGGTATCCTCCTGCTTGGTCGCGCTCATCGCCGCCTCGGCCTCGGCCTTTAAACGACGGGCTTCCTCGAGCTTGGCCTCGGCCTGGGCGAGCTGCTCGGCGGCGTTATCGGCGGTGACGGCGGCGGTGTCACCCTTGCCCTCGGCGTCCACGATGGCGGCCGCGGCGGCCAGGCGGTCTTCCTCGGCCATGGCGCGCTTAAGGTTCATGCCCACCACGATAAGGTGATACACCTGGTAGATAAAGAACAGCAGCATGGGCAGCACGATTACGATGAGGAAGCCCATGGAGCTGGACAGGAAGTCCATGACCTTGCCCATCTGCGGCAGCGCGAACACGTACTTGCCCACGATGTCGCCGTCGCTGATGATGTGCGAATCGGCCACGTCGTTGTTATCGCCCTTGGTGGTAAAGCTGCGCATGCCGTTGATCTCGTCGATGGCGGCGATGCGGTGCGTGTTGAGCGCGTACTCGTTGTCGATAATGGTGTGGAACGTCACGATGTCGCCCACCTCGAGCTTGGAGGTGTCGCACTTTTTGATGACGATGAGGTCGCCCTTGTTAAACGTGGGCGCCATGGAGTCGGACTGTACGGCGAGCGGGGTGAAGCCGGCGATGTCCGAGACGCTGCCGTCCTCGCGCGTGGCGAGCGTGGTAAACGCGTACAGGGCCGCCACCAGGATGATGATCCACATGACGACGCTCAGTGCGATGGATGCGGCCTTTTTAACAGATTGCATGATGTCCCTTACTACCGTGTCTGACTAGGTCGTGCGCGGCCCGATGGCCGCCGTGCATATCTACTGTTCCTCGATGCCCTCAAAGCGCATCGAAACCGAATAGTTAGCTCCCTTTAGCATATTAGTGCAATTTGGGTCCGTTCCCTCGAGCCATATGCGAACGGCTACCGGCTTGTCCGTATCTTTTATTAGGTCGAACATGTCGCTGGCCGCGTTCGCTACTCCCGAGTCGAGCCCAAAGACGGTGGCCGAACCGGACGAGCCTCCGCCTCCGTTGGGGTTGTAGACCCAGGTGTGACCGTCGGCGGTAAAGCTCATGCGCATGGCGCTGGCCATGCCCTGCGTGTCGGAGCTAAACCGCGTGCCGGACGCGCCACCGTCGCCGTCCTGCCCGGTCAGGCGAACGCGCAGGTCCGTACTGCTCATAAAGTGCAGCGTGAACTCCAAGTAGGCGCCGGTCGCGGGATCGGCGGTGGAGCCGTCCTCGAAGGTAAAAGTCTGGTAGTCGCTCGTGGTGACGGGCTTGAGCCTGGATGCATCGATGTCCACGCCCTTTCCGCTGGCGATGCGTGCCGAGATCTGGTCGAAGCCCAGGCTGTGGACGTATTCGTCAAACGTGGAGTGCTCGTCCAGGTCAAAGCGCAGCGAGCCGTCGGCGTTGGCATCAATCATGAGCATGCGGGTCTTGGCGCTATCGGCGATGGAGAACCAGGCAAAGGTTGCCATGACTATCGCCACCAGGGCAAACAGCACCAGCACCACGGTGGTGGTGAGCTTGCGGCGCAAGTCGGTGTCGGCAGGTGCGGCGGCGCCGGCGGGCTTGCCGGTGGCGGGCGTGCAGCTGGCGGCGGGTTGCTTACGCGTCATGGCTACTCACCGTCCAGGGTCGCAAAGAGCGCCAGGTGCAGGGTGCCCGGGTCTTGATGCAGGTAGTCGGCGCTATCGGGGTCGGTTCCCTCGATGTAGTAATAGATGTCCAGGCGATAGGTCTGGCCCAGCGCCAGCGTGGCGAGCGAGTTTTGCGGGCGCTCGGCCGTCTCGCTCGTGTCCAGCGTATAAGCGGCCGGGTCCTGCGTCACGTTGGCACCGCAAGCGAGCTGGCCGTTTTGCCAGCCCAGGAGCATGCCATCGGCGTAGCCAGCAAGGCCAGCCGGGGCGGTCGTGGGATGCTCGCCGCGATGGCCGCTGTCGGAACTGTCGAGCTCAAAGATGTTGGTGGCAAGCACCTGGCTGCCGCTCGAGATCTTAATGCCCACGCGAGCCGCGCGCAGCAGCTCGGCGTTGGCGCCCTGCGGGACCAGCGATTCGGCCAGATACAGGCTCACCTTGCCCTTAACCTTGCTGGCGCCCGTGCCCGTAATGGTGGGACGCAGGTCAATCCAGCCGTGATAGTAGGTGGAGCCGTTGTCTTTTGCCTGCTCAAACACCGCGGCATCGCCGGCCGAGTTGTTTTGCGCGCAGGCCGCAAAGCCGTTGAGGTCAAAGGTCGAGACCGGGTAGAGCGTCACGGCCCCGCTCGCGGTGGAGGCCAGAGATGCATCGCCCTGCTGCGACCAGCTGCCGCGATCGGCGTCGCCCAGCTCTAGCACCAGCTTGGACGTGTCGCTGTGCACGCTCACCGAGTTGGTGTTGACCTTCATGTTGTTGGTAAACCAGGCGTAGGTCGCGACGCCCAAAGTGGCGGCGAGCGCCACCATAACGAGCGCGATGTAGGCACGCGCGCGACGGGCGTGACGGCGGACGGCGGCGCCCTCGAGGACCTGGCGATCGACGGACGCACTGGAGGGGGCCGCGGAGCTAGCGCTCTGGGTTTTGGCCTTGCGGTTATCTGCTGGCATGCGCTTCTTGTCTTCCATGTCGCTTCGCCCCCCTTATGCCTTGGCCGCGGCAAAGGCAAGCTGCAGCACCACATCGCGGGCCTGAGCCTCGTCGATGCAATTGGCGTCGCAGCCTTCCATGTACACAACGTAGCGAACGCTTGCCACCTCATTGGCGGCCAGCGTGCAGATGGGTGTGGCGCCTGCACGCGCCGTGGGCGTGTCGCCGGTGCCGTCCATGCTGTAGGCGCTTATGGCACGCGCGGGGTCGGCGGTGTAGGTCCAGCCCGAGGCACCGGGCGCCACGACCACGCCGTCTTGCGCGGTGGTACGCCTACTGGTGGCGCCCGAGGTGTCGCCCAGATCGTCGCAGGTAAAGATATGCGTTTGCGTGCCCGACTGAGTTGTAATGACCAGGCCCAGACGCAGCGCGGCCAGCAGCTTGGGGTCGTTCGTCACGCTCATCTGGCCCTGATACAGGTACACGTTGAGAGCACTATCGCTGCCCTTAAGGTACAGCGTGCCCGAAAGGGCGTAGTCGTCCAGCCGCGCGGTGCAGTCGGCGTAGTCGGTCGTGATGCCGGAGGCGTTTTGGAACGTGCCGCGCCAAAAGCGGGAAAGGTCTGCCGTCGAGATGGGATAGAGCGTCTTGTCGGCGGCGGCAAGCGTTGCCGTTGTGTCCCAGGGCCCGTTGGCCGAAAGGCCAATCTGCAGGTCGGAGCCCTCGTCGCTTACCGTGTGCGCCACGGGCGTCACGTTGGTGTAGCGCGAATTGCTAAACCACGCGTAGGTGGCAGCGCTCAGGGCGGCTACCAACACCAACATCCATGCAGCCGCGGCAACCATGCGACGACGCGAGTTTAGGATGTCTTTGATGTTCGAAGCACTCATGTCCAGCCCCCTTACGAACGCTTGCCGGCAAAGCGCAGCGCCAGCGATTGCAGGCTGGTGGCGGCCAGATTGTTGGTACAGTCGGGGTCGCAGCCTTCCAGCCACACGTACACGTCCACGCGCACGGGCGTGCTTCGGTCGGCGCCCTTGGCAGCGGCGGGCAGGCTGCAGATCTTGGTCGTGGCCTCCTTGAGGCCCACAATGCCGGTGTCTTCATTGTAGTCGCAGAAGTTTGCGCTGGTCAGCTGGTCAAAATGAACCGTTGTTCCATCGGAGCGGGTGCTGTCGAGCACCAGGTGATTCTGCTCGTTCTCGCCGGCATCCTTGCCGTCGAGCGTGTTGTAGCGCGCCTGGGGATTGCGCTCGCCCGAGACCTCAAAGACGTACTGGCCCGTAACGGTATCGCCCTGCCCCGGCGCATAGGTAACCAGGCCCACCCGCAGAGCGGTAGAGATGGGGTTTGCCGGGTCCTGCTCGGTAAAGTCAATGCCCGACAGGTACACGTCGGTCGCGGCAAAGTTGGTGGCCAGGTACAGGGAGGTCTTGTAGTAGTAGGAATGCTCTGCCGCGCCAAACATGCTGGCAAACAGCGAGTCCTGGGTGGTTCCACCAGTAAAACCCGTTACCTTTTGGAAGCCGTTGAGCACGTTGTCGGTCGAGACGGGATCGAGCAGGCCTGTAAAGCTCAGGCCGGCGTTGGTTTTGTATTCGCCGTCGTACTCGTTGGAGATAAGGAAGGTCACGCCCGTGCCCGCGGCCATCTTAACGTCGGTGATGTGGCGGTTTGCGTTGTAGATGTACCAGGCATACGTTACGGCTCCGGCAGCAGCAAGCGCCACCAGCAACGTGGCGAGCATGCGATTGAACTGTTTTCGCAACGAGCGCGCGTCCGACATGCCCCTCCCCCAAATGCCGTGTTGTAAACTACCTGGACACCATTTGCCCATAATGGGCATTATTTTACGCGAACGTGCAGTTCATCGGGGGTACAAACGCGACTTTTCGCGCGCCGCTCGCACCCCATCGGGGGCCGATAGGATCGCAAGTTGCCACTTTTTAAAAAATAGTTCTTGCCACCGGGTGGGAGCTCCGTTATATTATTCCCTGCGCACTCGCGCACCCTTGATCGGGCGTTTAGCTCAGGGGGAGAGCGCTTCCCTGACACGGAAGAGGTCAGAAGTTCAAATCTTCTAACGCCCACCAAATGTTCGCAGCTCAGAGGCTTCGCCTCTGAGCTGTTTTGTTTTACGCCGCCAAGACAAAAGGACGCCGCTGCAGCCAAACCGCCCAAACAGCCCCGGTGATTGCCCCGATCAGGCGCGGTTGGGTCTCGCAGCCATATATAAATAACCCCCTATAAAGTGAGGTTTAATACTTTTCCCAGAAGTGAACGAGCTTATTTGGACCCCCGGAGCATCCACACTTTTTGACGTTAAAACCGCAGGATTCCAGCAGCAAAACCGCAGGAAACAAGCCCCTAAAAGTGTCGATGTTTCGGGGGTCCATTCTGACTCGTTCACTTCTCGGGAAAAGTATTAAACCTGGATATATGGCCGCTAATTCTAACCCCCTGTTACCGCCCCTACCAATACTGATGCGCATCGATAACGGCTTGCCAGAGCCAAAATCGCTTCGTTTCGGCACGCGCATGGGCAAAATATCGCTGCTCTGCACTCATCGCCTTGTTAAAGATGGGGCGCTTATTCCGATGCAGCTTCCGTCGGATGCGTTCGCACAGCCGAACGAGCTTGTCGTAGTCAATTGCTTGGTCGGTTGTCACCGTAAAATACGCTACTCCCTCAAGCAGTTCCAACTCGTTGCGGCGCTCGACATCCTTGTGGATCTTCTCGCGGCCGTCATGAATGGCATCGCTGTCGTAGTCGACCATCGCGGTCAGCACCTCTGGCAGCAGCCCGGCCTTTACTTTATCCCTGCCCACCTCGACTTTAGCCGTAAGCGTAATGTCGGGCGTGCGCTCCAACACGCGCAGTTTGCGCTCGCGCCCATCGTTGAGTCCATCGCGAATGAAAGCCTTCTTGTTGAGCTCGGCCTTGCCCAATGCATACCCGCCGTAGCGCGCAGGCAGCGACATAAACATGCACAGCCCCGACTCCCTCGGAGAGCGCGATCCCTCGATCACATACGCAAGCAGCGCCTTTGCCTTCGCGAGACCCCTTACCTTTGGGGACGCCTCGATATACGCCGCAATGAGCTCCTTCGTCGTGAGCCTGCCATCGCGCATGCCCCCATCCCTGCTTGTCACCCCGCCGGGAGCAAGGTTGTCCAGCCGATAGTCCGATGTCATGGCATAGCCGGCATAGATGGCCTCGGCTGCAGAGCCGTCGTGCGCAGCCTGCACAAACGCCAGCTCGGGAGCGCACACGTACGCATCCAGGCCGCCCATCCAGTGGCCCAGCGAGATAAACGAACCCGCCGGGAGCTCGTTGGTGCAGAGATGCGTCTTAACATGTTTGCTCCGCCGACGGTCGGCGCGCGACGGCACCAGCAAATCCAGCGTTTCGACCCCTAAATCATAGCGATCGATAAACTCCTGCGCCTCTTGGTCCAACAGCGCGCAGGTGCCTGCAATCGACACGACCTCTGGTTCCGAATCCCCAAATCGAGGGTTCGGGATGTGCGCCAAAAGCGCCAACGCAGCGTTATGTGAAACGATAAAGTAGCTCATGGCGCGAAGATAGCACGCGCGTCGGCAGCCGCTGGCGGTCCCGCTAAGTTTTCGGCAAACGACCGGCGGTTTTTAGCCGCAGCGCGTCCAAAATGTTCATTCGTCGACGTCTAGCTGCAAATCCGTCAAGCTTTTGGCAAGGTTGCCGCTCAACTGACCAAAAGCTGACCATTTGCTTGCCCATTTGCTTGACGGCACCCCCTCGCCAAAATGCTCCGCGACTTCTCGGACGGTCGAAATGCTCGTTTAGCGACCACACACCCAGCGCTGGGGTATCCTTGGAGCACATGCACCGCAAGCCGCACAAAGGAGCCGCCATGCGCACCGAGCTCGATGTTCCCTTTTCGCACAAAGACCAGGCCAAGGCCCTGGGCGCCAAGTGGGACCGGGTCAAGAAGATCTGGTACGTGCCCGACGGCGTCAACCCCGAGCCCTTTGCCGCGTGGCTGCCCGGCGTGGATCGCTCCGACCCCAGCGCGCCCTACATCTACCTGGTGCTGGGCAAGCGCGAATGCTGGAAGTGCCACGAGCAGACGACGGTCGCGGCCTTTGGCATTCCGTATCGGGTGGCCGAGGACTCGGGCAGCAAGGCTGCGCCCGGCGGCGCGCCCGCCATGGACGACGCGGGCCACATCGTGATCGACACCGCCTGCGCCAACGCCGTGGCCATCGTCCCCACGCTGGGCTGCGTGCCGGCCGAGATCCGCGACTACCTGCGCGAGCGCTGCGGCTACAAGCCCGTAACGTCGCGCACCACCAAGACCGTATCGCTCGCCAGCACCTGCACCGGCTGCGGCGCGCTGCAAGGCAGCCATTACCTGTTCGAGGAGCCCACGTCGCCGTTTGCACTCACGGCCATCAACAAGCTGCCCGCGCTGGAGTTCGTGCGCGTGGAAGTCGCCGGCGTCTACGGCATCCCCGCCAGCCAGGACAACTTTGACCAGGCGCTCTTCACCTGGGCACGCGACCACCACACCCAGTTCCACAAGACCTTGTACGAGGGGATTTACCTGTAGGGCATCTTATAAGGCAGAAACGGCTGAGCGTGGAAAATCTCCCGTTTTTGACAGCCCTTCAGCCCAAAAACGGGAGATTATCCACGCTCGGTTTTCGATCGTCCAAAAATCCTCGCTCGCCATCAGGCAATTAGGTGTCCGCATCGTCATAGGTAATGGCGCATCCACAGGTCGGGCATTGCTGAGGATAGACCGGGAGGCGCAGGCCCGTTCGAACCCGCGGGTCGGTGGCGTGCTTATCGCGGGCATCGATGAAGGTGATGTCTAGGCACGGAAGGTCTGTACCGCAGCAAGGACAGGGCAGACAGATTTGGCTGCAGCTGGCCTCGATGAGCGGAAATAAGCTCCGATCCATCAAAACGCGCGGTAAGTTACCGTATGCGCCGCGCGCGATATCGCTTCGCCATCCCATGGTCTCCCCTTTCCTGTTTTACCTGTTGAGAAGAGGATGGCAGGATCGTGCGGCTCTCGTTGCGGCGCGACGCGATCCGATCAATCGACATGATTGGGTTGCGACGGGCCACGCCCAGCTAATACGGAGCAACGGCTTCCGCCCGGCGCCGCGATTCCGAGAAATCAAACTCGGCACGATGAGCCTCGAGGAATCGAGCGTTGGGACGCAGGCGATGTTCGTCCGGCTCACGCAACACCGACCCTGCAAACGCCGCATAGTCCGTATGCCGCAGAAGATACGACCCGCAAAGTTGATAGTCGCCACGCACCAGCTCAAACGAAATCAAATGAGCATCGAACAGCGAGTGCAAGTCACGGCGCAGCAGAATACCGTTGCTGACAACTTGCGACTTGGGACCCGAGTAGTTCTCGATATGCGCGGCCTCGAGAGCTTCATCCACATTGCAGCCCGAGACGGCACATCGACCGGTATAAGCCTCAAAAAGCTGATTGCGAAAACGCTGCTGGCCGATTCGCTCGCGACGCAACGCATAACGGACCTTTTCATCGTCGCTCGCTGGAGTGCCGGAAAACTCCGCCGCGACCGGAGCGTCCTTCATGTAGCTCATATCAGGGAAGAAACGCGCATCGGGTCCGCCCTTGTGGACGGGACCGTGCAGCACAAACCAGCTGTTCTCGGGCTCGTAACGCTCAACGAACGCTAGGCCCAGCACTTTGTAGCCGGCGCTCGTTGCAAAGAACACGCCAACGGGAACGCCGCACTCCATGCAGTTGATCATCTTTTGGTTGTAGTCCTGGTCGCGCCAGTTTTCGACCGAAGCACTTTGCGACGAGTACTTGAGCACCCACGTGCCGTCCTCAAGATAGAGCGGCGGAACATCGGGGTAGGCGCCGCGCTTGGAATTGTGCACCGAAAGGGCGAAGGTCTTTTCGCGCGGCTGATTAACGCGCCCGCGACCAGGCCAAAAGATGCCCGAATCGCGCGACACCGGAAAGAGCTCAGAATCAATCGTCAGGCGAAAGGGATATTGAGGGCTATCGGCATTGGTGCGATGCGGGAGTTTGTCCCATAGGCCGCCACGCTGCTCCTCGCGCAAGAACCATTCCCAAGCCTGAACATATTCGGACGGCACAACGCTGCAAGCGCGGTCGAAACTCGGCCGAGCAATCAGCGGAACACTAGAAGCAATGCCGTCCATAAGGAACCTCCAGGAAGAACAGTTCTTCACATTATCGCCGACCCCGAGCGATATGCGACAAAGTGCTTCCAGCGGACAGCCACAAAAAAAGGGGCCGCTTCAATCGAAGCGGCCCCTTTAGGCAGTTTAATTGTTGTCTTGCCTCTACTTAGAGTCAGGCACGATGCCGACCAGGCTAACCGTTACATCGAAGGTCGGACTTCCTTCACCAACATCGAGGCCGGACATGTTCTGACAATCGCTGTCAGTGCCTTCCATCCAAATGACAACCTTGAAGTTTGTCCCGCTGTAACCAACATGAGCGAGCATCTGAGCGTCGCCCGTCGGCTTTACGTAGGAGTCACCGCTTCCAGTTGCTCCCCAGTTTTTACTGTTCTGGTCAATCATATTGCCACCGCACACATGGGCATAGGACGGCGCCATGGTCACCGAGAGGCTGTCGGGATTCACGCAACTCCAGCCTTCGGTAGCAGAAACATCGTTTCCCTTGCCTGTCGGAAGGACCGGAGCATAAACAACCTTGAGCTCGTCATTAATCAGCAGACCAACACGAAGGCTGCCTTTGATTTTGTCAAACCAATCTTTCGAAGCGCCTTCCGACGCAGTCACAACAACGGGACCGTTCGAGCTGCTGTTGTCGAGATAGACGTCAGCCTCGCCAGTCTGGTTAATCGTGTAGAGCGTATATTCCGCCATCGTATAGGCGTAATAAGTCTCGGTATCTCCCTTGAGCGTATAGGAACCCTCAAGCTGCTTAGAAATCGTTGCCTTCTGGTAACCACTCACATCTGTACCATTCCATGATTTTGGTACAAACCAGCTATGGGCATCGTCCGTGGAAGACGGACTGATCTCATGGCCAGTGCTTGCGGCGGTCGTCTGATGATCGCTACCGTCATGAATGGCATTTGGGCCGGACGCAATTTGGAGGACCATGCCGTTTGCCTGAGCGCTGATTGTAGAGGTTGTCGCGTTTACCGTGTTGTTGGAAACGTACCACGCATAGGTGGCCGCACCCAACGCGACAAACGAAACGATGACGGTAAGTGCCGCGCCCAGAATATCGGCTTTAAGTCGCCTAACAGTTTTGGCCATAGCCGTCACCTCCTTTTAAAATAGAAAGGGCGGAACCGTTGGGGTTCCGCCCTCAAACCCACTCACATGTATGCGCGAGAATTAAGCGTTGTTCTGAGGCTCAGCATTGAACGTAAGCGTAATCTTGGCAGATGCATCTTTGAGACTACCGAGGTTATTCGTGTAAACGTTGTCTACATTGCCATCGTAGTAAACGTACGTATAAACGGCAGTGTCCTGACCAGCCGTCACGGTATCAGCAAGCAGACCGTCGGTAGCACCAGACGATTGAACAACACCGCTCTTATTGCAAACAGCCCAGTTGGTTCCACAGACAACAAGAACACGAAGGGCGTCATCAAGGGCAGCATTGCCCTTGTCGTTCGTTTTAATAGACGCACCGGTCACCTTAAGGTTGGTAAGGTTGGAACCCTTGGAGCTAATATTGAAGAGATTCGCGACGGCATATTTATTGCCTTTTTCATTAGCCGTCGAAGCCTTCGTGGGATCGCCCACAAGCTTCAGGGAAGTTGCGTCCATGGCCGCCGCGTCAACTTTCTGGGCAAATGCAGTTTCAAACTGATATTCGCCAGCACCTACAGCTTTATTGCCATCAGCGCTGAAGTTATTAGCCCACTGCGCCGGGTAGAGCGGAGTGTTGCCCAAAGTGGATACATCAGCCTGCTTATCTGAAGTGACTGCCGATTCGTTGTACTTAATGTTCATGAACGCCGCGTTCGACTGAGCGGAAATCGTGCTCGTGGTGGCCTCGACCTTGTTGTTCGTCACAAACCATGCGAAGGTGGCGGAGCCGAGGGCTACGGCTGCCACGAGGACCATAGCGATGGCAGCGCCCATCTGCTTCTTTAATGCCTTGGTATCCATACGGACCCCTTTCTTTCCCCATTCATCCCAGATGACCCTCGAGAAGCCCGGAAGGGGAGCCCGCGCTTTCGTGTTGGATGTTGCTTGCCCATCCTTTAGACATGGAATTGAGAATACCATAATTCTTACGATTTCCTTATGAGTTTTCGGCAGCCTACATTCCGGCAGATTCATAGGTCTACCTCTGGTTATATGCGGTGCTACATGAACATCGTTTACCTTATTTGATCTCTCTCCCGCGCAGTCATAAGCCCCTCTTAAGCCTTGCGACCGCAGCGCCATGCCAACGCACACATTCGCCCTCCGCCGAGCTTCGCCCTAGCCCTTCCCCACCCGCTATACTGATGTAGCACGTGTAATTTCTGCCTGCTTATGCGGGCTATTTGCCGGGAGGACTCTATGGCTGCCGCCAATCAACCCAAGGGAAGCGTTTCTACCGGATCGATCAAGCCGGTGACGCGCAAAGCCGTTCGTTGTCAGCGCGAAGTTGCCTGGCTGGTCACGCAAGCGGCCGGTAAGCTCGTCGCCACCACCGACGACGTCAACGCGCCCACACCCAGCTTTGTGCTGGCGGCGGCGTTGTCATATGCCCGCGAGCAGGAGCAGACCGCCCGGGACCGTGGCGCCGCGATCGACTACAAGGCCGTCATGGGCTCCGACCTCGCGAGCTTTTGTGCGGCCGCGGGGCTGCCCGCAGCGCCCAACGCGCTTTCGGACGCGGGCTACATGTTCACGCTCTCGGGCGCGGATCTGATCCGCGACATCTATGCCTACTGCGGCGACCTGGGCGAGCGCATGAGAGATCCGGTGCAGGTCAAACCGGGCTACGCGATCAAGCTCGCGTTGCGGTTGTTCTTGCTGGACGACGCCGCTGGCAACGGCGCTACCTCCGCCGACAACGCCTCCGCATAACAAAAGCGCCGGGTCGGGAAATCACTCCCGGCCCGGCGCTTCTTCGTTCTACTTGTCCCCGTCCCCCGCGGGCGAGTTCTTTTGGTTGCGACGGTTACTCCAGGTCACGTTGTGTTCCTTGTAGTAATCGGGCGCCTCGTTGCCGCTCGCGCTAATGGGGTCGTTGCCGGTCAGGGTGTCGGCAATATCCTGCACGAATTTAATGAACAGGCTCGAGTCGTCGGTCTCGGACGAATCAAAGTCAAAGCCAAACTCCACCGCACCGCCGATGATCTTGTCCACGCACTCCGGGTCGTCGCCGTCCAGCCAAATGACCACGGTGTACTTGTCCACATCGCCCACGCGAAAGTTCTTGTGGCTAATGGTCGTCACCACGTCCTTGGACGCAAACGGCTCGGTGTTGGGCTCGGGGCTGCCGTCGGCCGTTGCCGCCGCATAGGTGGTGGGCTCGCCGTTGCGGTACACCCGCACGCGCGCCGCCTTCTCCACGCCCTTGCTGGCGCTGACCACCTTGAGCTTGGCGCTGTAGCCCAGATCGGTCTTGCCGGCGTTGCGGATATAGAAGGTGTACGCCACATAGTTCTTGCCGTTGTGGCTGCCGTCGATGTTATCCAGGTTGTCGGGCAGGTCGTCGGCAGCGATATTGGTGCCGTTGTCCACGGCGTCGGCCGCCAGGCGCGCGGTGGCGTTGTTAAAGTCGCCATTGTCGGCAATGGCCACGCCGCGGCGGAACAGCTCCAGGCGGTTGAGGTTGATGGTGAAGTTACCCATGTTTTCCTGCATAAACGACAGGGCAAACAGCACGCCAAAGGCAAGCGCCAGCACCACGAGGGCTTTTTGTAGCTTGTCCATGCGCAGCAGCGCCGTGCCGATGCGCTCCATGCGGCGCTTGGGCATGTACATGGACACGACCGCGTCGGGGTCGATGTCGTCGAGGTCCTGGTCGGCCAGCGCCTGCTCCAGCTCCTCGATGCGCACCACGCCGCGCAAGTCGCGCTTGGGCTTGCGCTTGGGTTTGGGTTTGGGCTTGGACTTGGGCTTGCCGAAGCGCTTGCGGGAGGCGGGGGGCTGGTCGGGCGCGGAGTCCTCGCCGGGCGCGTCCTCGGCGTTGGCGCCGGGAGCGTCCTGTAGCGCGTCCTCGGCTTGGTCCTCGGTCAAACCCTCGGCCAAATCCTCGGCAGCTTGATCTTTGTTGTCGTTACGCTTGAACAGAGCCATGGCGATCAGATCTTATATTTGGTGCGAATGTAGCCGACATATTCTTTGACGAGCTCGCGCTCCATGTCGTCGGCGTAGCGGAACTGCAGGCCGCAGACGTTGCGGTACAGGCTGCCCTTGGGCGCGCGGCGCACCCAGCACACGATGCCCAGCTGCTCGGGCAGCTCGTGACGCTCGCCCTGCAGGCGGATCGTGGGCATTTGCACGGACAGGGCCTCGCCCACGTCGGGATAATCGTTGAGGTAGACGGCCAGACCGCCGGCCGAGACGTCGATGGTCATGGCGTCCTCGGGCTCGGGGGTCGGCTCGTTGTCGCGCTGGTAGGTCAGGCGCATGGCGACCTTAAAACGCTCGTCGCGGCGCTTGACAAAGGTGCGCTGCTCGGCGACTTTGCGCATTTTCCAGTAGGTGCGGATGCCCTTTTTCTCGACTGACTCGGGGTAGCCGGCGAGCACGAACGTTTCCTCGCCCACTTTGTATTGCAGCAGCAGCTTTTGGTTTTCGTCCATGAGCAGCGGCTTGCCGGCGAGCATGGGCGCGCTCATAAGAAAGTACGCGTCGTCCAGGTTCTCTTTGTACGTGGCGAGCATGTTGAAGTCGGTTTTTTGGCCCATGGGCACGTCGAATGCCACCTGCAGCTTGGTCCCCGGCGTTATCTGTTGCTCTGCCATGTTGTCTCCCCCAGTCGCGGGCGCCGATATCATCGTCGTGCGCGATGCACATTGGGCTATTGTAACTGCTTTGCTGGAGGTTTCGATGTGCAGCGCGTGAAATGGCGGGATGCAGGGCGCGGGTGAACGTGCAGCTGCTCCGCGCGCGGCATTAATCTGACAGCGATGCATGCCCCCGACAGTCCGTCTGTCTGTCTATCTCTCAGTTATCTCTCATTTATCTCTCAGCTTAGAGATGAGTGAGAGATGAGAGACAAAAATGCCGTTATCGGTTCAACCAAATCACGTTCGCGCAGGTAAACTCATGTATACGGGAACTTTGACTCGATCCCCTAGCCACCTTGCAGCATTGTTATCTCTCATATTTATCTCTCGTCTTTCTGTTATCTCTCGCATTAGTGACGAATGAGAGATGAGAGATGCGTGAGTGATGGACGAGTGTGATTTTTTGGACGGTCGGAAAATCCCTCAAATAAAAAACGGGGCCGGCCTTACGCCGAGCCCCGTTTTCAAACGGTCAGTTAGTTATCCAACGCGCGAGCATAGCAGTCAACATTACGCCGCCGCGAACACTCCCAAGCCCGTTCCGATGATGCAGATTGCGAAGATGCCCAAGATGATCCAAATGGTCTTGACGCCCTTTTTATAGAGGGCAACGCAAGCGAACGTTGCCAGCAAGGGCAGCAGACCGGGGAAGATCGAATCGAACAGATCCTGCAGGACAATCTCCGAACCACCCACGTCAAAGGTCAAAGCCGTGGACAGCGAGACCTGTGCCGCAATCATGGCGCCGATAACGGTCATTCCGAGAACACCGGCAGCATGCGTCATGCGAGACATAAGGTTGCTCTCTTCGGACTGCTGCAAAAACTTGGTTCCCAAGTCGTAACCCAGATGGGCGGCGACGATACGCGTTGCAAAGTTAATCACGGAGTAGATGAGCGCGTACACGATGGGGCCGAGCGGGTTGCCCGTCGAAGCGATGCCAATACCAATGCCGGCGGCAACCACGCGGAACGTACCCCAGTAGAACGAATCGCCGATGCCGGAAAGCGGTCCCATAAGGCCGACCTTCATGGCGTTAATCGAGGACGTGTCGAAGTTCTTATCGGCAGCCGCCTGCTCTTCCATCGAAACCGTTAGGCCGGCTACAAACGGAAGCACATGAGGCGTGATGTTAAAGAACTCGGTATGGCGATCGAGCGCCGCATAGTAATCGTCGTCGTTGGGATAGATCTTTCGCAGGGGCTTCTGAATGGTGTACATGAAGCCCATTGCCATCATCTTGTCGTACGACTGCGAGCACTGGCTCGTAAACTGGCGAAGGAACATGCTCCGATACATATCGGGAGTCATAATCGCGTCCTTCTTGGCCTCTTTGAGGTCGGCGTTCTGGATAGCCATTAGAAGTCCTCCTCTTCATCTGCAGCAACCGTCTGCGGACCGGACGAGCCCTCGCGGAAGGCCAGGAGCAGCGCGACGCAAATGGCAGCTGCGGCGACGCCGACCACGTCCATCTTGAGGTAGATGACCATAATGAAGCCCAGGAACAGCCAGGGAAGGAGCTTGTTATCGCCCATGGTCCTGATAAGAAGAGCGAAGCCGATGCAGACCATGACGCCGGACGCAACGTTGAGGCCGTCCATCACAAACTGCGGAATCGCGTTGAGCGCATTGTTGATAAGGTCGGCACCAAAGAACAGCGAGCCAAACACCAGCAGTGCAGACGGAATGCCAATCGACAGCGGCACGATGGTCAGATGGTACAGATTCGCCTTGGCAAGATCGCGATTTGCCAGAGCGGTCTCAATCTTCTTGCAGGCAAAGGCACCCGGAACGGCGTAGCAGAAGTTGCGCCACACCTGAAGGAAGACGGAGACGGGAAGGGCGAGCGCGACGGCAGTTGCCGTGCCCGTACCCGTAATGACGGCAAACGCGCAGCCAAGCACGCCGGAGGCATAGACCTCGGGAGGAACCGCCGCGCCGACCATGATGGCGCCCATGAACATGGACTCCAAAGCAGCGCCGACGATAACGCCCTGCTGGACATCGCCAAGGATCAAGCCGACAAACAGGCTCGTAAACAGCGGACGACCAAGCATCGTAATGCCAAATAATTGCTCGTCCATGGACGCAATAAATGCGACCAGTGCAACTAGAAGATACTGGACAACCATTTCGATCAACCCCAGAAACAGGTCTGCAGGCGAGGCATTCTGCGCAGCTCGCCTGCAGACAACCGCAGCAATTTGAGAGGATTAGTAGTTCATCTGGTGATAGTAACGACGCGTGGTGAGCGGGTGGTTACGGACGTGCTCGAGATGGCAGCTCAGACGCTCGGTGATGGTGTAGGTGACCATCGGGGAGACGATCTTGCGGAACTCGGGGTCGCTGAACGGCAGCTCGACCTCGGCGGTGTCGAACTTGTTCACGCGGACATGGACGCCCTTCTCGTCGGCGAGCATGTGAGTGAAGTTGTCCACGCGGTCCATGAGCTTACGGGTGTCGTCCTCGCCGTAGAGCATGATGAGGCTCGTGCCCTCCTCGCACAGCTCGATGGTGCCGTGGAAGAACTCGGCGGCGTGGATGGACTTGGTCTTGATCCACTGCATCTCCTCGAGGATGCACATGGCGTAGTCGTAGGCCTCGCCCCAGAGCATGCCGGAGCCGATCACCATGTGGTAGTCGGTATCCTTGAAGTCCTCGGCCATGGCGGCGCAGCGCTCGTCCTGGGCGTCCTTGGCCTTGATGAGGTACGGGGCGATGTTGCCGAACTCCTCCATGAAGGTGTCGTACTTGGGGAAGGCGCCGGCGTTCTTGAGGAAGCGGGCGACCAGCGTGATCTGGTAGGTGTAGATGGCCTCGCACAGAACGTCGTCCTCGGCGAAGCTGAAGAACTTGTAATCGGCGTACTCGGTGGCCGGGGTGTTGTCGTTGGAGACATACATCAGCGTGCGGGCGCCCTGCTCCTGGCAGAACTTGGCAGCCTCAATGATCTCGGGGGTGGTGCCGGTACGGGTGGAGAAGACGCAGACAGAATCCTTGTTGAAGGTCTTGGGCGGGCAGGCGAGGAACTCTGCGGCGATCTCGCAGTGGACATCGACGTCGGCCGTGGTGGTCTCGACCCAATACTTCATCGGGAGCGTGTGGGCCCAGGTGCCGCCGCAGCCGATGAAGAAGATGTTGGAATAACCCTGCTCGCAGACCTCGTCCACGGCAGCCTCAATCTGAGGACGGAGAGCGAGGGCATCGCTCACAACCTTCTCGTAACGAGGCTCATCGAAATTGAACATCCCTTACTCCTAACTCACTTGGATGAACCCTTCATTCATCCCATGACGTTATAATACTTTATATAACTAACTATGCAAGAACTATTTCAGATTTTTTTTGATTTTTCTTTAATAAAAAGCCCGCCGATCAAATGATCGACGGGCATAGGCATAGAGCATTGGTTCAATAAATGCCGAGCATCAACGTGTTTCCGGCTAGAAAACGTCCTTGGCAAACACCTTAGCGTCATTGGGGACCTGACGGATTTCGATGGCCACGCCATCGCCCAGGAGCTCTTGGATATGCTCGGCATCTTTCTCGGTCGCAAAGATCGCAGGGGTCGGATGAAGCGTGGTCTCAGGGGTCTTTCGGGTTCCGCCCAGATTGATCTCTTTGATGTCTTTGCAACCCTTAGCGAGACGATAGACATCTTCAATCGTCTCAGTGATGATAAACAGCGAATACTTGTCGGTAACGCCGCTGTTGAGCGCCTCGATAGCAGCGTCAACATCCTTGATGACGAGTTTAACGCCGTTGGGGCGGGCGAGCCTCAAGGCCGCCTTCCTCATGTCGTCTTTTGCCACAGCATCGCTGGCAAGCAAGATGCAATCTACATCCAAAGCGTGAGTCCAGGACATGGCAACTTGGCCGTGAATCAGTCGGTAATCAACTCTCGTAAGCTTAATCATCGTTATCATCTCCGCACGTGATAAAGGGAATGACAGGTGTGGCCCCTAGCTAGGGCTCGAACCAGAACTAACTAGAACTCTTCTTCCTCGGCGCCGGCAAGCATGTCCGCCGCCTCGCAAAGCTGAATAAACGAACGCGATCCCTCGACCGCGGCTTTGGCCTTGTCCGCATCCAGGGAGTCCATCTGTGTAACCATTTCCACCAGCAGCGGCAAGTTCATTCCAGCGATTAACGTAAACGATCCGTCGGTCTGCCTCTGAATGAATTCGTTGTTTACAGAGCCGCCAAAGATGTCAGTCACGACAAACCAAGAGTCGGCAGGGTCCCTCGTCTCCATCCATGCATCAATCAACGCCGCGACGTCCCTTGAATCGTCATCGACATAGGCGCACAGGCACTCGATTCGGTCGTTGGTGCCCATCAGAATCTCCAGAGAGCTTTTCATGCCTTGGGCGAGATAACCATGACTCGCTAGCAATATCTTATTCATAGTTCTCCAATACCAATAGGACGTACTATATTGTCATAACAAAGTATATTAGCAATCTACCCTACGTGGTGTGTCTATTTTCCAAATCCGCGAACGGTAACAATTGGTCGGTAAATCGACCAATCTATCGCTAATTTACAAATAGAACTTCAGTCGCTCGGTGCAGTACACCTGACGGGAGATGAAAAGCGGCTCGCCACTTGGGGCATAACGTCTATCGACAAACAGAAGCAGCGAAGAGTCCAGCTCCACGTTAAGGTATGCCGCCTCGAGCTCGCTCGCATAGCAGACCTCGAGCGTACGCGTGTTGGGACCCATCTTGATCCCCTGGCGATCGAGTACCGCCATCAGCGAATCATCGAGGGACTCATGCTCCAAAAAAGAAAGCGCAGCGGAATAGCTATTGGTTTCCAGCATCGTGGGCTTGCCATCCACAAGGCGCAGACGACGGCTACGCAATACCTTTTGGGTATCGTCTACGCCCAGGAACTTCGCGTCTCGCAGACTTGGGAAGTCCCAGCCCATTTCGAGAACCCTGGTAGACGCCTGTTTGCCCGCAAGCTGGCACGAATGGGTAAAGCTCTCACGGTCGTCCGCGGCATACATCTGCGTGTCCGACGAAACGAACGTGCCCTTGCCGCGGGCCCTCTCAACAAGCCCAGCATCTTCCATTTCTTTAATTGCGGAGCGAACCGTTATTCGGCTCACGCCAAATTGCTCGATAAGCTCCGCCTCGGTCGGAAGCTTATCTCCCGGGCGGTACGTGCCGTTGGCGATTGAATCAGAAAGCGCACGAACAATCTGTTTGTACAGGGGGATAACGCTATTTGCCTCAACCATATCAACCATACCTTTACAAGGAATCAGCAGCCTATAGATAAATGACTTATATTGTATTAGAACTTTTTAGCACTCCACGCCATTTCCTATAATGTTTTAGCAAACGAGGGGTTATTTTGCGTAAGCGGTGTAGAGTCCATCCATTTCCGCATACAGCTTCAATCTGATGGCGGTATATGCATCCGATAAGCCGATTGATTTTTATCTTATACCTGTCTCACATTCATCCCTCGTCGTAGAGATGAATGTGAGGTGAGAGATACGTACTTGACGCGCGAGCGTGGATATTTGGACGGTTTTTGGGCTTTTGGCGGCCGATTTCGTCCGAAAATCCACGCTCGTGCGGCAGACGTCCGAATTTCCACGCTCGTGTGCCAGAAAATCCACGCTCATCCGGCAGATTGGTCGAAGGCCCCATATGGGTATACTCTCGGAGATTCGACTCGATTCGCCCCCGTTGGGGCGTCAAAGGAGACTGCATATGTCCACTACCTCAACCGACCCGCGCGCCGCTGCCGCCGCGCTGCTGGTGCCCGGAACCACCTGCCACGGCTTTACCGTCGAACGCCGCGAGACCGTGCCCGAGCTCGACGCAGACGCTTACGTGCTGCGCCACACCGCCTCGGGCGCTCGCCTGCTGCACCTAGCGTGCGACGACGAAAACAAGGCCTTTGCCATTGGCTTTAAGACGCCGCCGGCCGATTCCACCGGCGTGTTCCACATTCTTGAGCACTCGGTGCTGTGCGGATCGGCCAAGTTTCCCGTCAAGGAGCCGTTTGTCGACCTGATCAAGAGCTCCATGCAGACGTTCCTCAACGCCATGACCTACCCCGACAAGACCATCTACCCCGTTGCCACCACCAACGAGCAGGATCTGTACAACCTGATGGACGTGTACTTGGACGCGGTGTTCAACCCGGCGATCTACACCAAGCCCACCATTTTTGAGCAGGAAGGCTGGCACTACGAGCTGGACCTGCCGGAGAGCGTCGAGGGCGAGGGCGAGGGCGGCTCCGCGAGCCTGCGCGAGGGCACGCTGCGCTATAACGGCGTGGTGTTCAACGAGATGAAGGGTGCGCTGTCCGACCCCATGAGCGTGCTGGACGACGCCGTCAACGCCGCGCTCTATCCCGACACTGCCTATGCGCACGAGAGCGGCGGCGACCCGCGCGCAATTCCCGCGCTCACCTACGAGCAGTTCCTGGACACGCACCCGCGCCACTACAACCCTTCCAACTCCTACATCACGCTCTATGGCGACCTGGACGTGGACCGCGCGCTGGCCTTTTTGGACGAGCGCTATCTGTCGCAGCCGAGCGCCGCGAGCCGCCGCATGGACGCTGCCGTCGCCGCCGGCGACGACCCGTCCACGCTGGCGCCCAATCCGCTGGACGTGCAGGCGCCTGTGACCTGCGAGTATAAGCGCGTCGAGATGGCCACCACGCCCGAGAACGCCCTGGTGGGCCTGGGCCTTGTGCTGGGTAGCGCGCTCGACCGCAAGCGCACAATCGCCGCGGACATCTTGTTCGAAGCGTTGCTGGGCTCCAACGAAGCGCCGGTTAAGAAGGCCATTCTGGCCGCCGGCCTGGGCGGCAACGTGGTGAGCTACACCGCGGCCGAGAGCCTGCAGCCCTACGAGCTCATCATGCTGCAAAACGCGCAGCCCGGCGTGGCGCGCGAGCTGCGCCGCGTGTTCCAGGACGCCTGCCGCGACCTGTGCGAGCACGGCGTTCCGCGCGAGCGCCTGGAGGCCATCATCAGCAGCAACGAATACGACCTGCGCCAGCGCGACTACGGTATCGCCGACGGCGTGGCCATTGCGTGCGACGCGCTGAGCACCTGGCTCTACGATGACGACGCCGCGACGCTGGCGCTCAAGTACGGCCCAGTGTACGAGGAGCTTCGTGGCGAGCTGGACGGCAGCTACTTTGAGGACCTGCTGCGCGAGCTGGTGCTGCAGAACGACCATATGGCTCTGGTCGAGCTGGCGCCGGTGGACGCCGCCGAGGGCGCAGAGGGTGCCGAGGCCGCCGAGCTGGCAGCCAAGCGCGATGCCATGACCGATGCCGAGCTGGCCGATGTGGTCGAGCGCACGGCCGCGCTGCGCACCGCGCAGGAGGCCGAGGACACGCCCGAGGCCAAGGCCACGTTGCCGCGCCTGCGCGTGTCCGACATTGGCGAGGCGCGCCCCGAGCCGCCGCTGGTCGTGGACACGACCGCGCCCATCCCCTGTCTGCGCCACGGCATCCCCACCAACCGCCTGGCCTACGCCATGCAGTACTTCGACCTGAGCTGCGTCGCGTTTGAGGACCTGCCCTATGTGACGCTGCTCTGCCGCCTGCTCAAGCAGCTGCCCACGCGCGAGCATTCGGCCGAGGAACTCGACAACCTGATCGCCGGCAAGCTGGGCTTTTTGAGCTTTACGACCGAAGTTATGACGCAGCCCGACGTGGACGGCGCGCGCCCCTACCTGCTGGTGAGCGCCGGCGCCCTGTCCGAGAAGATCGACGCGCTGGCGAGCCTGCCGCGCGAGGTGTGGTCGAGCACGCTGCTGGCGGACGCCGACGCCGACCGCGTGCGCGACGTGCTCACACAGATTCGCATTGGTCTTGAGCAGGGATTTATCAACAACGGACACTCGGCGGCGCTCGGTCGCGCGATGAGCTACAGCTCGCCTTCGGCCGTGGTGCGCGAGCAACTTTCGGGCGTGGATTTCTACCTGTTCCTGCGCGATCTGCTCGACCACTTTGACGAGCGCCTGGACGACCTGCGCGCCAAGCTTGCCGAGCTGGCGGAGCGTATCTTTGTGGCTGATGGCTGCATGGCGAGCTTTACCGGCAGCGATGAGGACTTTGACGCGTACTGGGATGCCGCGGGCGACCTGGGGCTAGGCGCGGACGCTAGTGCCGTTGCCGGCCGCGATGCGCTCGTGGTGCCGACGCCGTGCAATCGCCACGAGGCTTTTGTCATCCCCAGCGACATCTGCTTTGCGGCAAGCGCGTGCGACCCGCGTCGCCTAGGCATTGACGTGACAGGCGCTTGGGCCGTGGCTGCCAACGCGCTCTCCTACGATTACCTGTGGAACGAGATTCGCGTGAAGGGCGGTGCATACGGCTGCGGATTCCGCGCAGCCGGCGAGCGCCAGACGGCGTTCTACACCTACCGCGACCCGGCAATCGATCCCTCGATTGAGCGCGTGGCGCGCGCGGGCGAATGGCTCGGCAGCTTTGAGCCCGACGGGGCCGCCTTTGAGGGCTTTATCGTGAGCTGCGTGAGCGGCATGGACGCGCCGGTAAAGCCGTACGCGCTCACCAAGCGCCGCAACACGACCTATCTGGCCGGGCTCGATCCGCATGCGCGCGAGGAGCGTCGCGCCCAGATGCTCGCCGCCACGCCCGGTGAGCTGCGCTCGCTCGGCGCCGACGTGACGCGCATTGCGGCCGAGTCGCCCACCTGCGTCTTTGGCGGCCGCGACGTCATCGCCAAGAGCAACGCCGGCTTTAACGTCGTCGACCTGATGGGCTAACCACAGCAAGCAAAACCACTACAAAGGGGACAGGCCCCTTTGTAGTGGTTCGAACACTTGTTCTATACGTACACATGTTCTATAGTATGGGTGATTGCATCGGATCAAAATTGCAACTAGAATATAGTTGCAGAATGTGAGGCGGGATGACTCGATCCGATAAACTCATCGCCCAGCTGCTTAGCTGTCCTTCAACGTATAGATTCGCTGACTTTCTTAAAGTTATGGCTTCATATGGCTTTGAAATGGACAGCAAAGGCAAGACATCCGGATCGCGCGTTCGCTTCTACAGGCCATCAGATGGCAGGATGTTCGTAATGCACGCGCCTCATCCATCTGACGAATTGACAGCGGGGACCATTCGAAACATCGTTCGCTTTCTGCAAGATGTCGGAGGTAGTCATGAGTAACGTTTTAGCATACAAGGGTTATTTCGCCCCGGTCGAGTTCGATGCCGAACAGCATGTGCTAACAGGTATGGTCGCCGGCATTAGGGACGCAATCGTATTTGAAGGCTCCACGGCTGAAGAAGTGGAGCAATGCTTCCACGACGCCGTCGACGATTACCTTGAGTTTTGCGCCGAGAAGGGCAAGGAACCCGAGCGGGCTTTTAAGGGCTCGTTCAACGTAAGAACGGGCTCTGAGCTCCACAAGCAAGCAGCGTTGGCGGCGGCAAAGAAGGGTGAGTCACTCAATAAGTTTGTGACTGAAGCGATCGCTGCGGCGCTGTGAAGCCAACGTCGAGTCGAAGCCGCCACAAAGGGCGCCTTTGCGGCGGCTTCGACGTTTGCCCAGATAAAACCTGCCAAAATAAACCTGTCCCTTTTTGGTAGGTTTGGGAGAGGGAGCTGGGATGGATAAGGCTGAGTTGCGACGGGCGGTGATTGCTCGGCGCGATGCTCTTGATTTGGACTTGCGCGCGGCGAAGTCTGCCGCTATCTGTGCGCGGCTGATTGAGCTGCTGGGCCGCCTGGATGCCGCGGCGCCGCACACCGTTGCCATCTATGCCGCGATGGGTTCCGAGGTCGACCCAGCCGCGTTTGCCGCTGCGGCCGTCAAACGCGGCTGGCGCGTGGCCTATCCGTGCATGCTCTCGGCAATTGATGCCGCAGCTTGTGGCCAGCGCATGTGCATGCGGGCAGTTGCTGTCGACGATGCGTCCTCGGCTCCGTTTATCGCCCACCCCACGCGGGCCTTCGCGGCCATGGACATCGACAGCGACCACTTCCCTATCGTGTCTGCAGAGGCCCTCGACATGGCCATCGTGCCACTCGTAGCCTTCGACCGCGCCGGCGCGCGCCTGGGCTACGGCGGCGGCTGCTACGACCGCTACCTGCCCATGCTCTCGCCCGCATGTCAAATCATCGGCATCGCCTTTGACGAACAGCGCGTCGACCACATCCCCACCGACGCCCACGACCTGCCGCTACCCCACATCATCAGCGCCTAACGGCTGGCACGCTGCACCCCACAAAAATGAGCGTGGACAATTTCCCACTTTGGGCCTGTTCGGGGGCAAAAAACGGGAGATTATCCACGCTCATTATTCAAACGTCCGATAATCCACGCTCGTGTGTCCGAAAATCCACGCTCAACCAAATCACGTCTAAATTCCCACGCTCATCCGTCCGGATTTCCACGCTCGTGCAGCCTAACACCCTGTAACCGTCTCAGCAGGCACGCGGCACGCCGGCAACCTTGAGCTTGCGATCGAGCTTTGTCGGATCCCTTAGGTCATCCCAGCACAAGCGCACAATCTTGCAGTTATCGAGCATCGAAAGCCTCGACTCGCGCTGGCGCTCGTCAAATTGCGCCTTTGCGAGCTTGCCCTCCTCCGCCGCCTTCTCGCTTTTAACGAATCCGTCGAACTCCCCAATAATCAACCGGTCACCCACGCGCCACAAATAGTCAACGCGATACGGCCTTCCCGGCTCAACCGGATCGAACAGCTCAACTTGCAGCTCCGGAACCTGCCAGCCGCGCTCGATCATCAGCGCACGCGCCTTGGACTCGCCGCCGTTTTCCGACAAGCCGTCGGCACACCGCGCGACCCTGCGCGCCGTCACAACACCGCGACGATTCAAGCCAAGCCTGTCGACCGTCTCAACAAGATGCTCCTTCGACAAAAGCTGCTCATGGAGCGCCGAGTCCGCAATGATCAGCCCTTCGACAAACGATGCATCGACCAGGCAATCCGCAATCGTTTGATCGATATCGGTCACGGCAATATCCATCTCGCTGGCCCGTGTCCGATAAGCATACCGATGGCGAACGACTTGAGAGCCTGGCGTCGTCGATTGCGCCGGCATCGCGGCGATATGGATGTGCGTCAAATTGGCATGCGAAACCGAAAGGCCATAGACAACGGCCGCCGTATAGGAGCAAAACGTCCAGTCGGGGTGCTTTTGCGCAAGCGCCCGCACCCGATGCAGATAACGCTGCCGAAACTTGAGCTCGGACCAGTATTCCGGACGCGCATACAGTCCCGGCATGACCACCTTGAGACTTCCCGCCGCCACCCGCCGTTCAATCTGCTTTGCCTCCGCCGTCGTGCGCGCGTACACGCAGCTCATCTGCTGCTCGCATGCTTCAATGTGACTTGTGAGTCTTTGATTCGCCGTCATGTTTGCCATGTCGCCCCCAAACTCTTGGAACGGCGCAAACGTACCAGACGGTTTCATGCGAAGTCTGACCAAATGCTGTCCAGATGCTGACCAAATGCCTGACGGTTTTGGATGTTTTAGGCCAATGGCTTATATCTGCAGGTAGAACGGTTGTCGAGAGGTCCCTGTCTCCACATTTTGAGCCTCAAAAGCCACCGACTTCATTGAAAGAAAATATGCTGTGGCTCGAAACTACCTAGTTTGCGATGTAGTCCGCATGTACTCAACGTGTGATGATGCCGACGGTACGGCAGCTGCAGAAAAAATGAGCGTGGAAAATCTCCCGCTTTGAGACCCCTTGTGAGCCAAAAACGGGAGATTATCCACGCTCACGTTGCAAACGTCCGATTATCCACGCTCGTGTGTCCGGATTTCCACGCTCGTCACGCGGCGGCCACGGCGGCAGTCACGGCCACGGCCGCGACCTAGTGCTCCTCGCCGGCGCGGGCCAGGTCGTAGGGCGTGGTTTGATAGACGTAGTAGTTGAGCCAGTTGGTGTAGAACAGCTGAGCCTGGCTGCGCCAGACGTTTCGCGGCTCGGCGGTGGGGTCGTCGCCCGGAAAGTAATGCGCCGGCACCTGAGGGTTGAGCCCGCGCTTCACGTCGCGCTCGTACTCCAGGCGCAGCGTGTCGGTATCGTACTCGGGGTGGCCAAATACAAAAAAGCGACGGCTGTCGGTCGACTTGACAATGTACAGGCCAACCTCGTCGGACACGGCCACGACCTCAAGCTGCGGCTCGGCCTCCACGTCCTCGCGGCGCACATCGGTGTTGCGCGAATGCACGGCATAGAAACGGTCATCAAAGCCGCGGACCAGCGGGCTTTGCGGCTTCACCAGATAATGCTCAAATACGCCGCTCGCCTTTGCCGGCAGGTCGTACTTCTGGATACCGTAATGATGGTACAGGCCGGCCTGCGCGCCCCAACAAATGTGCAGCGTAGAGTGCACGTGCGTGGTGGACCAATCCATGATCTGGCAGAGCTCGGGCCAGTAGTCGACCTCCTCGAACGGCATCTGCTCCACCGGCGCGCCCGTGATAATCAGGCCGTCGTAGTGGATGTCGCGGATGTCGTCGAACGTGCGATAGAACGTCTCCAGGTGGCCGGCGCTCACGTGCGTGGCCTCGTGCGTCTTGGTACGCAGCAGGTCCACCTCCACCTGCAGCGGCGTGTTGGAGAGCTTGCGCATGATCTGCGTCTCGGTGGCAATCTTGGTGGGCATGAGGTTGAGGATGAGCACGCGCAGCGGACGAATGTCCTGGTGCAGTGCGCGGTACTCGGTCATGACAAAGATGTTCTCGCTCTCGAGCTGCGCGGCAGCAGGGAGGGCGTCGGGAATGCGAATGGGCATGGATGCTCCTTACGAGTCAGTTGCAGTTATGGTACAACGACCGGCCCCATCCGCGCGAGCACATCGCCCAGCGATGCCGTCAGCGGCCCAAATCACTCCAAAAGTAGAGATTACGGCATGTCCCAAAAATCTGTGGCGCTTTAGCCTAGCAAAGTGGCAACAGGACGTTACAATGGTTCGACGCGAAAAACTCGGCCGAAAGGATACATATATGTATCAGACGCGTAAGATCGGTGTGGTCGGCCAGGGCCACGTAGGAGCACATGTCGCCAACAGCCTGCTCATGCAGGGCATTGCCGATGAGCTGTACCTGTGCGATATCAACGAGGCCAAGGTGACGTCCGAGGTCCAGGATCTGCGCGACTCCCTCTCGTTTGTCCCGTACAACACCAAGATCGTCAACTGCTACGACCACTACGAGGAGCTGGCCTGCTGCGACGTCATCGTCAACGCCGCCGGCAAGGTCGCGCTGGCCGCCGGCAACCGCGACGGCGAGCTGTTCTTTACCACCGACGCCGCCCGCACCTTTGCCAAGCGCATCGTCGACGCCGGCTTTGACGGCATCTTCGTGAGCATCTCCAACCCCTGCGACGTCGTGTGCACCGAGCTGTGGCACCTGACCGGCTACGATCCCAAGAAGATCATCGGCTCGGGCTGCGGCCTGGACTCCGCCCGCCTGCGCACCGAGATCTCCAAGAAGGTCGGCGTGAGCCCCAAGTCCATCGACGCCTACATGATCGGCGAGCACGGCTTTAGCCAGCTTGCCGCCTTTAAGGCCGCAACCATCGCCGGCAAAAACCTCAACGAGCTTCAGGCCGAGAACCCCGACAAGTACGCCTTTGACCACATGGAGGTCGAGGAGCTCGCGCGTAAGGGCGGCTATGTGACCTACCAGGGCAAGCAGTGCACCGAATACGCCGTCGCCAACTCCGCCGCGCGCGTCTGCGCCGCCGTGCTGCACAACGAGCACGCCGTGCTTTCCGCTTCCACGCTCATGACCGGCCAGTATGGCGAGGAGGGCATCTTTACCTCCCTGCCGTGCGTGATCGGTGCCGAGGGCGTCGAGGAGGTCTACACGCTCGACCTGTCCGAGTACGAGCTCGAGGGCTTTCACAAGAGCTGCCAGCACATCCGCGACAACATCGCCCAGCTCGACTGGTGGGACACCGAGGCCTACGACGCAAAGTAGGCCGCTGGCTGCCGCAACCTTGCGAATCTAAGCGCGATACTAAGTGGGCCGCGCCGGAAATCCCCGGCGCGGCCCACTTTTTTGACTCACGCAGCGCCCTTGCGAATCGAAGGTGAATACTTTTCCGCGAAGTGAACGAGCAAAAACGAGCCCCGAAGCATCGACACTTTTCAGACGCCGTTTCCTGCGGTTTCGCCGAGTTTTTCCTGCAGTTTTGGCGTCAAAAAGTGTGGATGCTTCGGGGGTCCAAAATAGGTCGTTCACTTCGCGGAAAAGTATTCACCTTCGTTTTCGCGCAGACACGAATCCGGCCGCCACAATGCAAAACGGGGCCCGCGCGCAGCACAGACCCCGTCAAAAAAGATAATTCCCGGTGTCTAGTACTGCTCGATGCCCATGTAGCGACGAACCTCGGGGCTGTGGTCGAACACCTTGCCGCGGGCGGCGCGCAGCTCGCAGCTCATGTTGTAGAAGAAGATCGGCTCCAGGTATGAACGCACGCTGGCGGGCACCTCGCCCACGCCGTACTCGAGTGCATCGAGCACCATGACCGTATCGGTGTGCGTGTTGAGGAACGCCAGCGCGCGCTCCTCCATGGGGCGGCACTCGCCCGATCCGAGCTGCACAAAGTAGAACACGCCGGGCTCGGTAGCCTCGAAAGGACCGTGGAAATACTCGCCGGAGTGGATGTAGCAGCAGTGCTGCCACTGCATCTCCATGAGCGAGCAAATCGCCATGGCGTAGGTCTGGCTAAAGTTGGGGCCGGAGCCCAGGATGTAGAAGAACTTGTGCTGCTGGCAGAGCTCGGCAAAGCGATCGCCCAGCTCGGCGTTGACCTTCTCGCGGGCAGCGGGCAACAGCGCATCCATCTGCTTAAGGCCGGCGTACATGTCGGCAAGCGCCTCATAACCCTCCTGCTGGTGGAGCAGTTCGGCGGCGATCAGAGCGCCGATGCCCTGCGGTACCTCGGCCTGCGACACGCCCTCGCCCCAGGGGTAAACCCAGGTGGTCCACTTGCCGTTGTCGATCTTGGAGCCCTCGCAGTCGGTCATGGCAATGACCTCGGCGCCGGCAGCCAACGCCATCTCGCAGCCGTCAACGACCTCCTGCGTGTTACCGCTGTGGCTGCAGGCGACGACGAGCGACTTCGGCCCCAGGCTCTTGGGGGCCATCAGGCAAAACTCGCGCGCGGTGTAGACCGTCGAGGCAAACGTAGTGGCCTCGCGCTTGAGCAGCTCGTTAGCCGGCATCAGGTCGATCATCGAACCGCCGCAGGCGATCCAAAACACGTTCTCAATCTTGCCCTTGCGCTCGATAATTTCCTGAATCAGATCGTGTGCGTTCACCGTGACGCTCCTCCTTATGTGGCAGCTTTGAACGACAGCAGCTCGTACCTGCTGTCGTTCTATGTTGTTCTATTTATAGCACGCAAGCTGTCACCGGTGAAGTCATTTCACCAAATTTGTTCTATGTTGTTCTATTTATGACCGCTAGATGTCGAACACGTAGCGCGAGCCCACGATCTTTTGACGCCCGAGCAGCAGGGGGCGCTCGTCTGCATCGGTAAAGTACGCCTCCATATAGAAGAGCGGCTCGCCGACCGGCACCCCCAGCAGCGGGGCCGTCTGGGCATCCGCCAGCGCAATCTCCACGGTGCAGGGGTCGGACTTGAGCGGCGCGCGGCCCGAATGCTCGGCAACGAGCGCAAAGATCGAGTTATCGGTGAGGTCCTTATCGGCCAGCGTCTGCAGGTAGGGATGGTCGGCCAGCACAAAGGCGTTGTTCTCGAGCATGACGGGCACGCCATCCGCCGTGCGCACGCGCTCGACCACGATGAGCTCGCAGCCGGGTTCCATGCCAAAAAATGCCGCGTCCTCGTGCGTCGCCGCAACCACCGTGCGCGACACCAGGCGCGCTCCGGCCACCATGTCGTTGGCGGCGCAACCCTCGGAAAAGCTCTGGACGTCGCCTTTCTGGACAATCTTGCGCTTGAGCTTGGGAGCGCACACAAAGGTGCCCCTCCCCTGCTGTCGGTGGAGATACCCCGCGCGCGACAGCTCCTCGATGGCACGGCGCACGGTGATGCGCCCCACGCCGTAGGACTTCGCGAGCTCCATCTCGGCAGGAATGCGCGAACCGGCAGGGTACACGCCGCGCGCGATCTCGCCCTTTAGGTCGTCCATGACCTGCTGGTACAGCGGCACGGCGGACGCGCCAGCGCGGCCGGTTTTATCGTCGGTTGCCATCGTTACGCTCCATCCCGTGCATGCTCGGATTCAAACTCTCCAATCGCCGCCATAAACTGCTCGCCAAAGGCGTCGGCCTTTTTCTCGCCAATGCCGTTGACCTGGATAAGCTCGTCGCGCGTCTGCGGGCGCAGGCGGCACAGACCGCGCAGAGCCTTGTCGGAGAAGACCATGTACGGCGCCATCTCCAGCTCGGTCGAGATCTCCTTGCGCAAGGCACGCAGGCGCTCGAACAGCTCGGCATCGTCGCCCACGCGCGGGCGCTGATCCAGCTCAGCCTCCTCGCGCAGCAGATCCACCGCACGGCGGGCGCGAGCCGAGGCCTTGCGCTTGGACGCGCGACGCTTAACGGTAAAGGCGAACGCCTCATCCTCGACCTCGCCGGCACGCGGACCCAGTCCCACGACCGGGTACTGCCCCTGCGAGGTTGCCAAATAACCGCGGCCGCACAGCTGGCCGATGATGTCCTTGATGCGCCCGACCGATTCGCTCGACAGCTCACCGTAGCCGCGGTCCTCGTCCAGATGCATCTGGCGAATGCGCTCGGTGTTGCCGCCGTGGAGCACATCAGCGATCAGCGACTTGCCAAAGCGCATGGGTCGCGTGGCCACATAGCGCACGGCGGCGCGGGCCATATCGGTGACGTCCTCGACCTCGAACTTCGTGAGGCAGTTGCTGCAGTTGCCGCAGCCCTCGGCGTCGTCCGTGGCGGTGCTGCCCGCACCAGCCGCGGCAGCATGCTCGGCCGCGGCCTCGTCGCCAAAGTAGCGCAGCATGTATTCGCGCAGGCAGCCGGTGGTATTGCAGTAGCCCTCCATCTGGCTGAGCAGGCGATATCGATTCTGGAGCGCCCACGCGCGCTGCTCGTCGTCGAGCGCCTCATCGGCAGCATCGCCGCGGTCGATCAAAAAGCGACGCATGCGAAAATCGTTACCGTTCCACAGCAGATGGCAGCTGGCCGGGTCTCCATCGCGGCCGGCTCGACCCGCCTCTTGGTAGTATGCCTCGATGCTCTCGGGCACGTTGTTGTGAATCACGTAGCGCACGTTGGGCTTGTCGATGCCCATGCCAAAGGCGTTGGTGGCAACCATCACCTGGATATCGTCGTCGATAAAGGCGCGCTGGCTTTGGCGACGGGCGTCGTTGCCCATGCCGGCATGGTAGCGACCAACGTGAATGCCGCTGGGGCCCAGCGCCTCGGCAAGCTCGCCGGCGAGCTCATCGACGGTCTTGCGGGTCGAGCAATACACGATGCCGCTCTCGCTCGAATGTGCGATCACATAGTCGCGCACCCACGCGGCCTTGGCCTTGTCGCCCATCTCCTCGCAGCCAAAGTAGAGGTTCTTGCGATCGAAGCCCGTCACCACCGTCGCGGGATTTTGCAGGCCGAGCATCTGCTGAATGTCCGCGCGCACACGCTCAGTCGCCGTAGCGGTAAAGGCCGCCACGATGGGGCGCTGCGGCAGGGAATCGATGAACTCACGAATCTGCAGGTAGGCGGGACGGAAATCCTGGCCCCATTGGCTCACGCAGTGGGCCTCGTCAATGGCCACGAGCGGCACGCCAATGCCGCCGTCCGCCGCGGCCTCCTGCGCAAAGGCCAAAAAGCGTGGCTCGAGCAAGCGCTCGGGCGCCACGTACATAAGCTGGTAGCGGCCCTCGCGCGCCCGCTTGAGCACGGTGTTTTGCTGGGCCGGAGTAAGGCTGGAGTTGAGATAACTGGGGCGCGCACCCGCCGCGAGCAGCGCGCGGGTCTGGTCCTCCATAAGCGACAGCAGCGGACTCACCACAAAGGTGATGCCGGGCAGCATGAGCGCGGGTACCTGGTAGCAAATGGACTTGCCGGCGCCCGTGGGCATAACACCCAGCGCATCGCGACCGGCAAGGATCGCATCGACCATGCGGTCCTGTCCCGGGCGAAACGAGGTGTAGCCAAAATAGGCGCCGAGCGTGTCGAGCGCCGTCTGTTGCATGCTATCGGTCATGGTTTCCTAACGTCCAAGTCATCTGCCGCCGATTATACGCCGCCACGCGGACCGGTGCCGCACGGCTGCCGACCACGACATGGGTAGTCATTGGGGACGTTCTTAAACGACTAGTCAAACAAGAATATCCCTAACGACTACTCATTTAAGTCTGTCCCCAATGAGTGCAATGACTACTCCGCCGCAGGTAGAGGACGGACAGCGAGCGACGTCCAGGGCGAACAAGTTGGCATGAAAAAGGCAAGGCATAGACCTTCTGGTCATGCCTCGCCTTTTGAATGACAAATTGTCGCCCTGGGCGGCGCGCAGCGTCGGCCCGTTACGCGGTTTGGTAAAACCGCGTAACTTACATGACCATAACGTAACGCGATCCCACGTAGTACTGCTTACCCATCAAAACCGGCTCGCCATTGGGGCCGATAAAGCCGGCACGCAGGTTGAGCAGCGGGTCGTGCGGGGCAATGCCCAGCTCGGCGGCCTGCTCGGCGTTGGCGCGAACGGCCTCGACCGTGCGGTAGCCAACCGAGACAATCGGCGTTCCGCCAACACGCTCGACCTCGGCAAAAATCGACTTGTCCTCAAGATCGGCCGTCAACAGCTCACGGTAAGCGTCAAACGGCACAAAAATGTTCTCCTCAAAGATGGGCTCGCCGTCGGCCGTACGCACGCGCTTGATATGCAGCAGCAGCGCATCCTTCCGCAGGCCAAAAAACTCCATCTCGTTTTGGCGCGCCGGAACGATCTGGCGATCGACCACATGCGCGCCGGCCTTCATGCCGTTATCGGCACACAGCGCGGTAAACGTCTGCAGCGTCGAGGCGTGAAACTGGCGATTGATGTGCGGCGTGGAAACAAAGGTGCCGCGGCCCTGCTGCTTAACCAGGTAGCCATCGGAGCAGAGCTCCTCGACGGCGCGGCGCACCGTAATGCGGCTCACCTCGTACTGCTCGGCAAGCTCAAGTTCGGACGGAATACGCTCCTTGGGTGCATAAACACCTTTCTCAATCGCATCCTTGATCTCGTCGTAAATCTGCTGGTAAAGCGGTGCATTTTTGGGCGCAGGCATATCTGATCACTCTTATCAAAATATCGAAATAACTAATACGTATATAACGTCTTTTTATATGTTATCTCAGTTTGATAAAACGATACACCACATACAGCAAATCCTTACTTGCCGTCGTCCTGCTGCAGGCTGTCCTGTTCACTGAGGCGCGCCTGACGACTCGCTATGCGAGCGGGCTTGTCGGGATCGGGAACGGCCGTGGGCATGGGCTCGTCGACATGACCGCCCCACCAGCCGCCCACAAAGTTGAGCGTGTGGAACACATTGATCACGGCGCCGGGATCAATGTCGCACACTAGCTTGATAATGTCCTGGCTCTCGTAGGTCGAGACAACGGTGTGCAGCAGGTACATCTTTTCACGGCTGTATCCGCCGATGACCTCGGCGCAGCTAATACCATGCTGAAAATGGTCAACATAGGCGGTCATGACCTCATCGGCCTTGCGCGTTGTGATCTGCAGCGTCACACGGTCGTAGCGATGATAGAAGCTGTCGATGGTCTTGGTCGAAATAAACTGGAACACGATGGAGTACGCCGCGTTGTCCCAGCCAAACATAAAGCCAAAGATCGCCAGGATAAAGCAGTTGAAACCAAAGATGACACCCCAGATGGTCTTGCCCGTGTGGTTGGAGACCCACAGCGCGATAAAGTCGGTGCCGCCGGTTGATGCACCGGACTTGAGCGCGATGGCAGTACCCAGACCCGAGACCACGCCACCAAAAATGATGAGCATGATCTTGTCGCCCAAAAACGGGGCGAAATGAAAGATGTTGAGGAACAGCGACGAGAGCATGACCTGCATCATCGAGAAGATGACGAAACGCTTGCTAATGCCGCTCCAGCATAGGAGCGCCACGGGGATGTTGAGCGCGAGCATGCCGAGCGAGATGTCGATATGAACGCCGCCAAGCGAGGTAACGCGATCGAGCAGGACCGCGACGCCTGTGAGACCGCTCGGAAGCAGATCGGCGGGCTGAATGAACGCCTGGATCAGAAATGTCTGGAGAACGGCTGATATGGTGACCGCCACAGCGGTAATAGCGCGGCGAACGATGGTAAGGCGGCCGAGCACGAGCACGCGGTCCGTGAGCTGATCGATGGCGTTCGCCACGTAGGCTCCCTTCGAAGGCAGATGTAGTTGTGGGGCATGTCGGCGATTGTAGCATGGAGCGACAGAGGGCGCCTCAATTCACCCTCTCTCGACAACCAAAACGGGACCGGTAACCCCACAACCAAAGGCCCAAATTCTAAGTGAGTAGACTTTTCGCGACCTCCCGAGCACAGCCAATAACAGCCACCTCTGTGACCTGCGGTTTTACTAAGTCAGAAACGCTTTGTGCCCGGCCTGCGCCAAAAAGTCTACTCACTTAGCCCGAATCGAAGCCAAACGGATCTAAATTGATGCCAAATTAAGCCAATCTGCAGCAAATGACGCGTGAACCAGTGCTTCTCGCGGTGGATTGACACTACAGAGCGGCCAAAATGTCGGTCAGGTTGTCGATGACGACGTCGGCGGCGGACTGGTCCAGGTTGACGCCCTCATGCGGACGCAGTGCCAGGACGCGGGCGCCGGAGCGCTTGCCAGCCTCGATGCCCAACGGCGAGTCCTCGATAACCAGGCACTCGGCGGGGTCAACTCCCAGCGTCTCCATGGCACGCAGGTAGATCTCGGGGTCGGGCTTAAACGCACTGCACTCGTGACCGCTGATGGTGTAGTCCAGCACGTCGGCGATACCGGCAATCTCAACCAGCTCGTCGATGAGCTCGCGGTAGGACGAGCTCGCGATGGCACACTTCACGCCGCGTTCGTGCAGTTCGCGCATCACCGGCTCCGTCTGCTCGTTGAGCAGCTCGGCATACGGAACGGGGTGGACCGGGCTGTAGACCTGCTTGTACTCCACACGCAGGCGCTCGCGCAGCTCGACATCGTCGGGCACCAGCGCCTCCCAAATGGCAGGCTCGTTAGACCCCGAAAGATCGGGAATCTCGTCAAAGTGGAAGCCCTTCTCCTCCATAAACGCCACGCGGCGACGGTTGTAGAACCACTCGGTATCGACCAGCACGCCGTCCATATCAAACAGCACTGCCTTGATCATACGCATCTCCTCCCACCTGCCAAAAAGAGACAGGTTTATTTTGGTAGGTTTTATCTGGGGTTTTGCGGCGCAACGAACACGCCCTCCCAAAACAGAAAAGGGGACGGGGTGTAAACCCCATCCCCTCTCAATCAACCCGTAAGGTCTACTTACTTGTGATTAGTAGGAAAGCTTCCACATGTAGCGACGCATGGTCAGCGGGTGCTGACGGGCCTCGGCGATCTGGTTGCCGTACTCGCGCATAACGGCGAGGTGCAGCAGCGGGTTGAAGTAGGTGACGACGCTCGCCGGCACGGCGTCAGCCAGGCCGTAGTCCTTGGAGTCGATCAGAGCGACCTTGGCGCCCATGCGCTTAAGGAAGGTGAGGGCGCGAGCGTCCATCGGACGGGTAGCACCGTCGGACATGAAGAAGACGTAGGGCTTACCCTCGGTGGAAACCTCGAACGGGCCGTGGAAGTACTCGCCGGTGTTGTAGGCGGCGGCGTCGATCCACTGCATCTCGGTGAACAGGAAGGCGGCGTGAGAATAAGCCATCTTCTCGGAGGCACCGGAGGCCATGAAGTAGATCATCTTGTCGTCCTTGAAGTCTTGGGCGAACTGCTTGGCGAGGCCCTTGGCGGACTGAGCGGCGTTCTCGCAGAGCTCGAAGACGTTGGTGAGGCCGGTGATCATGTCCTCGTAGTGGTCATAGCCCTCGGTCTGCTGAAGGATCTCGAGAGCAAGAGCGATGGCGTAGCCAGGCTTCTCGCACTTGGCAGCGTAGTTGGCATGGAAGCCGTGAACGATGACGTGGTCGGCGTCGACGGTCAGAGCGGAGCCGGCCTTGTTGGTGAGGGAGACGACCGGGCAGTTGTGCTTCTTGGCGGTCTTGTTGGCCTCGACGGTCTCGGGCGTGGAGCCACCGAGGGAGCAGGTGATCACGAAGGTGTGCTCGTTGACCCAGGAAGGCGTGTCGTAGTTGAACTCGTTAGCGGTGAAGATCTGAACGTTCAGCTTGTCCGTGTTGTTGGCCAGGAAGTACTTGGCAGGGTAAAGGTCGGACATGGAAGCACCGCAGCCGACGAAGGCGACGCTGTGGATCTCGTGGTTGGACAGGACGTCAGCGACGATCTGCTTAGGGAGGTTAAGGTCGATCTCGTACATCTGACACATTCCTTTCGATTTTTTGCGGCGCCACATTGCCGGGCGCTCGCAGGGTTACCGTGGTTTGGACCGAGTCGCCGGCCCGTTGAGGATGTGTCAAAGGAACTGTCCCTTTGACACATCTAGGGATGGAAGCCTGCCTGGGGTATGGGATGCCAGGCAGGCCCCCGGGGAAAGCGGTTAGACGCTTGGTCGCGACTAGGCCAGGATGCCGGCCGCGGAGAGGGCGATGCCGCCCACGATGGCGATCACGAGAAGCCAACCGGTGTTGACGTTCTTCTTGATGAGCCAGTACATAAGGCCGGTGAGGCCGAGGGAGATCATCTGGGGCATCATGCCGTCCAGGATGTCCTGAATCACGACGGTGCCCTCAGCGAACTGCAGCGGGGTGGTGGCGCCGATCAGCGTAGCGATCATGCCGCCCACGGACATAAGACCCACGATGCCGCAGACATACATGAGCTTCTCCATGAGGTCGCCGCCCTGGAGCTTGCTCAGGTACTCGTGGCCGCCCTGATAGCCGATCTTGGCTGCGAACCACGTGATCAGCACAGAGGGCACGATGGAGATGAGCATGGCCAGGATCGGGCCCATGATGGAGCCCTGCTGAGCCAGCTGAACACCCAGGCCAAAGGCGATAACGCGGATGGTGCCCTGGAAGAAGGAGTCACCGATGCCGGAAAGCGGACCCATAAGGGAGGTCTTGACCGCGTTGATCGAATCGGGGTCGAAGTTCTCGGGATCCTTGGCGTACTCTTCCTCCATGGAGGCGGCGAGGCCCAGGATGAAAGCGCTCGTCTGCGGGGTGCAGTTGTAGAACGCCATGTGACGGTGGTAAGCCTCTTTCTTAGCAGCGAGCTGCTTGGGGTCGGACTCGTCCGGATAGAGGCGATCGAGCGTGGGAACCATGCCGTAGAGGAAGCCCATGTTCATCTGACGCTCGTAGTTCCAAGAGGCCTGGATGGCCCAGGAGCGCCAGAAGAACTGGCTGACCTTCTTGTTCAGGGACACGTCCTTGGTTGCGGTTGCCATAGTGTGTTCCTCCTTAGTCTTCGTCGTCTTCGAGCGGATCGTAGTCGGAATCGACACCGGCGGCTGCATGGGAACCGTTGAACTTGAAGCCCATGAAGACGACAGCCAGGCACACACCGATCAGAGCGACCGCGATGACGGACAGGTTGAGGTAAGCGGCGAGCAGGAAACCGATGAACAGGAACGGAGTCATACCCTTCTTGATCATCATGGTGAGCAGCAGGGCCAAACCGTAGGCGGTCATGATCTTGGTCGAAACGTTAAGACCAGTGGACAGCCACTCGGGAACCATGTTGACGATGGCCTGAACCAGGTCGGTGCCAACAAAGACGGCGAGGAAGATCGGCAGGAAGTACATGACGGCGTACAGACCGGAGCCGGCGCAGATGTGCATGCGATAGGCGGTCTTGAACTTTCCGTTATCGATCGCGCTATCTGCCACATGGGTGAGGGCGGCGATGATGGAACGGAACACGATGCCGAGGAGCTGACCCAGGACGGCGACCGGGATGGCGATCGTCATGGCGGTCTCGGCGGAAGCATCGGTCAGGCACGCAAAGGCAGCGGCCACGATGCCGCCCAGGACCATATCGGGCGGAACGGCGGCGCCGACCTGCACCAGGCCCATGGACACGAGCTCGACGGCGGCACCGACGGCAAGGCCGGTGGGCACATCGCCCAGCAGCAGACCGACGAGCGTAGCGCCAACGAGGGGCTGCTCGAAGTTAAGACGACCGAGCAGGCGGGAGTCCCACATGCAGAACACGCCGACGAGGCCGACGAGCACCGCACTGATGAACGTATTCATACCCTTCTCCTTTCAGTCAGGCAAAAGCCTGGTTGATTACAGCTTGGCGTCGATGTCGACGCTCTGATACGTAGGGGTCTGCTGGACATAGAGCTTAATGCCCATGTCGAGCAGCTGGTTGACGTCGGCCTTCTGGGTGGCGTCGAAGAAGACGGAGCTGTCCTTGCCGCCGACCTGTTCGGCACCGTCGTGGTTGGCGGTGGCGCCCAGGTTGATGGCGTCGAGCTTGTAGCCCTGGCAGAACTGCAGCATCTCGGCAGTGTTGCCAAAGACGAACATGACGCGCTCGCCGAGGGTGTTGAGCTTGTCCATCTTGGCGAGGGCACGCTCGACGGTGAAGACGTTCAGGCGCACGCCCTGGGGCTTGGCCAGCTTAAGAGCGCCCTTCTTGATGTCATCGTTGGCGGCAGCGTTGTCGACGACGATGATGCGCTCGGCCTGAACCTTGGTGGTCCAGGTAAAGACGACCTGGCCGTGCAGCAGACGGTAGTCAAGACGTGCGAGGACGATCTTGGCGGGACCGGAGCTGTGACGGGACGCCTTGGCCTTCTTGGCGGGAGCCGCGGCGACCTCGACCGGTGCGTTGGGGTTGGTCAGACCGGTGCGGGCCTCGTTGATGAGGGCCGCGAGCTCGGCACCCTTGACGGGGGCGGGGCTCATAGCGAGCGTCAGTGCCAGCGGAATGTTGAAACCGCTGACAACCGTGAACTTCGTGCCGTTCTTGGAAAGCTCGACCATGCTGTTGTTGACCGAGCTGCCGAGCATATCGGTCAGCACATAGACGGTGTCGTCCGCGTTGAACGTGGCGATCATGGCGTCCACCTTATTGGTGATGGGCTCCTTGTCGTCACGAGCAAGCGACACGACGTGGACGTTCGACACGTCGCCGAGAACCATCTCGAGCGTGTCTTTGGCGCCTGCGGCCAGGCCGCCATGAGATGCGAGAATGATCTGATTCATCTTGCCTCCTCCTTTTCGTTATGGTCATTATAACGTCTTATACGTTGCTTATTTTGCTAATTAGTATATAAACCGTTCGCGGGTGAAAAACGACCGTTGGCGGGTTTAACGCAATCGAAACGATGGTCTTGGGTAGGTCGGCGCTGGCTAGGCACCGCCCGGCCAAACGCCGGGCGCTACCTGCTCAAACACTCCGCCAATCCCCTATCGCACGAAGTACCAGGGGCTTTCCTGCACGGTGGGCTCCAGCGTAATGCCCGTGCGCTCGCGGAACAGATCCATGTCCTGCGATTTCTCCGTCCACCACGCGTTGGGCTTAAAGGTCATGCTCTCAATGACATGGTCGACAAACACACTGTTGCGCAGCTTGGAAAAGTCGGTGTTCATGATCACGATGGACGCGAGCACCAAAACGATGCCCAGAACCTTGATCGCACCGGCGGGCTCGGCGTAGACACCAATGCCCAGCAGCACGGTGACGACCGTCTCGAATGACATTACGACGGGAACTTTCGACGTCTCGAGCCCCATGGACAGACCCTGCATATATAAGACATAGGCCACGGCTGTGGGGATGAGTCCAAAGCCAAGGAACAGCAGCAGCAGCTGTGGCGACATTGCTGCGGCGACATCTGGCCACGGAGCCGCGATAGCCGCCATAACCGCACCGCCAAAAACAAGGCCCCAAAACGTGACAGCCAGCGGGTGGACCGTCTTGGTTGCTATCCGGCTAAACACCGCGAGCGACGCGCCACAAAAGCCCGCAATCACGCCCGACGTGACGCCCCAAACCGAAAAATGAAAACCGGAAAGGTCGCCATCGGTCACTGCAAGTACACAGCCACCGATGTTAAAAGCGATGGCAACGAGCTTGTTGGGAGTCACATCCTCGCGATAAAGTACGCGACCGAGCATGACGCCAAACACCGGCGAGGTGTAAAGCAGCACCGAGGCCGTGGACATGCCCACCTCGCCCATGCACTCGTAATAAAGCGTGTTAGCGGTGGCGAGGCCGATAATGCCAAGAAGCGCACAAGGAACAAGCTCTTTAGGACTTGCCTTGAACAGTGCCAGGGGACCCGATGCCTTTCCCTCACGAGCACCTCCCTGGCAACCCATGAATGCCAAGACCGGAGCCATTAAGACGGCACCCGACAACAAGCGAAAGGCAGCCATACTCTGGGACGTAACGCCCATGGCCGAGATGCCGTTTACAAAGATTCCGATGCTGCCCCACATAAGCGCGGCGATCAGCACCAGCACATAGCCCAGATTGCTTTTCTTCAACGCAGCCTCCTCGGTATTGTTTCCAATATGTTTCACACTACGTTATAGTCGTTATATACATTTTTCAAGGCACAAATCGGCAGACGGGAAAATCTGCTTTTCCGCTACAACCCATTAGTGCAAAGAGGCCAGGTTCATATGCACCAACTTGGTGCAAAGTAACCTGTCCCCAATGCACCAACCCCTTAACAAACACGACGACGCCGACGTTTTGGCAACGTCAGCGAGCGCCCGTCATTTGAGCCAAGGTGCCGTGAGATGAAAAGGCGCTGACCTTCTGGTCGCGCCTTTGAAATTGAACGGCAGATTGGCCAAATGCCGGGCGCGCAGCGTCGAGCCGTTACGCCGTTCGGTAGAACGGCGTAACTAGTAGTCCAGCTTCCACATGTAGCGGCGCGTCATGTAGTCCTTGTGAGTGACGGCAGAAAGCGCGCGCATATACACGTTGTTGAGGATCGGCGCAAAGATCAGGTGGTTGAAGTATTCGCTCACGCTGTCCTTGATGTCGTTGAGGCCGAGCTCCTTGGCGTCGAGCTGATAGACGCGCTCGCCACCGTACTGGTTGACGAAGCGGATGCCGCGCTCGTCGTTGCAGCGGCTGCGGCCGACGCTGATGAGCTGGAACAGCGAAGTGCGCTTGTCCAGGATCTCGAAGGGGCCGTGGAAGAAGTCACAGGTGTTGATGGTGCAGGAGTCGATCTGCAGCATCTCCTGCACGTTGCAGATGCTAAAGACGTAGGCGGCACCAAAGAGCGGACCCTGAGCCATGACGTTGATGCAGGGCTTGTCGGCGTTCTGCTCGGCCCACTTGGCAGCGAGCGGACGGGTGTACTCGACAGCCTTGCGATAGATGGGGTCGACCAAGTCGAAGGCGGCCATAGCGGCCTCGTACTCGGCATAGCCCTCGGTCTGCTGCGTAAGCTCCATAGCAATCATGGTCACGACGGCGGAGTTGGTGCGGCCCATGTAGGACTCGTCGATGGCCAGGCTGTCGTACTGGATCTTGTAGTCGCAGACCTCGGTGAGGCCGGACTCGTCAACATAGATGGCGATGGTGCTGGCGCCGTGGTTCTTGGCGACCTGGGCGGCGACGATGGTCTCCTTGGTGCCGCGCATGGACACGACGACGGCCAGGGTGTTCTCGTTGACGTAGGCAGGCGTGGCGTGCACGAACTCGTTGCTGGTGTAGCTGGAGCTCACGACCTGCGTGGCCTCGTGCTCCATAAAGTACTGGGCAGGATAGTTGCCGCCGTTGGATCCACCGGCGCCAATCCACACGACGCGCTTGATGCCGCCCTTGTCTGCCTTGTCAGCCAAAACCTGGGAGACGACGTCCTTAACCTGTTCCTGAGTAGTCATCGTGCATCAGCCTTTCTTCTCGTTTGATGCTCTCGATGGCATACAAGTTACATACATGTTTTGGTTATGTCGACTAGTTGTATGCTATATTTGTCTTAGAAATTTTGCTGGTAAAGTTTTCGGCAAGCCATTACCAGCGGTTTTGTTGTCATGTTGGATACATGCTTGGTTCTGTAAGCATACAAGTTAGATACAGGTTGTTCGCATGAGCACTTCGTCGAAAAAGAACTTGACCCAATACGAGCGTCTGGCGGCAACGCTTCGCGACCGCATTGCCGCCGGCACCTACGCCCGCGGAGATAAACTGCCGTCCGAGATGGAACTCATGGACGAATCGGGCCTGTCGCGCAGCACCGTGCGCCATGCCCTTAAGGTGCTTGTTGACGAGGGCCTGATTCGAACCGAGCGCGGGCGCGGCGCCTTTGTGGCCGACACACCGGCGCTCCACGAGAACAACCTGGTGTTTTCGAGCTATACCAAGCAGGTCGAAGGCCAGGGCATGAAGCCCACCACGCGCACGGTGGACTCGGGCTTTGCCAAAGCAATGGGCAGCGTGGCCAAGTTCTTTGACGCTAGCGTGGGCAGCAAGCTTGTCAAACTTGTCCGCCTGCGTTACCTGGACGATGCGCCACTGTGCCTGGAGACCACCTATTTGCCGCCAAGCTTTGGGTCGCTCATCGATCGCGATATCAACGGTTCGCTCTACGCCACGCTGCGCCAGGAGTTCCATCGCGCGCCGGCGCAGGGGCATAAGACCTTTGAGGTGTGCTATGCGTCGCAAAACGAGGCATTTTTGCTCAACGTCGAGCGCGGGCAGGCGCTGATCCTGATCACCGACTACGTCTACGACACCGACGGCCGTCCGCTCCATGTCTCCAAGCGCATCCAACGCACCGACCGCGCCAAATACACCGAGCCCATCGGCTAGCGCACCAAACGAGGCAAAATGTACCTAATAAACGTTTTACCTGCGGTTTTTATTAAATCTCAAGCCGGCATGGCGCAAATGCCAACATCGCCTGGCAACACTCGCCGCCCAAGCTCAACTGTTCCTGTCCAAAATATCCAGCACCGTAAATCTAAGTGAGTAGACTTTTCGCGAGCTGCCGAGCACATTCAAAACAGCCACCTCCGTGACCTGCGGTTTTACTAAGGCAGATACGCTTTGTGCTCGGCCTGCGCCAAAAAAGTCTACTCACTTAGCCCGCAAGGCGTCCCGAGGGGACAATCCAGGTCAAAATAGCGTACAAACGCCACGCTACTTGCGGCGATTTGATACCACAAGACAGCCAAAAACCTGCCAAAATAAACCTGTCCCTAAATGGTAGGTTTAGGAAGGTCGGGGAACCAGGTTGGTTTGGGCTGGTTGGGGGTGCGCTCGGCCAGGACCAGCTCCATCCAGCACATGTCGTACCAGCGGTCGAACTTTTGGGCACAGCGGTCGAAAGCACCCACCAAGCGATATCCCATATGGGCATGGAAGTCCTGGCTGTTGTGCGTTAGATACTCGTCGTCCTTGTCGTGCGGCACGGCGATGAGCGCGCACATGTTGGTGATGCCCATCGCGATCAGGCACTGCTTGAGCGCATCGTGCAGCTTGCGGCCCAGCCCGCCGTGGCGCACGTCGCGTGCCAGGTAAATCGACGTCTCGACCGACCAGTCGTATGCCTCGCGGCTGTTGAGCGGACTCGCATAGGCATAGCCTACCGGACGCCCGTCCAGCTCCATCACCAGATACGGATAGCGCTTGAGCGTACGCTCGATGCGCCCGGCGAACTCCTCAACGCTCGGCACCTCGTATTCGCAGGTAATCGCCGTCTGGCGCACATACGGCTCATAGATGGCAAGCAACGCCGGCGCGTCTTCGGGCGTCGCCAGGCGAATCGCCGGCTCGGACATCTCGGTCATACAACCCTTCTCTCTCAAAAACAAAGGCCGCCTTGCGCCAAACCCAGCGCAAGGCGGCCCCTCGTCATTACATCAGGCTACAGGACAGCCGCCAGCGCGTCGATGTCCTCCTGCGTCGTGGCCCAGCTGGTGCAAAAGCGCACCACCGTGTGGGTATCGTCGTACTTTTCCCAGTACTCGATCGCCGCATGCTCGCGAATGCGGGCCATGTCCTCGTTGGGCAGAATCACAAACTGCTGGTTTGTGGGCGTCTCCAAAAAGAACTGGTAGCCGCGCTCGTGCAGCACACGACGCAGCGCCTGGGCCGTCTGAATCGCCTGTCGGCCAATCTCAAAATACAGGCCATCGGTAAAGAGCGCCTCAAACTGCACGCCCGTCAGGCGGCCCTTGGCCAACAGCGCGCCGTGCTGCTTAATACGCGGAATGGGATGCGCCGGAGCGTGCATGCCGCAGAACACCACAGCCTCGCCGCAAAGCGCGCCGCACTTGGTGCCGCCGATGTAGAACACGTCGCACAGCTGCGCCAGCTCGGGCAGGGTAATGTCGCACTCATCGGCCGCCAGTGCATAGGCCAGACGAGCACCGTCCACAAACAGCGGAATCTCGCGCTTCTGGCACACCGCGTGAATCGCCGCGAGCTCGGCCTTGGAGTACAGCGTGCCGTACTCGGTCGATAGACTCACGTACACGGCGCCCGGGAACACCGTGTGCTCGTAGCTCTCGTTTTCGTAGAACACCTGGATATAGTTCTCGAGATCCTCGGCGTGCATCTTGCCCTCGTAGCCGGGGATGGTGAGCACCTTGTGGCCGCCAAACTCGATGGCGCCCGCCTCGTGGCAAGCGACATGGCCGGTCTCGGCGGCAACGACGCCCTCGTAGGGCGCGAGCAGCATGTCAATCACCGTCGCGTTGGCCTGCGTGCCGCCCACCAGCAAGAACACGTCGGCATCGGGGGCCTGACAGGCCTCGCGAATCAGCTGCTTGGCACGCTCGGTGTGCGCATCGGTACCGTAGCCGGGCTGCGGCTCCATGTTGGTATCGACGAGCGCCTGCAGCACTGCCGGATGAGCACCGTGGGAATAGTCGTTGTTGAACGCGAGCATGGCAATCCTCTCTAGCCGGGCATGGGCCCGATGATTTAAACGCCGCTATTGTACGCCGCCCGGATAGGCAATGCGTGCGGCAAGGCACTCAAGTGCCAACACCAGGGCAAAGCCGCAGCTCACGTCAGTCAAAAAGTGTGCACCGATCACGATGCGGCCAAAGGCGACGAGCGCCGCGACCACGGCAGCGACCCAAAAGACCGCGCGGCGTCGCGACGGCTTTTCCTTAAAGGACGCCGCAGGAAGCCCGGCGAGCATAAGGCCGATCGCCGCGTGCGCCGTGTGTCCGCTCGCAAACGACTTAAAGCCGTCCTTGATTACGCCGGCCGCAATATAGCTCCACTTGTCGGGGTTGCCAATCACCCACCACGGCTGAAAATTGAGCCCCGGCGTGACCTCGATCACGCGCATGCGCGGGCGCGACCACAGCGGCTTGACAACCACGTTGAGGATGATGGCCTGAGCGACCCACACGGCCAGCACCATCAACGCCCAGCGTGTGAGCTCGTCGGGGTCGGTCGCGCGCGTGAGGCGATAGACGATAAGGTTGGCGACGATGACCAGCACAAACGTCAGCACCAACTGAGCCGCGATGAGTTTGCCGCCAACCCTCAGGGACGAAACGATCTCGTAGCCGGTCAGGCCCACGTTGACCAGAACGCCCAGCGCGGCAAGCCACTTGCTCGTCTTGGAATCGGGGCGTGCCGAACGCACGAGCATAACGCCCGCGACGCTCGCCGTCAGCTCAAACGGCAGCTCGCCAGCGGCCTCGATAAAGCGACCGTACATGCTGCCGATATTGAAGAGCGCGCTCGAGATCTGATAATCGAAGAAACTGCCCACGCCCAGACAAAGGCACAGGACAACCGCGATCATGGCGACATCTTTCTTGTAGATGTATCCGAACATGCTTTCCTTTCGGTCGGGTGAAGGGCGGTCAACCTGCAATGTGGGTGAGACGAAGATGGCTTTGTCCCGTAAACACCCTTACAGGTTGAGCATAAGTAAGCGAAAACGTTCCATTTGTGGCAAGGTGGCCCGAAAGAGGAGGGAAGCGTACTTGAGTACGCGACCGACGAGTGAGGGTCAGATTGCCCAAATGGGGCGTTTGCAGCGTCGACCCATTAGTCGTCATCGCTGGCGCCCAGCTGCTGCAGCAGCATGAGGGCGGCCGCCACGGGGCCGGTGCCGTCGTTGGCGTCGAGGCCTCGGCCCAGGCCGCTGCCCGCACCGGCGCCGGCCTTGTAGGGCACCGACAGCTTGCGGCTCTTGGGAAAGTTCACCGCACCGTAGCGGGTCTTAAGCTCAAAGGCCACCTTCTTGGGCACGTCGACGCCCAAAAACGTGATGCGTCCGCCGCTGAGCGTGACGCTCTCGAGCCCCAAGCGCTCGCCGCGGATACGGATACGCGCGCGGTTGAACAGATTGAGTCCCGCCAACGGCAGCTCGCCATGCGCGGCCTCGGTCTCTTCCTGCACCTCGTCGATGCTCTCCAGGTCCTCAGCCGCTGCGAGCTTGCGGTACACGAGCACGCGCTGGTCCACCGCCGGCAGGTACTCCTCGGACAAGAAGTAATCGGCCGGCAGATTAATACCCACGCTCGCCGCCTCCACGCCGGCGTCGTCATCGCCGCGCGCCTCGGCCACGGCCTGGCCCAACATCTGCGTAAACAGGTCAAAGCCCACGCTCGACAGGTTGCCGTGCTGCTCGGCGCCCATGAGCGAGCCGGCGCCGCGGATCTCCAGGTCGCGCATGGCGATGCGCATGCCGCTGCCCAGGTCCTGGAACTCGGACAGTGCAGTCAGGCGCGCCGTTGCCTCCTCGGTGAGCGGCAGCTCGCCGGGGAACATAAAGTACGCGTATGCCTGCGTGGCCGAGCGGCCCACGCGGCCCTTAAGCTGGTAGAGCTGTGCCAGACCCAAGCGCTGCGAGTCCTCGATGATGAGCGTGTTGGCGGTCGCGTTGTCGATGCCGCTCTCCACGATGGTCGTGGCGATGAGCACGTCGATCTTTTTGGTCGCGAACTCGATCATCACGTCCTCGACCTCGCGCGGGCTCATCTTGCCGTGCGCCACGCCCACGCGCGCCTCGGGCGCGGCCTCGTGCACGCGCGCCACGGCGTCGTCGATGGTCTTGACGCGGTTTGACACGTAGTACACCTGGCCGCCGCGGCCCACCTCCAGGCGAATCGCCGCGCTCACCACGTCGGGGTCGTACTCCCCCACGTGCACGATCACGGGACGACGCCCAGTCGGCGGCGTGGTGATCAGGCTCATGTCGCGCACGCCGCTCGTGGCCATCTGCATGGTACGCGGGATAGGCGTGGCCGAAAGCGTAAGCACGTCAATCTGCTCGCGCAGGTTCTTGAGCTGCTCCTTGTGCTGCACACCAAAGCGCTGTTCCTCGTCAATGATCACCAGGCCCAGGTTCTTGGGGTTCACATCGGCGGAAAGCAAACGATGCGTGCCGATAAGCACGTCGATCGTGCCCTCGGCAAATGCCTTGAGCGCGCGCTTTTGCTGCGCCGGCGTACGGAAGCGGCTGAGCACCTCGACCTCAAGGCCAAACGGGGCAAAGCGCTCAAAGAACGTCTCGTAGTGCTGCTGGGCCAGAATGGTCGTGGGGCAGAGCACCATGACCTGGCGGCCGGAGTCCACGCACTTAAACGCCGCGCGCAGGGCGACCTCGGTCTTGCCAAAGCCCACATCGCCGCACAGCAGGCGGTCCATGGGCTTGGGCGCCTCCATGTCGGCCTTAATGTCAGCGATGGCCTCCAGCTGGTCGCGCGTCTCGTCGTAAGGGAAGCTCTGCTCCATCTCAATCTGCTCGGGCGTATCGGGTGGGCAGGCGATACCGGTAATCGAAGAGCGGCGCGTATACAGATCGACCAGGTCAAACGCCAGCTTTTTGGCGTTCTTGCGCGCCTTATTGGTGGCACGCGTCCAGTCGGCGGTGTTGAGCCTGGTCAGGCGTGGCTTGTCACCGTCGGGGCCAACATAACGCGTAATGCGGTCGACCTGCTCCAGCGGCACGTAGAGCTTGTCGCCATCGGCGTATTCCAGCAAAAAGTAGTCGCGCTCCTTGCCGCCCACTTCCTGGCGCGCGATCTCGCTAAAGAGCGCGATGCCGTGAGTGGCGTGCACCACGTAGTCGCCCGGCTTAAACGGGAACGTGATCTGCGTAATGTCCACCTTGCGGCGGCTGCGCGCGCGGTTGGCATCCATGCGGGCGTTGAGGTCGGCAATCGAGAACACGGCCAGGTTGGCATCGGGCACCACCACGCCCTGCGGCAAGGCGGCATCGACAAAGGTCACGCGTCCGCGCGAGATGGTGGGCACGGCGGCACCGGCGGCAGCCTGGGCGGCACCTGCCTCGAGCGAGCGGGCGTTGAGCGCGTCGGCCTTGCGTTCGCGAATTGCAGCATGAGCATCCTGGCGGACAGCACGATCGGCAGAATCTGCCGCTGCCACGCGCACACGGTCGCCAATAGCGCCCGCGTTTTCGGGCGCGGCCGTCAGCGACTCCTCAAAAGTAATACCCTCATCGCCAAAGGTGAGCTCCATCGACTCGCGCGCACCGCGGTCGGGGATGGCAAACACGCAGGCATAGCGCTTGCCCACGACCTCCTGGATGCGCGTCATAAAGCGATTGTCCGAGCCCGCGATGGCCGGCTGCTCAATCTTGAGCTCTGCCGTCACCGCACCGCCGGCACGAATCAAGCTCACGTAGTTAAGGCGCTGCTGGGCACCAAAGTCGAGTTGCTGGGCACGCACGTACAGACCGTCCAGACGGTCGACCCCCGCCTCGCCGGCACGTGCCTCGATATCCTCGTAGGCGCGCAGGCAATCGTCGAACAGCGAGCGCGGCTCGGACAGCACCACGAGCGCCTTGCCGCTCACATGCGACAGCGGGCTCACGGTCTGGCCGTACATCACCGGCAAAAAGCGGTCGAGCTCGGGCGTGACGATGCGCGCATCCACCATCTCGAGCAGCGCCGCCAGTTTGCTGTCGTCCTGGCTGGCACGATAGAGCGCCACATGCATGTTGTGGACGGCGTCGTCGGTGAGTGCGAGCTCGCGACAGGGGAAGATCTCGATGCTGTCCTCGTTGCCGATGGTCTGGCCCGTGGAACTCACCATGCGGCGGATACGGTCGATCTCGTCGCCGAAAAACTCGATGCGCACGGGCGCCTTTTCCTGTGCGGGAAACACCTCGACGGTGTCACCGTGCACGCGGAACAGGCCGGGTGCATCGGCGGCGCCGGCATTGGTGTAGCCCATGCCCACCAGGCGCTGCGGCACCTCGTCAAAAGGGATCTCCTCGCCCACCGCAAAGGTCGTGGACTCCCAGTAGCGGCTCTCGACCGGCGGCACGCAGCGCAGCAGTGCGCGGGCCGAGGCGACCATAATGCAGTTGTCGCCGCGCACGATGCGTCCCAGGGCCTCGCAGCGCTGCGCCACCACGGCATCGTCGGGCGCCTGCTCGCGCCACGGATAGTCCTTGCGCTCGGGAAAGCGGCACACGCGCGCCAGCCCCACATAGGCGGCAAGGCTGCGCGCAGCGCGATCGGCCGCATCCTCGCCGCTCACGATGTAGACCGTCGGGCGCGGACGGCGCGCAAACTGGGCGGCCGCCATAAGCGTACGGCCCGACTGCGACACGGCCAGCGTCACGTCCTCGCCGGCATCGAGTCCGGCCTCGACGGCCTGCAAGGCCTCGGCAGTGTAGAGCTGCGCGGCTATACGGTGAATGAGCATGCTGTTCCTCCGGCATCGCAACGCCAAAAGCCCGCCGGGGCAAGCTCGGCGGGTCGTACGTCAAAGATCATTGTTTGTCATGGTAGCGCATGGAGAGGACTCCTGCTCGAGGGCAAACCCGGCCCTGCAAAAAACGCCAGACGAAGATGCATTCCGCCCTACCCCGCTACGCGCACGCTGGGGCACAAATCTGCCAGCGGACACTCGTCGCACTTGGGTTTACGGGCATCGCAGATCTCGCGACCGAAGGTGATCCACTGATGGTTGACCGACTCCCAATACTCGTGCGGCAAAATCTTGAGCAGATCCTGCTCGGTCTTGAGCGGCTCCTTGGCATGCGTCTTGGGACTCAGCATCAGGCGGTGCGCAATGCGGTTGACGTGCGTATCCACTGCGATGCCTTCCACGATGCCGTACCCCACGTTGAGTACGATGTTCGCCGTCTTGCGCCCCACGCCCGGCAGCTTGACGAGCTCCTTCATGTCGGCCGGTACCTCGCCGCCGTAATCGGCAACGATCATCTGCGCGGCCTCCACGGCGTGCTTGGCCTTACTCTTATAAAAGCCAAGCGACTTGATGGTATCGGCCACATCGGCCACGCTTGCCCCCGCCATAGCCTCGGGCGTGGGCCACTGGGAAAACAGCTTCGGCGTCACCTTGTTGACCTGCGCGTCGGTCGTCTGCGCTGAGAGCAGCACCGCGATGAGCAGCCTAAAGGGATTCTCGTGGTCCAAAAAACACTCGACCGGGCCATAGCGACGGTTGAGGCGCTCGCACACCTCAACGGCGCGCTCGCGTTTGGCAGCATTGGTCTCGCGTGGCATAACGACTCCTTGGCTCAACGGCACAACAAACCTATGGGCACAATTGTCCCACGTCCGAGACGCTTACGCCTCCAAGAATGCGCCGGTCTGACGGCTCCACAGGCTCGCGTACTCGCCACCCGCCTCGACAAGCTGCGTATGTGTGCCGTCCTCGACGATCTCACCATCGGCCAGCACCACAATGCGGTCGAGCGCCGCCACGGTGGACAGGCGGTGCGCCACCACAATGGAGGTACGTCCACGCATCAGGTTTTCGAGCGCCTCCTGCACCAGCGCTCGGACTCGCTGTCGAGGGCAGAGGTCGCCTCGTCGAGCACCAGAATCGGCGCGTCGGTGAGAATCGCGCGGGCGATAGCCACACGCTGACGCTGGCCGCCCGAGAGCTTGACGCCGCGCTCGCCCACCATGGTGTCAAAGCCACGGGGCAAGCGGTCGATAAACTCCAGGGCATTGGCCAGGCGCGCGGCCTCGCGGATCTGCGCGTCGGTGGCGTCAGGGCGGCCGTAGGCGATATTCTCGCGAATGGAGCGGTGGAACAGCAGCGCCTCCTGCGGCACGTAGGCAACCTGGCGGCGCAGGCTCTGCTGCGTGCAGCGCGAGACATCCTGACCGTCCACGAGCACGCGGCCGCCCTGAACATCGTCCAGGCGCAGCAGCAGCTTGGTGAGCGTCGTCTTACCCGAGCCCGATTTGCCCACCAGGCCCACGCGCTGACCCGCCGCCACATGGAGCGTCAAATCGTCGAACACGCTCTCGCCCGCCGCGGCATCACGGTATGCAAAGCTCAGGTGCTCAAAATCAATCGCACCCTCGCCCACCTTGAGCTCGGGGGCGTTCTCGTCGTCTGCCACCAGACGCGGCTCGTCCAACACGCGCGTCATCTCGGCCGCATCACCGAGCGCGCGGTTGATGCGCTGCATCATGGAACTCACGTAGTTCAGGCGCATGGTGAGGTTGTAGGTGTAGGTAAAGATCATGACGAGCGAGCCGGCCGAGATGCCAAACCACGCATTGCCACCCGCCACGAACACACTCACCACGGCCATGGTGATGACGATAAGGCCCGAGGTCGTAAAGTTGCGCTGCATCATGGCGTGCATCGAGACCGTCTCGGCATCGCGCGCGGCGCGGTCGGCGGCATCGAACAGATCGTGCTCAAAGTCCTCGCGCCCGCAGGTCTTGACGGCCAGGATGTTCGTGACCGCGTCGGAGAGCACGCCCGAGAGCTTGTTCTGCGCGGCGGACGTCGCGGCCGAAAGCGGCATGATGCGCTTGTACATAAGCCAGACAAACGCAATGTAGACGACCATGATGCACACCAGGATCACGGTAAATGTGGGCACCACCGGAGCGAGCGCCGCCACGGTGCAGATGACCGAGGTGATAGTGGGGATGAGCGAATACACCGTCACGTCCACCAGACCCGTGTAGCCGCTCATAAAACGGCTCGTCTGGCTCACGAGCGATCCGCCAAAGCGGCTGGTGTGGAATGTCATGGATTGATTGGAGAGCGTGTCAAAGCACAGGCGCGCCAGGTGATAGTTGCCCGCAATCTCGAGCTTGTAGACGGTGTAGTCCTGTAGCTTGGAGAGGATCTGACCCACCAGGTTAACGAGTACAAGCGCCAGGATATAGGGGCCGAAGACCTCGAATACTTGATCGCCCGCCACGGGGCCGGCCTGGACGCGGTCGACGATGAGGGCCATCACGTAGGTGTTGGCAAACGTGAGCAAAAAGATGTAGCCCGCCGACGAGAGCACCGAGAGAAAGACAATCAGCGGCTGCGTGCGCGTGACATCCCAAAAACGCTGCAGCGTGCGGCGCACGGTGGAACGCTTGAGCGGACTGGTGCTTCTCTGAGACATGGGCTTCCTTTCGCGTCTGACAGGGCGAAACGCCATTGTTGCACATTGGAGCACGCTTCAGACAAGTGCGATACGAAAAGCGGTGGGGCGCCCGCGTTTGCGCCGGTGCCCCACCGTCTTGTTGCAATTAGTCCTCGTCTTCTTGGTCTGTGGGAAGGTCCGCGGACTCCAAGCCCAAAATCTCGTCGGCCTCCCGCGCGTCTTCCAGCGCGTCGATGTCCTTGAGCTTGCGCTCCATGACGTTGGTGCGCGTGGTGATGATGCCCTCGACCGTTTTGCCCGCGGTCTCGATCTGCTGCTGGGCGCGGCGCAGCGCCGCCTGATAGCGCGGCAGCTCAGCCTTGACGGCGGAGAGCACGCGCAGTACGTCGTCGGTACGTTTTTGCAGCCTAAACGTCTGGTAGCTCATCTGCAGGCTGTTGAGAATGGCGGCCATGGTGCTGGGACCGGCTACGTTGACGTGATAGTCGCGGCCCAGGGTCTCGATAAGCCCGGGGCGGCTGACGACCTCGGCGTACAGTCCCTCAAACGGCACGAACATGATGCCAAAGTTGGTCGTTGTCGGCACACTCAGGTACTTTTCGCAGATGTCTTTAGCCTCGCGCTTGACCATGGTGTCGAGCGTCTTGCGCGCAGCCGCCACGGCCTCCGCATCGCCCGACTCCTGCGCGTCGAGCAGGTGCTCGTACGCGTCGCCCGGAAACTTGGAGTCGATCGGCAGCAGCACGGGATCGCCCTCGTCCACCGGCAGCTTGACGGCAAACTCAACGCGCTCCGAGGCGCCGGGCTTGGTGGCGACGTTTTCCAGATACTGGTCGGGTGTGAGGATGTCCGCCAGGATTGCACCCAGCTGCACCTCGCCCAAAATGCCACGCGCCTTGACGTTGCCCAGCACGCGCTTAAGGTCGCCCACGCCGGTGGCGATAGATTGCATATCGCCCAGACCCTTGTACACGGCCTCGAGCTGGTCGCTCACCTGCTTAAACGATGCCGACAGTCGGTCGTTGAGCGTGCGAGAGAGCTTCTCGTCCACCGTCGCACGCATCTGATCGAGCTGCACGTTGTTGTCTTTGCGGATGGCGCCCAGCTGGGCATCGACCGTCTCGCGCACCTTGTCCAGGCGATGCTCGATGCCCTCGCGGTTGGCGCCGAGCTGTTGGGCCGTCTCGCGGCGCAGGTCATCCATACGGTCGCCGGCCTGCGAGAACTCTCGCGCGATGGTCAGGTAGCGTTGCTGCTCCACGGCCGCATCGGTCGTCTGCTGCTGCGCGATGGCGTTTGCCGTGCGGCGGGTTTCTGTCAGCGCGACGTTGAGGGCATCGAGCGCGCTGTTGGCCTGCTCGAGTGCCGCGAGCGTTTCCGCTTCGTTGCCGCCACGCTCTCGCAACTCGGCACGAAGGCCCTTAAGCTGCAGGGCGCAGACCGCAGCAACTCCCACCGCCACCAAGGCAATCACAACAAGCGCAATATCAATAGCAGACATAGACTCCGCCCAACAAACCCAATCGATTATCAATCAAAACCGCGATCAATCTTACCCCGCCACACGCACCGGGCGCCCGGCCCCTTCTTGGGTGCTTCTCTCCTCCGCATATTCCATAATGCGACGCGCTGTCTTCCTGCTCACCTTCGAGTCATCACCGGCTAAGTATGCGTACACGTTTCCCTTATTCAGATTCAAATCGCGGCAGAGACCGTAGCGCGTTACACCCGATTCCTCCAATGCTTTAAGTGTTCTCTTTCTCATCAGGGCGTTCACCCTTCTGTCGGCCGCTGGCTTTTCTTTCACCCCTCTATACGCACGCCAAACGTTGGCGTAACGATTGGGGAGCTTATCCTCGGAGCATAGAGATGCCAGGCTACTCGCTTGGCCATACAGAGACAAAACACCTCGATAGCCCTCTTCCATCCACGAGCCCTCGGATAAACCCAGAACGTATTCGGCCTTACCCTGCGCCAAAGCGAGCAAAAACAGAGGCTCCGCCACACGCGGCTCAACCGTTGTTGCCTGCTTTACAAGCTTCCTAAAACTCAGCGACTGCTGTCCGGACAGCTCTCGGCAATAGCCTTTCAAAAATCCCTCAAAAGTCAGATTCAACCGAGCACCTCCTTTTTGTATTGCCTGTATGCACAGACCATCTCTTGATAACTCCGCTCTGAAGGCGACGAGGCCAACGCCTCTCCTTCATCGAATATAAGCCGCTCGAGCAGATCCCAATCAAGTCGGTCGATAAATGTTCGACTATGGAGGTCGACGATGTCGTTCGGACGATAGGCATAAAGCTTCATCACCGCCAGATCCTCCAAAGATGGCGTAAAGTACCTGATAAAATGCGCCCCGATCTCCAATGGGATCAGTCGATCTTCGTAATTGAATGGCATCTGGTTGCAATATGCCACTACCATGCCATTCACCTCGGGGTATCGAGCTATGATCTCGCGGAGGCACCTGTCTGCCTCAAACACATCAATGTCATGTGTAACCGACCGATTCGTCACATCGTTTAGCATGAAGGCGCTTCCTCCCACCAATACAACGCTCGGCCTATCGTCTCTTGGACCTATTTCCAGCTCCGCCTCTTCGTCAATATCCAAAAGAGTCTGCTCTAAATCCTGCTTATACATAGCAAATCCTATTATTATTCATCTTCAATAATACTATTCAGTCGCACGACAGGACCCACAGGATGCAAGAATCCTACTCGTGGCGAGAATCCCTACACCCTAGAAGTCCTAATGTGACAAACGCTAACTCTCCCAGCCGGCGCGGATGGTTGTTATGACGTCACCTAAGCGCTGGCCTAGGGCCGCTAGATGCTGGAGCACCTCGTTGGGCGATGCGCCGTTGAGGATGCACGTGAGGGCATACGACGCCAGAAAGATGGCCGCAAGCCCCAGCGGGATGAGCACGATCATCGCCAAGGTGCGCAGGCGCTGGCCCACGCGGCGACGACGCGCACGACGCTTGTCGAACGCGAGCTCCTGCGCATATGAATCTTGCTGTACGGAATAGGCCTCTGGTGCCGATTCACACCCGGGCACAGCTGCAGGTACAGCAGCGGGCACGACATTTTGCGCAAAGGGCTGGACTGCCGCCCCTTGCATTTGCATCTCCATGAGTCGTTGCTGCTGACGCAGCATGCGCTCAGCTTGTTGCTGCGGAGTCTCAAGAAACAAATCCATGCTGGCCTCCAAAATCGGAGCATTCGACGCTTACGCCCAGCATCCCGCACCGCCATGACCGCGACAACGCAATCCGTAGCAATAGCCGCAAAGTTTCTTGTTGACAAAAGCTGTCGAAAACCTCAACAACTCCCCTACCAGCACTTTCTCTGAGCTTTTTTATCGAATGGTCTTTTGCCCTTCCGCCAACCCGCCAACTAACCAAAATCTAACCAAAAGCTTGACGAAAATTGTGGAGACCGAGACCCCACACAAAACGTGCCGCCCCAAAAAGGGGCGGCACACAATCTTTAATATCAGCTTTTCAGTAACGAGCACGCGACGACCCGAAGCCGGAGCGCAGGGCGGGGGAAACACCTTTGCCTCGCGCGACCCTGCGGAGCCGTGAGCGAGAGGGAAAGGTGTTTCCCCCGCCCTGCGCTCCGCAACAGCCAGCGCCACGCGCTAGTAGTTCACCACCTGCTCCTCAAAGTACGCCTTCGGGTGGTTGCACACCGGGCACACCTCGGGCGCCTCGGCACCAACGTGCAGGTGCCCGCAGTTCAGGCACTTCCACACCTTTACGCCCTCACGCTCAAACACCTCGCCCGACTCGATGCGCTCGACGAGCTTGTTGTAGCGCTCCTCGTGGGCCTTCTCGACGGCGGCGACACCACGGAACTTTGCGGCAATCTCGGCAAAGCCCTCTTCCTCGGCGGTCTTGGCAAACTCGTCGTACATCGTGGTCCACTCGTAGTTCTCACCCGCGGCGGCATCGCGCAGATTGTCCAGGGTATCGGGGACGGCGCCATCGTGCAGATACTTAAACCACAGTTTGGCGTGCTCGGACTCGTTGCCAGCCGTCTCGGCAAAGATGTTCGAGATCTGAACGTAGCCGTCCTTCTTGGCCTTGGAGGCATAGTAGCGATACTTGGTGTGTGCCTGGGACTCACCGGCAAAAGCGGTCTCAAGGTTCTTCTTGGTTTGGGAGTTCTCAAAATCCATAGGTGTACTTCCCTTCAACGCATGCCGCCCGTAGGCTCCGAGCGGCCTCGTCTTTAGGATGCCCCTCAAGCCGAGAATTTAAACCTTACAATCCCGTTCTTCAGATTTGAGCGGGCTACACACTCAACCAACGATCGTCCTCGGCTCGGCAAAAGCCCTCACGCTCCAGGTCGGCCAGAATGCCCGCGACAAGCTCGCGCTCGACCGGCCCGCGCCCAGCCGCCGCTTCCATATCGTTAACGCCCACCACGGCATCAGCAAGCGTAATCCCCGCCGGTTGGCCATCGCGCGCTGCCAGCAACATGCGCACGATATGCGCGCGCTTTTGGCGACGTGAGCCCTCAAACTTTGATTGACGGCTATAGCCCGCCGAGCGCCTGGACGGATTGGGCAACGTCTTTTTTAGATATGCGCCGTAATCCAGCAACGCGTAATACCACGCGCGCGGCGTGTCGGCATCATCGAGCGGCACGGCAAAGGGAGCGATCTCGTCGGTCGCCGCACCGGGGACCGCCGGACAGGCCGCCTGAATCAGCGGCACCAGCTCGCGGTCGGGAACAGCCGGTACATCGGGAAAGAAGTGATGCAGAAAGACCGTGCGCACGTTGGTCTCCAGATACACGCCTGGAAGGTCAAACGCAAACGACCGGATACCTTGCGCCGTTGCCGGGCCAATACCAGGCAGAGCGACCAGGTCACGCGTCTCACGCGGAAACTCACCGTCCCAGTCCTCCACAACGCGCTGAGCGGCCTTGTGGAGCGCCAGAGCGCGTCGGTTGTAGCCCATGCCCTGCCAAGCGTCCAAAACATCGGAAGGCGCGGCTTGGGCAAGCGCCTGCACGGTCGGAAAGCGATCGAGCCACGCCGGCATACGCGTCTCCACGCGTGGCACCTGTGTTTGCTGCAACATGACCTCGGAAAGCCAAATGATGTACGGATCGCGCGTGCGGCGCCACGGAAGGTCGCGATAACGCAGGACCCCTTCCGAACGAATCATCGAACGAAAGGGGTCCTGAATCATATCTATGCTCCTTATGCGGCGCTATTCCTCCCGGCATGTATACGCACAGGTGGCGTACTCGGGAAACGCTTCGCGGTCGGCGAACTTGGGATCGACGGCCGGGAACTGGCGGTGAGCGACGATGTCGCCGAGCGAAACGGAATCGAGGTAGTCGCGCATCAATGCTTGAGCTCCGGCCCACAGGGGATGATAGCAGCACGTGCCCATGCGCGCACAGTCACCATCGGGCGCGGTGCAATCATTCATAACCATAGGGCCTTGAACGGCCTCGACGACCTGGCGGATAGTGACGTCGTCCGGACTGACCTTGAGACGCATGCCACCGTGGACGCCACGCAGGCTCTCCACAATACCGGCCTGGACCAAACCGTGCTGAATCGAGCGGGCAAACGAATACGGAACATTGACCTCTTCGGCAGCGGTGCGAACAGAAAGCAAACGCTCCGGATCCTCGGCAAGCATCGCCAACATACGAAGGGCGTAATCAGTCTTCCTCGATATGTCCATTTTTCCCCTTTCAAGGAATACGAACAGCTCGAACGAGCTCCGGGGCCGAGCTTGTGTCGAGACGCTAAATGACCGCAGGACATCCAAATGGTAAATCGGATATCCACTGAGTGCCGCGCTTGGAGCGAAATGCATCAGATGCGGCGCACAGTGGAATTTAGTATAACCTAACCCCCTGTCTCGTTGAACAGGTGTTGCGCAACAAAGCTGTTGTTCAGACAGATATACTTATTAGATTTTACTTGCGTTCCCGAAGGCGCGGGGATTCTGGGCGAAGATGCACCAGGGCGATCGTTCTATCGAAACAAAGTGCATCAAACGCAAAAAGCCACGTCCGAAGACGTGGCTTTAATTGCGTTGGCGGGAAGTACGGGGCTCGAACCCGCGACCTCCGACGTGACAGGCCGGCGCTCTAACCAAACTGAGCTAACTCCCCAGGCAGGCGTTCGCGTTTGTTTCCGCTCGCGTGCGCTGCGGGGATTAGTATACACAGAAGTCTGTCCGGCGCGCAACAACTTTTTTGAAAAAATTTTTCGGTCCCTCCGGGAGGGTCTCCGGTGCTGGGGGCGGGGGTTAAGTTTGCTGCTCTACAGTCCTGCGCAAGACGGAAAGCACATTAAGTGC